>JBMNUM010000015.1:0-47847 GCA_050946275.1 Coriobacteriales bacterium
CGCCACGCCCTTCGTCCTTCCGCTAGCGCTGAAATATGCCACGAGTTTCCTGGTCATGCGAGCCCCCTTCAATCTTCGTCCCTACACGATAACCGATAGGAGGGCGCCCGTGTTCGCGACTCGGTCAGCAATTAATGTAAGCTGTTTGGTAGGAAATAAATCACCCGTTATGAAGGAGCTCGCCATGCAGATCATCGCAACCGATAACGCGCCCGCCGCGGTCGGACCCTATTCGCAGGCAATCGTCGCCAACGGATTCGTGTTCGTCTCCGGCCAGCTTCCCATCAACCCGCAGACAGGCGAGCTCTCGCAGGGGAGCGTCGCCGAGCAGACGCGACTTGTCGCCGTCAACATCGCGGCCATCCTCGAGGAGGCGGGCTCCGGCCTCGACAAGGTCGTCAAGACCTCGTGCTTCCTCGCCGACCTTGCGGACTTCGGTGCCTTCAACGAGGAATACGCGAACCACTTCGTCTCCAATCCCGCACGCGAGTGCGTCCAGGCGGCCGCCCTTCCAAAGGGCGCGCGCCTCGAGGTCTCGGTCATCGCGCTCGCCGAGTAACCGCGCACAACCCGCGCCACATGCGTGTCAAATGACCTGTCCGCTTGACACGGTGCTCGTTTCGCGCTCTCCCTGAAGCCCTATAATCATTCCTTGGAAACTCAAGTAAGGGGAGCTGGGGAATGTCCAAGAAGCTGATCATGGGGAACGAGGCCTTCGCGCATGCGGCGCTCGAGGCCGGGGTGCGCGTCGTCGCGGGCTATCCGGGCACGCCGTCGAGCGAGGTCATCGAGACCGTCGCCAAACTGCATGCCGCCGGGAGCGCGGAGGGCGTGCACGTCGAGTGGTCCAGTAACGAGGCCGTGGCGCTCGGGCTGATCGCCGGCGCTGCCTACACGGGCGCGCGCACGCTGTTCACCTGCAAGCAGGTGGGCCTCAACGTCGCATCCGACCCGCTCATGAGTTTGAACTACGTGGGCGTCAAGGGCGGCACCGTCATCCTCGTCGCCGACGACCCCGGTCCCATCTCGAGCCAGACGGAGCAGGACACGCGCCGCTTTGTCGGCTTCGCCAAGATTCCCGTGTTCGACCCCGCGTCGCCCGAGCAGGGCTTCGCGATGATGAAGGCCGCCTACGAGGTGTCGGAGCGCCACGGCACGCCCGTGATCTTCCGCCCGACGACGCGTGTCTGCCACGCCTCGGCGTTCATGGACGTCGCCGACGAGACTAAGGGCCGCCCCGTTCCCGAGGAGGGCTTCGTCAAGGACCCGAAATGGGTCATCTTCCCGCCGCGCGCCTACGCCGGCCATAAGGAGATCAACGACCGTCTCGCCGCGATCGCCGAGGAGTTCTCGCGCGGTGAGTACGGCGATTTCAACCCCGTGTTCGAGGGCGGCGGCGTTGATGGCGAGCAACCCCGGATCGGCATCGTCGCCGGCGGCATCTCGGCCGCCTACGCGCGCGAGGCGCTGCGCTCGATCGAGGAGCAGCCGGGCTTCCCGGGGCTTCCGGTTCCCGCGTATCGCTTCATGCAGATCGGCACGCCGTACCCGTTCCCGGCCGACGCCGTCCGCGAGTTCGCCGATGGGCTCGACGACATCATCGTCTTCGAGGAGCTCGACCACGTGCTGGAGGACGAGCTGCTCAAGCTCGCCGGAGCGGAGCATCTCTCCTACGAGGTCCACGGCAAGCTCGACGGTTCCACGCTCACCCGCGGCGAGAACTCCACGGACGTCATCGCCATGCAGCTCAGGTCGTTCCTCTTCAACGTGGATTACGACGTCGCACCTCCCGGGCCCGTGCTCGACACGCCGCTGCCCGTGCGCCCGCCGGTCCTCTGCGCCGGGTGCCCGCACCGCGGCAGCTTCTACGCCTGCAAGCGGGCCATCGGCAAGCGCCCGGTCGAGTACTCGGGCGACATCGGCTGCTACACGCTCGGCAACGCCGCGCCGCTGCACACGACCGACACATGCCTGTGCATGGGCGCGGGCATCACGATGGCGCAGGGCTTCGCGGTGACGCAGCCCGGGGCCAAGCACCTCGCGTTCGTAGGCGACTCCACGTTCTTCGCGAGCGGGCTGGCCGGCGCCGCCAACGCCGTCTACAACCAGCACGACATCACGATCGTCGTGCTCGACAACTCCACGACTGCCATGACGGGCTCGCAGCCGCATCCCGGCACGGGCCAGACGCTCATGGGCCCGAAGGCCGAGCCCATCTCCATCCCGCGCGTGCTCGAGGCGCTCGGCTACGAGTGCATCGTCGAGGCGAACCCGTTCGACCTCGAGGAGGCCACGGCCGCCGCGCGCGAGACGATCGATTTCGAGGGCCCCTCGGCGCTCATCTTCAAGGGGCCGTGCATCCAGCTCGTCAAGCCCGCGCCCGCGCTCGTCGTCGACCAGGAGACGTGCACGCGCTGCAAGAAGTGCATCCGCGAGATCGGCTGTCCCGCGATCTTCAACGACCCGGGCGATGGCTCCATCAGAATCGATGCGTCGCTGTGCACGGGCTGTGGCCTGTGCACGGGCGTGTGCCCGTTCGGCTCGATCGGCCCAGCCTCGACCGACGAGGGAGGTGCGCGATGAAGAACATCCTGCTCACCGGTGTCGGCGGACAGGGCACGGTGCTCGCCGCCAAGGTGCTCGCCCAGGCCGCGCAGGCCAAGGGCTGGCACGTGCGCACGGCCGAGACGATCGGCATGGCGCAGCGCGGCGGCAGCGTGACGTCGCACGTGCGCATGGGCGATAGGGGCGAGGAGGTCTTCTCGCCGCTGCTCGCTCACGGGTCGGCCGACCTCATCGTGGCCTTCGAGCCCGCCGAGGCCGCGCGCTCGCTCCCATATCTATCCCGGGGCGGGTTGCTCGTCACGGCGCGCATCGGCATCCAGCCGGTGACCTCGTCGCTGGCCGCGCAGTCCTACGATCCCGAGGCGCTGCTCGCCGAGCTCGGCGGGCGCGTGGGGGGCATGGTCGCCGTTGACGACGCGGCCCTCTGCGAGCGCGCTGGGAGCCGCAAGGCGCTCAACACCGTGCTGCTCGCCACGGCGATCGCCGAGGGGGAGCGCCGTGGGGATGGCCTCGCCGGTGCGGTCTCCGTCGACGACATGCGCGCCGCCATCGCGGTCTGCGTCAAGCCGCGCTTCGTCGACATGAACCTGGCCGCCATCGACATCGCCCTCGACGCCCTTGCCTGATCGGAACGCTCCCCGGAGGAGCGCCCCGATCGCCATGCGCATGCAACTTGTGGAACGCTCCCCGGGGGAGCGTTCCAATCCGTTAAGATATGAGTCACCCGACCCGAGGAGACACCCATGGAAATGATGCCGAGCCAGCTCGAGGCCATCGTCAAGCAGCTGCAGACCATCAAGGAGCGCTCGCCGTTCTACGCCAAGAAGTTCGAGGGAATCGACGTCGCCGACGTGCGCACGCAGGCTGATTTCGAGAAGCTGCCCTTCTCCGAGAAGGCTGATCTGCGCGAGGCCTACCCGCTGGGAATCGCCGCCGTGCCCGAGGAGCAGATCGTCCGCATCCACAGCTCGAGCGGCACGACCGGCACGCCCGTCATCATCCCCTACACCAAGAAGGACGTCGAGGACTGGGCCATCCAGTTCGAGCGCTGCTACCGCTACGCCGGCATCACCGAGAAGGACCGCATCCACATCACGCCGGGCTACGGCCTGTGGACGGCGGGCATCGGCTTCCAGGCCGGCTGCGAGCGCCTCGGCGCCATGGCCATCCCGATGGGCCCGGGCAACACCGACAAGCAGCTGCAGATGATGCAGGACCTCGAGTCCACCGTGCTGTGCGCCACCTCGAGCTACGCGCTGCTGCTCGCCGAGGAGATCGCCAAGCGCGGCATCGGCGACAAGATCAAGCTGCGCAAGGGCGTCATCGGCTCCGAGCGCTGGGGCGAGAAGATGCGCGCCCGCATCGCCGCCGAGCTGGGCGTCGAGCTCTACGACATCTACGGCCTCACCGAGGTCTACGGCCCCGGCATCGGCATCAACTGCCGCGCCGACAGCGCCATGCACATCTGGAGCGACTACATCTACCTCGAGATCGTCGACCCCAAGACCGGCGAGCCCGTGCCCGACGGCGAGGTGGGCGAGATCGTCATCACCACGCTGCAGAAGGAGGGCGCACCGCTCATCCGCTTCCGCACGCATGACCTGTCGCGCATCGTGCCCGGCAAGTGCGAGTGCGGCAGCGAGCACCCGCGCATCGACATCATCATGGGCCGCACGGACGACATGGTGAAGGTCAAGGGCGTCAACATCTTCCCGGCGCAGATCGAGGAGGTCATCAAGATCACCGACGGCGCGTCGAGCGAGTACCAGGTGATGATCGATCATCTCATGGGCAAGGACATCATGACCGTGTTCTTCGAGACGAACGTCGCGGAGGGCGAGCGCGAGCCGATCGAGCAGCAGATGCAGCTTCTGTTCAAGGCCAAGCTCGGCTTGACGCCGGTCGCGAAGGCCGTCAGCCTCGGCGACCTGCCGCGCTCGACGAAGAAGACGCAGCGTATCTACGACAACAGGTACTAGGCCGGGGGAGTGGGGCGCAAGGCGTCAGCTGCGTAACGTCCCCTGCGAGAAGGAGATGGCATGACACCCGAGGAGATCGCGGCCCTGCGGCAGGCGATGCGCGAGCGCCACATGGTGCGCGCGTACACGGACAACCCGCTGCCCCGCGACATCGTCGCGAAGCTCGAGGAGCGCGTGCGCGCCTACAACAAGCAGTACAAGCTCGCGATCAAGCTGATGGTCAACGACAGCCGCGCCTTCGGCAGGTTCATCAAGATGCTGCTCGCCAAGAACGTGCAGAACTACTTCATCATGGCAGGTGACAACGCCGAGGACCTCGGCGAGCGCCTCGGCTATTGCGGCGCGGAGCTCATGCTCTACTGCCAGACGCTCGGTCTCAACACCTGGTGGGTGAGCGGGACGTTCAACCGCAACAAGACGGAGAAGCTCGTCAACCTCAAGGAGGTCGTCGGCGTGATCGCCGTCGGCTACGGCGCGACGCAGGGCGTGCCCCACGAGTCCAAGAGACCCGAGGACGTGTGCACCTACGAGTCGTACGACGGCGTGACGCCCCAATGGTTCACCGACGGCATCGAGGCGGCGCTCCTCGCGCCCACCGCCCGCAACGAGCAGGCGTTCTTCATCCGCGGCATCGGCACCGAGGTCATACTCAAATACGACGAGGGCTTCTTCTCCGGCGTCGACACCGGTCTCGTGAAGTACCACTTCGAGCTCGGCGCGGGCAAGGAGAACTTCAGCTGGCTGTAGGGTTCCGCCGTTTTTCTGGAACGCTCCCCGGGGGAGCGTTCCAATGCGACTCCCGGCTTTCACGCGCCGTCCGTCAGCGTGTGCGTTTGCGCTGGTTCGCCCGGTAGTATCCTTGTTCTCCGCTGGGATTTCCGTCAGATGGGGACCACTTGATCGAGGTTCAGGGCATACGCAAGTCGTACAAGACCGGCTCCTTCGAGCAGAAGGCGCTCGACGGCGTGTCGATCGTCTTCCGCGACAACGAGTTCGTCGCGGTGCTCGGCCAGAGCGGCTCGGGCAAGACGACGTTGCTCAACATCCTCGGCGGCCTCGACCACGCCGACGAGGGCGACCTCATCATCAACGGCATCTCCACCAAGGAGTACAAGAGCCGCGATTGGGACACGTACCGCAACCATCGCATCGGCTTCATCTTCCAGAGCTACAACCTCATTCCGCACCAGTCGGTGCTCTCGAACGTCGAGCTGGCGCTGACGCTGGCGGGCATCTCACGCGACGAGCGCCATCGCCGTGCCAAGGAGGCTCTCGTCACCGTCGGCCTCGAGGAGCACATGCACAAGCGCCCCAACCAGCTCTCCGGCGGCCAGATGCAGCGCGTGGCGATTGCCCGTGCGCTCGTGAACGATCCCGAAATCGTCCTCGCCGACGAGCCGACGGGCGCGCTCGACACCGAGACGGGCCTGCAGGTCATGGATCTCCTGCAGGAGATCGCCAAGGACCGTCTCGTCATCATGGTCACGCACAATCCCGAGCTGGCCGAGCAGTACGCGACGCGCATCGTGCGCCTCTCGGACGGCAAGGTCATCGGCGACACCATGCCGGTCGCGGCCGACGAGATCGCCGCCGCGGCCCCGGCCATCGCCGTCGCTCCGCTCGTCGCGGACGAGACGGCGGAGGGCGCATCCGAGCCGATCTCGGACGAGCCGACGGATACGGTGGCGACCGAGGCGCCCGCTGACGTGAAGGCCGCTCCCGCCAAGAAGGCGTCCATGTCGTTCCTCACGGCGCTGGCGCTCTCCTTCAACAACCTGATGACGAAGAAGGGCCGCACGATCATGACGGCGCTGGCCGGCTCGATCGGCATCATCGGCATCGCCGCGATCCTCGCGCTCTCCAACGGCGTCAACAACTACATCGCCGACACGGAGGAGAGCGCGCTCACGAGCTACCCGCTCACCGTCACGCAATCGAGCTTCGACATGACGAACCTGCTCACGGCCACGATGTCCTACGGCGCGAGCGACGATTCCGAGGAGCAGGCGCTCGACCTCACCAAGCCCATCCCCGAGACGTCCATCATGGGCGACATGTTCGCGAAGGTGAAGAACAACGACCTCGTCGCGTTCCGCAAGTTCCTCGAGAGCGACGAGTCGGGCATCAAGCCCTACGTCAGCACGATCCAGTACGCCTACGACGTGGAGCCGCACATCTACAAGACCGACACGTCGGATAAGATCATCCAGCTCAACCCCTCGAAGATGGGCGCGCTGTTCACCAACGGCGTCATCGGCTCGTCGTTCACGCTCGGCGGCGGCTTCTCCGCCTTCACCGAGATGCTCGACGACCGCTCGATCATCGAGGACCAGATGGAGCTCGTCGCGGGCGAGTGGCCCGATGCGTATGACGAGTGCCTGCTCGTGCTCAACAGCGCCGGCGATGTGAGCGACTACACGCTGTACTCCCTCGGCGTCTACGACACGACGGTCATGGACAAGATGACCGAGGACCTGCTCGCCGGCAAGGACGTCGAGGTTCCCAAGACCGAGAACACGCTCACGTACGAGGACGCGCTCAAGCTCGAGTTCTCCGTCGTGCCGGCCACCGACCTCAACCAGTACAACTCCGGTCAGAAGATCTGGTCGGACATCTCGAGCGACAAGGCGAAGATGCGCAAGGCCATCGACGACGGCATCAAGCTCAAGGTCGTCGGCCTCATCAAGCCGAAGTCGGGCAACGGGATGCTCTCGGAGGGCATCGCCTACACGTCCGGTCTCACGCACGAGCTGATGAAGCGCGCTGGCGAGTCCGATATCGTCAAGGACCAGAAGGATGCGCCGGAGGTCGACGTGTTCTCGGGCAAAACGTTCGACGAGCTGCTCGACGAGGAGTCGGCGTTCGACATGGACTCGCTCTTCACGATCGACGAGGGCGCCCTGGCCAACGCGTTCAAGTTCGACATGTCCGGCCTCTCCGGCATGTCGCTCGATCCGGGCACGCTCAACCTCGACTCGTCGGGCCTGAGCATCGACTCCGAGAAGCTGCTCCAGGCGATGGACTCCGACACGATGTCCCAGGCCTTCGGCGCCGACGCCATGGCCAAGATGCTCGCCGGTGCGCCGCAGTTCGATGTCAGCTCGTCCGGCCTGATCGACGACACCTCCCAGCTCACGCCCGAGCAGCAGGCGATCATCGCGCCGGTGACGGAGCAGGCGGGCAAGGAGTTCGAGAAGCGCCTCAACGCGGCGATGGACAACTACATGCAAAACCAGTTCGCGCCGTACCTGTCGAGCGCCATGCAGGCGATGATGTCGAATGCCGCGCAGGCGATGGCCAACAACATGGCGACGGCGCTGCAAGCCCAGCTCGTCGCGGCGACGCAGGCCATGGGCTCGCAGCTCTCCGAGGCCATCGGCAACCAGCTGCAGAGTCAGATGGGCAAGCTGCAGGAGACCCTGGCCAGCGGGTTCAGCTTCGACCCGAACGCCTTCGCGAGCGCGTTCCAGATGAACATGAGCGAGGAGGACCTCAACTCCCTGCTCACGAGCTACCTCAACGCCGATGACCTCAGCTACGACGGCAACATGGCCAAGCTCGGCTATGCGGAGCTCGAGAACCCGCACTCCATCAGCATCTACGCGAAGGACTTCGAGGCCAAGCAGTCGGTCATCGACATCATCGATGGCTACAACGACGCCAAGCGCGAGGCCAAGATGGAGGAGGCCACGATCCAGTACAACGACATCGCCGGCACGCTCATGAGCTCGGTGACCGACATCGTGAACACCATCAGCCTCGTGCTCATCGCGTTCGTGAGCATCTCGCTCGTCGTGAGCTCGATCATGATCGGCATCATCACCTACATCTCGGTGCTCGAGCGCAAGAAGGAGATCGGCATCCTGCGCGCGATGGGCGCGAGCAAGCGCAACATCGCCAACATCTTCAACGCCGAGACGTTCATCGAGGGCCTGTTCGCCGGCGTGCTCGCCATCGTCGTGGTGCTGATCGCGTCCGTGCCGGTCAACATCATCGTCGAGCGGACGCATGACGTGCCCAACATCATGGCCCTGCCGCCCACGCAGGCGATAGGCCTCATACTCATCAGCATCATCCTGACGTTCATCGCCGGCCTCATTCCGTCGCAGGCCGCTTCCCGCCGCGACCCGGTCGAGGCCCTCCGCAGCGAGTAGGCGTCGCCGCGGCCGAGAGTTGCTCCACACGCCTGGAAGAATTACCACACCTCGCAAATCGAATGCGCGATTCCTGCATGCATTTTGCGAGGTGTGGTAATTTGCGAGCTTGATTCTCGGTCTGGGCGGCCCGGCTCTTTCGCAGCCGAAACTCATCCCCGAAATCTCGAATTTCTCCCCATTGGCCGGGGCTTGGCGTTGTATGATGTTTCCGCGCCCCTCGCGGGCGCCGAAACACAGCAGACAAACGCAACACGAGATGCGAGTAACACCATGAGAAACAGAATCATCCTATTCGGGGCCACCGGCACGCTCGGCCTGTACGTCGTCGACCGCCTCTGCGCCGTGCTCAACCGCACGGAGTGGGAGGTCATCCTCGTTGGCCGGCGCAAGGAGATGCGCTTCTTCGACCGGTACTTCCCGCTGATGCGCTACAAGGCAATGGACATCACCGATTGGGATAGCTTCTACGAGCTTCCCTGGGAGAACGTCTACGCCGTCATCGACCTCGCCGGCTCCTCGCCGATGCACATGGCCGGGTACGACCCGCGTGAGTACATCACGCAGAACATGATGGGCGCGCTCAACATCGCGGAATACGCGCGCATGACCGATTGCGACCGCATCATCTACGCGCAGGACGCCTGCGACCTCGACGGATACCGCGGTTCGCGCGAGCCCCTGCCCGACGATGCCCCCGTGCGCCCGCCGCTGAAGGGCGACCACGCCGTGTACGCCACGACGAAGATCGCCGCCGCGCAGGTCTTCCGCGCATACGAGGCCGAGTACGGGATCCTGTCGTTCATCCTCCGCACCCCCACGGTGCTGTGCTACATGCCCGACTCCAAGCACCTCTACGATGGCGGCAAGCCGTCCATCCGCTCGTACAGCTATCTCATCCGGCGTGCGAAGGCCGGTGCGGCGCTCGACCTCTGGGGCGATCCCGACAGCAAGCTCGACGTCCTCTACGTGAAGGATTTCTGCCAGATGGTGGAGCTGGCCCTGCTCGCCGAGCGCCACGTGGGCGGGACGTTCAACGTCGGATCCGGCACCGCCGTCACGTTCGGCGACCTGGCGGGCCATATCGCGCGGGAGTTCTCGCCGCTCGGACATCTCTCGGAGGTCGCCCTGCGCCCCGATTGCCGCGAGGACCTCGACTTCGTGCTCGATATCTCGAGGGCGCGCGAGGAGCTCGGGTACGAGCCCCGCTACGACGTCCGCAGCGCGCTTGAGGATTACAAGCTCGAGATGCGCCTCAACCGCTTCGCCGACTTCTTCCACGAGAAGCTCGCGAGATAGGGGAGGGTGCGCTTCTGCGGGCGCGTGCGTCCGCGACAAGGCACGTAAGTAATCGACCCCCTTCGAAAAGGGGGTCGATTTCTGTCATCCGAATGAGTTTTCCGAAAGGCGTCGCCAAATCGCGCTAGGCGCAATCCGTCAGGCGAGCACCACGCGGTCGTCCTCGCTCTCGTAGGCCGGCCACTCCGGCATCTCCGCGCAGCGGGGGTCTCCCGTGCGGACGAAGCTGATGAACGCCGAGCTGAAGCTCCTCATGAGGTCCGCCACGTTCTCCTCGCTCTCGCCGCGCATCGCCGGATCGTAGGCCCACTGCTCGAAGTCGCCGAACAAAAACGGCAGGTCGATGCAGTGGCTGCTCCCCAGATGCGGCGCCTTTGACTTGTAATCCATGCGGTAGGCGAACGACGTGTCGAATCCCGCGGCGAGGCGAGCGCCGGGCTCGTGGAACAGGCGGTTCGAGAAGATGCGCACCATGCGCTCGTACGGGTCGTTGATGAACGAGAAGCGCTCGAGCGCCTCGCGGCCGGCGCCATTCGTGAAGCCGTCGGCCATGGCGGTCAGTCCCGCCTCGTCCATGCCGAGGATCATATCCCGCATGCGGGAGATGAAGAACGAGCACTCGTCCGACGTGATGCCATCGAAGAGCGGCACATCGGCACCCGACACCTCGATGGCGCGGCCGATGAGGTCGCGGGGGAGGAGTCCCTCCTCGACGCAGGGCATGAACGAGATGCCGACGCGCTCCGATTTGCGTGCGACCGCCCACTGCGCCTCGATGACGCGCTCGCATGGCACGTCGAGCACCTCCGCCGGGTCGTCGAGCCCGAGCTCCGCGATGAGCGACGCGGCCAGCTCGTCGGCCATATCCAGCTCGATGGGGCCATCGCCCGGCGCCGAGAGGAGCGCGAGTTTCTTGAAGCACCCGCGCAGCTCGGGCAGCCCCGCCAGCGCGAGCGCGAACCAGGCTCCTGCCGATTGCGCCGCGATCGTGATCTGCTCCGGGTCGCCGCCGAAGTCCGCGATGTTGTCGCGCACCCACGAGAGTGCGGCGATGAGGTCGTGCAGCGGGAGGTTGTCGCGTGCGACGCCGGGGAGGTGCAGGTTGCCCAGCGCGCCCAGACGGTAGTTGGCGCCCACGAAGACGATGTCGCCGCGGGACGCGAGCAGCGCGCCCTCGTATTCGGGCGCCGACGCGCTGCCGGTCGTGTAGCCGCCGCCGTGGATCCACAGGACCACGGGCCGCTTTCCCTGCGTGTCGGGCGTGCAGATGCTGAGGGTGAACGCGTCCTCGCGCTGCTCCAAGACGACCTTCTGCCCGTCGAGGCGGGCCTTGTAGGGGCCGGGGAACTGCGGGAAGGCGGGGCCGACGCCGGTCGCGTCGAGCGTTCCCTCCCACGATGGCGCGGGGCCCGCCAGCGCGAGCCTGCGCTCCAGCGAAGCATACGGGACGCCGCGGAACACCATGGCATCTCTTCTCCAAACTCCCTCGAGTTTGCCCTGCGCACAGGTTGCGATCGGGTTCTCGGCCATGATGTCTCCTTTTCTCGCACTACAGTTCCACTTGGCAGCGTTGCATCAAAAGAGCATTATACCGGCCACTACTTTCGTAAGACTCCGGAAGCGGCCTGAAAAGAACGCAAAAAAGGCCCATTCGAGTTTCATCGTGAACAAAAAAGTGTTTTTTCGTTCATTTGGAAGAACTTCCGTCGAAATCTCGCTCGAATGAGCTAAAGTATAGACGTTTGAACGGGACGCACCCGATGCGTCCAAAAGAAAGGGAATCGGCAAGAAAGGAACATCATGGCAGGAGATTTCGGTATTTTCGAGTCCGTCACCGAGGCCATCGAGGCCGCAGCTGAGGCACAGAAGGTCCTGAGGGACACCTCCCTCGAGGATCGCGAGAAGTACATCCAGGCTGTTCGCGACAAGGCTCTCCCCATTCTTGAGGATCTCTGCAAGATGGAGTTCGAGGAGACCGGCTACGGCCGCGTCGAGGACAAGATGGGCAAGAACTTCGGCGCCCTCATGCTGTCCCCTGGCACCGAGGCCATCCCCACGGGCATCTATGCTTCTGAGAAGGGCCTGACGGTCGAGTACTATGTGCCTTACGGCGTCATCGGTGCTATCACCCCCGTCACCAACCCGATCGCTACCCCGTTCGGCAACGGCATCTGCTGCATGGCCGGCGGCAACACGGTCATCTTCAACGCGCATCCCAACGCGGTCAAGACCACCAGCTATGCCATCCAGCTGTTCAACCAGGCTGTTGTCGAGGCCGGCGGCCCGAACAACATCCTCGTTGCCCCGAAGGTCCCGACCATGGAGACCCTCGACGAGATCATGACCTCCCCGACCATCAAGCTGCTCGTCGGCACCGGTGGCCCGGCCATGGTCAAGACGCTGCTCAGCTCCGGCAAGAAGGTCGTCGCTGCCGGTCCTGGCAACCCGCCGTCGATCATCGACGAGACCGCTGACGTTGCTGCCGCTGCTGCTGGCATCACCGCTTCCTCGTCCTTCGACAACAACCTCCTCTGCATCGCTGAGAAGGAGCTCTTCGTCGTCGACGCCGTCTTCGATGAGTTCATGGCCGAGATGGAGAAGCTGGGCAACAAGATCGCCACGCGCGAGGAGGCCGACAAGCTCACCGACACCTGCCTCATCAAGCTGGACAACGGTGGCTACGCTGCCAACAAGAAGCACGTCGGCCACATGGCCAACACGATCGCCGCTGCCGCTGGCGTCGAGTGCGAGGGCGACCCGCGCCTCATCCTCTTCGAGGCTGCCTACGACGAGCCGCTGGTCCAGACCGAGCAGATGCAGCCGGTCATCCCGGTCGTCCGCTGCAAGGACTTCGACCAGGCCTTCGAGTGGGCTGTCCCGACGGAGCATGGCAACTGGCACTCCGCTTCCATCTGGACCGCTTACACGGATCGCGCCACCAAGTTCGGCAGGGCCATCAACACCACCGTCTTCGTGCAGAACGGCGGCACGATGAGCGCCTTCGGTCTGGGCGGCTCGGGCACCAACTCCCCGACCATCGCCACCCCGACCGGCGAGGGTGTCACCGGCCCGCAGTCCTTCCTGCGTCGTCGTCGCTGCTGCTTCGCTGGCGGCCTGAACTACATGGGCTAATCTGCTTGAATAGCGGATTGAAAGCTTGTTAGACAAGGGCCATCGAGAGCTTCGTCGTTCTCGATGGCCCTCTTTTCGAGCCGGGGGAGTCCTCGGCTCGAAGCGTGAGAAGATTCATGTGATAGAGGAGTAAGAATATGGCAATCGAGAAATTCCAGGATATCGTCGAGGCCGTCAAGAAGATGGAGAAGAAGACGGTCATCGCCGTCGTCCAGGCTCAGGACGAGCACACGCTCGACGCTATCGTCAAGGCCAAGCATGACGGCCTGATCCAGCCGGTTCTCATCGGCGACGAGGCCAAGATCCGCGAGATCATCACCGCCGAGGGCGCGAACCCCGACGAGTTCGATATCCGCGCTGCCGAGGACGAGCCCGCGGCTCTCAAGATCGCCACCGATCTGGTCAAGGCCGGCGAGGCCAACGCCATGATGAAGGGCAAGCTGCAGACCGGCGACTTCATGCGCGCCGTCGTCAAGGACGACGAGATGAAGCGCGGCGGCCTCATCTCCCTCGTGGGCTTCTACGAGATGCCCGGCTACCACAAGCTGTTCGCCGTGTCCGACATGGGCATGAACACCTACCCGGACCTGGACGGCAAGAAGGCCATCCTGACCAACGCCGTCGAGCTCATGCATGCCATGGGCATCGAGGAGCCGAAGGTCGCCTGCCTGTCCGCCGTCGAGAAGCTGAACCCGAAGATGCCGGATGCCGTGGATGGCGATGCTCTCAAGCAGCAGAACCTCAACGGCGAGATCACCGGCTGCATCGTCGAGGGCCCGATCTCCTTCGACCTCGCGATGGTCGATGGCGCTGCCGCTGCCAAGGGCTATGAGAGCCCCGTCGCCGGCGATGCCGACCTGCTGCTCGTCCCGGACATCGTCTGCGGCAACGTGCTGGTCAAGTGCCTCACCGAGTTCTCCGGTGCCGATACCGCCGGCATCATGGTCGGTGCCCGCGTCCCGCTGGTCGTGACCTCGCGTTCGGCCAAGGCCTCGGACAAGTACTACTCCATCGCCCTGACCGCCTTCGTCGGCCAGAGCTACTAAACCGGGTAAGCTCGGAGGGCCGGGGCCAAGTGCTCCGGCCCACCGTTTGAAGATGAGTCGAGGGATGCTCCTCCGGCTCATTAGATGAAAGGAAAGCACATGGCAGACACTTACAAGATTCTTGCCGTCAACCCCGGCTCGACCTCCACGAAGATCGCCCTCTTCGAGAACGAGGAGATCATCTTCAACAAGAACGTGACCCACGAGGCCTCCAAGCTCGAGGAGTTCCCGGCGGTCCAGGACCAGCTCGGCTTCCGCAAGGAAGAGGTCGAGGCTGCAGTCAAGGAGGCCGGCGTTGACCTGGCCGACATCGACATCTTCGTCGGTCGCGGCGGCGGCCTGCACCCGCTTCCCGGCGGCACCTACGTCGTCGACGACATCCTGCTGCGCGACGCCGCCATCGGTGTTCCCGGCCAGCATCCGGCACAGCTCGCCTCGCAGATCTGCGCGAAGTTCGTCGAGGAGTACGGTGGAGAGGCTTACATCGTCAACGCCCCCGACACCGACGAGTTCGAGGAGATCGCCCGCTTCACCGGCATCAAGGGCGTGTATCGCCAGTGCCATGAGCATACGCTCAACCACAAGGAGATCGGCATTCGCTACTGCAACGCGAATGGCAAGAAGTACAACGAGTCCAACCTCATCATCGCCCACATCGGTGGCGGCATCTCCGTTGTTGCCCACAAGCAGGGCCGCATGGTCGATGGCAACGACATCATCAAGGGCGAGGGCCCGATGACCCCGACGCGTGCCGGCTCGCTGCCCACCATCACGCTGCTGAAGATGGCCTTCTCCGGCGAGTACACCGAGAAGGAGCTCAAGACCCTGCTCACCAAGAACAGCGGTCTCGTCAGCCACCTCGGCACCTCCGATGGCCGTGAGGTCGAGGCCATGATCCAGGATGGCAACACCTACGCCGAGAAGGTCTACAACGCGATGATCTATCAGATCGCCAAGCAGATCGGCGAGTGCGCCGCAGTGCTCAAGGGCAAGGTCGACGGCATCGTCCTGACCGGTGGCATGGCCCACAGCAAGCGCCTTGTCTCCACGCTGACCGAGTACGTCGAGTGGATCGCCCCCGTCACCGCCATGCCCGGCGAGTACGAGATGGAGGCCCTTGCGGCCGGTTGCCTCCGCGTCAAGCGCGGCGAGGAGGAGGCCCAGCACTACACGGGCAAGCCCTTCTGGGATGGCATCGACGAGCTCAAGTAGTTCCGCCGTTTTCCAAACGGCGGAACGGGCTGCCGCTGCGAGGCATCCCAGCACGCCGATTAGGCATTCAACGAAGACCCCGTGTGCGAGAGCACTACGGGGTCTTCGCGTCTGTGCGGTTCCGCATATCGCCGTGGTTTGTCGGCTGGGTTCCCCTGGGTCGGCTAAAGCCGACCCGACCTTCGCTGAATAAGCGCCACCGGCGCTTATTCCGGGCGCTCGGTCCCCGCTGTCTCTACGAACGATCCCAGGCTCCTTAGTTTTGTTTTTTCGACCGCACTGCTCTTGTTGACGTTACGAACGATCCCGGGTTCCTCGCGGTTGTTGCTGCGGCCGCGCCGCTGCCTCTGCGAACGATCCCGGGCTTTTCGTGCTTGAGTGTGGCAAGATGGTTGGGACAGTTTTGACCGGGTCAGATCTGTCCCACCGATAAGGAGGTTGTCATGAAGATCGGCATCATCGGTGCCATGGACCATGAGGTGGCGCTCTTGAAGGAGCGTCTGGAGGACGCATCCGTGCGCGAGGCGGCGGGCATGCAGTTCTGCTCCGGGTTGCTCGGCAAGCATGAGGCGGTCGTTGCCAAGAGCGGTATCGGCAAGGTGAACGCCGCCGTGTGCGCGCAGGCCATGATCGACCTGCTCGACGTGACGCATGTCATCAACACGGGTGCGGCAGGGTCGCTCGACGCATCGATCGACATCGGCGACATCGTCGTGTCGACCGACGCCGTCTATCATGATGTCGATGTCACGAACTTCGGCTATGCGCCGGGGCAGGTCCCGCGCATGGAGCCGACGTTCCCGGCAGATCCCGTCCTCACGGAAGCCATTGCGGCCAGCGTTGCCGCGGTCGTGCCGGATATCCACGTGTTCCGGGGGCGCGTGCTCACGGGCGATCAGTTCGTGAGAACGGACGAGGTGAAACAGCGCATCCGCGATCTGTTCGGAGGTCTATGCTGCGAGCAGGAGGGCGCTGCCATCGCGCAGACGTGCCGCATCAACGGGGTGCCTTTCGCAATCGTTCGCGCGATCTCGGACAAGGCGGATGGCAGCGACGCCATGAACTACGACGAGTTCGAGGTGATGGCAGCCGAGCGCTCCGCTCAGATCGTCGCCCACGCGCTGGAGATGCTGCCCGCGTAGATCGCGCTTCCATAACGGAAAGTCGAAACCCCGCCCCCCAGCTGGCCTCTGGCCGGTCGAGGGCGGGGTTTTTCGTTCGGTTCTTGAGCGTTGCGGCTAGCCGCGCCAGGTCGCGGTGAGGTAGGCGTCCGCGACGATCTGCGCGTGGTCGAAGGCGAACCCGTCCGCCGAGACCATCTTGGCCCGCGGCGGCCCGAATCGCCTCGGCACCGGCTTGAACGCGCTGTGGAGGGTGGCCGAGTCGTTCTTCGCGGTGAGTTCGAGGTTTCCATCGACGCGCTTGACGCGCACGTTGAACCAGCGCGCCTCGATGGCGTCGTCGCCAGCGATCACATCGACGTCCTCGTCCACGAGCGAGATGTACGCGCTCGTCACGGTCCATCCGCGCGGGTCGCGCCCCGGCGTGCTGTAGACACCGAGCTGCTCGAGCGGCAGGTCGGCGACGCCAGTTTCCTCCTCGAGCTCGCGCGCTGCGGCCGTCTCGGCGGTCTCGCCCTCCTCGACGAAGCCTCCCGGAAGCGCCCAGCACTCGAGGTACGGGTGGCCACCGCGCTTGATGAGCAGGATCTCGAGCTTGCGCGAGATGGAGTTCAACGAGTCCGCGAGCGTCTGGTTCGGGTCGTCATGGGGCTCCCTTACCAGCGCGATGTCGGCGGTGAGGGAGGGGTGGGGATAATCCTTCGGCTCGTATTGGGCGAGGAATTCGGCCTCGGTGAGGCCGTTGCGGTCGCGGAGTTCCATGCTGCACCATCCTTTTCGGTTTGCGTGATGCTAACAGTATAGCCCGATGGGGAATATGAGTCTCAATCCCACATGAAAAGTGGGACGAAAAGCGACAGTCGCCAACTGCCTGCGATCGCTAGACGTGGACCTCGCAGTCGGGCTCGACGGCATCGAAGATCTTGACGGACTCCTGCACGAGATCGTCGAATCGCGCATCGTCGGCATCGAGGGTGAATTTGAGCGTCATGAAGTTGACGCGGGCGCTGTTCACACCGTCGAGCTTGTTGATCCTGTCCTCGATCTTCGCGGCGCAGTTGCCGCAGATCTCGCCGGTGAGCTTGTATGACTTGCGCATGCTGACTCCTCAAATATGTGAACACATGCTCATATGTTAATAGTTTCCGTCCGATAAGGGAAGGGCTTCGGCGATTGGAAGAAGGCGAGGGGTCGCTCGCGGGCCGGATGAGGAGCGTCCTCATTCGGCCGCTTGCAAAATAAGAGCCGGCGACTTGTGGCCGCCGGCTCCCCTCGATTGCGATTGTCTGCTGCGCGCAGGTTTTAGAAATCGATCTCCGTGTCGTAGAAGCACGCGGAGAGGACCATCTCCATATCCTCCTGGGAGGGCTGGCGCGGGTTGGCGCCGGTGCAAGCGTCGCCGATGGCGTTCGTCGCGATCTCGGCCTTGCGCGCCTCGAAGACGTCCACGGGCACGAAGCCGGTCTCGGTCGGATACGAGTCGGCGCCATAGGTGGCGATACCGTGAGGAATGTTGAGCTGGTCGTTCAGGCCGCGCAGGAACTCGATGAGCGCGCGGGTCTTCGCCTTGTCGTCGGAGCCGCCGAGCTCGAACGCATCGGCGAGCATGCCGTAGCGCTGCAGCGCCACCGGGTCGGACGCGTTGTAGGCGATGACCTTCGGCAGGTACATGGCGTTGGCCGCGCCATGGATGATGTGCGCGCCGTCGCCGTAGTCGATGAAGGCCGCGCCGGTCTTGTGGGCCAGCGAGTGCACGATGCCGAGCAGGCCGCTCGAGAACGCGATGCCGGCCATGCACTGCGCATCGTGCATCGCGGCGCGCGCGTCGAGGTCGCCGTTATAGGAGGCGACGATGGAATCCTTGATCATCTTGGCGCCGGCGATCGCCATGGCGTCGGTGTAGCAGCTGCGGGCGATGGAGACCCATGCCTCAACGCAGTGCGTCAGGGCATCCATGCCCGTGTGCGCGATGAGCTTCTGCGGCAGCGTGGCGACGAGGTCCGGGTCGACGATGGCGACGTCCGGCGTGATCTCGAAGTCGGCGATCGGGTACTTGATGCCCTTGTCGTAGTCGGTGATGATCGAGAACGCGGTGACCTCGGTGCCGGTGCCGGACGTCGAGGTGACGGCGCAGAAGTGGGCCTTGCGGCGCAGCTTCGGGATACCGAAGATCTTGCACATGTCCTCGAACGTGCACTCCGGGTACTCGTACTTGATCCACATGGCCTTGGCAGCGTCGATGGGGGAGCCGCCACCCATGGCGACGATCCAGTCCGGCTCGAACTCGGCCATCGCGGCAGCGCCGTTCATGACGGTCGTGACGGACGGGTCGGCCTCCACGCCCTCGATGAGCCTGGTCTCGAAACCCGCCTCATGCAGGTAATCCTCGGCCTTCTGCAGGAAGCCGTTGCGCTTGATGGAGCCTCCGCCGATGACGATCATGGCCTTCTTGCCCTCGAGATTCTTCAGGTTCTCGAGTGCTCCCGGGCCGAAGTAGATGTCGCGCGGATTCGTGAAACGTCCCATGTGTCCTCCTTTTGAATACCCTATGCCTTAGATATGGTTTCACACGAGTTCGACTATAGCAAGGAGGGACGGGCGTGGCGAATATTGAATGCGTTACACCGTGAGGTGCCAATCCGAGCGCAAGCGGAGCCCCGGAAACCTTATCGAACCGACAATGTGACAACCACGTCTGACGTGATTGTCAGTCTTTCAACTTTGGAGGGGCTTCGACTGGTAGAGGCCGCGGTCCTCGAAGCCGAGGGCTCGGTAGTACTCGCGGGTGCCCACGGCGCTGATGACGTTGAGGCGGTGATAGCCGGCTTCCCGCGCTAGCTGCTCGGCATGCTCGAGCAGCCGCCTGCCGAGCCCGGCGTGCTGCGCTTGCGGCTCGTTGTCGCTGTCGCCGGCGATCGAGGCCACGCGCCCATAGACGTGCAGTTCGCGCACCATCGCCTCGCCAGGCTCCACGGGAAGCGCTTCCCCGAGCGCGCGCACCGCCTCCGGACGGGGGAGCGATAGACGGCAGAAGCCCGCGAGCCTGCCGTGCGGGTCGACCCACTGCAGGAAGCGCTCGGATGTCGAGACGGTCTCGTAGGGAACCACGTCGAGGGAAAGCGACGCCAGGTCCACCTCGCCACCGCGAATCTCGCGCCAGCGCATCTCGGCCACGTCCGCCCCGCGCCGCTCGAGCTCGAGGTCGACGAGCTGCCTGAGGTTGGTCTTCCTGTTCCCGGCGACGATGTCGGTCGCCGGGATGTCGCGGATCATGCGCGATACGCGGGTGAAGGCGGGCGTGGCCTCCATGTCCGAGGCGAGCACGTCCACGAGCTCTCCCTCGGTGTAGGGCCGCCACGCGCCGCTGCGGAACAAACCGGCCAGACCCGTGCCAGCGGTGAGCGAGCAGGGGTAGAGCTTCACCTCGTCTGGCTGGAAGGCGGTCTCGGTGGCGAAGCGCCGGTAATCCGCCTTGTCGCCCTCGGGCGTCGCGCCCACGAGATTCATCATGAAGTGCGTATGCAGCTTGAAGCCGAACAGCCGCATGAGGTCGAGGGCCCCGGCGATGCGCGCCACCTCGATTCCACGTTCGCTGGCATCGAGCACGTGTTGGTCGATGGATTGAACGCCCACCTGCACCTTCGTGCAGCCGAGCTCGCGCATCTCCCGAAGCGATGCGGCGTCCACGGCGTCGGGCCGCGTCTCGACGACGAAGCCGACGCAGCGGTGCGCCGCGGTCTCGTTGCGCCGTTGCTCGGCGACGAGCTCCTCGGGCGTCGCCGCCTGCCATGAGGCTACCTGCTCCCAGGGAGACCCCGCCCCGTAGAGCTCGCCGGCGGCCTCGTTATAGCCCAGCTCGCCGGAGTCGACGCGTTCCTGCAGCTCTTCCACGCCCGCCGCAAGCGCTTCCGGGCGGTTGTCGATGCCCGCTTGCCAATAGGCCTGGCGCCGTGCCACGGGCTTGGGCGCATCGCTGTCGATGCACCCGTCGTTGAGCGCGGCGAACAGCTCCTTGGCAAACCACAGGCGGTATGCGCGCGGATAGTCCGTCCACGTGCCGCCGAGCACGATGAGCTCGACCTTGTCGGTCGGATGCCCCATGTGCTTGAGCGCGCGGAGCCGCGACGTCACCTGCAGGTAGGGGTCGAACCGGTTGCGCTCGGCGCGCTGGCACGCCGGCTCGTCGTAGAGGTAGCTCTTGGGCATGCGGAGGTCGTTCGGGCAGAACAGGCACGCGCCCGAGCAGGGCCATGGCTTCGTGATGACCGAGATCGTCGCCACGCCCGATGCGGTGCGCCCCGGCTTGACCTGCAGCACGTTGAGGAGCCGCTTCTCGAGCTCGCCGCCGACGTTCCAGCTCTCCCACCGGCCATCGCCGGCCTCCCGCGCGCGCAGGTAGTAGGGGATGAGCCGGCGTTTCGACAACGGCTTCCTACCCGGCTCGAGCCCGCGGTTGTGCGCGTGGATGATCTTGTTGATCTCGCGGTCGCCGAGCCCCGGGTCGGTGCGGAGGCGTTCGATTATGTCGAGGAGCAGCTCTTCCATGCCACAGATTCTACCCGAGCGGGGATACCGGTGCTCCGCACGACGGCATGTGCCTGCCGGAACGGGTGGGAAAGCCGCGCGTTGATGCTCGCACGGGCCGAAACGGCGCATCTCCCGGGATAACGGGACGGAACCACCCTCCCGGCGCGTATAATTGTTCGGCAATGCCATCGCGGCGAAGTGGAAGGATGTTCGTGGCCGACCTGCATGACGAGTCGTTCGACGGCCCGATAGACGAAGAGATTGAGGTGCTGTACGAGGACCCCGAGGACCTCGGGCCCTCGCGTGAGGAGCGCCGCGCCGGCAAGCGCCGCGCCGTCGGCATCGTGGTCACCGCCATCATCGTCGCCCTCGGCGCCGCGCTGCTCTTCATCGAGCACTGGCTCTTCAGCAATTGGGACTACCTCTCCGTCGACGAGATCCTCTACCACTTCAAGGTCAACCTCGACGGCGTCAACCCCGATATGGTCGCGAAGTGCGTCTTCGAGTGCGCGATTCCCATCGCCGCCGTCACGGCGGTCGTGGCCTACGTCCTCTACCGGCTCCGCAAATCGCGGCGGGCCTTCGCGATCGTCTCATGCTGCCTGCTGGCGGCATCGGTGCTCTCCATGGGCTACGCCATCCACGACGCCGACCAGGAGGCCGGCCTGCTCTCGTATGCCAAGTTCCAGTTGACCGGCAGCGAGGGCTCCGACACGTTCATCCGCAACCACTACGTGAACCCCCTCACCGCCGACCTGGAATTCCCCAAGGAGAAGCGCAATCTCGTCTACATCTACCTCGAGTCGATGGAGACGACGTACATGGACAAGGCCTTCGGAGGCGCGTTCGAGCGCAACGTCATCCCCGAGCTGACGGAGCTCGCGCGGCAGAACGAGGACTTCTCGGGCGGCTCGGCGCACGTCGCGGGCGCCATCGCCCTGCACGGGAGCACGTGGACGATGGGCGCCATGTTCGCGCAGACGAGCGGGTTGCCTCTCAAGATGCCGCTGACGAGCGACCAGCTCGACCGCGAGGCATCGTACTTCCCCGGCATCGAATCGCTTGGCGACATCCTCGAGCGCCGTGGGTACCGTCAGGCGCTGCTGCTCGGTTCCGATGCGGTGTTCGGCGGTCGTGACCTCTACTTCAAGGCGCATGGCGACTACGACATCCTCGACTACCAGGAGGCGCTCGGCGTGGGCGACATCCCGGAGGACTATTTCGTGTTCTGGGGCCATGAGGATGAGAAGCTCTTCGAGCGCGCCCGCGCGACGTTGCTCGACATGGCCGACGACGACCGGCCCTTCAACCTCACGATGCTGACGGTCGACACGCACTTCGAGGACGGCTATCGGTGCCGCCTATGCGGAAACGAGTTCGGCGACGACCAGTACGCCAACGCCATGGCTTGCTCGAGCCGGCAGGTGGCGGAATTCGTCAAATGGATCCAGAAGCAGGACTTCTACGAGAACACCACGATCATCATCGCCGGCGACCATCCGACGATGGACATCGACTTCTGCGAGGACGTGCCCGAGGATTACCAGCGCAAGACGTATTTCACGGTCATCAACGGCGCGGCGTCGCCGGCGAATCCCTCGCGCGAGCGCGTGTACTCGACCATGGACCTCTTCCCGACGACGCTTGCGGCCCTCGGCGTGAAGATCGATGGTGAGCGCCTCGGCATGGGCACGAACCTGTACTCGGACGAGGACACGCTGCTCGAGAGCCTCGGCATGGATGCGTGCAGCGACGAGCTCGGCAAGCCCTCGCGGGCGCTGTCCGTGTTCTCGGGCACGACGACGAGCGAGCCGGCGCTGAAGCGCGCGGCAGCGAGCGCCGACGTCTCCGTGGAGCAGACGCCGGAGGGTTCGGCCAAGCTGGTGCTCAAGTGGCGCGACGGGATCAAGCGCTCGCAGGTCGTCGTCGCCACCGCGGCCGTTACTGGGCCGGATGGCGAGGAGGGCGACCACCTCAAGCTCTCGTATGAGGGCGTCGAGGGCGATGCATATGTCTACGGCGCTGAGCTCGACGAGACGATGGACGATCTCGACGGCTCGACGGTCGCCGGCTATCTCTCCGTCGCGGGCGTGGAGAATTACGTCATGGCGCGCGCCAAGGTCGAGGGCTCTGGGGAGTGATGTCGTGGATTCGTCGACCGCCCGGGTGCTTGCCGAGCTGAACAGGCACTTCTACGAGTCGAACTGGGAGAGTTTCTCCTCCACGCGCGGGAGCGCCTGGCCGGGATGGGCCGAACTCGTGCGCTTGCTGCCGGCTGTCGGCGGCCGCTCTCTGCGCGTGCTCGACATCGCCTGCGGCAACCTGCGGCTCGAGCGTTTCCTCGCCGAGGAGTTTCCCGAGACGACGATCCAGGCACTCGCCATCGATTCGTGCGATGAGCTTGCGCTGGCATGGGCCGGCGCGATGCCGGCCAATGCGGATGTGCGCTATGAGCGCGTCGATTTGATAGACCTGCTGACGGGGGAGGGCGACGTGTTGCCGCTCGGCGCGGCGGATGCCCGCCACGACCTCGTCGCCTGCTTCGGATTCATGCACCACGTGCCGGGGTTCGAGTTGCGCGCGCGGCTGCTCCGTCTCATGGCGGATGCACTCGGGCCCGGTGGCCTGCTCGCCGTATCGCTCTGGCGCTTCATGGACGACGCGAATCTGGCCGAGAAGGCACGCCTCTCGACGCAGCGGGCCGTGGAGACCGGCGCGATTGGCGACCTGCAGCTCGATTCGGGCGACTACCTGCTCGGATGGAACGGCGAATCCGATGCCCTCCGCTACTGCCACCACTTCGACGGCGCGGAAATCGATGCGCTCGTCGGCTCGCTCTCCGACGGTCCTGGAAACGGCGTCGAGCTGGTCGCGCGCTACCGCGCCGATGGCCGCACCGGCGCCCTCAACGAGTACCTCGTGTTTCGCCGTGCGGGCGCGTTCTAGCGCGCGCCGCCTCCGACCTCCGGCTCCTCGTCGTCGAGGGTGAACTCCTCGCGGGTCTCGCTGAAGTTCACGCGCTGGCCCATCGCGGCGAAGCGCCTCACGAGCTCGTCGCACGTGGCATCATCGGGGTCGTCGATCGAGAAGTACTGGCCACCGCACACGTCGTGCAGGTGGATCTCGCGGAATCCGCCCTCGAGCAGGGCCTCCTTGATCTTGCGGTACTCGTGGAAATCCAGAACCATGTCGTCCTCCTTGTCCCTCCCGTCGGCTGCGCTTGTCGCGCGAGCGACCGGACGGGCCGTCGCGGATGAGCCGGCAGCAGCTGGGATTGCCGGCGGTCCATCGCGCTTGTTCACCGAATCGCGCCGCTGGGAAAATACTCGTCCCAACGCCCTTGAATCCCTCTGGGTAATCTACCATACTCGGAAGCGTTAGCACTCTCGAATGTTGACTGCTAACAAACCCGGGGCGCGATTGCTAACGCCCCGCACACGAGGGTACAAGGGAGCATGCGCTCCGTACATCGATATAGGAGGTAGAAGAATGAATCTGAAGCCACTGGGCGATAGGGTCATCGTCAAGCAGGACGAGGCCGAGGTCGCCACGAAGTCGGGCATCCTGCTCGCATCCACCGCTCAGGAGAAGCCGCAGCGCGGTAAGGTCATCTCCGTGGGCGAGGGCAAGCTCGACAACAACGGCAACCTGATCGTTCCCGCCGTGAAGCCCGGCGATACCGTCATCTACAGCAAGTACGGCGGAACCGAGGTCACTGTCGACGAGGAGGAGTTCATCATCCTGCGCGCCGACGATATCTACGCTGTCGTCGAGGGCTAATCGAGTATCTGGAAAGGAGCCAACACCATGGCTAAGAACATCATGTACGACACAGATGCCCGCGGCGCGCTTGCCGCTGGCGTCACCAAGCTGGCCGACGCCGTCAAGGTCACCCTTGGTCCGAAGGGCCGCTACGTGGCCTTCGAGCGCAGCTACGGCGCGCCGACCATCACCAACGACGGCGTGACCGTCGCCAAGGAGATCGAGCTCGAGGATCCGGTCGAGAACATGGGCGCCCAGCTCGTTCGCCAGGTCGCCGTCAAGACCAACGACGTTGCCGGTGACGGTACCACCACCGCCACGCTGCTCGCCGACGTCATCGTCAACGAGGGCCTGCGCAACGTGATCGCCGGCACCAACCCGCTGGCCATCCGCCGCGGCATCGACAAGGCCGTCAACGCTGTCGTCGAGAGCATCAAGGCTAACTCGATCCCGGTCACCAGCCAGGAGCAGATCGCCAACATCGGCACCATCTCCGCCGGCGAGGCCCTGATCGGCACCAAGATCGCCGAGGCCATGGAGGTCGTCGGCAAGGACGGCGTCATCACCGTCGAGGATTCCCAGACGTTCGGCATCGACATCGACACCGTCGAGGGCATGCAGTTCGACAAGGGCTACATCTCGCCCTACATGGCCACCGACATGGATCGCATGGAGGCCGTCCTCTCCGATCCGTACGTCCTGCTGGCCAGCCAGAAGATCAGCTCGATCCAGTCGCTGCTGCCGCTGCTCGAGCAGGTCATGCAGAGCGGCCGCCCGCTGCTCATCATCTGCGAGGACCTCGAGGGCGAGGCCCTGGCCACCCTGCTGCTCAACAAGCTGCGCGGCACCCTCAACGTGGTTGCGGTGAAGGCTCCCGGTTACGGCGATCGCCGCAAGCGCATGCTCGAGGATATCGCCATCGTCACCGGCGGTACCGTCATCACCGAGGACCTGGGCATGAAGCTCGAGGAGGCCACCATCGAGCAGCTCGGCCATGCCAAGACGATCCGCGTGAACAAGGACACGACCACGATCGTCGACGGCACCGGCGATCCGAGCGAGATCGAGGCCCGTCAGAACCAGATCAAGATGGAGATCGAGAACACCGACTCCGACTTCGACCGCGAGAAGCTCGAGGAGCGCCTTGCCAAGCTGTCCGGCGGCGTCGCCGTCATCAAGGTCGGCGCGGCCACCGAGGTCGAGCTCAAGGAGAAGAAGAGCCGCATCGAGGATGCCCTGCAGGCGACCCGCGCGGCCGTCGAGGAGGGCATCGTCCCCGGTGGCGGCGTCGCGCTGCTGAACGCCATCGCCGCGCTTGACGGCGTCGAGGCCGCCGGCGACGAGGCCGTGGGCGTCGACATCATCCGCCGCTCGCTCGAGGCTCCGCTGCGCACCATCGCCACCAACGCCGGCTTCGAGGGCTCCGTCATCGTCGAGAAGGTCAAGGAGCTCCCCGTGGGCCAGGGCCTCAACTGCGATTCCGGCGAGTTCGGCGACCTCATCGAGATGGGCGTCATCGATCCGGTCAAGGTCGTCCGCTCCGCTCTCGAGAACGCCGCCTCCATCGCGGCCATGATCCTCATCACGGATTGCACCATCAACAACATTCCCAAGGATCCCGATCCCGCGGCCCTCGCAGCCATGGCTGCCCAGGCCGGCGGCGGAATGGGCGGAATGATGTAAGATGTTTCGCCCGTCCTGCCGGACGGGCGAACCGCTCGATGCTGCGGCCCACTGTGGCACGCCGCCTACGCTTGAATCGAAGACCCCGCGGGCACCAAGCCCAGCGGGGTCTTCGCTTAAAGCGTATCCGACGCACCACAGCGGTCGGTCGCCCATCCTTCTCTCTGTTTTCCGTCCTGCGCACGGCATGCAACGGATTCCAGCGAGCGCGTCCGCCGGGCCGGGTCCGGGCGCCTCGCCCGAAAGTGCGGGGTTGTCGAAAACGGGAGCGTTCGCGCACGTCCCCGCGGCCCGCCTGTCCCAAAATGCGGGGTTGTCGAAAGCGGATTCCTTCCGCCTGTCCGGAAATGCGGGGTTGTCGAAAGATTATGTCTCAAAACGCGGGGTTGTCGAAAAATCCGGAGCGCCCCGCTTTCGACATCCCCGCATTTTCGGACACGGGAGGGCGTTTTCCCTGCAAGGCGGGCTCGGTTTTCGACAACCCCGCATTCCGGGACATCGGGAGGCCGGGTCCCGTTGGGCCAACGCTAGCCTCGTCGTGGCGAGCGCACCGGTGCCATCGGCCCGCCCGGCGCATGCGCGATGGGCGGCGTGTCAACGATGGTTTAGCGGGGAGCCGCTCAAAACACCACACTAGATGAGGTTGGGATGCGGAAATCTCGTAATCCGGCCATCTAGTGCGGTAAAACGACCGTCCGGCTCACATCGAATCCGCGACGCGGCGCTTGCAATTCCTTTCATCCCGCAGCTGACAAAAGTTGCACGATTCCTGCAACTTTTGTCAGCTGTGGGGCGAATCAGCGTTTCGTGAGCTGGATGAGTCGAAGGGCAGTCCTTCGCCTCATTTTGATTCGCGGCTCGTTGAGAGGCGGGTCGCGTTCTCCATTGTTGTCGAAATAACTGGCAAATGTAACCAATTTCGCATGAAAGTGAGATAGAAGGCCCTGCTGGTGCATACAATATTTCATGGGAAAATGTGCATTCTGCTTTGTAGTTACTTAAAGCATGTCCAGTTTGCGGGGGATTTGAGATGAATATTGGGAAGAAGGAGTCAACGAACCGGGGTGCCGGTAACCGTGTCGAGGTCCGGAAGGCGTCTCGGGCTAGAAGTCGGGCCACGAGGCGCGCTCACAAAGTCGCATCATGGGTGTTCTCGATCGCGCTTGTGTTCTCGATGACGCCGGTGGGGGCCTTCGCGGCTCCGAGTGACGATCTCGACGCGATGGGCGGCACCGTGGTCGAGCGGCAGGCCGGCAATGCGGAGACTACGACGACAGAGGGGGAGAACACGGGAGACCCCGCTCCTGCGGCCGCTGAGGTAACCGATGACGGGGCTGTCGACGAGCCGGCATCGCCCACCTCGCAAGATGATGCCTCCTACGAGTCGGCCGTCGATGTCGAGGACGCCGACGAGGCCACCGGGTCCGAGGATGCCGCCGAGAGCGCATCCGAGCAGGGCGACGATGCCCCGGCCCCTGAGGACGAGGCAGACGAGTCCGACCCTGATGCTCCGGCCGCCGACTTCGTCGAGAGCGACGGCGTCGAGGCTGTGGACGTTCAGGGCGAGGAGGTCGCGGCCGAGACCCTCGAGGCGCTCGACGATGTGAGCGCCGCCAAGGCCGAGGAAGTCGCAGAGGAACTGCTCGAGCCCGAGGACGGTTTCGCCCTCATGGACGACGATGGCGACGATCCCGATGGCGATGGCATCCCGCGCAGCGGCGACGGCTCCTTTATCGAGAGCATCAAGGCCAAGTGGATCACCAACGACACCACCGACGATGGTGACCCGGACCATCTCTACATCAAGCCGAATGGCGACAACGAGCAGAGCCTCCGCCTGCAGGTCAATTACGCGCTCTCAGGCGAGCATGCCTACGAGCCGGGCGACATCACCATCACCGTCCCGGCGCACATCTTCAAGAAGCGCGGCAGCGATACCGCCGACTACGGCGGTCTGGTCATCCCGTATCCCGAGGACCCGTCGACGCGCAACGACTTCAACTACAAGCTCATCGGCGACACCTACGTGATCACCAACACCAAGCGCATGAGCGCCGCCACCAAGGGCTACATCCAGTTCAGCATCGACGGGCTCACGCCGCACGAGCTCGTCGACATGGCGAATTCCGAGCCGTTCGATGCCTTCATCGAGGTTCTGACCCACAAGGGCAACACCATCGACTTGCGCTCCAACGAGCTCACCGCGCAGTTCGACACCGACGCGCAGGTCACTAGCGCGAGCAAGCAGGCCTATGGATCGGTCGAGCGCGTCTCGGCTTCGCAGATCCCCGAGGCCCAGCGTGCGAAGTATCCAGACGAGACCGAGTTCATCAAGGTCGACTGGTACACCTGGTACAAGACCAGCGCGAACACGCTCTTCAAGGTCGACATCCTCGACCTCATCGACCAGAACGCGACCGTCATCACGGAAGACGGCGTCGCGAGGCCCGAGTCGGAGTTCCAGGGCTTCGTCATCGGCGCCACAAGCGAGGACGGCACCCAGCTCGCCAAGAACCTCACCTCGAAGAGCTACTCGAGCGGCCAGTCGTCCTATTACTATTACTCGACCGCCTATCCGGCCAGCCAGTTCAAGAAGGACACCAAGTACACGTTCCACAACAAGATCACCTACACGCTCACGGAGATTGACGATCCGGAGCGCGTCACCAAGCAGACCGCCACGGCCCAGACCGTCTTCAGCTTCCGCGATCCCATCTGGAGCGATCCGAGCGGCCACTTCATGGTCGTGAAGAACGGCAATGACGACAAGTCGCAGAACGGTCACGACAAGCACAACTACACTCACCATAAGAGCTATGGGACGAGCAGCTATTCCGACACGCACCTGTGGAACCGCAGCAGCGCGTCGGGTTGGTACGGCATCTATCCCTCGGCCCTCAACGACCTGCTGGCGCAAAACGAGAGCAGCGGCGAGGACGGGTCGGTCCGCATCTCCTACACCGTCGACACCGTCGGCTACGTCATGCCCTGGATGTACGACGGCTCGAATCCCGAATACGACGAGGACGGCAACCTGATCTCGTCGCGCAAGAGCAAGAACTACACCCGCCCGGTCACGATGACGACGAGCGACCTCGGTCCGAGCTTCGGCCGCAACGGCGAGAAGCTCGCGATCGGCGAGGATTACGAGTACATCTCGGTCGAGTTCCCGGCCGACCCCTACGTCTACTACGGCAAGCCGCACAACATCAAGCCCGACGGATCGTGGGTTGCGCTCAACGCGGGCGACGGCACGTTCCTCTACACCATCGACTCGGATAAGGCGCACTGGCCCGACATCAAGCTCGAGGCCCAGGTTGGCGGCGCATGGCAGGAGCTGGGCACGGCTAGCTGGAAGAGCGGGTCGTTCAGCTTCACGCCGGCTGGCGAGGGCGCCGCGGCGCAGACCAGCCGCATCGTCGACCTCCCGGAGGGCACGGAGAACTTCCGCACCACCGTGACCTGCCAGAACACCTCGACCGACGAGGAGGCCAATCTCGCCCTGCAGGCCGCGCTCAACTACGACATGCGCGTCAACATCGAGCTCAAGAGCACCGATGAGCTGACCGCGATGATCGAGGGGGCGTTCGAGGAGTCCAACACGCCCGACCTGGCGGTCTGGAACGAGGCGCGCCTGGTTCCCGAGGACGCCGCCGGCGACGAGATCGGCGTCATTGACAACGACGGATACGACAGCCTGCGCGGCTACACGACCGACGTCTCCGTCTATCCCTACAAGACGTCCAAGCAGACCGTGCGCGACGTCGACTACGAGAAGCGCACCGTCACGGTCCATTACACGGCCAAGGTCGAGGAGCGCAGCGTCATCAACGACAAGTCGACCTACGAGCAGGCCGTGCAGGACAACCCCAGCATGGCCGAGACGCGCGGCATCTGGCGCGATCTGCTGCCCAAGGGCGTCACGCCGGATCTGTCGACCATCACGCTTTCACCGGAGAAGGACGCCTGGAATGACTCCAACTACGTCCGCCGCACCGGCGACCGCGTGATCGATGCGCGCACCATCGAGAACTACGAGGGCACGGGCCGCACGATGCTCGTGGTCGAGGTCGCCCTCACGCCCACGCCCCAGCGCTATCGCTCCGGCGACATGTACTACTACGAGGACGTGCCGCGCATCGCCTTCGACGCCGAGCTCGGGTTCGAGGCACTCAGGGACTATTACGGCGATGACAACAGGCTCCACAACGTCATCTCCTACGAGAGTTCCAACGACGAGATGGGCACGGTCGACCGCTACAAGGGCGAGCCCGACGATCCGGATGGCGGCAACAACGTGTCGAGCCGCGAGGCGTTCGACAACGATGCCGAGAAAGCCGCGATGACCGACCTCAACCCGGACCGCGACACGCCGAGCTTCGTCTACGCGGGCCGCTACACGCGTATCGACATCCTCTCCGCCGCCCGCACGTCGCTCTCGAAGGACGTGCAGGTCAACAACGACGGTTGGTGGTCCGACGGCCTCTATTACGGCGAGAAGGAGGAGAACGAGCGCATCGTCTACGAGGGCGGACAGTACTCCTATCGCCTGCGCATGATGAGCGATGACGAGACCATCTCCAAGGACCTCGTGCTCTACGACTCGCTCGAGAACTTCCAGCCCGGGGATGGCAACGACGCCATCGATGTTCCCGCGCCGCACTGGCGGGGCACGCTCGTGGGCGTGGATACGAGCCAGCTCGCCGCAAAGGGCTGCGCGCCCGTCGTCTACTACAGCGAGGTGCCGAACCTGCAGCTCGCCAATCCGGATGATCCCGACGCGGCGCATCCCGACAACATGAACCTGGCCAATGCCTCCATCTGGACGGAGGCGAGCGCCTACGAAACGGCGCACGGAGGAGACCTCTCCGGCGTGAAGGCCGTCGCCATCGACGCCTCCAAGAAGGCGGATGGCAGCGATTTCAGCCTGGAGCCGCTCGAGTCCGCCGTCGTCATCGTCAACATGCGGGCGCCCTCCGGGGATGAGGCCGCCGAGGCCCTCGCAGACGACGCCAAGGGCATCTGGGGCGACAGCGCCCAGGCCTACAACAACGCGTACCTGACGTGCACGTCGGTCGATAGCGAGTCGCTCGAGGAGGATCCCGACAACTTCGTGCACAAGGACTACACGAAGGTCGGCCTCATGGAGTACAACATCGAGGCGACCAAGGCGTGGGACGACGGCAACGATCGCGATGGTATCCGCCCGGACAGGGTCACGCTGCGGCTCTACGCCGACGGCGCGGACACGGGCAAGACGATCGCCCTCCCCATCACCGACCCCGAGACCGGCGCGGTGAGCTGGACGGCAGCCTTCGAGCACATCCCCTACACCAACGACAAGGGAGAGAAGATCCACTACACCATCAAGGAGGATGGCGCCACCACCGGCTACGAGGCGAGCGTCAAGGCCAATAGCGAAACGTCCTACACCATCACGAACATCCACGAACCTGAGCGCATCAGCGTGGCCGGCACCAAGAGCTGGATGGGCGATGAGGGCAACGAGGACGCGCGGCCCAGCTCCATCAAGGTCAAGCTGTACAGCAACGGCAGGCTCGTGCAGAGCAAGACCGTCAAGCCAGATGCCGACGGCAAGTGGGCCTATTCGTTCGACGACCTCTACAAGTACGAGAACGGCGAGGAGATCGCCTACACGGTGCAGGAGGAAGTGACCGGTGCCCTTTCGTCATACGTGCCCATCGTCGTCGACGACGTGAACATCATCAACATCTACCACCCGTTCGGCGACCTCGCGGTGAGCAAGGTCGTGGAGAACACGTCCGCGACCTCGGCCGAGGTCGAGTTCCCCTTCACGTTCGCCTTCTTCACCGGCGAGGGCGAGGACGCCGATCCCGTGACCGCCGACTTCGAGTACGAGGTCCTCGATGCCGAGGGCAATCCCGTCCTCGACGGGGATGGCAACCCCGTTATCGGCATGCTCACGCGCGACGACCGCACCGTGTCAATCAAGGGCGGGCAGACGATCCACGTCAAGAACATCCCCGAGTACGTGAGGTACACCGTGACCGAGGAGCAACAGCCCGGTTTCGAGCAGTCGGGCGTCACCGGTGCGAGCGGGACCATCGAGCCGAATGCCACCCAGCAGGCGCGGTTCACCAACACGTATTCCGCCAAGGCGCAGATCAACCTCGCCGCGACCAAGACGCTGCACAACCGCGAGCTGCAGCGCGCGCAGTTCCGCTTCGAGCTCTGGCAGGTCGACGGCGACGGCGGGCGGCAGCTCGTGCGCACGGCCTCCAACGCCCGCCCGGGCGGTGAGCCGTCGACGCTCGACGACGGCACGATCGCGTCGAGCGCGCCGGTCACCTTCGGTGCGCTGTACTACACACAGGCCGATGCCGCCGCACAGCAGGAGAGCGGCGAGCCGTACAGGTACATCATCGAGGAGGTTGATAACGGCAAGCCCGGTTACACCTACGATCACGAGGCCTGCACCGTGGAGGTGTCCGTCGTCGACAACAACGACGGCACGCTCACCGTGACGCCGAAGTATCTCGGCGAGTTCGGCGACCTGGACAATCCTCCCGTCTTCGAGAACAGCTATGCGGCGAGCGGCGAGCTCGTGCTGCGCGCGTGGAAGGACCTGCAGGGCGGCAGCCTCGAGGCGGGCAAGTACGAGTTCGAGCTCCTCGACGCCGACGGCAACGTCATCGACAGGAAGCCGAACGCAGCCGACGGCTCGGTCGCCTTCGATGCGCTCGAGTACGACGAGACCGACATCGGCAAGACGTACAACTACGGCGTGCGTGAGGTGCGCGGCTCTGACGAGCACGTCAACTACGACGACAGCGTCTTCGGCTACACCGTCGAAGTCCTCGACAACGGCGACGGCACCCTGAGCTTCAACCAGGGCTTCGCGACGCCGGTCTACTCGCAGGCCGCGCCCTGCAGCGTCTGCGGCAACGAGAACGGCAAAGCCGAGTTCGAGTTCTTGGATACCGGCAGATGGCCCGCCAGCGAGGTGCGCAACTACCACATCGAGATGAACCGGCTCAACGGCATCACCTACGGCGGATACGGCCATCTGGAATACCGGGGGAGCGACACCGCCGAGCTCGAGCGGTGCATGAAGGCGATCCTCGACATGGACGAGGACATTCCGGACGGCGTCGTCTACTACCTCGACTGCGAGGAGCGCAGCGACCCCTATTACAAGATCGGCTACTACTGCCCCGAGTGCCATGGCGACGGCATCGGCATGTGCCCGGAGTGCGATGGCACCGGCAAGATAGGCGGCGAGGATTGTGCGAGCTGCCTCGGCACGGGTCTCGCCCGCGAGATCACCGGCTGGGACACCGAGGACGGCGAGCTGCCGGTCTTCGTCAACACGCTGAAGCCGGGTCTGCTCTCGATCGAGAAGTTGGTGGCCGATGCCGAGGGCGCCGATCCCTCACAGGAGTTCCACTTCAAGGTCAAGCTCATCGGCGACGGCATCGAGGATGGCGAGCGGGATTACACGATCTCGGCTGCCGATGGGCAGGGGACGTTCGGGCTGGCTTCGGATGAAGACGGAACCGGGCAGGCGGATGGCGATGATGCCGCGGGCGATTCCGGAGGATATACACCGCTGGCCGAGGGCGAATCGCAGGAGGAGCCCGGCGGTTCCGATGACGTTGAGACCGATGCCTCCATGCAGCTCATGGCCGACACCATCCTTACCTCGGGCACGTTCCAGGGGGTCGACTGGCAGATCACGACCAGCGGCAAGCTCATCATCGGCGACGGCACCGAGCAGACGTTCACAAATGGCAACACCTACAGCTCGACCACCTTCTTCCCCTGGAACTACAAGAAGAAGCTGTATGAGGGGTCGTACCAGGAGACGACCTGCGGGAAATTCATCAGGTCGGTCAGCTTCAACGGCACGGTCCATGGAACGGGCAACATGTACGCCATGTTCTTCGAGCTGGGCGCCCTGCGGACGGTGGACCTGACCGGGTTCGACACGTCGGGCGTTACGAGCCTCAACTATTTCTTCGGCTTCTGCGAGACGCTGAACAAGATCACCGGCCTCGAGAACCTCGACACCAGCAACGTGACGGACATGCACCAGCTCTTCTACGCATGTAAGGCGCTCCCGTCCATCGACGTGACGCATTTCGACACGCGCAAGGTCAAGAACATGGGCTCCATGTTCCAGTACTGCTACGCTCTGACCTCGATCGACATCTCCAATTTCGATGCCTCGAGCCTCACCACGTGCACGGGCATCTTCATGGATTGTCCCGTCCTCAAGAGCATCAAGTTGGGTGAGGACTTCAGGTTCGTGGGCACCTCCAGTGATTCGCGCACCCACATTCCGACCCCGCGCGGGGATGCCTATACCGGCAAATGGATCTGTGAGGACAACGATCTCGGTCCCTACACCCCGCAGGAGCTCTGGAGCAACTACGATGCGTCCCATGCGGGCACGTGGGTATGGAAGAAGCTCCCGACAACCTATACAATCTCCTTCACCGCGGGGGACGCGGCGGGTGCGATGGCCGACGCCAAGGTAGAGTATGACGAAGCCGTGACCCTGCCCGCCAGCAAGTTCTACAAGTTCGGCAGCGAGTTCGACCACTGGAGGCTTGCCAGCATCAACGATGAGGAGCCGGGTGAGGAGGTCACATACGCCGATCGGGCCGAGATCCCCGCGAAAACCTATGCCATGGGCGACCGGATCGTTCTCGAGGCCGTGTTCAGGCCCCTCGACACGAAGGTGAACATCACCGACGGCGAGTTCGAGTTCACGTTGCGCGGCGGCGAGAAGGCCACGTTCGACGACCTGCCCGCCGGCACGGCCTACCAGGTGTGGGAAGAGACTCCGGACGGTTGGGTGCTCGTCGAGCAGAGCAACACGAGCGGCATCATCGAGCCGCTGCAGACCGCGCAGGCGAGCTTCACGAACCGCTACCAGCCGGAGGTCGCCACAGCGCAGTTCTCCGGCACCAAGACGCTGGACGGCCGGGCTGCCGATGCCGGCGCGTTCACGTTCGAGCTGAACGAGACGACCGGGGGGGCGACCGGCGCGGTCACGATCCTCGACGACGGCGCCGAGCGGGACGCCAAGTTCCCGCTGCGGGCCACGACGCTCGACGGCGGCTTCATCCAGTTCCCGGTCATCGAGTACACCAAGGACGACGTGGGCACGCACACGTACACGATCGCCGAGGTGAAGCCCGGCAGCAACGCCATCGACTACGACATGCATTCAGAGACGGTGACGGTCGTCGTTTCCGACAACGATGCCGGCACGCTCTCGGCGCAGACGACTGTCGATGCGGACGGCGACGGCAAGATCGTATTCGCTAACAAGACGCGCCCTGGCACGTTGGAGCTCAGGAAATACGGCTCTCCGCTCTCGGATGCCAATGAGGACGATGTTTTCACCTTCAGGATCACGTTGAACAACGAAAAGGGTCTGCCGCTTGGCGAGAGCGACGAGGTCGACTGGTATGTGAAGAACAGCAACACCGGCGAGATCGTCGTCCCTGGGGATGATGTTACGGCCCCGGCTCCGGTAGCCCCGGTCGTGACCCCTCAGAAGGCCGCTGGTATCGAGATGATGGTTCCCATGGCCGACGAGTGCTACCCGCTTAGCCAGGAGACGGGGCAGGCCGGCTCGGCACCCGCAGCGAGCGGCGAGGGCATTTTCTCGCCATATGCTTTGGACGCAGCAGCTTCCGGGGATACTTCAGGCGAGAGCTCCGCTCGCCTTATGGCAGATGCCGAGCCTTTGGTGGGAGACGCGTATGCCATCCTGAACTCCGAAGGCGATCTGCTGTTCTTCAGAAGCGAGGAGCGTCTGACCGCCGGTCCCGACCAGACGGTCGTGATCAATGGCGAGGAAGTCACCGGCAGGATATTTACCGGAGTCGAGAACACGAATTTCACCTCATACAAGCAAGCTCATACCAACACGCAGTGGGCATGCCACTATAGGGCAAACAATCCCGTCAAAACCGTCCGCGTTGCCACGGGTCACACAATTCGTCCCAAGAGCATGGCCAATTGGTTTAGCGGGCAAGATGGAATCCGACGCTCGTCGCTGGAGTCATTCGACGCGACTGGCTTCGATACGTCGGAATGTACGAGCATGGCCGGTACCTTCTCGTGTTGCTACAAGCTGACCGAACTCGATCTCACGTCCTTCGATACAGCCAATGTGAGGTCGATGGGCAATATGTTCTGGCAGTGCAGCGGGCTCAAGAGCCTCGACCTGTCATCGTTCGACACATCCTCGGTGACGAGCATGTACCGCATGTTCTGCGGGTGCACCTCCTTGAGAAGCATCGACATGTCGAGTTTCGACACAACCCGCGTCACGACAATGGAGGATATGTTCGCCAGCTCCGGCATCTCAAATCCCGACTTCTCGACCTTTGACACATCGAGTGTCACCAACATGAGCGGCATGTTCTACGGGTGCAACAACCTAGACAATCCGGATTTGTCGCATCTCGATACATCTAATGTGACGAATATGCATGAGATGTTCGCGCAATGCCTGCGGCTCTATAACTTGAACCTCTCGACCTTCGACACGTCGAGAGTGACGAACATGAGCGGCATGTTCTCCGGCGACTACATGCTCATGAGCCTCAAATTGTCCCAAGATTTCGCAACGTCGAATGTCACCAACATGTCGAGCATGTTTTCCGGGTGCAACAGGGTTGTCAGCTTGGATTTGAGCAGCTTCGATACCTCCAAGGCCGCGAACATGTCGGATATGTTCAAGAATTGCAACGCGCTCTCCTCCGTCATCCTGAGCGAGGATTTCAGCTTCACGGGTGCGAACATCACGAACACGAGCTACCAGGCGAGCCTGCCCAACCTGAGCGCAACGGCAGAGTACACCGGCTATTGGATTAGGGATGATTACGCAACGGAGCCGCTCACCGGCGACCAGTTCCGGGATGGTTCCTACGACAGGGCGACCATGTTCGGGACATGGATTCGGGAGACGGCGGACAACAAAGGCATCGTGCGGTTCATCGGCAACGGCGGCAGCCCCGAGCAGACTTCCGTTTCCTCGGCGGCGGTGCCCTACACTATAACCACTCCCACCTCGAGCACCGTGAAGCGACCCCATTACGCGTTCACCGGATGGAATACGCAGGCGGATGGCAGCGGAGACGCCTATGAAGGCGGGCAGAGCCTGGACAACTTCCTGGAGCTTGGTCAGACGAAGGTGCTCTACGCCCAATGGGAGCCCTCGTCCATCAGAACCTATAAGGTCAACCACTACCAGCAGAGAGCGAACCTGAGTGGCTATACGCTAGCGGCCTCGGAACAGCTCGAGGCAGATAGCGGAGCCACGGTTACACCCGAGGTGAAGTCTTATCCCGGCTTCACACGACCCGATCCGCAAACCGCTACGGTTCTCGATAACGACTCGCTCGTCGTCAACTACTACTACGACCGTCTTGTATATGTCATCTCCTTCGATGGCAACGGGGCGACTTCGGGTCATATGGAGAACCAGACCTTCACCGGCGGTGTTGCGGCCAATCTTGCCGCGAATGTCTTCCAGAAGCCGGGGGCCATCTTCACTGGTTGGAATACGAGACCCGACGGTAGCGGTGCTTCCTACACCGATCGGCAGCGGGTTACCGCGTTGGACGATGCGGATGATGGCGCGGTCACGCTCTACGCGCAGTGGCTCGACAATCCCAACGAGGCGCTGACACCGAGCAGCGGCGTTATCTATGTAACCTGCAGGGCGAACGAGACCATCGTTCTGCCGAATTTGCCGGCTGGCACCACCTACACCATCGAGGAGGTCGAGCTACCCGAGGGTTGGGTGAAGGGCTATTCCTATGGCGAAAGCGGCACCATACAGCCTGTTACCACCAGCAGTTCGAATTTCTACAATTACTATCAGGCCTCCGGCAAGTTCTACCTCACGGCCCATAAGAAGCTCGAGGGAGGAGAGCTCGAGGAGGGGCAGTTCTCGTTCACCGCGCAGACCACCGTCATGGTCGGCCCCCCGGGTGAAGATGAGCCGCGTACCTATTCGTTCGGCACCGTGACGAATGGCGATGTCGATACGAACGCAACGGTGCTCGACGAGGATGGAAACGAGGTGGACAACCCGTGGGTCGGCACGGCACCCGTCGTCTTCGGACCCATCGATACATCGCAATACAGCCTCGGGCAGAGGTTCGATGTCATCATCACGGAGACGCGAGGCACAGACCCGACGATTGCCCATGACTCCCATATGGCGGTTGCACATGTCGAGACTTACGACAAGGGCCATGGGGAGCTCGGCTTCAACATCACCTACGGCGACGGTGACGGTGACGAGCCCCTGTTCACCAACAAGAAGGCGCCTGCGAAGCTTCAAATCACCAAGCAGGTCGAGGGGGCAACGGCAAGCCAAGAGAATGTGCCGTTCAGCTTCCGCATCGATCTATTCGACAAGAGCGGGGAGCCGCTTGGGGGGAGTTATCCGGCGCGCAAGTACGGCACGGACATGGTCGAGACGACGATGTACTCGCACACGCCGAACGTTGGAGACGACGGTGCCAAGGCGGGCGACTACGAATCCATTCCGTATACCGACGTCGTCTCCATGCCCGGAAGCGACAGCCTCCACGTTTCCCTGCGGTACTCGAACCCGCGCTACTGCTACGGCCCGGATGTTCCCGGACTCTGCATTTGGAAAGGCGACGTGTCCGACCAGATCGCGCAGGGTTTCAACGAGGACTTCAACCCGTTCACGGCAGACGTGACCTACTACTACGACCAGGACAAGGACAACCAGATCCTCACGGACGAGTTCGACATCGCTGCGGACACGATCACCGTGTATCAGTGCAGCTTTGCGTTCCCGCAGGAGGGCTATCCGCTTTACGACGAGGCCACGACCAACTACGGCTATCACGCCGCCATCACGGGCGCCGATGCTGAAAGCGAGGAATCCACGGTGGCCTCGGGTGATACGGTCACGATTGCTCCGGGAGAGCGGTTCGTTATCGACGGCCTGCCCGATGGCGCGACCTACACGGTCACCGAGGTCGAGAAGGAGGGTTGGGAGCAGGTCTCGGCCGAGGGCGACGAGGGTGCGCTCGCTGCTGGCTCGACGTCCGAGGCGACGTTCGTCAACAAGAACTTCACCGGGGACGGGGGAGATGATGGCTCGCACGAGTTCCCGCCGGCTTCGGTCGACGTGATGCTGACCGCGAGCAAGACGCTCGAGGGCCGTGCCATCGAGCCGAACGAGTTCTCCTTCGAGCTCGTCGACGAGGCGAGCGGCGACGTGGTGCAGACCGCCTCGACCGTCTCGTTCGGCGGCAACGAGTCCAAGATCCAGTTCGAGCCCATTACGCTCACGAGCAAGGAGCTGTCGTACGACGAGGATGCCATCGACGCGTATGTGGAGACGGCGCTTTCCGTCAAGCAGGGCGAGTACGACGCCGCCAAGCAGGCCGCAGACGATCCGTCGACCTTCCCCTCCTTCGAGAAGTGGATCGAGGAGGAAACGGGCATGGGCCTGAACGACTTCATCGTATCCCTGGAGACCGAGGCCTTTGGTGAGGTCAAGCCGACGTTGACCCGCACCTACGAGGTGCGAGAGGTTGCCGGCGAGGCCGGAGGCGTCACGTACGACAAGACGTTGTATCGGGTCGAGGTCGTCGCGACGCTCGAGGGCGAATCGCTCGTTCCCGAGGTGAAGATGTGGAAGATCGGTGCGACAGATGATGCCGACGAGCAGGTCGATGCGGTGACGTTCGCCAACACCTATGAGGCGACTGGCACGGCGAAGCTCTCCGGCACGAAGAGCATCGACGGCCGCTCGTTCAAGGAAGGCGACTGGGCGACGTTCAAGATCGAGGCGACCGGCGACAATGCCGCCGATGCGCCGATGCCGGAGGAGGCAACCGTCACCGTGGAGCCGACGAGCGGGACGAGCATCGGCTACGAGTTCGGTGATATCTCGTACTCGGTGGCCGACATCCCGGCGGGGGAGAAGAGCGAGACGTTCACCTACAAGGTGACGGAGTCCGCATTCTCGATGGAAGGCGTGGCCGAGGGTGACGATACCGTGCACGAGGTCACCGTGACGATCTCGGACAACGGCGACGGCACGCTGAAGGTCGAGACCTCGGGCAACGCCGATGCGCTCGACTTCACGAATCCCTACGAGGAGGTCGTGCCGCCCGCTTCCGAGCCGGCTTCGGTGAACCTGACGGCGGCCAAGACGCTCGACGGCGCCGCGCCTGGCGACAAGCAGTTCACGTTCACGCTGACGGGAACGAGCGACAACGCCAAGGCCACGAGCCTCGAGGCGACTAACGATACCGAGGGCAACGTCGAGTTCGCCGCCATCGAATACGACGCCGAGGGCGTCTACGAGTACGAGATCGCGGAGACGGCCGGCGACGATGAGTCGATCGAATACGACGGTGCCAAGCACACCGCCAAGGTCACCGTGACGAAGGGAGCCGACAACAAGCTCGTCGCGACGGTCGCCTACGACGGCGCCGAGGCTGTGCCTGTCTTCGAGAACACGACGAAGGAGGAGCCGCCCGCGCCCGTCAAGCTGGCGCTCGAGGCCACGAAGACCCTCGACGGCGCGGAGCCGGGTGATGAGCAGTTCACGTTCACGCTGACGGGCACGAGCGACAACGCGAAGACGACGAGCCTCACGGCGACCAATGACGCCACCGGCAAGGTGGCCTTCGACGAGATCGAGTACACGGCCGAGGGTACCTACGAGTACGAGATCACGGAGGCTGCCGGAACGGACGAGACCGTCAAGTACGACGCGACCAAGCACGCGGCGGTCGTGACCGTGGCCAAGGGCGAGGACAACAAGCTCGTCGCGACCGTTTCCTACGACGGCGCCGAGGCCGCCCCGGCCTTCGCCAACGAGACCATCCCGCCCGAGCCCGAGACCGTGAGCATCTCCGTGACCAAGTCCTGGGCTGACGGTGACGACGCCGACGGAATCCGCCCGGCGAGCGTGACCATCCACCTGCTCGCCAACGGCGACGACACCGGCGAGACGCTTGAGCTCGGCGAGGCCAACGAGTGGACCGCCGCCTTCACGGGCCTTCCCAAGGCGGACGAGTCGGGTGAGGCGATCGTCTACACGGTCTCCGAGGACCCGGTGCCCGGCTACGACGAGCCCGTCATCACGGGCGACGCCGAGAACGGCTTCATGGTCACGAACCCGCGCGAGCCCCAGAGCCCCGATGAGCCGGACACCCCGCCCGATGGCGATGAGCCGACCCCGGACAAGGGCACCACGCCCGGCGACGAGCCGAACTCGGCGCCCCCGTCGGGCACGGCGTCGTCCACGACCGTCAAGGGTGCGCTGGCCAAGACCGCCGACGAGGCCCCGTTGGCACCGCTGGTCCTCCTGCTCGCAGCCGGAGCCGCCTGTGCCGTGGCCGCGGCGGCCCGCCGACGCAGCCGATGAGCCAGAGGCGAGCAGTCCAGAAGTGACTCATTCGCGTGAACCGAAGGTCCCGCGGGCGCAAGCCCGCGGGGCCTTCGCTTAGCGCACATCCGGCTTGCTGCAATGGGCCGTGGTCTGTCCAAAACACCACACTAGATGATGTTGGGCTGCCGAAATCCCGCAATCCGGCCATCTAGTGTGGTAAAACGCGCAGACTGCTGCTCCCGGAATGAGTCGAAGGGCTGTCCTGCGACTCACCCCCGGATCTCCCGCGACCACCCGGCCGCGGGGGATCCGCATTTTAGGCACCGCCTCCGACTTGGCGTTGGCCTGCATCCGACGGCCTGCTCACGCCTCGATGAAATCGCAGAACACGAGCGGTTATTTGTGTATCATCGAAGGCAAGGCAATCGCGTCCTTTTGGAGGGGTCATGAGACGCATTCTCGCTGTCATCGCCGTAACCGTTGTCCTGTGCGTCGCGGCTCCCGCATGCGCGCTCGCGAAATCCTACGACATGGGTCCGGTCGATATCACCGCAACCGTCCTCGAGGACGGCGACGTGCAGGTCGTCGAGCAGCGCCGCTTCGACTTCAGCGGCGTGTTCTCGTGTGTCTGGTGGAACCTCGACACGAGCGGGTACGAGGGAATTACCGTGCATGATGCCTCGGTCATCCACGGCGACGGCTCCGCCGAGGTGCTGCCCGAGGTCGAGTTCGAGACGGACTGGCGCTATGAGGGCGGTCCCACGCCGCCGGCCTACAGCGTCGACTACCGCTCGTGGACGACCGACCCCTACATCTTCTACGACTTCGAGGATGCCGACCTCGTCATCCAGATCGCCTACACCATCGACCACGGCATATACATCGATGCCGATACGGCCGAGCTGTACTGGAAGTTCGTGGGCACCGGCTGGGCCGAGGACTCCGATGACATCACCATGCAGGTGCTGCTCCCCGTTCCCGCGGGCGAGAAGGTGGTGCCCGTGGACAACGTCCGCGCGTGGGGTCACGGCCCCCTCACGGGCGAGGTGTCGTTCGAGGACGACGGAACCATCCTCTACACCATCCCGCGGGTGGAGTCCGGCGAGTACGCCGAGGCGCGCGTGACGTTCCCGCTCGAATGGGTGCCCGACGCCGATTACGTCACGCACGAATACCGCACGCTCGACTCGATTGTCTCCGAGGAGACCTCGTATGCCGACGATGCCAACGCCGAGCGCGAGCGGGCGCGGGCATTCGCGATCGGGTTGCCCGTCGTGATGCTCGCCATCATCCTCTTCTCGCTCGTCATGTTCCTGCGCTTCGGCAAGGAGCATCGCGCCAAGTTCAGGGAGAAGTACCTGCGCGAGATGCCCTCCGACGACGATCCCGCCGTCATCGGCGCCGTGTGGAACTTCGGCGACGTGGGCGTCAAGGAGTTCGTGGCGACGCTCATGCAGCTCACGAGCCTCGGCGCCATCACCATCGCCCCCTCGTCGTTCGTGACGAACAAGGGCACGAACACGACCTCGTTCAAGCTCGTGCGCAACGGCGATGTGGGGGTCTCCGGCCCGCAGCGCCAGGTCATGAACCTGATTTTCTCGAAGGTCGGTCGCGGCGACAACGAGGTGGACATCTCCGAGGTCGCCGAGTACGCGAAGAAGCACCGCGACTCGTACGCCAAGCACTACAAGGAATGGCAGGACAAGGTGCGCAAGCAGGTCGAGACGAAGAAGTACTTCGAGAAGCCCGGCGCGAAGTTCAAGAAGATCCTGCACACGGTGGGCGTCGTGCTTCTCGTCATAAGCTTCATCATCGGCGCCGGCTCGGAGGACTACCTCGCGGCGACAGTCATCGGCATCACGGGCATCATCGAGCTCTTCATCGCATCGAAGATGCCGCGACGAAGCTTCGAGGCCAACGAGCTGAACGCGCGGTGCGAGGCGCTGAAGAACTGGCTGAAGGAGTTCTCGGAGCTCGACGAGCCGATTCCCGACGACCCGGACCTGTGGAACGACCTCATGACGATGTCGGTCGTGCTCGGCGTGTCGGAACAGGTTTCCGGCCAGCTCAAGCGGATGGAACCGAATCTCACGTTCAAGGACGATCCGACGTTCACGAGCATGTACACGTGGATCGACGTGGGCACCTCGAGCTCGACGAAGGGCACCCTGTCCTCGCCGGTCTCCGCCGTGTCCCATAGCTTCAGCGAGGCCATCAGCATCGCCATGACGTCCGAGTCATCTGGCAGCGGCGGCGGTGGCGGCTTCTCCGGCGGCGGTGGCGGCGGAGGCGGCGGCGGTGGCGGCGGCGGAGGCGGCGGCGCCCGCTAGCCCGCGCCGATGAGTTAAAAGCGGACTGTTCTGTTTTGGCTCGTTCTTGAGGGGAACGCTATGCATCTGACGGTAATCGCAGACGGTGATGCGCGCGTGCTCGAGGTCGACGAGGGCTCGACCATACTCCATGCGCTGCAGGACCTCGGCGCTCCGGTGCATGCCGCGTGCGGCGGTGCCGGGACGTGCGGCAAGTGCCGTGTGCTCGTGCGCGACGGCGACGGGCTATCGTATCGCCTTGCGTGCCAGACGGTCGTCGAGGACGGCATGCTCGTTTTCCTCGAGGCCGATGGTGGGGCGATGAACGTCGCGGAAACAGGCTATGCCTCGCCGTATCCAGCGGATCAGGGCGAGGAGGGCTCGCTCGGCCTCGCCTTCGACATCGGCACGACGACGGTCGTGTGCCACCTGCACCGCCTCTCGGATGGCGTCCGCCTCGCAACGGTATCGTGTTCCAATCCGCAGCTTGCGCATGGTGCAGACGTCATAAGCCGCATCAACGCCTCGATGCAGGGGCGACTCGAGCTGATGCGCGACGCGATCGTCACCTGCATGCGCGAGCTCGCCGACGAGGCGCTCTCCTCGGCCGGACTCCCATGCGGACAGGGCGTTTCCAACACCGTCATCGCGGGCAATACCGTCATGGAGCACATCGCATGCGGGCTGCCTCCGGATAGCATCGGCACCGCGCCCTTCGAGCCGCTGTCGCTTTTCGGGGACGAACGCGTGATCGAGGGTTACAACGAAAAGGCGTTCCTCATGCCTTGCATCGCAGGTTACGTGGGAGGCGACATCACGGCGGGTCTTGTGGCCACGGGCTTTCGGGCGCGAGCGCTCCCGAGCGTTTTCATCGACGTGGGCACGAACGGGGAGATGGTCATCGGCTGCGGCGATCGCATGATCGCGTGCGCCACGGCGGCCGGCCCCGCTTTCGAGGGTGCGAACATCACCTGCGGCATGCCCGCGCTCCCTGGCGCGATCTCGCGCGTGAAGGTGGGGGAGGATCGCCTTGATTTCGAGGTCGTCGGCGGTGCCGTGCCCATCGGCATCTGCGGGTCCGCGCTCATAGACGCGCTCGCGGTGCTGCTCGACCTCGGCGTGGTCGACGAGACGGGGCGTATCCTCGGCGAAGACGAGATAGACGGCTGGCAAGCCGGACTCGTTGGCGAGGTTGGAGGGTCGCCCGTCGTGTTCATCGCCCGCGACGCGGATATCTTCCTCACCCAGCGCGACATTCGCAACATCCAGCTCGCCAAGGCCGCCATCTGCGGCGGGGTTTTGACGCTGCTCGACGAATACGGAATCGGGATGGGGGATGTCGACGAGCTGCTCATCGCCGGTGGTTTCGGCAGCCATATCGACGTTGGCAATGCAGCCCGGATCGGGTTGTTCCCGCCAGAGCTGGCTGGCCGCGCCCGCTCCGTCGGCAATGCGGCGGGAGAGGGTGCGTCGGCGGTGCTCGTCTCGGGTGCGGCGCGCGAGGCGCTCTCTCACGTTGTGGAGGCCTGCGGGTATCTCGAACTCTCCACTTCCGCCGCGTTCAACGAGCACTATGTTGAATGCATGGGGTTCGAGTGAGTTGGGGACCGGTCTTCGATCTGCTGGGAGAGGAGCATCGCATGTCGCAGATTCTGCAGCGGGTGATCGAACTCGCGAAGACGCACGGATTCGAGTTCGTCGCAACGACGACGGCCGATCGGTTGCAGGTGCGCGAGGAGGTGCGCGCGATGTGCGCGGCCGACAGCTGCCATGCCTACGGCAGGAACTGGGCATGCCCGCCCGCGATCGGCGGGCTCGATGAGTTCCAGGCGAAGATCGACTCCTTCAGCGACGTGGTGGTGGTCGAGACCGTCATGGAGCTCGAAGACAAGTTCGATTTCGAGACGATGATGGAAGCCGAGCAGCTCCACAAGCAGCGTCTCGAGGCGTTTGCCGACGAGGTCCGCGGGATAGTGGATGAGTGCATGCCGCTTGGAGCTGGCACGTGCACGCTGTGCCAGGAGTGCACGTATCCCCATGCTCCCTGTCGCTTTCCCGAGCGCCAGATCGTCTCGATGGAGGCCGCGGGGCTCGTCGTGAGCGACGTGTGCAATGCGGCGGACATCGCCTACAACCACGGCTCCGACCACATCTGCTACGTGAGCTGCATCCTGCTATGAGATGAGTTCGGGGATGGTTCCTCGACCCGCATCGGGTTCATCCGACCCACGTTCTCCTTTCGGGCGCCGGCTCTCGAGGTCAGGCACCGGCTCCCACAATCAGCAAACCCGCATTTCGACTCCCAATGTGGGGTTTGCTGACCGTGCTTGCGGCCGCGGCAATCAGCAAACCCGCATCCGGAGCTCCCGCGTGGGGTTTGCTGACCGTGCTTGCGCCCCCAAACAGGAAACCCCCCCGCTGTCGGGGGTCTTTTCAACAAGGTGGCGGAGGAAGAGGGATTCACGCTTGCTTCGCAAGCTGACGGTCCTCCCTTCGGTCGGACAAGAACATGCCACCGGCATGTTCTTCCCTTGCGGGCTCGAATCCCCGTGCTTCCCCCAAACAGGAAAGACCCCCGCTGTCGGGGGTCTTTTCAACAAGATGGCGGAGGAAGAGGGATTCGAACCCCCGGAACCTTGCGGCTCAACAGTTTTCAAGACTGCCGCCTTCGACCACTCGGCCATTCCTCCAACGCCACGATACCATAACTACCGTGTGGTGCGCGGTGGGTGCGGGTTGCATAACGGCCGCTCCTGGTGGAAGGTTCGACGCTCGTGGCGTATGATGGATGCCGGCCGAGAAACTGGCGAAATCGCAATCAGGAAGGGACCATCATGGCTGTTCTCGATGACATCAATGCCGCTATCCAGAAGGGTAAGAAGAAGCTGGTCGTGCCGCTCGTCCAGCAGGCCATCGACGAGGGCATCGATGCGAAGGATATCCTCGAGGCGCTTCTCGACGGCTTCAGCGTCATCGGCGACGCTTTCCGCCGCGATGAGGTGTTCGTTCCCGAGGTGCTCGTCGCCGCCCGCGCCATGAACGCCGGCACCGCGCTGCTCAAGCCGCTCCTCGAGGAGGCCGGCGCCGAGCCGCTCGGCAAGGCATGCCTCGGCACCGTCGAGGGCGACATGCACGACATCGGCAAGAACATCGTCCGCATGATGGTCGAGGGCAAGGGCATCGAGGTCGAGGACCTCGGCATCGACGTGAAGGCCGAGACCTTCGTCGACTACGTCCGCGAGCATCCCGACTGCCATCTCGTGCTCGCCTCGGCGCTGCTCACCACGACCATGCCCAAGCTCAGCGAGGTCGTGAAGGCGTTCGAGGACGCCGGCCTGCGCGACCAGGTGAAGATCATGGTCGGCGGTGCGCCCGTCACCCAGGAGTTTGCTGACCAGATCGGCGCCGACGCCTACACGCCCGACGGCGGATCGTGTGCCATCAAGGCCGCGGAGATCCTCGCGGAGATGAAGGCCTAGACAACAGGGAGCGGGACGGTCGGGGTCAAAACCCCTTCCACCATGTGACATGCACGGTCGCCGCGACCGTCACATGGATAGAAGGCAGATCCCACGCATCCCGCCCGCTCATCGATGCCGGCTCGCATGTCGCGCGCCCGTCCGCGGGAATGCTCGGGCGGGCGCGTCTCATTTTCCGC
>JBMNUM010000016.1:0-47264 GCA_050946275.1 Coriobacteriales bacterium
ACATTGTTCAGTGAAGACCAGATCACTGCTTCGCCCTCATGACCGCACTTCGGGCATACGACCGTCTCTCTTACCGGCCTAGACATGCTTATCCTCCCCTCCGATCGGCGCTGTTTCATCGCAGGGTGCACTCGTGGCAAGACCACGCACTCGCAGCATGTAGTCGATAAACGATTGCATGGTCTTGGCTCGATCGACAATGACGTCGCTTGTGGGGTCATCCCCGTCAACGGTTTTTGCATCGAGGTATCCGTCTACGACTTTCCTGAATTCGAGCGAATGCTTGAGCATAAACAAGTCGAAATCATCGAGCTCTACAGTTAGCATTCAATTTCATCCTTTCAAGACCTAGAAGTCTTCGATGTCGACATTGCCCGCATCTTCGGGAAGGAAGTTTCCGTGAGGCGTGTCGTCATAACTGTCTTCGATGTGTTGAAACCAAGAGCGTGCCTAAGGGATATGTTCCCTGGCAAACTCGTCGCCAGCACCTGACATGACGTTGCCAACGAATTCCTGCGGCAGCTTGACGTGATATTTCGTGACGTATTTCCAGGTGTCGCGGTCCCAGAAGCAATGCCCGTCGGTGTAGCAGTACGGGCCGAGCAGGCGCTCACCGGGCTTGAACGGATGCTCGTAGATGCCGGGCGACATCATGTAGGGCTCGGTTGTCTTCAGGTAGTCGAGGACCTTGTCGGGCACCTCGTAGCCTTCCTCAACCCAATCGTGTATGCTCGCGTCCCCAAGACGCAGCTCCTCGAACGGGGTCAGGCAGACCATCCTCTTCTCCTTTTCAATCCATTCCCTCACTGCTATGGCATTCGGCGTCTTCACCTCGCAGTCGCCATGGTCGGCAACATCGATTTCGAAAGGACCAGGGCCCACAAGCTCGTCGACATGGAGCCATTTGTGGTCTTTCAGTTTCCGAAGGTCCAGTATCTCCCGCTCAATAACGGTGTCGTCCATGAGCTCGATGCAGACAGTCCCGCCAATGGCAAGGTGCTCGCCTTCTTCAAGCGTCCCTTCAAGTTCGTAGCCTGTTCCGTTTGCATATTTCGCAACCATGGTAAATTCCATGTGCTCCTCCTGTCCTTAGTACCAAGCGACCATGCCGCGCTCCGGGATCTCTCCCTTGTCGTGGCGTCGCGACAGATCCCGCAGCGCATGGTCGTAGTACCGCCACCACTCGTAGACAGCATCCTCCGGCTCGGTGGAGAGCTCCTCTTCGGAGAGGGGCGGATCCCCGCTCTCTTCCCGCATGCGGCTTATGGAATCCCTCAACGCGTTCATCTCGGAGCCCGTCGTCCGGCACAGGAAATCTTTCCCGGCAGGCCTTTCCAGGTGCGCAGTCTCGCTATTCAGGTCAACGGCGAAGACGCCCGGCTCTGAGCCCTGATCGCCTTCCGGCCAGTACTCGTATCGGAGCATGCCTTCGTCTCGCTGCACGAGTTCGTATGCGACCATGGGCGCCTCCTCAGGTGGGCGGTTTCTTACAGGTTGAATTGTTGCATCAAACACGGCATTTGCGTGTACCAGATAAAGGACAGCCATGAGTGTTTCGCGATCGCAAATAGGCGCGAATAACCCTGTCGACGTTTCCAAGCTAGCTGGAACTCACCAGACAAGCACGCAAAAGCGTTTCCGCAGGTAGACCCCAATACTCCCCATGTCGAAAAACAATACTCCCCATATCGGCCGGAAGGCCCGAAAACCCGCCTGGAACTCACTCCACCGCAGTGGAGCAGCAAAACCGCAGGTCAGGGGCAATACTCCCCATGTCGGGCAAAATACTCCCCATAAGTGAGTTCCAACTGGAACTCACCCCGCTGAGTTCCAAGTGAGTTCCAACAGAACAGCCTGAATGTAAATACTCACCTATAACGAGACGACACGCGTGGCACGAGGCGACACGAAACGTCACGAGAAAGAAGAATCGGGCGGGGTTGGAATCATTGAGTGGGAGTAGCCTATTTACAGGTGTAATGTTTTCTATTCTTTGGAAATGAACCCTGATTGCAAGCCATGCAACGACGTCACAGGCTCGGCCCGCCCGGAAGGGGCGGGGGTTCGAAGAATGTGTTGACATATCGCGGTATTACGATATGATGTGCCCATGGACATGACCGAGACATTCAAGGCGCTATCGAACCCCACGCGGCTGCAGATCCTCATGTGGCTGAAGGACCCCGAGGCCAACTTCCCCGAGCAGGGAGGGCACCCCGGCGTGCCCGACGACCTGAGGGGCGGGGTGTGCGTGGGCTCCATCCGCGACAAGGCGGGCATCTCCCAGTCGACCGCCTCGCAGTACCTCGACGTGCTGCAGCGCTGCGGGCTGCTGCTCTCAGAGCGCCACGGCAAGTGGACCTACTTCCGCCGCAACGAGGAGGCCATAGCCGAGCTGGCCCGGTTCGTGGGAGGCGAGCTCTGACGACGCACCCGGGCGAACCGGTGGAGAACCCTAGCATGCCACAACGCATCGACATATCACGATATCTAGTATTGATGAGGACGAAACAATGCACTACACGGGACCGGTGATCAGGCCTCCCTACGAGGCGGGGAGCGTAATGCTTGAGGTGACGGTGGGCTGCACGCACGACTCGTGCACCTTCTGCACCTACTACAAGGGCCACCCCTTCCGCCCCGCGCCGCTCGAGCAGGTGCGCGCCGACCTCGCCGAGATCGCGCGATTCCGCCCTGGCCCCGACCACATATGGGCGTCGGGCGGCGACCCGTTCTCGATGAGCACGCGCAGGCTGCTCGAGCTGGCCGACATCGTCCACGAGTACCTACCGGGCGCCACCATCTCAACCTACGCGCGCGTCGACAGCATGCGCAACAAGACAGTGGAGGACCTGCGGGCGCTGCACGACGCGGGCTACACCGACGTCATGATCGGCATCGAGTCGGGCGACGACGAGGTGCTCGCGCACGTGAGAAAGGGCTACACCGCCGCCGACGTCGTGGAGCAGTGCGGGAAGCTCGACGAGGCCGGCCTGCCCTACAACTGCATCTACTTGGGCGGCATCGCTGGCGCGGGGCGCGCCGAGGAGACCGCCGCGCGCTCGGCGGAGGTGTTCAACCAGATCCGTCCGCGGTTCATGTACCTCACGACCGTCACCATCTTCCCCGACTCCGAGCTCGGCGCCGAGGTGGCGCGGGGCGACTTCGCTCCCATGAGCGAGCTCGAGCGGTTCCGCGAGTTCCGCGCGCTCGTGGCAGCGTTGGAAAACCCCATCGTCGTCGACACGCGCCTGGTCACCAACTCCATCGGCTTCGTCGCCGAGCTGCCGGCCGACCGCGAGGAGTGCCTGGCCGCTCTCGACGAGGCCATCGCCGGCTTCTCGGAGGATGACGAGCGGAGGCTCTCGCGCAGGAGGGCGATGATGCGCACGATCTGACGCCGGAAATCGTGACTGAACGGCTCCGTTTTAACGTATGCTACCTGTCGTAGCGCCCTGGTATTGTCAGGGACGCGTACGCCGTCCTGTTGCCGGCCCGCGTTGCGCCGCTTCCCTAATGAGAGACGACCGATCGGAGGGAAATGGACGCATGCAGGGTCGGCGTCGACAATTGGTTTCGGAGGTGCTTTCATAATTGCAGGCTGCAAGATTGTCGGGATGGTAGCCAGTTCGGTGAAAAGAAGCCCGTCAGAATCATCGTTTCCGCAGGTAGATGGGATCTCCCCATATTGATTCCTTTTACTCCCCATATTCGGCGGAGAGGGCCCCTCGGGAGGCCGTTCTCGGGGGTGGTAGCCACTTGCCCGAAAACGGGGACTGGCTACCACCTGTTTCCGCAGGTTAGAGCGTTTACTCCCCATACCGGAGGCATTTACTCCCCATTGCTGGCTACCAGGGTGGTAGCCACTTTCTGGCTACCAACTGGCTGCCACCCGGAACAGGGATTCCGTGGGCTTTTCTCGGACGTGGCAGCATGGTTTGATACGAGATGGACGTGGAAGCACGTTTTGGAAATGCTGGAACTATTGAGTGGGAATGATTATGCAGGAAAACGAGCTGTTTTTGATGTACTCACATCGCTTGGCACCGACTATCACTTATTAGCACCGAGTGGATTTACCCAAGCACTTTTATTGGGGAGCATTTTCGCCCCGGAGCCTGCGCTCTGGGGCGTCTTTATGTCTGATTAGCTGCGGAAATACAGTCAGAATTGCTCCCTTCTGCGCCATCTTTGTCCAAACCGTGCCAAGAGGTGCTAAGAGGTGACAAGGGGTACTTGTCGGTGGGTTTACGACAGCTTGGAAAAACTTCCCGATTGCGCCGCGATGCGCCGATCGCGAGGATGGCACGCGGCCCTGACGCACCCCCCCCCTTTAGAGTTTCCCCGCTCGCAGCGACTCCTTGTAGCTTTCGCCCCAGGCCCACAGCGCATCGAGCACGGGCTTGAGCGTCTTGCCTGTCTCCGTCAGCGAGTACTCCACGCGGGGCGGCACCTCGGGAAAGACCTCGCGGTGCACGAGCCCGGCGTCCTCCATCGTTCGCAGATTGCTCGTGAGCACCTTCTGCGAGATCGTCCCGATAGAGCGTTGCAGCTCCTTGAAGCGCATCGTACCGTTCAGCACGAGGTCGCGCAGGATGAGCACCTGCCATTTGTTCCCTATGAGGGAAAGTGTCGTCTCGACCGGACATGCCGACAGGTCCTCGAGCCTCGGTTCCGTCATCTTCGCATCTCCTCAAGATCCATTACAGCAGGTAACAGCAAAAGTTACTATTTGGTGCCTGAAGCACTTTATAGTGCCTACTTCCATCTAGATACCGCATAGCATACAGTATTCACTGTCAGCAAGCAAGGGGCGGCAGGGAGCCGCCGGATACGAAAGGACGCCACCATGAAGAAGATCGCAGTAGTCGCAGCCAACGGCAAGGCAGGCCAGCTCATCGTGAAGGAAGCCGTGTCGCGCGGCATGGACGTAACGGCCTTCGTGCGCGGCGAGAACAGGTCCGCGGCCGAGAAATCCGTCGTGATGGACATCATGGACATCGAAGCCTCCGACCTGGCTGGATTCGACGCGGTCGTGGATGCCTTCGGCGCGTGGACGCCCGAGACCCTCGACCAGCATTCCACCACTCTCGCGCACCTGTGCGACTGCGTGGCGGGCACCAACGTTCGACTGCTCGTCGTGGGCGGCGCGGGCTCGCTCTATGTAGACCCCGAGCACACCATGACTGTCTCCGAAACGCCGGATTTCCCCGACGCGTTCAAGCCGCTGGCCGCCGCCATGGCTAAGGCGCTCGACGAGCTGCGCGGGCGCGACGACGTGAAGTGGACCTACATCTCCCCGGCTGGCGACTTCCAGGCCGATGGCGAGCGCACTGGCTCCTACACTCTCGGCGGTGAGGAGCTGACGCTCAACGCGGCCGGCGAATCGATCATCAGCTATGCCGATTATGCCATCGCAATGGTCGACGAAATCGAGTCCGGAGATCACATCCAACAGCGCATCAGCACCGTGCGCAAGTAGCGAATCAGCTCGAATCTAAATTGTTCGTTGGGGGTGGTTGCATACTGCCCCCAACGTTGCATGGAGGGAAACGGAGAGAACATGGCCTGCTGCACTGGAAACGACGCCTCGGCATTCAAAGAGGGCGAAGGACTTGACCTGGCGGCGGTTCCCGACCCCGAAGAGGTCGACGCTGCATGGTGCTTGCGCTTCCTGCGGGCGATCCGCGACGTTGCGTTCGCCACGGTGGACGCGGGCGGTCTGCCGAGCGTGCGCGTCATCGATGTGATGATGGTCACGGCCGACCGGCTGTACTTCCTGGCCCCGCGCGGCAAGGCGTTTCACGAGGACGTCACGCGCGAGCGCTACGTCGCCATCGTGGGGCAGACGCCGGACTTGCGCACGTGCCGGCTGCGGGGGCGCGTGGTGCGCCCCGCCGATTTCGAGCAGCGCGCGCTGGTGGACCGCATCTTCGAGCTCAACCCCTCGATGAACGTCATCTACCCCGGCGAGGCCCGATACATCTGCGACGTCTTCTACGTGGCAGAAGGCCAGGGCGAGTACTTCGACCTCGGTCAGCGGCCAATCTTCCGCAAGCCCTTCGAGATCGGCGATGCGGGGGAATGCGCTACGGGGAGGTTTCTGATAGCAGATTGCTGCATCGGCTGCGGCACATGCGCGGCAGCATGCCCGGAACAGTGCATAGCCTCGGGCACGCCATACGCGATCGACCAGCGGCATTGCCTACGTTGCGGCATCTGCGAGGAAGTCTGCCCGGTTCAGGCCGTCGCGAGGCAACGGAGTGCGTAAGCCTCCCCATCACTGGCCTGCGGCTGTGACTACTCCCCGAGGGTCTCGTGATCACTCCCCGAGGGCTGAGTACAGAAAGTGTACTCAGTGGTGAGTACAGGTGAGTACACCCCTGAAGCTGTCCGACAAAAATACTCCCCAATAACGAAACGCCACGTGCATGCACGTGGCGACACAGGAAAGCACGAGAAGACAAACTGTTAGAGCGCGGAAACTTGCCTCGTGACAGTCGAGTGGGAGTGACGGAAAGGGTTATCAGACTCGGCGGGTCAGGCGATCTCCTGCTGCTGTTGCGACTCGAGGAAGTCATAGCCGGCCACGAACTTCTCCTTCGTCCAGCCAGCCTTCTTGTAGTGGGCCATGATCGTCCGGTATTCCCCTATATCCTGATCGCTCAGCTTTCCGCCGGCAACGCTCTCGAGTTGCTCGTCGCTCAGCTCGAAACCCTCTTCGTCCATCGCCTTCGGCAGCGGGACGTTCATCGGCTTCAGCTCGCTATCGGTCATGTCGACTCTTCTTCGCATAGTGTTACGCTTGCAAACTCGAAAGATTATACGTTCGTGCATCGGTTCTCGTCCCGGAGGGGCTTGAGGCTGCGTCTAGACCATCGGATACCGTCACGATTTCATCTGACATCTGACAATGCGCTCCCCGGCACTCCGATAATGACTATCATGGATAAAAGACAGAAGACGGAAGCGTTCCTCGAGACCTCTCCGTGCAGACGAGAGCTGATGGTGATACGGGCAATATGGGTGAACCAAAGGTTCAGAGCGCGCATTTGATGCCGAGCGGGTGCGGCCATGGCCACGCCGATGACGAAAGGGCGGTGGCGCAGGCGAAGACACGGCGTCTGCAGGATACGTTGTCCGCTGCCGGCAGCGGCGTCATCGCGTTCTGCGTTTGGTCGCTTGCCAAGACCGTCCTGTTTCTCAGGTTCGCCGACCCCTCCATCGTGCACCAGCTGCTCGGCATCGAGGACGACGCGATGGCGTTCGCGGTCTACCTCTCGACGGCCATCGTGGTCATCGTCGACTTGTGCCTGCGCGCGTATGTGGGCCGTTCGGCCCGCGCGGAGGGTCGCGGCCGGAAGCGGGGCACCCTCTACCTGGTCATCGCGGTGATCGTCGCGGTCGCGAACGCCTCCTCCCTTGTCGGAATCGCATTCGGCACGTCGTTTGCGCTGTCTCCGCTGGTCATGGTGGTCTCGATTGCCATCGAGGCGACCGCGCTCGCCGCGCTGGTGCTCGTCATCGTCAGCGCGCTGCGCCTGCGACGCATGGACAAGGCGGAAGGGTAGGCGGCGGCATGGAGAGGTCCTTCCATTACTACGGCACGTACTGTGCCGCGCTCATCGCAGGTTATTCGCCGGAGGAGAGCCAAGAGCTCTGCTACAGCGCGTTTCTCGTCGACAAGTGCACGCGGACATTCCTCAAGCGCATCGGCGGTCCGCAGTCCGCGGCGACGACGCAGCTCGCGGTGGAGATGGGGTCTGCGCCGACAGACCGCATGGGCCTTGCGGACATCACGCGCATCTGGGCATCGTTCCACTTCCTGCCCGCCGACCTGTACGCGGACGTGGACAGGGGAGGCAGGAACTACCGCAACAAGTACCGGTTGCTCTGCGGCCCGAACGGCGACCTCGTGGCAGACACGGTGAGACTCGCGCAGGGCAAGACCCTGCAGGCGGCGGGCTTGGCCATGCACGTTCTCGCCGACACCTGGGCACATCGCTACTTCGCTGGAACACCATCGTTCGTCATGAACAACACGAACCGCTTCTTCGTCGAGCTGGTTCCCACCAAGGATGGCTCGTTCATCGAGCGTCCCGTCAAATTCGGGCACAACCCCGCGGTGCCCGACGACTTCGACAAGGGCGTGTACACCAACTCGATCTACCAGCCCAGCGAGTCGACCGTCATGAACCTCGGCCATGGGCGGGCGGGTCATCTCCCCGACTACTGCTTCATGAGGTACCGCTACGTGCCCGCGTGGAGCGACTACCGGGAGGTTCTCAAGGACAATCCCGCCGAGTACTACCAGGCGTTTTGCCAGATGGTCTACGCTCTGAAGTGCCTGAGAGGGGAGGACGGCCCGTTCGAGGTGGACACCTACGCCACGGATGCGGTCGCGCCGTACGAGGGCGAGGTCCGCGCGATCCTGGAGAAGCGCCAGCGCGAGGCGGGGGCCATCGAGGATTGGCTCGCGTTCGGCGAGCGACTCTGCGGGCGCGCGGTCGACCACTTCGACCTCGACACGTACGTGCAGGAGTACCTGGATGCCGCCCCCGACGCCAAGGACGATACCTATCTGGGCAAGTTCATCCTCGCGGCGCTCGCGCAAAAGGGCATGGTGGTGAACCGCATCTGGTATTCCGGCAATCCTCTCGCCGGGCGCTCGATCGACTACTACGACAAGGGTTTCGCGGGCATCAGGGATTTCCTGCCCATCATCGGATACCTGCGGGGAGGTGACGACGATGACTAAGCTGCAGCGCATCGGGAACCTCGCCCTCGGCCTGCTCATGATCGTCTGCGCCCTCGTCTTGCTGCTGCTGCCGCAAAACGGCCTGCTCGTCGTGGCGTTCGTCCTGGCCATCGCGCTCGTGCTGTATGGCGTGAGGAAGCTGGTGTACTACTTCAGGATGGCGCGCCACACGGTGGGTGGTTTGTCGGTGCTGTTCGTGGGCGTGATCGCCCTCGACGTCGGCGTGTTCGCGATAGCCGTCATCGACAACCCCCAGATCGCGATCGCCTTGTATCTGGTCGCCCACAACGCGCTCAACGGGTTCCTCTTCATCGGGCGCGGCATAGAGTCGAAGATGAACAAGGCTCCCTGGGTTGGCGAGCTCGTCAAGGGCCTGTTGTGCCTGGCGTTCGCCGTGGCCTGCATCTCGTGCGTCAACTCGGGAGATGCCCTTCTCTGGATCTTCTGCCTGGGCTTGCTCTACGATGCGGGCGTTCGCCTGGCGTCGGCCTTCAGGCCCAGCGCGATTGTCTTCATCCAGTAGCCGCTGGCGCGGCCCGCCGATAAGAGAAAGGCCCGGGCCCACGAGTGATTCGCGAGCCCGGGCGCCATCATCGCCCGTCCAACATGCCGGAGCTGCCCGAAGGCAAGAGCGCTTAGCGTCCCTCCTCCTTCAGGAACTTCGCGTTGGCGAGCCACACGTGCTCCTTGCCGGCGTCGGCAGGCTTGTTCTGCGCCATCACGCCGACGATGGCGTGCGGCACGTAGGGTTCCTCCAGATAGGCTATCTCCTCGCTTGAGAGCTTGAGCTCAACCGCGGCGACCGCTCCGTCGATGTGATGCGGTTTGGTGGCGCCGACCACGGGGGAGGCGACCCTTGTGAGCAACCAGGCGATCGAGACCTCGGTCATCGAAACGCTCCGGTTGTCGGCGATCTCGGCCACGCGCTCGATCACGCGCGCATCGGGCTCGGCCGTGGCATCGTACTTGAACTTGGCGTAGGAATCCTCCGCGAGGCGCTTGCTCGTCTCGCCCGGGCGACGCGACAGGCGCCCGCTTGCCAGCGCGCTGTAGGGTGTGAGGGCGATGCCCTCCTCGGCGCAGCACGGAGCCATCTCGCGCTCGTCCTCGCGAAAGATCAGGTTCATGTGGTTCTGCACGCTCACGAACCTCGGGAACCCTTCGCGCTCGGCGAATGCGAGCGCCTTCTCGAGCTGCCAGGCGTAGACGTTGGCGATGCCGATGTACCGCGCCTTGCCTGCGGCCACCACGGCGGCAAGCCCCTCCATCACGTCGTGCAGGGGAGTGTTGTAATCCCACATGTGATAGATGTAGAGATCGACATGGTCCATTCCCAGGTGTGCGAGACTCGCGTCGATGCTGTTCGCGATGTGCTGCTGGCCGCTGACGCCCTCCGCGATCTCGTCGGCCGTGCGCGGCAGGAACTTCGTGGCGACCACCACGTCCTCGCGACGGGCGAAGTCGCGCAGCGCCCGTCCCAGGAATGCCTCGGAGGTGCCTCCCTGGTAGGCGACGGCGGTGTCGAAGAAGTTCACGCCGGCGTCGAGGGCTCGCTTGACGATGACGCGGGTCTCGTCCTCGCCGACGGTCCAGGTGTGCTGTCCGGCCTGCGGGTCGCCGAACCCCATGCAACCCAGGCAGATGCGCGAGACGTTCAGGTCGCTCGGACCAAGCTTGGCGTATTCCATCTCTAGGCCTCCAGCGCCTTCTCGGCCCACTTCGCGAGCTTCGCCTGGGAGGGGCGTCCGTTCAGCAGGCTGCCCGAGAGCACTCGCGCACCCGGCACGAGTCCCTGCATGCGCTGCGGAGCACGGCCCAGACCGCTGCCGCCGCTCGTCGCGAAGGGCACGATCGTCTTGCCCGAGAAGTCATAGGCCTCGAGGAACGTGTCGATGATGCGCGGCTCCACGTACCACCACACGGGGAAACCCAGGAACACCGTGTCGTAAGCGGCCATGTCCGCGACCTCGCCCGCGATGCCCGGGCGGCATGCCTCGTCGTTCATCTCGAAGGTCGTGCGGCTCTTCCTGTCCTGCCAGTTCAGGTCGGCACCCGTGTAGGGCACCTCGGGTGCGATCTCGAACAGGTCGGCGCCTGTCGCCGCCGCCAGCTCCTTGGCCACGCGAGCCGTCGTCCCGCTTGCGCTGAAGTATGCAACCAGTGTCTTTGCCATATCGATTCCCCTTATCTAGTATCGGTTAATCCTGCATTTGGATTTGATGCGCTTGATGTCGTCGGGCAGCTCCTCGTAGGGCATGTTGCGCGGCGTGTCGCACGTGCCCGACTCGCTGGCCACGTCGTAGAACCAGCATTTGTAGTCGATGAAGTCCCGCGCCAGCTTCAATTCCTCGAGCTGCGCGTCGATGGCCGCGCGCCGCTCGTAGACGATGCGGCGGCGCTCCTCGATGGTCGAGTCGCCCTCGATGTAGAGCCGGATGTACTCGCGAATCTCCTTGATGGGCATGCCCGACACCTTCAGGCGCTCCACGAAGCGCATCCATTCCAGGTCGTCCTCGTCGAAGAGGCGCCGGCCGTCGCTTGAGCGCTGCTGGTTGGGGATGAGGCCGTTCTTCTCGTAGAAGCGGATGGTCGAGGCCGGCATCCCGAGCTCGGCCGCCGCATCGCCTATCGTGTACATCTTCTCCATGACTGCGCCTTTCGGTGTTTGCCGCTTTGCCTAGTCCATGACCTTTTCCCAGAAACGGATCGCGTTGATGCCGAGCGAATCCGCCAGCTCCTCGAGCTCGGCGACCTCGGCTGCGGTCAGCTCGATGGCGGCAGCCGCCGCCGCGTCTGCCACATGGCGCTCCTTGGTGACGCCCACGATGGGCAGCGTTCCCTTCGCGATGGCCCACGCCACGGGCACCTGGGCGGTGCCGACGCCATGCGCCTCGGCGACCTCGGCGAGCTTGGCGTTGAGCACCTCGAGCTTGTCGAGCACGGGATTGTATGTGGCCGCGCGGGCGGATCCCTCGGGCATCGGGTGCTTCGTGTCGTACTTGCCAGAGAGCGCGCCCTGCTCGAGCACCATGTACGCGAAGAACGTCGCGTCGTTTGCCTTGCACCAGTCGAGGATGCCCGAGTCGATGGAGCTGCGGTTGATGAGGCTCAGGTGGTTCTGCACGGCGCCGAGCTTGAGGCCGTGCTCGCGCAGGATGGCGTCGGCCTCCTTGATCTCCGCCAGGTTGTGGTTGGAGACGCCGATCATCGGCGCGTCGTCGCGTCCCTCGAAGAACTCCGCGAGGGCGCGGGTCCACCTGGGCGCCTCGGAGGTGTTGTGCACCCAGTAGATGTCGAAGCGGTTGAGCCCCATGAGGTCAAGCTGCATGTCGTGCATCGCGGCCACGGGATCGGCCGCCGAGGTGTCGATGCACTGCGGGGTGAGCTTGTCCGACACGAGGTAGCTCTCGCGGGGGAGACCCTCGAGGAAGCCCGCGAGCACCTTCTCGGACGTCCCCATGCCATAGGCGTAGGCCGTGTCCCAGAGGTTCAGGCCGGCGGCCATGGCCGCGTCGAAGATGGGCTTGAGCTCGGTTGCGTCGATACCGCTTCCGAACGTGCCGTCGTTGCCCCAGGCCCATGCGCCCAGTGCGATCTTGGGAAATCTGATGTCTGTCATGATGAGGTTCCTTTCAGGTAGGTTTCCAGTTTAATCAACATCTTCGAGAACATCGTGCTACTTAAACCATGGTTTAAGTCAAGGGACTTTGTTCGGGATTTTTTGCCTTCCGGGAGCGGCTCTCTGCTAAACCAGCGCATCGATGTTGGCGCCCGATCGGGGGTGCTGGCCGCGAGAGGAGTGACTGCAATCAGCAAACCCGCATTTCGACCTCCCGCGTGGGGTTTGCTGACCGCGCTTGCGGCAACTGCAATCAGCAAACCCGCATCTGGAGCTCCCATGTAGGGTTTGCTGACTGGGGAGCGGGCGCCGGCAATCAGCAAACCCGCATCTCGACCTCCCGCGCGGGGCTTGCCGACCGCGCCTGTGCCACCGGCAATCAGCAAACCCGCATCTCGACCTCCCGCGTGGGGCTTGCCGACCGCTATTATGGCGGGCGCCGGAGTACGGCCGCCGGGTTGGATCTCGACTTCCCGTCCCGAAATGCGGGGTTGTCGAAAACGAGGGCGCCCGTGCACGTTTCCACGGCCCGCCTGTCCCAAATTGCGGGGTTGTCGAAGGCGGATTCCTCCCGCGTGTCCGGAAATGCGGGGTTGTCGAAAGATCTTGTCCCAAAACGTGGGGTTGTCGAAAAATCCGGAGCGTCCCGCTTTCGACATCCCCGCATTTTCGGACACGGGAGGGCGTTTTCCCTGCAAGGCGGGCCCGGTTTTCGACAAACCCGCATTTTGGATTACCGTGCAGGATTGCTGACCGCTTCTGCGGCAACCGCAATCAGCAAACCCGCATCTCGACCTCCCATGTAGGGTTTGTTGACTGGGGAGCGGGCGCCGGCAATCAGCAAACCCGCATTTCGACCTCCCATGTGGGGTTTGCTGACCGCGCTTGCGCCCCCGGCAATCAGCAAACCCGCATCCGTAGCTCCCGCGTGGGGTTTGCTGACCGCGCGCGGGGCAACTGCAATCAGCAAACCCGCATTTCGACCTCCCATGTAGGGTTTGCTGACTGGGGAGCGGGCGCCGGCAATCAGCAAACCCGCATTCCGACCTCCCACGTGGGGTTTGCTGACCGCGCCTGTGCCGCCCGCAATCAGCAAACCCGCACTCCCCGCTAAACTAGTGTCTGCACGACGGGTGGCGTGCACTGGTGTTGGCTTAGCAGGGAGATGCCTGCTTTTGCTAGAGTAGTTTTGTCGGGAGTTCCCGTGTGGAAGAGGAGGGGCGGACGTGGCATCCCGGGATAATCGTGCGGTTTCCGATGCCCCTATGCGGTCGAGGAGCGCTGCGGAGGCGGGCTGGCACGAGTCGCGCTACAACATAGGCGCGCGGCTTCCGGGATCGGATTCCGTCGTCGTCGCCAACCTGTTCCGGGGAACCTGCTGCGAGGTCACGCCGCTCGAGGGGGCGTTGCTGCGGAGGCTGGACGAGATCGATGAGGGCCATCCCGTCGTGGAGCGTCTCGCCAAACGCGGTATCATCTGCGACTTCGAAGAGCGGGCCATGCTGGAGGCTATGGGGCGTGCGGCGTGCGCCGCCCCGATCGAGGTGTCCCTCACCATCTGCCCGACCATGAACTGTAACTTCGACTGCCCGTACTGCTTCCAGGAGCATGCGCAGCCCAGTGGCGCCGGCATGGATGAAAGCGTCCAGGATGATGTGGTCGGGCTTGCCGAGCGCATGCTCGATGCGAGCCGCGCCAAAACCCTGCGCGTCATGTGGTTCGGCGGAGAGCCGCTCCTCGCGCCCGGGGTGATCGAGTCGCTGTCCGCGCGTCTCTCCGCGCTCGCCGAATCGCGCGGTGCGAGCTATCGGGCGCGAATCACCACGAACGGCTTCCTCCTCGACCGCGATGCCTCGGAGATGCTGGGGAGGGCTTCGGTCGAGTCGGCGGTCATCACCATGGATGGAGTGGGCGCCGATCACGACGCAACGCGCCACCTGAAAGGGGGAGGCCCGACCTTCGAGCGCATCGTCGCCAACCTACGCGATACGAGGCATCCGTTCAAGATCGCCGTCCGGCACAACATCCACCAGGGCAACTGGCACACGGCCTCCGGGCTCGAGGCGCTGGTCGAGCGCCTGTCGCGGGAGTCGGGCAACGACATCTCGTACCTGCCGGCGCTCGTCTCGGGCAATGCGGCCGCGGATGCGCGTGGCGGATGCGTGGCGGTTCTCGATGGCGCCCGGGCGGCCGAGGTGGCCATGCGGCAGGAGGCGGAGCGCTTCGAGGCGGGACGAGGGCACTACTGCGGGGCGAACCAGCTCTTCAACGTGTCGATCGACGAGAGCGGCAGGCTGTACAAGTGCTGGGAGGCGCTGGATAAGCCGGAGGAGTCCTTCGGGCGGGCGTGCGCATGGGATCCCATCAATCCCTTCGCCACTGCAGATGCCGCGGACAACCTCACGCGATTCCTGAACATCGTCGGACCGATTCCCGACGAGGAGTGCCGCGAGTGCCTATGGTTGCCCCTTTGCGTGGGCGGATGCCCCTATAAGCGGTTCTCCGGTGCACGCAACTGCGTGCCCTTCAAGGATGATCCCGAGGGCTTCGTCTTGTCGCTCCATGCGGCGAGGCATCGCACGCCCTAGGGAGCTTGCAGGTATTCGATGGGTCTCGTCCGCTCGCTCTACGCGAGAGATGCAGCTAGCAGTGGACGTAGTGCGCGTAGCCCCCGCAGGTGTAGTCCTCGCAAAGCCAGCTGCCGCCGCCCGCGACGGCCTCGAGCTCGTCGTCGGAGAGCTCGTATCCCGCCTCGGTGGCAAGCTTCAGCAGCTCCTCGGGGGTCTTGCATCCCTTGGCCTTCTCCAACAGCTCCGGACTCAGGTTATCGATGTTCACCGTCGTTCCTCCTTGTGTGCGGTTATTCCGACTGCGGGCTCAACGCCCATGTCACCCCACCCCTTGCACTTATGCACATAATACGGCGGCACGGCGGAGTCCTTCCCAAAACCTGGATATATCTTGGGGCTCGATGCGGGCAGGTGCACATGGTCCGGCTGCTTCGCGCATGGTCTGGCTGCTTGGTTCTACGGGTGGGCTATGATGGTCACATGTCGAATCCGGCGAAAGCGAGGCGATGATGTTGACGAAGACGATGCGCGTGTGGATGCTCGGCGCGGCTTGCGTGCTTGCGCTCGCGTTGGCGGGCTGCGCGCAGGACGGGGCGGAGGCTTCCGTCGGCGATACAGCCTCATCCGAGACGGCAACGGCGGAGGCGGCTGCTGGGACCGCCGCCGAGGACGGCGTGACCCTCTCCGACGATTCGTCCGGCTTCGTGCTGCTCAGCGAGGCGGTTCCCGACGCGATCCTCGAGATCCGCTACTACTCCACCTACAACTTCGTGGGCGACCGCATCGACGGCTACGAGGAGCCGCTCGCGTTCCTGACGAAGGAGGCCGCTGCGGCGCTCAAGGACGTGAGCGACGACCTGGTGAAGAAGGGCTACCGCCTGAAGATCTACGATGCCTACCGGCCCCAGATGGCGGTGACGAACTTCGTCGAGTGGGCTCAGGATTCCGACGACACCCGCATGAAGGAGTACTTCTACCCCGAGCTGGAGAAGGACGTGCTCTTCCCGCAGGGCTATATCGCCGAGCACTCGGGCCACAGCCGCGGCAGCACCGTCGACCTGACGCTCTTCGACATGAAGACCGAGAAGGAAGTCGACATGGGCGGCACGTTCGACTACTTCGGCGAGCTCAGCCACCCGGATTACACGGACATCACCGACGAGCAGTACGCGAACCGCATGATTCTGCGTGATGCGATGATGGCGCATGGCTTCAAGCCCCTCGAGGAGGAGTGGTGGCACTTCACCCTCGAGAACGAGCCGTATCCGGACACGTACTTCACCTTCCCGATCAACAGCGAGTCGCTCGAGGCGGGGGAGTAGGACGCCGTTGCCATGGCGCGCGGCCGGGAGCGGTTTGCCAGCGGGTTTTCGGATCCGGGCCTTCTGAGCGCGCGGTCGGCCCGTTACGCCGTCAGCCTAGCGTAGGCGCGCTTGCGCACGAGGAAGAAGGCGATCAGCATCGCCACGCTCGTGACCATCCAGCTCACGGGATACACCGCAACTAACGTCTGGAAATCCGGGTTCCATTGGAAGATGGTGAGCACCCATGCGATGCGCAGGGCGCATGAACCCGCGACGGTGATGACCGCGGGCGTCATCGACCAGCCCATCCCGCGCATGGCGCCTGCGGAGACCTCGAACACGACGGCGATGAACTGGAATGCCGTGCCGCTCCACAAGCGAATGAGCCCGTAGTCGATCGCCGCCTGGTCGGTGGTGAACACGTGCAGCGCCGTCGGGCCGAGCGCGAGCCATGCCGCGTTGAGGATGAGCGCGCATGCGGCGGCGAACGCCATGCACAGGCCGAACACCCGGTTGCACCTGTCGAGCTTGCCGGCGGCGTAGTTCTGCCCGATGAACGTGACCGCTGCCTGCGCGAAGGCGCTCATGAAGAAGTAGGTGTAGAACTCGTAGTTGAGCGCGGCCGCCACACCCGCGGTCGATGCAGCGCCGAAGCTGTTGACCGCAGACTGGATGACCACGTTCGATAGCGAGAACACCACGCCCTGGATGCCGGCTGGCAGGCCGATCTTGAGGATGACGGCGAGGTCGGACCGTGTGGGGCGCACGAGCTTCCAGGAGAGCCGATAGGGTTCCTCCTCCTTCATGAGGAAGCGTATGACGATGACGGCGCCCACGGCGTTCGCGATGACGGTGGCGAGCGCGATGCCCGCCACGCCGAGGGGCACCACCGTCACGAACGCGATGTCGAGCCCGCAGTTGATCAGCACCCCCGCGATGAGCGCGTAGAGCGGCCGCATCACGTCGCCCTTGCTGCGCAGCACCGCTGAGGCGAAGTTGTAGAGCATCGCGAACGGCATTCCCGCGAAGTAGATACCGAGGTACGTGACGGCGGGGGCGAACGCATCCTCGGGCATCGAGATGAGAGACAGGATCGGCTTCACGAAGACGATGCCGATGACGAGCAGCAGCACGCCGCTGGCAAGGGCGACGAAGATGGACGTGTGGACGGCCGACCCGATCCTCTGCGGCTGCCCTTGGCCGATGCGCATCGCGACGAGGACGTTCGTGCCGATCGAGAGGCCCGTGAACAGGCTGATGAGCAGCAGGGCGACGGGCACCGTTCCCCCGATGGCCGCGAGGGCCTCGGAGCCGACGAACAGTCCGGCCACCGCCGAATCGGCCGAGTTGAAGAGCTGCTGCAGGATGCTCGCGATGGCGATGGGCATGGCGAAGCGCACGAGCTTGCCCGCGAGCGGGCCGTCGAGCATGTCGATGCTATTCGTTCTCGCCTTTCCCATATTCCCATTCTGCCACGCGCGTTTCACCCATCTGCCGCGCTTCGTTCGCGGTTCGCAGCAGGGGAGCGCGTCGCATCGGTGAGCGACGGCCGGGGCCGGCTCGGTCATAAAACGAACCCCCTCGGCGTCCATCTTCGGGCCGAGGGGGGGGGTTCGCTAAAGATGCGGGATTCCGCGAGTTCCGAGGGTGTCGCGGCACTACATCAGCTTCATGCCCGCATCCCAGGCGCCGCCGACCTCCTCGCCGACGGCGCGGTAGATGCGCCTCGTCGAATCGTAGACGATCGGACGCATCTTGCCGAAGTCGACGCGGCCCTCGTCGTCGAGGATCGACTCGTCGACGCGCGTGTTCACGATCTCGCCCACGATGCGCGCGCCGTGCGCGTCGCCCTGGATCGAGGTGACCTTGCACTCCATCGTCAGCGGGAACTCCTCGATGACCGGCGCATCCACGAACTCGGACTTCACGAACGTCAGGCCGGACTTCGCCGCCTTGTCCTCCTTGCGGCCCGTCGCGATGCCGAAGTAGTCGGCCTCGACGACGTGGGCGACGTCCGCCGGCGCCACGGTGAAGGCGCCGCGTGCCACGATGTTCTCGGTGGTCTTGTGGTCGCCGATGTTCACGCATATCTCGTGGCGCGAGCACTCGCCGGCCCACGCGACGTTCATCGCGTTGGGGGTGCCGTCCTCGCCGTAGCTCGCCACGATGAACACCGATTGCGGGAACAGCTCGCCCGCGTTGCCCAGATTCTTCTTGGTCATGATTGTCCTCCCTGCTCGGTTACGGTTGTAATCTCTACAGGATGGATTATGCCCTAGCGTCGCAGGGGCAACCAGTACTGTCTTTTTGGAAAGCGCCTGGCTTTCTGCTAGGCGCCGACCCACTCGTGGGGGACGGTCCAGGCGCCGTTCTCGTCGACTGCGCTGGTGTAGATCGCGCAGTTGGCGATGAAGGTCGACCAGTAGGCGCCATCAGAGCCGGGGGTCAGGTACTCGAGCGCGCCCTTCATGGCGATCGCGTGCGTGGAGACAAGGATGTCCTCGCGGTCGGCCAGTGGGCGCACGTCCTCCAGGAACGCGCCCATGCGCGCGACGATCTCGTCAAGGGGCTCCATGCCCTCGGGGGCGGGGGTGTGCGCGAAGTCCTTGAAGAAGGCGATCACCTCGGGCGTCGGGTTCTCCAGGCTCATGCCCTCGTAGGGACCGTAGTCCATCTCGATCAGGCGCTCGTCGACTGTCTGGGGGATATCCGGCGCGATGATCTCCGCCGTACGAACCGCGCGGACGAGCGGGCTCGTGTAGACGCGCGCGAAGCGAACGCCCGCTTGCCGCAGGAGCTCGCCGGCCTCGCGGGCCTGCTCGGCGCCCACCTCGTTGAGCGGGTTGTCGCTCCTGCCCTGCAGCTGCTTGGCGACGTTGCCCGCCGTCTGTCCATGTCGAATGATGTAGAGCATGCCCGTTCTCGCTTTCGCACGCCTCGATTATCCCCCAGCTGACAAAAGTAGCGTGATTTCTGCAAGAAATGTCAGCTGTGGGGTAAAACGCTATCACACTTCCGGTTTAGCGTGTTCCGTCGAGCAGATGGCGGGCGGAGACATCCGCGACGCCGGCGGCGAGCTCCTCGAACTGGGCTCGTGCCTCAGAGAGGGGCCGGTCGGTTTCGGCGATCCAACGATGCACGAATGCGACGATGGCTCCCGCCGAGAAGGCGCAGCGCAGCCGGTGCTCCATACCCGCACCGTGCTCGCCGAAGCGTGCCCCGGCTTCGGCGAAGGAATCCCCGATACCCTCGATAAGGCATTTGGCCAGAGAACCGTCGTCGGCCGGCAGCAGCGCGCGGAGAAGGGTCTCGTGGCGGGCGAGCGCATTCATGATGCAGGAGCTGAAGTCGTCGTCGCGACCCGTGGCGGTTCGCCTCTCGGCGGATTCGAGGCTCTCGGCCCGCACGTCTTCCACGAGCTCGTTGACGAGCGCGGCGAAGAGCTCGGTTGCGCCGGCATGATGCAGGTAGAAGGCGTTGCGGCTGATACCCGCCCGCCGGCACAGGTCGCTCACGGTGATGGACGCCACTGGGCCCTCCGCCACCAGCTCCATGAAGGCGGTGCGGATCGCGCCCTCGGTGCGCACATAGCGAAGGTCGTCAACGTTTGGCATCGTTCCTCCATTAATCAAGAGTTGCGTGACACGCGCATCAGGTCTGCAACATATGTGACACGGTCCAGTTATTTGTCAATTGACCATTTTAAGTGACATCTGTACCCTACAATGAGCATTGAAAACTGTCAAAGAGGAGGCGGTTTCGTTGATTAAGATCAAGCCCGTTATCTACCGCGACGGCGGATTCATGGCCCAGCCGTTCGCCTTCGGCGGCGAGGACGGACCCGAGGGGTTCGACGCCGCCCAGCTCTATCGCTCGGGTCTGCAGAACTACGTGATCGACACGGGCGACGAGGTGATTCTCGTCGACACCGGCCTGCCTGCGGGCACGCCCGAGGAATCGCCCGATGAGACGACGCCGATCTACACCGGCCATGACGTCACGCCTTACATGGAGGCGCTCGCCGCGCTCGGCTACGCTCCCGAGTGGGTGAGCAAGATACTGCTCACCCACAAGCACTCCGACCACTCCGGCGAGCTGGCGAAGTTCCCGAACGCGCAGATCCTCGTCAATGAGCACGAGGTCGATGCCGACGAGCTCGCGGGCTTGCCCAATATCGTGCCCGTCGCCTTCACCGATGGCCCGTTCAAGAACTTCCCTGAGAGCCAGAAGGTGGCCGAGGGCGTCTGGTACATCCGTGCCGAGGGCCACACCAAGGGCAACTCGATCGTCATCGTCGAGGATGCCGAGGAGGGTCTCTTCTACATGATTCATGGCGACGTGACCTATACGGACGAGGCGCTCTACGCCAACAAGCTGTCCGTGGTCTACGAGGACATCGCGCTGGCGCGCGAGACGCTCGACCGCGTGCGCGAGTTCATCTCCGCCAACCCCACGGTCTATCTCTCGACGCACACGCCGCTTGGCGTGGAGAACCTCGAGACAAAGCGGGTCGTCGACCTCGACAACCCGCCCGAGACCATCCCCGTGGGCGAGATTACCTTCAAGACGCGCACCGGCAAGTACGTGTGCTCGGTGTGCGGCTATGTGTACGATCCCGAGGTCGGTGACGAGACGCAGGGCATCCCGGCCGGCACGCCCTTCGAGGAGCTGCCGGACGACTGGCATTGTCCGCGCTGCAAGCGCCCCAAGGACGCGTTCAACGCTGCGTAAAGGCTGCTCAAGCGGCTAGAAGGCATGAGAATTCGAACGGACAGGAGTGGAAACATGGCAGACAAGCAAGCCGAGATTCAGGCATTGCAGGCAATCGTGACGGGACTCTCGAGCCAGAGCTTCGCTCATCGCATCCAGGGGCTCGTCTTTGGGTCGAAGGGTCTGCAGGCACTGGCCGACAAGTACGCGGAGCACGCTGACGAGGAGATGGGCTGGGTCGAGAAGTTCGCGAACCGCATCCTCGATCTGGGCGGCGAGATCAAGATCGAGGCCACGCCCGAGGTGAAGGTCTACGACGACATCGTCGAGTACCTCAAGAGCGAGCAGCAGGTCTCCATCGACGGCATCGCCCTGGTGACCTCCATGATGCCGGTGTTCGCAGAGGACTTCGTGGCCTACGAGGACATGAAGGCCTACCTGCTCGACGAGGACGCCGACCTGCAGGAGACGAACCAGGACCTCGAGCTCATCGAGCTCATCGGCGTGCAGAACTGGCTCGTCCAGAAGCTGACCAGCGCCGCTGCGGGCACCGCTGCCGAGTAGGCGCGGGCTTCAGCCGCAAGCAAGATGTGAGCTGGCCGGACGACGGGGGGTCGTCCGGCCAGTCTGCTAGGAGGCGAGTGGGGCCCCGGGCACGCCGTGGAACGCGCCCGGGGGGTGCGTCCCACTTCGGGGGGAGCTCCATTTCCGCTGCTCCCATGGGAAAGACGAGGAGACTCATGAAGATCTGCTATTTCACCGCGACGGGCAATTGCCTCGATGTCGCACGGAGGTTCGGCGGCGAGCTGCTGTCGATTCCGCAGCTGATGAAGGCCGGGGGAGAGATCGAGGTGGCCGACGAGGCCGTCGGCATCGTCTTCCCCGTCTATGCATGCGAGCTGCCCATGATGGTGCGCGAGTTCATGGGGAGGGCGCGCATCGAGGCGGAGTACTTCTTCGTCGTGTGCACATACGGCATGGGCGGCCACGAGGAGGCCCTGTGCCATGCGGAGCTCGCGGCGCGGGAGGCGGGCCTCGAACTGCGCTACGCCAACGCCATCCAGATGGTGGACAACTACCTGCCGGGCTTCGAGATGCAAGACCAGCTCGACACGCTCCCCGCGAAGGATGTCGAGGGCCAGCTCGCGCGCGTCGTGGACGATATCTTAAACCGTCGCGAGCGCCCGGTCGACATCACGCCCGAGAAGCAGGCGAACATGGCGCGCTCTACAAGGTCCAGCTCGCCGAGCCGATCCTGCGCAAGGAGACGGCGCGGGAGTACGTCGTGGACGATGCCTGCACGCGATGCGGCATCTGCGCCCGCGTGTGCCCTGCCAATAACATCTCGGTCGACGACGGGGGAGTGAGGTTCGGCGACCGCTGCGAGGTCTGCTACGCCTGCATCCACAACTGCCCGCAGGGCGCGCTGCATCATCCCCATGAGCGGAGCGCGGTGCGGTTCCGCAACGAGCGCGTGAAGCTCAAGGAGATAATCGACGCCAACGACTAGCCGCCGTCGCGGAATTCCTTTGTTACGACTAGGAGAATATAAGCCGCCATCGCCGCAGATGGGGGTAAAATGCCTTTTGGATTTGTACATTCGCAGACAATAGGAGAAGACCAGTGAGCAAGCAGGATCTTGATTGGGGCAACCTCGGCTTCGGCTACATGGAGACCTCGTACAGCTACGTGTGCAACTACAAGGATGGCGCCTGGGGCGAGGGCGAGCTGACCTCCGACCACACCGTCAACATCAGCGAGTGCGCCGGCATCCTGCACTACTGCCAGGAGGTCTTCGAGGGCCTGAAGGCCTACACCACCGAGAACGGCGACATCGTCTGCTTCCGCCCGGACATGAACGCGAAGCGCATGGCCGACTCCGCCTCGCGCCTCGTGATGCCCCCGTTCCCCGAGGACAAGTTCATCGAGGCCGTGAAGATGGTCGTCGAGGCCAACAAGGACTGGGTGCCGCCGTTCGGCTCGGGCGCCACGCTCTACATCCGCCCGTTCATGTTCGCCACCGGTGTCGTCATCGGCGTCAAGCCGGCGACCGAGTACCAGTTCCGCATCCTCGTCACGCCAGTCGGCCCCTACTTCAAGGGCGGCGACACGGCGATCACCATCACCGTGGCCGATTACGACCGCGCCGCACCGCATGGCACGGGCAACATCAAGGCCGGCCTGAACTACGCCATGAGCCTGTATCCCTACGAGCAGGCGCACGAGAACGGCTACGCCGAGAACTTGTACCTGGATTCCGCCACGCGCACCTACGTCGAGGAGACCGGTGGCGCCAACGTGCTGCTCGTGGACAAGGAGGGCAACCTCGTCGTCCCGCGGTCGGCGACCGACTCCATCCTGCCCTCGATCACGCGCCGCTCGCTCGTGCAGGTCGGCAAGGACCTCGGCCTCAACGTCATCGAGCGTCCCGTCAAGTTCGCCGAGCTCGTGGCCGGCGACTTCGTCGAGTGCGGCCTGTGCGGCACCGCGGCGGTCATCTCGCCGGTCGGCCGCATCGAGTCCGAGAAGTACGGCAGCGTCGAGTTCGTCGATGGTCTGGAGACCTCCGGCCCCGTGATGCGCAAGCTGCGCGCCACGCTCACCGGCATCCAGACCGGCGACGTGGAGGACATCCACGGCTGGGTCACCAAGATCTGCTAGAAACTGGAACGCTCCCCCCGGGGAGCGCTCCAATCGCTATAGCTGGCTAACTTGTGGAACGCTCCCCAGGGGAGCGTTCCGGTTTTAGTAGACATCGTCGCGCAGATGGTCGAGAACGGGGATCGCCTGGCGCATCCGCGCTATCGCGTCGGTATCGAGCTCGCAGATCACGAGTTCCTCGCCGTCTCCCGCGCTCGCGAGGAGCGTGCCGTCCGGACCGAACACGGCGCTCGCCGCGCAGTAGCCCTCGTCGCCGCGGCACGCTCCGGCGACGAACATCTCGTTCTCCAATGCGCGAGCCTTGAGCAGGGTGAGCCATTGGTCGCGCTTGCCCGGTCCGGCGAACCAGGCGGCGGGGTAGACGAGCAGCGTGCATCCTCTCCGCGCAGCCGCGCGCGCGACTTCCGGGAACCTCACGTCGTAGCAGATGGCCGCCGAGAGCATGCCGAAGGGCGTCTCGACCGGGTCGCAGAGCCGCGAGCCGGCGGCGATGCGCTCGGATTCATGGACGTTGGCAGATTCGAACAGGTGCACCTTGCGGTACGCGGCCCGGCGAATGCCGTCCGGGTCGGTGATCACGGCCGTGTTGAACGGCAGCCCCTCCGGGTTCAGCTCGTTCATCGTGTAGACGATCCAGAGGCCCTCCTCGCGCGCGATCGCATCGACGGCCTGCGCGAACGGCCCGTCGACCGGCTGCGCCTCCGCGATGAATGCGTCCTTGTCGTTCTCGTAGCGGCTCATGAGGGATTCGGGGAATACGATGATGTCCGCGCCGGCGGTGCGCCAGCGCCCCGCGCGAATCGCGAGACGAGCGCGACGGCATCGCCGTTCTCGGGATGAAGCGTCTGGGCGAGTGCGATCGTGAACTTCATGGGTGCCCTCCTAACCCGTCGGTCTACACCTTATGTCGCATTGTATATGCTCATCGTCCTTGCAAGCCACCCCGCGCTTGCGCACAATATGCGGAGATGCTTGGAATCGCAGGAGGGGAGCGCATGGTCGCGAGAGTGGGACAAGGGTCGTCGGGTGGTGGCGCATCCGAGGTTCGCATCGAGAGCTTGCCGGTCATGCGCGACACGAACTTCGGCAGCGTCTGCCTCGACGTGTCCATCGACGACTTCAACCGCAGCGGCTTCTCCTACGGCGACAGCCTCACCATCTCGTTCTCGAACGGTTTCGGGCTCGGGAACATTCCCTACTACAACGGCTATTATGCGGGTGTCGGAGACCCTCTCCTCGCGGGCTATCCCGGCTCGCCGTTCATCAAGGCGGCGCTGAACTACGGCGACTCGCTCTGGCAGATGGCCGGGCTGGGCGAGGGCGACACGGCGACCGTCGCGCTGCGCGAGGCGGGTGCCTACCGCAGCGTGCAGGAGACCTTCGACATCTCCTACACGAACAATCGCGACGACTACGACACGGACCAGCAGTTCGCCAACTTCCGCGCGTGCGCGGGCGGGCGCATGCGACCGGGCCATGTCTTCCGTTCGGCCTCTCCCGTCGACAACGAGTACAACCGCGTTCCCTACGCCAGCGCGCTCATGCGCGATGCCGGCGTCGCGTTCATCCTCAACCTGTCGGACAATCCCGGCGAGGTCGACAGATACGTCGCCGAGAGCACGGCTCAGGGCATCGACATGTCGTATTTCCACGGGCTGCGCGATGCTGGAAAGGTGGCCATGCTCGACCTCACGGCGAGCTTCCCCTCCGATGAGTTCGCGCGATCGCTCGCCGGCGGTTTCGCGGAGATGGGCCGCCACGAGGGGCCGTATCTCGTGCATTGCATCGAGGGCAAGGATCGCACGGGGTTCGCCTGCGTGCTGCTCGAGGCGCTCTGCGGGGCGACCTACGACGAGATGCTCGCGGACTACATGGAGACGTATGCCAATTACTACGACTTCACGCGCGAGAGCGATCCCGACAGGTTCGATGCGATAGCCGGGCTCAACCTCGACGGCATGCTGCGCTTCCTCGCAGACGCCGACGACTGGGTGGACCTTCGCTCGATCGACTACGATGGGCCCGTGCGCGCCTACCTGCGCCGCGGTGGCATGTCGAAGGGGGAGATCGACGCGCTGGTCGCGCGCCTGTGCGACTAGCGCGGGGTCACATCGCGATGTGGGCCCCTTGCCCATTTCTTTCGAAAAAGGACGTCCGTAAACGCGAAAAAGGGTGATTCCCGACCATTTCTTTCGAAAACGTATGCCTTAGACGTACATTTCCGAAAGAAATGGTCGGCGCGTCGCGAGCTACCGTGGGCCGGGTGCGGGTCGGGTGCGCCGCGAGCCGAGTGCGGGCTAGGGGCGCCGCGGGCCGGGTGCGAGCTGGGTGCGCTGCGATCCGGGTGCGGGCCGGATGCGCCGCGGGCCGGGTGCGGGTCGGGGAGATGCCGACGGTCATGCCAACGACTGCTCAACGAGAGGTGCCTTGATATACACTTGTAGCAGCTTTTCGCACCTCGAGGGAAGGAACGCGCCATGGATTTGATCCCGAGCTTCACCGTCGATCACACGAAGATCATCCCCGGTATCTATGAGAGCCGGGTGGACATCCTCGGCGACGAGACCGTCACGACCTTCGACGTGCGTCTGAAGACGCCCAACGCCGAGCCGGCGGTGGGCCCAGCTGCCATGCACACCATGGAGCATGTCATCGCCACCTTCCTGAGGAATCACCCCGATTGGAAGGACGAGCTCGTCTACTGGGGTCCGATGGGCTGTCTCACGGGCTTCTACATCATCGTGAAGGGCCATCCGGCTGCATCCGAGATGTATCCGATCATTCTCGACTCCTTCAAGCACATGAGCGCGTTCGAGGGCGAGGTTCCCGGTGCGACGCCGGTGAACTGCGGCAACTACCTGATGCACGACCTTCCCATGGCCAAATGGGAGGCCGCGAAGTTCGTGGAGTATCTCGAGAACGCTGACAAGAGCCTCATCTTCGAGTATCCGATGACGGAGGCCCTGACCCTCGATGACGGTCAGGAGTTCTTCGATTCGTAGGATTCGTAGCGGGGGATAAGCCGGAAGGCTGTCCCGCGACTCACTCGCGGTAACTGTGGAAGAAAGCGCGCGTCTCGGGGTCGGTGGAGTTGTCCATGACGTCCTCGGGCGTGCCGTCCTCGGCCACGTTGCCGTTGCGCAGCAGGATGATGCGGTCCGCTGCGGTGCGGGCGAAGTGCATCTCGTGGGTCGCCATGAGGATGGTCGCGCCCTGGTGCTTGAGCTCCTCCACCATCTCGAGAACCTCGCCGACGAGCAGCGGGTCGAGGGCGGACGTGATCTCGTCGAGGAGCAGCAATTCCGGGTCCATCATGAGCGCGCGGCAGATTGCGACGCGCTGCTGCTGACCTCCGGAGAGGCGGTCGGGGTACTCCTTGGCCTTCTGCTCCATGCCGATACGGCCGAGCAGCTCCATGGCCCTCGCCTCGGCGCGGTCCTTATCCCACTTGAACACCTTGCGCGCGGCGAGCGTGACGTTGTTCAGCACCGACATGTGCGAGAACAGGTTGAAGTGCTGGAACACGACGCCGATGCGCGAGCGCAGCTTGTCCGAGTCGACGCGCGGATCGGTGATGTCGAGGTCGCCGAGCCAGATCTGTCCGTCGCTGACCTGCTCGAGCAGGTTCACGCACTTCATGAGGGTCGACTTGCCCGAGCCCGAGGGGCCGAGCACGGCGACGGTCTCGTGCTTGTTGACGTTGAACGAGATGTGGTCGAGCACGGTGTGGTTGCCGAAGCGCTTTACCACGTTGTCGAGCCGCAGCACGGCTTCCGCGCCCACGGCGGGGGAGGCGTCTGCTTGCGGCTGCATGTTCCTCGTCTCCTCCATCACACCATGCCCCCTGTCTGCTCGCGCTTGCGGAGCTTGCCGGTGTACCAGTCGTTGAGGATGATGAACGGCACGCTCATGAGGATGAACAGGACGCTTGCCACGATGTAGGGCGTGAAGTTGAACGTCAGCGCGACCTGCACCTGCGCGGCGCGGACGGCGTCGATGGCGCCGAGCGTCGAGATGAGGCCGACGTCCTTCTGCATGGCGATGAAGTCGTTCATGAGGGCGGGCGCGATCTTGCGCAGCGCCTGCGGGATGATGATGAGGCGGACGGTCTGCCCGCTGGTGAGGCCGAGCGAGCGTGCAGATGCGCGCTGCTGCGGGCTCACGTCCTGGAAGCCGGCGCGCAGGACCTCGGCGATGTAGGCCGAGTACGACATCGTCACGGCGATGGTGCCGAGCACCTCGATCGGGATGCGTCCGAAGATGCCGAGTCCCGGGATGCCGAAGCCGACGATGTACAGAACGACCAGCATCGGAATACCTCGCATGATGGTCGTGTACGCCTGCGCGAGGACGCGAAGGGGGAACAGCACCGGGGACTTGCTGATCCTGATGACGGCGAGCAACGTGCCGAAGATCGCCGTGCCGATCAGCGAGTAGATGAGCACGCGGACGTTGAGCCACAGGCCCTCGAGCACGATGGGGAAGGACTCCGCGAAGTGCTGTCCGCTGAAGAACGTCTGCTGCACGCGCGGCCAGCCCGGCGCGAAGTGCAGCGTCAAGACGATGATGGCCGCGAGCACGAGCGTGCTCACGATGCTGATGATTATCGACTTCGTGCCCTGGCGCTTGCGGAACGCCTGGCGTTCCAGCTCTACCGGGCTGATGTCGTAATCGTAGACTTCTTCTCTCACCTGCGTCCCCTCGTCCCCACTCGAGAAACCGCCCGGACAGCGGGGCTGCCCGGGCGGTTACCATGCCAGTTGCTTACTTGAGAACCGGAACGTTGGTGGTGTAGTCGGCCATCCACTCGTCGGTGAGGGACTGCAGCGTGCCGTCGGCGACGAGCTCGTCGATCGCGGCGGAAACGGCTGCCGTCAGCTCGGAATCCTTCGGAAGCAGGAAGGCCAGCGGGTCGGCCTCGGAATCGGCGATCTGGCCGATGAGGACGGCGTTCTCGAGCTCCTCCATCTCCGGGTCGGCCATGTAGACGGCCGTCGGGGTGTCGACGATCAGGCCGTCGATCTGGCCGGCGTTGAAGGCGTTGGCCGCGTCGGCGTTGGAGTTGAACACCTGGATGTTGTCGTTGATCTTGTCCATGCCCCACGTGTAGGACGTCGAGCCGGACTCGGCGCCGATCACGGCGTCGGCGAGCTCAGCGCAGCTCGTGGCGCTGGCGAACGGGCCGTCGGCCTTGACGATGATCGACTGCGTCGGGGTGAAGTACGGGCTGCTGAAGTCAACGGCCTGCTGGCGCTCCTCGGTGACGCCGAACTGCTGGATGTTCATATCCCAGTCCTTCTCACCGGGGGTGATGGCCTCGTCGAAGCCGGTGCGGACCCAGACGACCTGGTCGGCGCTGAAGCCCATCTTCTCGGCGACCGCATAGGTCAGTGCAGCCTCGAAGCCCTTGCCGGACTCGGGGGCGTCGTCCATGACGTACGGCGGGTAGGCCGGGTTGCCCGTGGCGACGGTCAGCGTGCCGGGCGTGATGGTCGGCAGTGCTGCGGCATCCGCAGCGGCAGCGGCGGCATCCTCGGCCGGAGCCTCGGCGCCCTCGTCGCCTCCGCCGGAGCAGCCTGCCAGCGCAAAGGCCGCGACGAGCGCGAAGCACGCGCACATGATGAAGACGAGCCTGCTCTTCTTGATCTCTCGCATTTCTCAGTGACCTCCTTTGATTTCCCTTCCCTGACAGGCTTGCGCGCGGTGCGATTCCGCTCGGAAGCCCAACACCGCTAAGGATACCCCATTGACGCCCCGTCATGTGGCGTCAATGGGGTAATAAAAATGAGTCGGAGGACAGTCCTCCGACTCATTGCGTGGAGAGCTCCCCGGGGGAGCTCTCCAATCTATCGGGCGGCTCGCGCTTCGTCGGCTTCCCAGATGAGCTCCTCGAGCGTCTGGTTGAGATGCTCGGCCTCGACCGGCTTCGAGAGATGCGCGTTCATGCCCGCCTGCAGCGAGCGCTGGACATCCTCGTCGAAGGCGTTGGCCGTCATGGCGATGATGGGGACGATGGCCGCGTCCGGCCGCTCCAGGCCGCGGATGGCCCGCGTGGCCTCGAGGCCGTCCATCTCGGGCATGCGGATGTCCATCAGGATGGCGTCGAAGTGGTCGACCGGGCTCGCCTCGAACATCTCGGCCGCGATCCTGCCGTTCTCGGCGTGCTCCACGGCCACCTCGCTGCGCGCGAGGAGCAGCTTCATGATCTCGGCGTTGACCATCATGTCCTCCGCGAGCAGGATGCGCCGTCCCTTGAGGTCCGCGCGCCGCTTCGCCTTGGCGACGCCCATGTTGTTGCGGCGGGCGATGCGCTGGAACTCGTCGAGCACATGCGACGCGAACAGCGGCTTGGCGAGGAAGCTGTCGATGCCGATGCGCAGCGCGTCGTCCACGATGTCGTCCCAGTTGTAGGCGGTGAGGATGATGACGGTCGTCTCGTTGTCGTAGCGCTCGCGGATGAGTCTGGCGACCTCGAGGCCGTCCATCTCGGGCATCTTCCAATCGAGTAGCACGAGGTTGTACGGCTGCTTCTTGGCATGCTGCACCTCGAGCATCTCGAGCGCCTCCCTGCCGCTGTGGCAGGTGTCGGCGGCGATGCCGGCCGTGTCGAGCACGAGATGCGCGTGCTCGGCGGCTATCGGGTCGTCGTCCACGATGAGGATCTTCAGGTCGTTCACGTTGACGTACCCCATATCGGACGCCTGGTGGTCGCAGTTCCGAAGCGTGACGACGACGGTGAACTCCGAGCCGACTCCCTTCTCGGACTCGACGGAGATCGTCCCGTTCATCATCTCGACGATGCTCTTCGTGATGGCCATGCCCAAGCCGGTGCTGCCGTACTTATTGCCGCTCGTGACGTCCTCTTGCGTGAACGATTCGAAGATCTTCGGCAGGAAGCCCTCATCCATCCCGACGCCCGTGTCCTTCACGCGGAACCGCAACGTCGACTGGTCCTCGAACTCCGCTATGCGCTCCACCGTCATCGTGACGTCGCCGGGCGCCTCGGTGAACTTGATGGCGTTGCTCAGGATGTTGATCAGCACCTGCTTGAGCTTCATGTCGTCGCCGATGTAGAAATCGTCCACCTGGCCGACGACGTGGCATTCGTACGAGAGGCCCTTGTCCTCGCACTGGGGCGTCACCATCGTGTTGACCTGCTCGAGCATGGCGGCGAACGAGAACTCCTCTCGCTGCAAGACGAGGCGGCCGGCCTCGATGCGGCTCATGTCGAGGATGTCGTTGATGATGTTGAGCAGGTGGCGCGCGCTGTCCCCGATCTTCTCGAGGAAGCCGCGCACCGTCTCGGGAAGACCATCTTCCTTGAGCGCGAGGGTGTTGAGGCCGATGATCGCGTTCATGGGCGTGCGGATCTCGTGGCTCATGTTCGACAGGAACGCCGTCTTGGCCCTGTTGGCCTCCTCGGCGACGTCGAGCGCCTCGACGAGGGCGCGGTTGCGCGCGAGCGTCTCGCGCATCTCCTCGTCGATGACGGTGAATCCCAGGCCCACGGCGTGGACCACATGGTCGTCGCGGTCCTCGGCGTGCCGCACGCCGGCCATGCGCAGCATCTCGTAGTACTCGCGCCCGTCGCGCCGCGCGAGGTAGCGGTAGGCGATAATGGGTTTGTGCTCGAGGGCCTTCCTGATGTTCTCGGGCTCGATGAACGCGAGGAAGCCCTCGCGGTCGTCGGCGTCGACGTAGAGGTCGGCGTACTCGCGGAAGGCGGCGAGGTAGGGGAAGTGGATTCCCTCGGCATGCTGGCGCCTGTCGGTCGGGTCGGCCCGGTAGCACACGGCATCGTCGTGGTCGAGGTCCACGTGGTAGACGCTGCGGTAGTCGGATGCGAGCGCCGTGATCATGCGGTCCTGCTGCTCGCGGTGGCGCTGCTGCTCGATGAGCTGCTCCTGCAGGGCGAGGCGCTCCTCCAGCTCGTGCTGGTGCGCCTCGGCCGACTTGATGCGGGTCATCTCCGTGACGTCCACGCACATGCCGAGCGTGCAGAGCCTGCCGGTGTCGTCGGTGAACTTCATCTTCGTCGTCTGCAGGTTGCGCATCACGCCCGCCGCGTCGGGAACGTCTTCGAAGAAGATATACGGCTTGTCCATCGCGAGCGCCTTCTGGTCGTCCTCTACGAAGTGGTCGGCGGTCACCGGGTCGAAGATCTCGTGGTCGGTGAGGCCGATGACCCCCTCCGGCGAGTCCTTCTTCGCGTACTCCGCGAACGACTGGTTGCACGCGAGGTAGCGGCCCGTCTCGGCGTCCTTCGAGAAGCTCATCGCGGGCATGTTCGACAGCAGCGAGGCCACGGAGCCCATGAGGTCGGCGAGCTTGGCGGCGGACGCTATCTCGGCGACGAGTCGGCGGTTCTCCTCTTGCGTGAGCTTGGCGTCGCGGAGTTCCTGTTGAGTCGCTCTCCGTGCGCGCTCCTCCGCGTCGACGTCCTTGAAGCCCATCATGACGCCCGTGCGCCCGCCGGGCATGTCGATCTTGCCGAAGTCGATGCGGTAGTAGCGCAACCCCTCCTCGAGGTCGCGCAGGAACGTGACGGAGAACTCCGGGCGCACCTCGAACTGGCGCAGGATGTAGGGGAGCGATATCTCCTCCTGCATGCGCTCGCGGTCCTCCTCCGCGACCATCGTGTCGACGTACTCCGTCTTGGTCTGCGTGTACGTCTGGTGGTTCAGCGCGTTGAGGATGGCCTCGGCGTGGATGCTGCCCTCGCTTGTGTCGTCGTGGTAGAGCGAGCACACCTCGGTCTCCACGTCGTTGATGAGCCAGACGGTGTTGTAGGAGCACGTGAGCGTCTGGATGACGGCCTCTCGAATGCCCTCGATGTTCTGCGACAGCCCTGTCTCGTGCATGGTCTCCGCCTTCCTGTGCAAATCTTGCGCGAGATATGTTGCGCGTTTGTATTCGTGGCACCGTTCCACTATCTTAAAGTAGAACGCATATCGGCGAAAGCTGGGGAATTTGGTCACGGGGAACGGAGCCGGTTGTGCTGAAGAGCCATGAGAATTTCCATTCGAGGTACGGCAAGAGGCTGGTCCTCGTCGCAGACGACGAGTTCGTCAACAGAGAGCTGCTGCGGACCGTTCTCCAGGACGAGTACGAGCTCCTCTTCGCCGAGAACGGTCGGGAGGCGCTCGACGCCATCGCCGAGCACAAGGAGACGCTGTCCCTCGTGCTGCTGGACCTGCTTATGCCCGTGATGAGCGGCATGGATGTCCTGCGCGAGGTGCGGGGCAGCTCCGATCCGGACATCTCCCGGGTCCCCATCATCGTCGTCACCTCGGATCAGGCAGCCGAGATCGAGAGTCTCACGCAGGGGGCGAGCGACTTCATCCCCAAGCCGTATCCGCAGCCCGGCGTCGTCAAGGCGCGCATCAACAGGACCATCGAGCTGTCGGAGGATAGGCAGATCATCAGCTCGACCGAGCGCGACGACCTGACCGGCCTGTACAACCGCGAGTACTTCTACCGCTATGCCGAGCAGTACGACCACCACCATACCGAGACGTCCATGGACGCAATCGTCGTGGACGTGAACCACTTCCGCATGATCAACGAGCGGTTCGGCACGGCCCGCGGCGACGAGGTGCTGCGGCGCCTTGCCACGGCGCTGCGCGATGAGGTCAACGGCATCGGCGGCATCGTCTGCCGGCGCGAGGCCGACATCTTCCTCGTCTACTGCCCCCATGGCCTCGATTACGATGCGATTCTCGAGCGGCTGTCGGAGAAGGTTCCGGGCGAGGGCGGCGACAGCCGTGTTTGGCTGCGCATGGGCGTCTACGAGAACGTCGACCGCACCATGGAGGTCGAGCGTCGCTTCGACCGTGCGAAGATGGCCGCGGACAAGGTGCAGGGGAGCTTCACGAGCCGGATCGGCATGTACGACGACGACCTCCACAAGCACGAGCTCTTCCAGGAGCAGCTCATCGAGGACTTCGGCGCCGCAATCGCCGAGCATCAGTTCCAGGTGTACTACCAGCCGAAATTCGACGTGAGGGGGAACGTCCCCGCCCTCGGCGGCGCGGAGGCGCTCGTGCGCTGGATCCACCCGACGCTCGGCATGGTGTCGCCCGGCGAGTTCATCCCGTTGTTCGAGGAGAACGGGCTTATCCAGAACCTCGACCTCCACGTGTGGCGCGAGACGGCCGCGCAGATCCGGGAGTGGCACGACCGCTTCGGCTACGCCGTGCCGGTGTCGGTCAACGTATCGCGCGTCGACATGTACGACCCGAACCTGGTTGAGAGCATCCTCGGCACCTCGCAGACAACGGGCTGGCGCCGCGCGAGCTGCGCCTCGAGATCACCGAGTCCGCCTACACGCAGGATTCCGAGCAGATCGTCGCCACCGTCAACAGGCTCCGCCGCCTGGGCTTCAGGGTCGAGATGGATGACTTCGGCATGGGCTACTCGTCGCTCAACATGATCTCGACGCTGCCCATCGATGCCTTGAAGATGGACATGCAGTTCATCCGCAACGCCTTCTCGGAGGCTGGCGACAAGAAGATGCTCGAGGTCATCATCGACATAGCCGACCATCTGTCCATCCCCGTCATCGCCGAGGGGGTCGAGACCCGCGAGCAGCTGGAAGCGCTACGCGAGTTGGGGTGCGAGTTCGTGCAGGGCTACTACTTCTCGCGGCCGGTTCCCGCCGCTGAGTTCGAGCGTTTCATCATCGAGGGCAGGCAGGCTGCCGATGCGGTCGATGCCCTGGAAAAGCCCGAGGCTCCCGCGCCCGCACCCGAGCGGGAGAAGCGGTCTTTCGGCGACATCGCCCATGCCCTTGTCGGCGACTATTTCCACATCTACAGCGTGAGGCTGTCCGACGGTCATTTCGTCGAGTACAACCCGCGGGAGGATGTCGATGGGATGGGGTATGAGCGTCGCGGGAGCGATTTCTTCAGCTTCATACGCGAGGAGACCGCGCGCAACACCCATCCCGATGATGTCGACATGCTGCTCAAGGTGCTCACAAAGGAGGGTCTGGCCGAGCGGCTCAACCACGTCCACTCGTTCAACCTGACGTACCGGCTGATGATCGACAGCATCTCCGTGTACGTGAGCATGAGGGCCGCCATGGTGGAGGACGAGAAGGGCGAATATGTCGTGCTCGCCGTGAGCAGCATCGGGGAGCGGATGCGCGCGGACCAGGAGCATGACGAGGGTCTGATCACGGCATATCGCGATGTGTTGACGGGCGTGAAGAGCAAGTACGCCTGCTCGCTGGAGTCGCGCATGATCGACCAGGCCCTCTCTGCCGGCGTGCAAGAGCCCTTCGCCCTGGTGAGGTGCGATGTGAACGGGTTGAGGAGCATAAACGAGTCGCAGGGCCATGGCGCGGGTGACAAGTCGCTCAAGGAGGCGTGCCAGATCGTCTGCGCCGTCTTCGCCCACAGCCCGGTGTTCCGCGTCGATGGCGACGAGTTCGCCGTTATCGTGCGCGGGGACGACTACGCGGCGCGGGACGAGCTGTTGGAACAGCTCGCGGCCAGGAACCGCGAGCAGGCCGAGCGGGGCGCGGTCACGGTTGCCGTGGGCAACGCTTCCTACAAACCCGGCGTGGACCAGTCGTTCGTCGCCGTGTTCGACCGTGCCGAGCCGGCCATGCGGGAAGAGAAGGCGCTGTAGGGCGCCGGGGCTGGCGAAGCCGGCCGGTTCAGCGTTGTTTCGAGACGAGGACGGGGGTTCCGCGATGACGATTGACGATCTTGCCGCCTATGGTGCGAACGTTGACGAGGGCCTTGCCCGATGTGTGGGGAACGTTGACTTCTATCTGATGCTCGTCGGCACGGTGGTCGATGCCAAGGAGTTCGCGGAGCTGAGCGCGGCGCTGGAGGCGGGCGATCTGGATGCCGCCTTCTCGGCGGCTCATGCGCTGAAGGGCACGCTGGGCAACCTCGCCCTCACGCCGCTCTGCGAGCCTATGAGCGAGATAACCGAGCTGCTACGTGCCCGCACCGACATGGATTATTCCGAGCTCATGGGGCGTATCACGCAAGCTCTGGAAGGCCTCCGCGCCATCGCCTAGCTTGGAACGCTCCCCGGGGGAACGTTCCAGTTCCAGGTACTCCGAACTGCCAGCCCTCTGGCAACTTTGCACGAAAAAGGGTGCCTGAGACGCCCTTTTTCGTGCAAAGTTGCCAAGCGCCACCAATCAATCCAGCCTGGCGCACGTTGGAACGCGCGCTAAACGCGAGGAGAAGGGGGTTGGTTCACGCCCTGAGCTTCTCGAGCGCCCAGCGGACGTGGGAGCGGACGATTTCGCTCGGGTTGTCGAGCTCCGCTTCGAGCTCGGGGATGTAGCGCGGGTCGCCCGAGTTGCCCATCGCCACGGCGGCGTTGCGCTGGTAGGCGACGGGATCGCGCACGTAGTTGTACATGATCGGGAGCACGCAGCGCTCGAAGAACCCCTCGGGCATGTGGAGCAGGTTCTCGAGCGAGAACTCCTCCGCGATCCGCTCGAGCACTGGGTCGGCGATACTGCCGTTGCGCAGGGCGCGCTGGTTGCGCGGGCAGGCCTCCTGGCAGGCGTCGCAGCCGTGGATGCGCACGCCGATCGCCTCGCGGTGTCCCACGGGCACGTCGCGGTCGGGACCGCGGTTGTAGCGGATGGCGTTGTCCCACAGGATGCACTTCTCGAGCTCCAGGTCGAACTCCCGTGCGAGCGCGCTCGTCGGGCACGCGTCTATGCAGGCGCGGCAGCCGGGCGGGCAGGTGCAATCTGGCGATGGCTCGTCGGGCGCGAGCTCGACATCGACGAGGTATCCGTACAGGATGACGAACGACCCGACGCCGTCGACGTAGGCGAAGTTGTTCCTCCCGAACGATATGACACCGGCTCGCAGGCCGGCGGGCCTCATCATGAGGATGTTGCGGTCGGGCTCGAAGCCGATGCCCTCATCGCGCAGGAAGGCCTCGAACGCATCGAGGCGGTTGCGTGCCGGGGTGCCCTCGAGGGGCAGGTAGGAGTGCGAGAGGTACGTGCGCGCGACGTGCGGGAGCAGCTTTTCGGGATAGCGCAGCTCGGAGTAGTCGTAGGCGAGCACGATGATGGACCTCGCTCTGGACATGAGGTCGCGTGGATGCGAACCCCGCTCGATCATGTCCTGGAAAAATCCGGGGTAATCCCTGCGTTGAGCCTCCTCGGAGACGCGCGGCAGGTCGTCGGGCGTCGTGAATCCGACCTTGCAGAAGCCGAGTTCTTCCGCGCGCTTCCTGATGCGTTCCTTCAACATGGGCTGCTCCGTCCTACCGGCTCCATCCATTATGCATCCTGGTGCCGGGAAACGGGCGGGCAAAAGGCATTATGTTGCCGACTCGCATGGGATAATGGAGCATGTTGAGACGATGACGGCAATCCCCGCAAACGGAAGGAGCGGCGATGGATGCCCACGAGGCGATGATAACGCGCAGGAGCACGAGAAGGTTCAAGCCGGATGCCGTGGAACCCGAGAAGCTCGAGCGGGTCATCAAGGCTGGGAGGTTCGCGCCGAGCGGCGGGAACAGCCAGTCCAACCACTTCCTCGTCATCCGCGACGAAGGGGTGCTCGCCGAGCTCATCGCCCTCGTGGAGGAGGCCTTCGCGAAGATGGAGGTCGCCGAGGACACCTATGCGAGCCTGAAATCGTCCATCAACCAGTCAAAGCGGGGCGGCTACGTGTTCGACTACGGGGCGCCTGTGCTCATCGTGATTGCGAACAAGCGGGACTACGGAAATAACATGGCCGACGTCGCCGTCGCGCTCGAGAACATGATGATCGCGGCGAACGCCCTCGACCTCGGGAGCTGCTACATCAACCAGCTGAAGTGGCTCAACGAGGATCCCGCGCTGCTCGGGTTGCTGCACGGCCTCGGTCTCGGGGAGGACGAGCGCGTGTACGGTTCGCTCGCGCTCGGGTATCCCGACACCGCCGATGGCCTTCCGATCCGTGAGCCCCTGCCGCGCAAGGGCAACGAGGTCACCTATATCGGATAGGGAAGAGTCCCCGCTGTTAGCCAATATTGGCTTCTGGAATGCTTCCCGGAGGGGCGTTTCAGAATCTAGCGCACGGTGCGGTAGGCGGCCAGGTGGTTTTCGATCATGCGGCCGAGGGTAGCCTCGATGTCGAAGCCGTCGTCCTCGAGGCACCACTCGAAGACGCATCCCTTCACCATCGTGCAGATGTCGGCGCAGATCTGATGCGCATCGGCCTCGGGCGCGATGACGCCCAGGCGCTGGGCCTCGAGCACGTCCGCCTCGTTGCGCGCCATGATCGTCCCCTCGGGGAAGGTGCCGCCGGATTCCCCCATGTACGCCGAGAGCGCCCTGTTGTCCGTCGTGTAGAAGCTCCGCATGAAGTCGCGTCCCATGGACATGTACCCGTTGACGAGGTGCATGTAGAGCTCGAGCGTGCGCTCGGCGATCTGCTCGCAGGTGTGACTCGGCTCGAAGGAGCCGAAGAGCGAGTCGTGGACGAAGGTGGCCATGAGCTCGTCCTTGTTCGCGAAATGATGGTAGAAGGTCCCGTTGGAGACACCGGCCTCGTCGCACACAGCGCGCACCGTGACGGCGCGGGCTCCCGATGCCGCGATGATTCGCACGGCAGCGTAGACGATGGAGGCGCGGGTGTTGGCTGCGTGACCATCGTTTCTAGGCCTGCCAGGGCGCTTGCTCTGACTCATAGTTCTCCAATCAGGAATAGAACATGCTCTAAAAAACACTTGACATTCTAGCATCTCGGAGAAAGAATGGAAGTAGGAAATAGAGCACGTTCTATTAATTTAGGAGGAAGAGATGAAGATTTCCTATTGGTCAGATTACGCCTGCCCATATTGCTACATCGGCGAGACGCGCCTGCGCAAGGCCATCGAGAGCGTCGGCGGCGACGAGCCGTTCGAGATCGAGATGCGCGCGTTCGAGCTCGATCCGGGTGCGCCCAGGAAGCCGATCGGATCGACGCTCGACCGCTTCGCGCGCAAGTACTGCCTCACCACCGAACAGGCGCGGGAGCGCATCGAGTCCATCTCGCAGATGGGCCGCGACGAGGGTCTCGAGTTCAACTACATGACCACGCTCAACACGAATATGCTCGACGCGCACCGGCTGACGAAGCTCGCGCGAGACAAGGGCGTGGAGGGTCTCGAGGAGCTGTACTACGAGGCGTATTTCTCCAAGAACGAGGTGCTCGCCGACCGTGATGTGCTCCGCAAGTACGCGCTCCAGGTCGGCCTCGCCGAGGAGGACATCGACCGCGTGCTCGGTTCTGACGAGTACAAGGACGAGGTCCGCGACGACGAGTACCAGGCCCGGGCGCTCGGCATCCGGGCGGTCCCGTTCTTCGTCATCGACGACTCGTACGCGATTGCGGGCTGCTACCCGACCGAGGAGATGGAGAAGGTGCTCGCCCAGGCGCTGCGCGACAAGCGCGAGAGGGCCGAGGAGGCATCCGTCGCGCAGGGAATGGTTTGCGGGCCCGACGGCTGCGGGATCGGCTAGGCCATGGAGATCTATCCGTTCCTGGCGCGTGGCGTATTCCAGACGTTTTGCTATTTCGTGATCGACGAGCGGACGCGTCACGGGTTTCTCATCGATTGCGGCGCGCAGGCAGACGACATGGTGGCGGCCGTCCGGGAGCAGGGGTGGTCGATCGAGGCCATCCTGCTCACGCATGGCCACTTCGACCACACCGCCGCCGTGCCCGCGGTGCGCGCGGCCCTCGGCTGCCCGGTTCTCATCCATGCGAAAGGGGAGCGCTACCTGCACGACCCGCAGCTGAACCTCTCGGCCGGACACGGTCTGAATGTCATCGTGGATGCGGACGGCCATTTCGCGGACGGTGAGATGCTGGCGCTCGCGGAGGGCGAGGTCGCCCTACGCGTCATGCACATCCCCGGGCATACCGATGACTCGTGCCTGTTCTACGGCGAGGATGCCGGCGTGGCGTTCGTCGGAGACACCGTGTACGGCGATGGTCCCGGCCTCACCGTGTTCCCGACCGGCGATGCGCGCAAGATTCAGACGAGCATTCGCGAGCGCATCCTGACGATGCCGGGAGACGTTCAGCTGCTCTCCGGCCACGGCCGCCCGATCGCGGTGGACAGGCTCCGAGCCAACATGGGATAAGCAGAAGTGGAACGCTCCCCGGGAGAGCGTCCCAAATAGAAGAGCCGGAGGATAGCCCCCTGGCTCTCTTCGTCGATGATGTTTTGCCGTGCCGCGCTATGCGCCGAGGGTGTACTCGCCCGTACGGATGGCTGCGATGACGCCGCCGTCGATGAGGAGGTCGGTGCCCGTGATGAAGCCCGCATGCTCGCCGAGCAGGAAGGCCGCCGCCTCCGCGATCTCGTCGGACGTTCCCACGCGCATGGCCGCGGATGCGTCGATCATGCGCTGGTAACCCTCGCCGGCCGCCGCGAACTCGTCGTAGGCGAGCGGGGTCACGATGACGCCGGGGCTGATCGTGTTGATGCGAGCGCGGCGCTCCCGCCATGTGGTGGCTGCCGCGGCCTGGGCCTGCAGCTGGTTCACGCGCTTCGAGATCATGTACGCGAGTCCGGAGTCCTGCATGGCCGTCTCCTTGATGAACGGCAGGTCCATCAGCTTGTCGGTGGGCGTGCGGAGGATCTCGAGCTCGACCTCGTTGGGAATCGGGAACATGTAGCCCGTCTGGCTGGAGATGATGAGGCCGGCGCCCCCTGCCGCCATGACCTTGCCGAACGCGTCGATGGCGTGGCCGGTCGCCACCATATCGAGCGCGAGGATGTGCTCGGGGCTCGTCTGGTTCGGCGACGCACCCGCCGTGTCGATGAAGGACTTGACCGGACCGAGCTCGGCGGCCTTGGCGGCGAACGCCTCGACGGAGGCCGTGTCGAGCGCATCGACGACGCACGTCTCCACGTCGTAGCCGCTCCGCGCGAAGTCGTCCGCGACCCGCTCGAGCGCCTGCTCGCTGATGTCGCCGAGCAGGATCTTCTCACCTGCGGCAATCCTGCGCACGATGGCGCAGCCCATGCTTCCCGCGCCCAGCAGCGCGATGACGTTCTTGCTCTTGTTGCGGTCGAAGATCATGTCTGATTCCTTTCTCCAGATAATGCTTTCAGATTCTGTGCGGCAGTTCTTCTCCTGCTAGGCCTGCTCTGCCGCCAGGGGCTGAGCGGTCTCGACGTTGGCGGCGCCTGCTGCGGCATTCTCGTCGCGCGAGGACTTCGTCGCATGGAAGCCGGCGACGGCGGCAGCGGCGATCAGGGCGATGGACACGAGGCACAGCGGATGGGCGCCTGCGCCGGCGACCACGACGCCGCCTGCTCCCGCACCGATGGCGTAGGCGAACTGCGTCGCCGAGTTGTTGAGCGACAGCATGACATCGGCCGCCTCGGGAGCCGCCTGTACGACGGCGAGGTTGATGATGGGGGAGGGAATCCACGAGAAGATGCCCCAGACGAGCACGGCGGTGACGACGAGCCACGTCGGGCCTCCGAGCGCGAAGAGCGCCACGAGGAGCACGGCCTGGCCCGCCAGCGCGGCGAGCACGACCGGACGCATCCCGAGGCGGTCGCAGAGCCATCCGCCCACCTTGTTGCCGACGAGCGTCGAAACGCCGAAGGCGAGCAGCACGGCGGACAGGGTGGCGGCACCGAGCGTCGTCGACTCCTGCAGGAACGGGGTGATGTAGGAGTAGAGCGTCGCGTAGCCGGCGACCCAGAACAGGTTCAGGCCGAACGTGAGCAGCACACGCGGGCGCTTGAGGTACGCCAGCTGCTGGCGCAGCGGCTTGGGCGCGGCATCCTTGGCATGCGGGACGATGGCGCGCACGACGGGGATCATGATGGCGCTCGCGATTCCGACGAACCAGAACACGGCTGTCCAGGGGAGCGCCTGCACCATGAGGCGGCTGAAGGGGAGTCCCAGCACGAGCGCGGCGTTGAAGCCGAGCGTGACGGTGGCGACGGCCGATGCCTCGCGGCCGGGCGCGGCGAGCTGGGGCGCCGTGGCGAAGCAGGTGACCGCGAAGATACCCGAGCCGATCGCCATGAACACGCGGGAGAGCATCATCAGGTAGAAGTCGCTCACGACCGACATGAGCACGCAGCCCGCGACGACGAGCGCAAGCGAGACGGTCATCACGTCGCGTCGCTCGAGGGGGGAGAGCGCCATGACGACGATCGGTACGCCGATGCCACCGGAGAGCGCGAACGCCGTGAGCAGCTGTCCGGCCATGGCCACGCTCACGCCCGCGGACGCCGCCACGACGTCGATCATTCCCACGATCGCGAACTCCGAGATGCTCGTCGCGAAGCATGCCAGCGCGAGCAGCGCGACCTTCAATCCGTTGTGCATGTTGACCCCCATGTTCCATACCTGTTTTCCTGTGGTTCCATCGTCTTGCAGGATGGGGCCGGGGTCGATGGGCGGTCGTGCGTGCTTGGTGGGTATAAGGGCACGGTTGTGCTCCTTGTGTACCGATAAACCACCTACATGGGTATAATTGTCCTAGTGGAAAGAAAGGATATCTCATGAGGGAGAGACCAGACGACCTCCGCGTCACCAAGACGATCCGCTCCATCCACACGGCGTTCGAGCAGATGATGTGCGAGATGGATTACCGCCAGATCACGGTCAAGGAGCTGTGCGAGCGCGCGCTCGTGAACAAGAAGACGTTCTACCGCTATTACGAGACGATGGATTTCCTGCTCGCCGAGTTCCAGGAGACCATGATGGCCGACTACCTGGCGCGCGTGGAGGACCTGCGCGTCCCCGATGACCTCGACCGGATCACGCACGAGTTCTTCGCGTTCGCCGGGGAGCGCGGGGAGGTCTTCGAGCGGATCACCTGCGCCGGGCCGCACGAATCGCTACAGCGGCAGATGACGGAGGATGTCCTCGAGCGTCATGACGGAGCGGCCGTCGATGACCCCGAGCGATCGCTGCTGATGGCGTTCGTCGCCGAGTCGACGCTCGCCGTGTACCGCCAGTGGGTGGCCGATGGCAAGCGGGTTCCCTTGGAGAAGGCGGCCGACCTCGCCGCGCGCTACGTGTGCCACGGAGCCCTGTGAGGTGGCCGTTGGAACGCTCCCCGGGGGAGCGTTCCACGAGCCGATAAGGACTGTCATAATTGACTCATTCGACGAGGCGAAGGAGGCGCGCCGTGGTGTTCTTCACGGAATACGAGACGCCCATCATCGGGACGTTGACGCTTGCGGGCGAGGGCGGCTCGATCGTGGGCTGCTGGTTCGACAACGACCGGTACTTCGGATGCGGCGTGGATGGGCCGATGGAGCGCTGCGACGACCTGCCGGTCTTCGACATGGCGCGCGATTGGCTCGACCGCTATTTCGCCGGCGAGGCGCCCGATCCGCGCGAGCTGCCCCTGGCGGCGCGCGCGACCGAATTCCAGGGACGCGTGCGCGAGGCCATGCTCGACATTCCCTATGGCCAGACCACCACGTACGGTGCCGTCGCCGAGCGCATCGCGTCCGAGACGGGAAGGTGCCAGTCCGCCCGCGCGGTCGGCGGCGCCGTGGGGCGCAACCCGCTGTGCCTCATCGTGCCGTGCCATCGCGTCGTGGGCGCCGATGGGAGCCTCACGGGCTTCGGAGGCGGCATCGACATGAAGATCCGCCTCCTCGAGCACGAGCGCGCGATGCGGGACGGATTCAAGCGCCCGAAGCGCGGCACGGCCCTCGAGGGGATCGAGGGCGCCTCGCGCAGGTTCCTCGGGAACGCGTAATGAGTCAGAACGGGTCGAAGGGCAGTTCTTCGACCCATCCATCGAGAGGCGGGAGCGGCATGACGCGTTACTTCGAGTATGGCGACGAGGCCATCGAGCATCTCAGGTCGCGCGATGCCAAGCTGGGCGCTTTCATCGACGCTGTCGGACACGTGTATCGCGAGATGGAGGAGGGCGATCTCTTCCGTGGCGTCGTGTTCCACATCGTCGGGCAGCAGATCTCCGGTGCCGCGCTTGCAACCGTGTGGGCGCGGTTCGAGGAGCGCCTCGGCGAGGTGACGCCGCGCAACGTGGCGGCGTCGACCATCGACGAGCTGCAATCATGCGGCATGACGTTCACGAAGGCCGGCTACATCAAGGGCTTCGCCGAGAAGGTGCTCTCTGGCGAGTTCGACATCGACGCCGTCGAGCACATGGACGATGCGGAGGCCATCGCGGCGCTGAGCTCGCTGTCCGGCATCGGCGTCTGGACGGCCGAGATGCTGCTGCTGTTCAACCTGGGACGCCCCGACATCCTGAGCTTCGGCGACCTCGCCATCCACCGTGGCATGCGCGTGGTCTACCACCATCGCAAGGTCACGCGCCAGATGTTCGAGAAGTACCGCCGTCGCTACAGCCCCTATGGCAGCGTCGCGAGCATCTACCTCTGGGCCGCGTCGCGCATGAACGTTCCCGGCTACGAGCGCGACTACGCGCCGAAGAAGCGGAAGTGATGGGTCCGGCAAACGCGTCGGGCGCATTTGCAAGGCCCGCATGCTTCAGTCTATTTATCCAGAGGAAATATATTCTCAACATCACATAGTTGTCGCCGGTAGATGATGATTTCCCACAAGGTATAATCGCTTGCAAGAGAAAGTTTCGCGCCGGGTTCGATAACCGTCGCGATGGTGGAAGGAGAGACCATGGCCTGTTTTCTCGTGGGCGGTGCTGAGGCCGTCGTCGTCACCGCGGTTCGCTCGAAGGTGAAGAAGAAGGAAATCGAGAAGGGTATCATCGACGAGTCCGGCAAGCAGATCGTCGATCCCGCGACCCATGGCTACAGCTGGACGCGCAAGCTCGGCTGGCTCACCAAGATGCTGTGGGGCGGTGTGGTGCTCCTGCTGATAGAGCACATCTGGCACGGGGAGGTCGTGCCGTTCCCGCCCTTCCTCACGGCCATGGGCGACCCAACGTCGACGGTGGCGATGCTCTACGAGATGGCGACCGTCGGCGTGGCGATGGCGGTGCTCGTGACCGTTGTCTGGTTCGTGGCGACGTTCGTCGCCGATGCGACCGTCAAGCGCTCGGCCATCCGCTCCGAAGAGCGTGATGCCGCATGACGCTCATCATCTCGGTGTGCGCCGCAATCGTCGCGACCATTGCCTGGAAGATGAGCCCGTCGCGCTCCCGCATCAAGGTGGGGACGTTGGCGCTGTTCTACTGGGGTGCCTCGCTCATGTGGTGCGTCGACGGATTCGCTGGCCTCATCGGTGGGGAGGGCTTCATCGAGCTCTCCGACAAGGCCGCCATGCTCGACGATGCGGCGCTCGGCGCGCTCGTCGTCGTGGTGGGCCTCGCGGCATGGGCGGTCTACCTGCTCGTGACGAAGGCGCGCGCGAAGTCTGCGCAGCACGCTTGACGGACGGCTGCAAACGGTAAACGAACGGGCCGGGGAGGCGACTCTCCCCGGCCCGTTTCCTTTGTCAAAAATGAGTCAAAAGTGGACTGCCCCGTTTCGACTCATTCACGCAAGTACTACAATATTACATTGGGAAAGTAAGCGATCGCGGAGGAAGCATCCTTCGCTATAACAACCAATTCGGGGGAACCATGAAGACAAAGTATCCGCACCTGTTCAGGCCGTACACGATCAAGAACCTGACCTTGCGCAACAGGATCATCGCATCGCCGAACATGAGCGGATGGCCCACCCGGGAGGGTTCCGCCGACCTCAACTGCCTTGCCGACATGGTCGCCCAGGCGAAGGGCGGCGTGGCCGTGATCACGATGGGCGAGACGGCGGTCAACCGCAACGACGCCGTCCGCGGCCACGTATCGTTCCTCGATCAGGAGCGCCAGCTCCAAGGCTCCGCGACATCGCCCATGCACATGCATGTCAAGCTCGTCGAGTCGGTGACGCGCCATGGCGCGCTCGCATGCATCCAGCTCTGCCATGCGGGCGAGACGGCGAACGACTTCTTCTCGCGCGGACACGTCTTCGGCCCCATGGGCTATGTGCGCGACGACGGCGTGCAGGTCTACGCCATGAACGAGTCCGATATGGAGAAGGTCTGCGAGGACTTCGAGCGCGCCGCGCATCTCGCGGTCGTTTGCGGCTACCAGATCGTGCAGGTTCACTGCGGTCATGGCTGGCTGATCTCGCAGTTCCTCTCGCCGCGCACGAACAAGCGCGAGGACGAGTACGGCGGCAGCCTCGAGAACCGTGCCAAGTTCCCGCTGCGCATCATCGACGCGGTGCGCCGCGGTGCGGGCCCCGACACCATCATCGAGCTGCGCGTCAGCGGCGAGGAGTACCTCGAGGGAGGCATGCGCGTCGAGGAGGTCGCGGAGTTCGTCAAGCTGGCCGAGGACGAGATCGACCTCGTGCAGGTCACGTCGGGCAGCCGCTACTATTCGCCCCAGTACGCGATTCCGTCCATCTTCCAGCCGCATGGCATCGCCGTGGATGATGCGACGTTCATCAAGCAGCGCGTGAAGGTTCCCGTCGGCGTCGTCGGCGGGCTGTCCGACCCGGCGCAGTGCGAGGCGATCATCGCTGAGGGCAAGGCCGATTTCATCTGCATGACGCGCCAGCTGCTCGCCGACCCCGAGTTCCCGATCAAGGTCTACGAGGGTCGCGAGGAGGACGTTAGGCCCTGCCTGCGCTGCTCGAACTGCCTCGGTCTCAAGGGCAAGACGTCGCACCACGGCTGCGATGTGAACCCGCTCACCGCCAACGGCGCGTTCATGTTCAACAGCATCCAGCCCGTACAGGGGCGTCGCCGTGTGCTCGTCGCCGGCGGGGGAGCGGCCGGCATGGTCGCCGCCATCACCGCATGCGATCGCGGCCACGAGGTCATCCTCGCGAGCAGTGCCGAGGCTCTTGGCGGCATGATGCGCCATGCCGACAAGATTCCCTTCAAGGACGAGATGCGCCGCTACAAGGACTATCTGGTGACCCAGGTGTCCAAGCGCGACATCGATGTGAGGCTCAACACGCCCGTGACCGAGGCGCTCTACGACGAGATCAACCCCGATTACGTCATCGCCGCGACTGGATCGACCCCCAAGGAGGCGGCGTTCGCGGACATGGGTTCGCTCAAGCACATGGATGCCTTCGCCGCATGCGATCGCCTCGGCGAGCTCGGGGAACGCGTCGCGGTTATCGGCGGCGGCGTCATCGGCTGCGAGATCGCCATCCACCTGGCGCGTAGCGGCAAGCAGGTCGTCATCATCGAGAAGCTCGATGCGGTCGCCGAGGACACCCACGACTTCTACGCAGCCGCCATCATGGAGCAGATCGGCATCTCCGGCATCGAGGTCCGCACGGGTCTGTGCTGCGAGCGGTTCTCGCCCGAGGGTGTTACGGCTATCGACGCCGAGGGTGGCGAGGTGCTCGTGCCCTGCGACTCGGCTGTGCTCGCCGTTGGGATGAAGCCTAATCGTGAGCCTGCTGAGATGCTGCGTGCCAAGGCCGGGTTTGCTCGGTTCCGCGATGTTGGGGACTGTGTTGCGCCTGGGCAGTTGCGGCAGGCTGTGCATCATGCTTACTTTGCCGCCATGGATATCGTGTAATCTTCGTTGCTGCCCGCCCCCGGAGGAAGGCCCCTTTCCCGACGAAGGCTTCGCAAAACGTGATTGCAAGAAGCCCCTGCACCTCAGGAGGGAACGCCTACGGCGTTCTTTAGCCTTCGGTCCCGCAGGGGCTTCTTGCAATCACTGCTCCGCAAT
>JBMNUM010000017.1:0-43886 GCA_050946275.1 Coriobacteriales bacterium
GCATCCCCGTCGAACACCTCGGCGGTCTGCGACTCGGGCACGCCGTTGACCTTCGCCTCGGTGACCTCCTCGCCGTCCACGTTGAGCGTGCCCGAGAACGCCACCATCACCTCGCATGCGTAGCGCTGCTCCTCGATGTACTTGCAAATGACCCGGTACAGCCGGTACGCCATCGGCCTGCTCTGCGTCACCACCATGGCCTTGGCCTTGCCATCGAGCAGCCCGCTCACATCGTTCATGAAGTGCTCGACGATGATCTCGGCCTTCTTCTCGAGCATCCGGGGATGCCAGCCCGCAATCCCCTTCAGCACCGGGTTTGCCTTGGCCTCCTTGTACCTGGGGTCGTCCTCGATGGTCTTCGCGAGCTTGAAGTACGTCGCGAACACCGTGTAGTTCTCGAGTACGTCGAGGATGAATCCCTCGTCGATCGCCTGCTTCATCGAGTACAGGTGGAACGGCCGCGGGATCAGCATGCCGTTCTCGTCGCACGCACACTGCTCGTCACGCGTGCCGAACACCTCAAGCGTTGCCGCCTTGGGCGTCGCGGTGAACGCGAAGAACGACAGGTTCGGGATCGGTCCTTGCGCCTGCATCTCCTGTGCGAGCATATCCTCGTCGTCCCACGGCTCTTCGGGGTCGACGTCCTGGTCGATGAGCGCCATCTTCATCTTGGCGTTGGACTTACCCGTCTGCGAGGAATGCGCCTCGTCGATGATGACGGCGAACTTCTTGCCCGCCACCCTCGTCTCGCTGCAGATGTACGGGAACTTCTGGATGGTCGTCGTGATGATCTGCGCGCCGGCGTTGATAGCGTCGCGCAGGCCCGCCGATCCCTTGAGCCCGTCGGCGTTCGAAGCGCCGTCGCGGATGGACACCACCACGCCCCTCTTGTGATCGACCGCCGCAATCGTCTCGGACAGCTGCGCGTCGAGGTTACGACGATCGGTCAGGATGATGACGCTGTCGAACACCGGCCGGTCCTGCGCGTCGTGCAGCGACTGCAGATGATGCGCCAGCCATGCGATGGAGTTCGATTTGCCCGATCCGGCCGAGTGTTGGATGAGATAGCTCTTCCCCGCCCCGCACTCGCGAGCGTTGGAGACGAGCCTGCGCACGGCGTCGAGCTGGTGGAAGCGCGGGAAGATGACGCGCTTCATGGCGAGCGGCCCCGTGGACTTGCCGCCGAGGCGCTCGTAGTCCACGCGCACGAAGCGCTGGATGATGTCGAGCAGCGAGTCAGGCGCGAGCACCTCGCGATAGAGATACTCGGTGCGGTAGCCATCCGGGTTGGGCGGGTTGCCCGCGCCGTTCATGCCATTGCCCTTGTTGAACGGGAGGAAGCGCGAGCCGGGGCCGGCGAGCCATGTGCACATCTCAACCGTCTCGGAGTCAAGCGCGAAGTGCACCAGCGCGCGGCGGTTCGGTTTGAATAGCAGCTCCTTGGGGCTGCGATCCTTCTTGTACTGCCTGACGGCGTTGGGCGTGCCCTGCCCCGTCAGGTTGTTCTTGAGCTCCATGGTGACGACGGGGATGCCGTTGAGGAACAGCACGACGTCGACGGAGTTGTGCTCGTCATCGGGAAGCGTGCCATAGCGCAGCTGACGGACGACCTCGAAGCGGTTGGCCTCGTAGCATGCCAGCGCATCGGGATTCTTGCTCGTGGCCGGTTTGAAGAAGCACAGGCGGAACTGCGCGCCCGGGGCCATCTTGAAGCCGCGACGCAGTAGGTTGATCAGGCCGCCTCGGTCCTCGTGCGGCTCGAGCTCGTCGCACAGGCGCTTGAGGAAGCGCTCTTCGGCCTGTTCGCCGTAGAGGTTCTCGATCTTGGCCCACTCGACGGGCTGCGTCTCTTTTACGAAGCCGATGAGGGAGCCGGTCTTCAACACGAGCTTGCGGTCATAGTCCGCCTGCGCGGTGGCGTTGTCCGGGAAGATGCTCCAACCGGAGGCATGCAGAAAGGATTCAACGTCGTTCTCGAAGTCGTACTCGGACGTCTTCGAGGAGGACGGCGCCTTCTTGGGACTGTCGCCACCGGATATGGAGTAGGTGTACTCGCTCATGATGACACTCCTGGAACCTTGAACTTGCCCGTGACGGCCTCGGAGATAAGGGACTTGCGATACTCCCGAAGTTTCTCAGCCATAGCTTGCTTGTCGGAAATAAGAGAATCGATCTCGGCGGTTTTTGCATCGAGATAATTAGCAATGGCCTGCTGTTCAGACGCTTCCGGAACAACAACCTTAAAGATGCCTATCTCTTCTTTGTTGATTTTTGGCATCTTTACCCTATCCGTGGATACAACGACCTGTTCCATAAATGCATTTGAAAGCATGAAATACATGAGCCAGCGTCGATGCTGCGAAGTGACAATTGGATACATATCGGCGCTACACAATCCTCCAAATGGCGCAACGGTAACCTTGTTTAATGCTGGACGAACTTTCGAATACAGAATGTCGCCCTCTCTAAACAGATGATTGTCGCTTTCAACGCCAGCTTCCAAAACGGTTGGACAAGGTAAAAGATGGCCATTGTCCTTTTCAATACGATCTGGTGAAACCTGAGGTAAATCTAAATAATCTTCAGGGTGTTGCAAATTAGCAACAACACGCGCAATTCCCTTAAAAGGCCTGGCGCTCCACCCCTCGGGAATCCTGCCGATCCACTCTATTCCCGAGTCTTTCATGGGGACGTCGGGGTCGAGGCCCTTGGTGACGGCTTCGGAGATGACCGCCTTGCGGTACTCCTGCAGCAGCTCCACCTCCCGCTCGCAATCCTCGATGAGACCGTCGATCTCAGCGGTCTTGGCGTCGAGGAAGTCGGCGATGGCTTGTTGTTCGAACAGAGACGGACAGAGAGTTCTCATGGAATTAAGGTCCTTGGCACCCAAGTGCTTGACCGTCGTTCCGTATGCGAGATCGTTGATAGCCTGTAAGGCGTTTGGCAAAAAATACAGCAAATACTTGCTCATAAGGACGGGGCTGTCTTTTGCCATGCAGACCCTCTGGTTGAGCAAAGCAGTGGCACCCTTCCATTGAGCAACTTTATAATCGCCGTCCATACCAATAAGCACATCGCCATTTTCAACGCGAGCAGATTCGATGAATTCGCCTAAATATGCTACTTCCGTTACATCACAACCGACATCACGAATTCTAATCAGAGGCCATCCCTCGTCAGCCGAGAACAATTCAGATTCAAATGGATAGCCATACACGATGTTCAATGCACGAGAGCCCTTGTAAACTTCCCAATCCGCGGGAATCTCGCCGATCCACTCTACTCCGGAGTCCTTATATGCCTCGTAGCGCTCCACTGCTACAGTCCCGCCTTCTGCAGCTTCTCGGCTATGCTCGCCTCGAGCTCTTTTATCTCCGCGAGTATCTCGCTGCTGGGTCGCAACGGGGTGTACTCGTAGAAGTGCCTTGTGAAGGGGATCTCGTAGCCCACCGTCCCCTGCTCGAGCACCTTCGTCTTCTTGTTCTTGCGCGGCTCGATCCACGCGTCGGGCGCGTAGGGCAGCACCTCGCGCGCCATGTACTCGTCCACATCCTCCTTGAGCGGGATGTTCTCCGTGTCGTTGAGTTCCTTGTCGGCAACGGGCCGGCCCTTCTTGTCGCGGACGATCTCGCCGTTCTCATCGCGCTGCGGGCGTCGCACGTCCACGGTGACGTAGCCGAAGTCCTCGTTGTCGAACACCTTGGAGAGCTTGGGGTCGGCCTCGTCGAATGCCTTATAGAGCCCCACGATCTGGGCTATCTGCTCGTTAGAGAACTCGTTTCGCTTGGAGCCGAGGCTCTTGCGCATCTTCGTGTAGATCCCGTTTGCGTTGATGAGCTGCACCTTACCGCGGCGACGCTCCTCCTTGGTGTTGTCGATCACCCAGATGTAGGTGGCGATACCCGTGTTGAAGAAGAAGTCGTTGGGCATGGCGACGATGGCGTCGACGAGGTCGTGCTCGAGCAGGTAGCGGCGGATCTCGCTCTCGCCTGAGCCTGCCGCGCCCGTGAAGAGTGGGCTTCCGTTGAGAAACACGGCGATGCGCCCTCCCCCGTCGCGTGGCGAACGCATCTTGGAGACCATGTGCTGCACGAACAGCAGCTGCCCGTCGCTGATTCGCGGTAGCCCGGCGCCGAAGCGGCCGGCGAAGCCCTTGGTCTCGTGCTCCTTGGTGACGGCGTCCTTAGATTTCTTCCACTCCACACCGTAGGGCGGGTTGGAGATCTGATAGCCGAACGTCTCGCCGGGCATCTGGTCGTCGGCGAGCGTGTCGCCGCGGTGGATGTTGACGATGTCGCCGCCCTTGAGGATGGTATCGGACTTGCAGATGGCGTAGGACTGGTCGTTGACCTCCTGCGCGTACGTAACGACGGTCGCCTTGGGGTTGATCTCGGCCACGCGGTCGGCGAACACGGTGAGCGCGCCGCCGGTGCCGGCGCAGGGGTCGCAGACCTTCACGATGCGGTTGGGCTGCATGAGGTCGTCCATCTCGCCGACCACGAGCAGCTCCGCGGCGAGGCGCAGGCCATCGCGCGGGCTGAAGTGCTCTCCGGCGGTCTCGTTGGAGACCTCGGAGAAGCGGCGGATGAGCTCCTCGTAGATGTCGCCCATGTCCGCGTTGCTGACGGATTCCGGGCTGAGGTCAATCTTCGGATTGCAGAAGCGCTCGACGACGAGGAAGAGCAGGTCGTGGTCGTCGAGGTCCTTGATGACGTCGAAGATCTTGAACTTATCGAAGATGTCCGTGATGTCGGGGCTGAACGACGTGACATACTTGGTGATGTTCGCGCGGATGCCGTCGGGGTCGCCGAGCAGCGAGGGCATCGTGAACTCCGAGGTGTTGTAGAAGTCGACGCCGGCGGCTTGCTTCAGCATGGCGTCGCGCAGCGCATCCGGAAGCTTCTTGGCGGCGGCGTCGAGCACGGCCTGCTTGGTGGGCTCGAGCACGACGTCGAGGCGCCGCATCACCGTAAAGGGCAGAATGACGTCGCCGTACTGGTGCTGCTTGAAGTTGGACCGCAGCAGATCGGCGGTCCCCCAGATAAAGCTCGAAATCTCAGAGTGGTTCATGCGTGTCCTTTTTGATTGATTCGCGGTTGGTTTAAGTATACGCCGGTGGAGCTGGAATGATCCGAAGGACTGCCCTTCGACTCATTAGGGCCGCGTGCAACCTGATTGGAATTACCGTCTCAGCTTGCTGAGCCCTTTTCTGTCATCGATAAAGCCAGGGGGTGAGCAAACCATTTTCACATGCTTCGCTAACTATTCTGCGAGCCTCTTTTACGCTGGCGTGCCTGATGCCTTTCTTGCCCTCGAGGATGACAATGGGGGATCCGAGGCATACAGAAGTGTTTAATTCAGCAATATATGCCTTGTCCTTCCTGTCCAAATCAACCTCGAGAATGTTGGCCAGCCACTCGTCTCCTATGAGATTCACTATCATCTCCCGCGCTTCAGCCTTGCCCATCAGCTACCTCCTCTCTTGACACAGCTCTCATCAGGGATGGGCGGCGGGAAAGATGCGCAGCCCGCATCCCCTCGCCCTACTCCCCAAACAAGTACGACAGCATCCGGTCGGGGTCGGCTAGGAAGCGCGCCATGATCTGGAAGTGATCCGTCTCCCGATAGTCGACGTGCCTGATGCCCCCGTGCCCGATCTGCACCACATCGGCGCCGGGGAACATCATGATCATGGGCGAGTGCGTCGAGATCAGGAACTGCGACTCGTCGTCGACGAGCCGCTTCATTGTGGCCATGAGCTCCATGACGCGTCTCGGGGACAGCGCCGCCTCGGGCTCGTCGAGGATGTAGAGACCCTTGCCGCCGAACCTGTTCCTCGCCAACGCCATGAAGCTCTCCCCGTGCGATTGCTCATGGAGCGACGTGCCGCCGTAGCTGTCGATGACGCGCGCCCCGCCCGCGCCCTTGTCGAGCTCCTCGATGTTGGACGCCACGTTGTAGAAGCTCTCGGCGCGCAGGAAGAAACCGTCGTGAATGAGCCTGTGTCCTTTCTGCACGCACAGGTGCTCGCTGAGGATCGAGTGGCTCGCCATGGTCGAAAAGTTGAAGTTCCGCGTCCCGCCCTCGGCGTTGAACCCGAGCGCGACGGCGATCGCCTCGATGAGCGTGGACTTCCCAACCCCGTTCTCGCCGACGAAGATGGTCACTGGAGAGCTGAATGTCAGCTCGCCCGACTTGACCAGCTCCCGCACGACGTACAGCTCGTGCACGTAGTTGTCCTCCGGGAGGTCGTCCTTGACGTAGATCCCCCGGACGTACAGCTCCTTCTCCCCCAACGCGCCCATTGCCCGATCCCTTCAGATGGAAAACGGTATCGACAAGCCCGTTATGCAGTCATGCCATCACCCGACTGCTTTCAAAAGCGAGGTCCTGAACATGCTCACAGGGCCCATCTTCTCGAGGGGGCGTCGTAAAGCGGCTTTCATCCGTTTCACGGATTTCTTCTCGACCTGCATCCCCATCTGGCAAAGCCCGAAAGCACGACCTTCAAAATCAATCGCCAAGGCGCCCTTATTCAAACATTTGGCCATGAGCTCGTTGTCATTGGTCAACACGATATCGCCCGAAACGATATTGCGCTCGATGAAATGATCCGCCGCGTTTTTCTCCTTAGGGACTTTTTTGACCGTCATCTCCGGAAGATTCGGTGCTCTCGATATGAAGTCGCTCTCTTTCCGGCATGCCGTACGGACCAGATCCTTCACCTTCCGATTGCTGACGTAAACGACGGGCACGTGGGCGCCACCGCAAATCTCCAGAATCGCAGGAAGCCTCGGACAGGAATCGCCGTCGACGAACACCTTCGCGTCACTACTCTTCTCGAAAGCGCTGATAGGCAAGAGCCATGTCAGTTCACTCCTGGGCGGTTCGCTGGGAAGAATCCACGGCTTGTCGCCGAGCGTATCCCCGCAAGTTTCCACGAGTAGCCCCCGCATCGTTTGGAACAGCCTCTCACGATCGGCCGCCTGATGAGCACGGGGCCTGGGTGGCTTAACTCCCCGGCTTTGAAGCATCCGGCTCTTGTAGTGACAGCCGATCTTCTCGAAGATGTTCTGCCAAGTGTACTTTTCACCGAAGCTATTGGTTGCCGCGCCCTCCTCCTGCAGAAACTCAAACGCAAGCAGCGCCGAATCGGTGACGATCACGTCCCCAGATCTCATGAGCGCCCTCACGACACGAAGCGCATCGGCACTATGCCTCGGAATCGTCATGACTGACATCTTGGATGTTACGCTTGACCGCTTGTGCGCCAACCGCATCTGCATCAGTGTTTCTCTAACCTTTGATTCCTTAACGACAAGCGCGACGACATCCAAATCGAACAGCCCGGCCGCATGGGCCACTGCCCAACACCCGCGAGACGTGCGCATGTCGACGAACACCCGCGTCATGACTCCTCCCGTCCTTCCACTACACGACGTCCTTACAAACGAAATGCTCGCATAACCGGAACAGTCTCCGAGTACTTGAAATGGGACATGTCAGTGGGAACCTTTGATGTCGCCATCTTCCTCCACCTGTGCTCGGAAGATGCGCTTCTGCTCTTCGATCTCCGCCCGCAGCTCCTCCTCGTCGGGCAGGTACAGCTTGTACTTGCTGGAGAAGAGCTGCTCGTTCTCATGCAGAACGGAATACCGGGCGATGTCCTCGTCGGTCTCGGCGCAAAGCACTATGCCCAGGGTGGGATTGTCGCCCTCGTTGCGCTTGAGATCGTCATACATGCGCACGTACATATCCATCTGACCCACGTCCTGGTGGGTGATCTTGTTCGTTTTGAGATCCACGAGCACGAAGCAGCGCAGAATGTAGTTGTAGAACACGAGGTCGATGAAAAAATCGTCCCATTCGGTGCGGATGTGCTGCTGCCTCGCCACGAACGCATAGCCCTTGCCCAGCTCGAGGAGGAACTGCTGCAGATTGGCGAGAATGGCGCTCTCCAGGCTCGATTCGTGGAGCCGAGGATTGTCCGACAAGCCGAGGAATTCCACGACCATCGGGCTCTTGACGAACGCCAGCCGCTCGGCCCTCTCGGCTTCCGCGCTAGGGACAGCAGCTTTCTCATGGGGCGGCTCGACCTGATTGGAAAGCATCCGCTCGCAATATTGACTGGAGATGTTTCGCGATAGCACCTCGACGCTCCAGCCTTGCCCGGCGGCCTCCTGCTCATACCACGCCCGAGCCCGGTCATTCTTCACGCGGAGGAGCTCTACATAATGGGACCAGCTCAGGCGGGGTATAGATTGTGCAGGGGACATCTGCACAATCTCGGGAAACATGCGGTAGAACTGCGCATATTGATAAAGGCTGCGCCTTGTATAGCCTTTGCCATATTCCCTCGTCAGCTCCTCGGCAAGCTTGGACACCACTTTGCGACCATACAGCTCCGAGCGTGTGCCATCGCCGAGCTCTTCCTCAACAATGCGACGACCGAGAAGCCAATTTCTCCTGATAAGGGTGATGTTGACCGCTTGGTGTGCAACTCTCTGCGCGCTATCGATGATGAGCTTGGCGTCGGCGACGATATCGCCGCTGTTGGTATAGTCAATACCGCTTTCATAGCATTCGATGTTGCTCATAGCTCCTCCTTGCTTAGCCAGACGGTATCGCCATCCATCTCAACGCTCAGCCTCACCTCGCCGTCGGATGACTCGAACAGCACGATGTTCTTCTCCATGGTTCTCTCGTTTCTTATATCGAACATTTGTTTGGTTACATGCTAAACGAGAGGGCTGTTGGCCGTGTCCCATTTGTGGTACGCAATGAGACTTATCGAAAAATGAGTCGGAGGACTGTCCTCCTACTCATTTCCAGCCATCGCGGACCGTGTTATCCTTCCGGCATGGACGAGAACGATTTCACACGCGAGCGCCTTCGGCAAAACGTGCGGCTCTACCGGGGCTTGCGCATCGTCACGCTCGTCGTCGCCGCTTGCGCGGCAATCGCCGCTATCGTCGCCTTCGCGCGCGGCATCATCGCCGGCGGCTTCGTCATGCTCGGCGGCGCGGCGTTCTTCTTGTTCGATTCCTTCCTCATGCGCGGCACGGCGCAGGACAACCAGACCGCGCTCGACGAGATCGGCGACGACCCCACCGACATCGACCTACGCGACGACCTCTCCCCCAAAACCGAGGCGCTGATCGGCGAGTCGATGCTCCGCATCAAGGACTACCTCGGCCAGACCATCTCGTACGCGATCATCGGCATCGTGATGATTCTCGGCGCCATGGTGATCTGCGCCGTATCGACCAGCATTCCCGTGCTCTTCGCTCTGGGAGTCGCGCTCGGCCTCGGCGGCCTCCTGCTCATCCGCCTCGCCGTCGTCGCCGCGCGCAACCGCAAGACCGCCAAGCTGCTCCTCGAGATGGAGGAGCGCGAGGACGCCGCCCTATTCGGCGACGAATGAGGCAGAGGACTGTCCTTCGGCTCATTTCGCGTATCATGGTGAGTCGAGAGCGGACTACCCGCATTTGACTCATTGCCCAAGGAGGCGACCATGAAGGCTCGGTTCATCCACCGCTGCACGCACGTGATCGACAAGCAGGCGAACATCGAGTTCTACGAGAAAGCGCTCGGCATGCACGTCGTGCGCGAGATGGGCCCCGAGGACGGTTCGTGGACGAACACGTTCATGGCCAACGACGAGGCCGACTTCGAGATCGAGCTCACCTGGAACAACGGCCGCACCGAGCCCTACGAGAACGCCGGCAAGGACGTGCACATCGCCTTCGAGGTCGACGACTTCGACGCCTTCCACGCGCTGCATGAGGAGATGGGCTGCATCGTGTTCGAGAACTACGCGATGGGGCTCTACTTCATAGCCGACCCCGAGGGCCAGTGGATCGAGATCCTCCCCGCCGACCGCTAGCCATGCCCAGGAGCGCTTCGCAACCGACCACCATGAGAATCATCGACGACGCGACATACAGTACCGCACCGCTCCCCTACGAGGCGCTCAAGCACCTCGCCGACGGCAGCGTGCGCGCAATCCGCGACGTCATCCAGGAGGAGTCGCTGCTCGACGTCTTCGTCGACGGCCGGCACTTCTTCCGCATCGCATGCCTCGCAAGCGATCTGCCCGCGCTCGTCGCAGGCCGCCTGCTCACCGAAGGCGCGATCGACGAAGCCGTCGACATCGCCGAGATACGCATCGCGAACGCCATAGCCCCGGAAACCGCACCTAATGCTCCCCTGCGCGCCGACGTGACGCTCGCCGGCCACGCGGCGGCCCGCATCGCAGCCGCATCCACCACAGCCGCATACGAGGATGTCCCCACGCACGGCGGCGTCTCCCGCCCGCCTCTCGCGAGCCGCGCCCTCGACGACCTCCCGCCCGTCGTCCCCATCCCCTGGAGCCCCGAGCACATCTTCGCCCTCGCGCGCGTCTTCGAGGCCGATGCGACCTCCCACGCCGAGACGTTCGCGACCCACACGTGCTACCTCGCCGTCGGCGGCGAGCTGCTCTACTGCTGCGAGGACCTCGGGCGCCACAACGCCTTCGACAAGGTCGTCGGCCGCGCGCTCATCGACGGCGTCGACCTCGCCCGCACCACCGTGTTCACGAGCGGGCGCATCCCCACCGACATGACGGCCAAGGCCATCCGCGCGCGCATCCCGATCCTCGCCACGAAGGCCGTCCCAACCGGCCAGACGCTCGCCCTCGCGCGCGCCCACGACCTGACGCTCATCAGCTCGGCCCACACCGATTCCATCAAGGTCTTCAACGACCCCACCCGCTAAGCCGCACCCCTAAACACCCCTTCCGGGAGTATTCCGCGCACCAACAACCTGCCCATTCTATACACGCGGAGGATGCCCTTCATTTGTGAGCTGTTCGTTCCCGCGTTCTTTTCTGTTACACATGCCATTCGGAAAACACCTGAAAGAATCGGACTCGCGCAGTGCTAATTTAAGAAGGGTTTTGCTAAGTTCTCCGAACGCGTTTTCGCTGCACCGGAGAAAGCATGTGACGGATGTTTTGCGCATATGTAGAAGCGGATTTGGAAGCACATTGTTTCGGTGTATGCACGAGGCGCCGTGGGAAGCGCCGAGTCATCAGGCTGATTGAAAGTTGAGGCATGATGAAGGAACAACTCATCGACCTGACGGTCAGGCACTACATTAAGAAGCTCCGCAAGGATCCCGAGAAGCAGATTCCGAAGGTCCTCAAGCAGATCGACATGTTCGCCGGCGGGCGCATGGCACCCCAGATGAACAGGGTGCACATGATGCTGGACAACCCGGATTCCAACATCTTCAAGATGGTCGTCCGCGGCCTGAACGAGGTCGACCCGGTGTTCTTCACCGGCCTGGGCAACAGCTTCGTCATCAACACCGGCTTCGACGGCTGGGCCAAGCAGACCGAGCTGCGCGAGAAGTATCAATGCAACATCCCGTGGGCCATCCTGCTCGACCCGACGAGCGCATGCAACCTGCACTGCACGGGCTGCTGGGCAGCCGACTACGGCAACAGGCTCAACCTCTCCTACGAGGACATCGACTCCATCATCAAGCAGGGCACCGAGCTCGGCATCTACTTCTACATCTACACCGGCGGCGAGCCGCTCATCCGCAAGAAGGACATCATCAAGCTGTGCGAGGCGCATCCCGAGTGCGTCTTCCTGTGCTTCACGAACGGCACGCTCATCGACCAGGAGTTCTGCGACGACCTCAAGCGCGTCGCGAACTTCGTGCCCGGCATCAGCCTCGAGGGCAACCGCGAGGCCACGGACAGCCGCCGCGGCGAGGGCACGTACGACAAGGTCATCGGCGCCATGAAGCTCATGCACGAGAACATGATCCCGTTCGGCGTGTCGTGCTGCTACACCTCCGAGAACTACGAGTCCGTCACGTCCGACGAGTACGTGGACATGCTCGTGGAGCTCGGCGCGTTCTTCCTGTGGTTCTTCCACTACATGCCCGTCGGTTCCGATGCGAACGTCGAGCTGATGGTCACGCCCGAGCAGCGCGAGGGCATGTACCACACCGTGCGCCGTTGGCGCGAGGAGAAGCCGATCTTCCCGCTCGACTTCCAGAACGACGGCCAGTACGTCCAGGGCTGCATCGCCGGCGGACGCCGCTACCTGCACATCAACGCGGCCGGCGACGTCGACCCGTGCGTGTTCATCCATTTCAGCGACTCGAACATCCACGAGAAGACGCTGCTCGAATGCCTGCAGGGCCCGCTGTTCAAGGCGTACTACGACAACCAGCCGTTCAACGACAACCACCTGCGTCCCTGCCCCATGCTCGAGAACCCCGACGCACTGCGCCGCATGATCAAGGAGACCGGCGCCAAGTCCTCGAACCTCGAGGGCGAGGAGACGGCGGAGATGCTCTGCGACCGCTGCGAGAAGTACGCGAAGGAGTGGGCGCCCACGGCCGAGAAGCTCTGGGAGATCAACCACAACTGCATCCCCTTCAAGCACTAGAGCGCGAGCAACATGCAACGCCGAGGGCCGCGGAAATGAACCGCAGCCCTCTTTTTTTGTTGGTGGCAATCAAGGCGGAGCTGTTTGACACCTTGTGCAGCAAATTAGTGTACACAAGTTGCTGATTTTGGCTGAAAACCTGGCCAAAACAGGGCCTTTTTGCCAACTTGTGTACACTAATTTGAGCCGAAGCATTTCAGCTGGCACTGCCGCAATGGTCTTGCGCCCCATGGGTGCGAGCGCAAGCTGTCACAAAGCGGGCACAGCTGTCAATCAGGGCGGGGCTGTTTGACAGGTTTTTACCGGGCGGGACCCGAAAACCTGTCAAACAACCCTGCCCTGATTGACAGGTCCACCCCCCTCGCCTTTCTGCTGGGCAGCTCTCTCCCCTATCGCTGCTACAATGGCCTTGCGCCTCATGGGGAAGGCGCGCGGGGAGCTCGCGCGATGCGGGCTGAGAGGAGGCGTACCCCCGCCTCGACCCGATGAACCTGATGCGGGTAATGCCGCCGGAGGGAGCAGTCATGGCAAACGATACAGAAAAACCCACTTCGCAACGCGGCCTTTCCACGCCCACGCTCGGACTCGTGTGGTTCGGCGCATCCGTCTCCCTCGCGGAGATCCTGACCGGAACGTTCTTCGCCCCGCTCGGGCTGACGATGGGCATCCTCGCCATCATCGTCGGCCACATCATCGGCGGTGCGCTGTTCTGGCTCGTGGCGCACGTGAGCGCACGGACGCAGACGTCGGCCATGGAGGCAGCGCGTCGCTCGTTCGGCACCGGCGGCGCCAAGCTGTTCTCGGTGCTCAACGTCGTGCAGCTCGTGGGCTGGACGGCGATCATGATCGTCTCGGGCGCGGCGGCGGCGAGCTTTCTCGTACCGGCGCTCGGAACGGTGGGCTGGTGCATCGTGATCGGCGTGCTCATCGTGGTGTGGATCGCCATCGGCGTGAAGCGCATGGGGAAGGTGCAGTCGGTCGCCGCCGCGTTGTTGTTCGTGCTGACGATCGTGGCGAGCGTCGCCGTGTTCGGCGGCGACGGCGGGGTCGGCTCGCTCGGTGCGGCGCTCGCGGGCGACGGAAGCCTCTCGTTCGGCGCAGCCGTTGAGCTCGCCGCGGCGATGCCGCTCTCATGGCTGCCCGTCGTGGGCGACTACACGCGCGAGGCAAATCGGCCCATCGCGGGGTCTGCCGCCTCTACCATCGCGTACTCCATCGGCAGCTGTTGGATGTTCGTCATCGGACTCGGCTGCGCGCTCTTCGCGGCCTCGAGCGATATCGCCGTCGTGCTCGCGCAGGCGGGGCTCGGCGTGGCCGGCATCCTCGTCGTCGTGTTCTCGACGGTGACGACGACGTTCCTCGACGCGCAATCCGCCGGCATCTCGGCGGAGAGTATCCACCCGCGCCTGACCGCCCGGATGTGCGGCATCATCGCCGCAGTGCTCGGCACGGTGCTCGCGATCTGCGCGCCCGTGGGCAACTTCGAGGGCTTCCTGTACTTCATCGGCTCCGTGTTCGCGCCGATGGCCGCGCTCGTCATCGCCGACTACTTCATCCTCCACCGCGACCGCACGGGTGCGGGCATCGACTGGCGCGGCATCGTGCTGTGGGTGCTCGGCTTCGCGCTCTACCGTGTGTCGCTCGGTTGGGACATCCCCTGCGGCAACACGCTGCCGGTCATCGCCATCATCGTCGTCGCGGCCATCGTGGTCGACAAGATTGCCGCAAGCGCACGCAAGTAGACCAGACGCATCGGCGGGACAAGAGGGTCGGCCCCATCCGTTCCATGCAGCCTCGTCCCATCGGCTCCCTCGGGTATGATTACAAGCGAAAGAGGAATGTGCACGAGGAGGGACGTCATGAAGAAGCTCGTCGCAGTCAACGCCAGCCCGCGAACCAATTGGAACACCGCGCAGCTCATCCGCGCCGCCGCGCAGGGAGCCGAGGAGGCCGGCGCCGAGGTCGAGGTCATCGACCTGTACAAGATCGAAAACTACCAGGGATGCCGCTCGTGCTTCGCTTGCAAGGGCGAGAAGTTCTACGGCCAGTGCATCTTCAAGGACGGCCTGAAGCCCGTGCTCGACTCGATTCGCGAAGCCGATGCCCTCGTGCTCGGCACGCCGAACTACTTCGGCCGCCCGACCGCCGGCTTCCGCGCGCTGTACGAGCGCCTCATCTTCCAGTACCTCACCTACCGCACGGCGCAGCCGAGCTGCAACGAGCGCCCCATCCCTGTGCTCTTCATCATGACGAGCAACCTCGACGCCGAGGGATACGACAACTATGGCTACACCCCCATGATCGAGGAGTACGAGAGCACGCTCGAGCAGTTCATCGGCCCCGTCACGACCTACATCTGCGGCAACACGCTGCAGGTCAACGACTACAGCCGCTATGACTGGGACTATTTCGACATCCCCGGCAAGATCAAGCGCCACGAGGAGGTCTTCCCCAGCGAGCTCGAGGAGGTCAAGGCCATCGGCGCCAAGCTCATCGGCTAGGATCACCGGGCCTGCCCGGGTTGCCCCCCCCCGAAGGGGGCGCCCGGCTGTCATCGCGTGCAACTTGTGGAACGCTCCCCCGGGGAGCGTTCCATACCCCTCGGCCCATCTCGAATCGCTCCTCCCCTGCCGCCCACCGGCCTATGTTTTATTTTCCTATTGCATTAGTAGGAAATTAGTCGTATGCTCGCTCTTGTCAGAACCACAACACAGGAAGTTGCCACCATGCTGCTCTGTAGATGTCATCGAATGCGACGCTCCCGGGCGTGTACCAGCGCCGACGGACTCATGTAGAGAGCCGTCGGCCCACCGCATCAACCGGCTCCAACGCCGGATGCGCCTTCGCCCGGGAGTTTGCACTGCAACCCCGGTTTTTTATTGCCCAGTCGGGCCGATGCCTCCAAGGCGAGCCCGGTCAACCAAGAGAGGATGACGATCATCATGAGCCAGTACAAGTTCGAGACCCTTCAGCTCCACGTCGGCCAGGAGCAGGCCGACCCCGCCACCGATTCCCGCGCCGTGCCGATCTACCAGACCACGGCCTACGTCTTCCACAACAGCCAGCACGCAGCCGACCGCTTCGGCCTCGCCGATCCCGGCAACATCTACGGGCGCCTCACCAACTCGACGCAGGAGGTCCTCGAGAAGCGCGTCGCCGCGCTCGAGGGTGGCTCGGCCGGTCTGGCCGTCGCATCCGGCGCCGCCGCCATCACGTACACGATCCAGGCCCTCGCGGCCAACGGCGGCAACATCGTCGCTCAGAAGACGATCTACGGCGGCACGTTTAACCTGCTCGAGCACACGCTGCCGCAATACGGCGTCTCCACCACGTTCGTGGACATCCACGACCTTGCCGAGGTGGAGGCCGCCATCGGCGACGACACGCGCGCCATCTTCATCGAGACGCTCGGCAACCCCACGAGCGACATTCCCGACATCGACGCGCTCGCCGAGCTCGCGCACGCCCACGGCCTGCCGCTCGTCATCGACAACACGTTCGGCACGCCCTACCTCATCCGCCCGCTCGAGCACGGCGCCGACATCGTTGTGCACTCCGCCACGAAGTTTCTCGGCGGCCACGGCACCACGCTCGGCGGCGTCATCGTCGAGGGCGGCACGTTCGACTGGAGCGCATCGGGCAAGTATCCCAACATCGCCGCGCCGAACCCGAGCTACCATGGCATCTCGTTCTACGACGCCGTCGGGCCGGCCGCGTTCGTGACGTACATCCGCGCGATCCTGCTGCGCGACACGGGCGCGTGCATCTCCCCGTTCAACGCGTTCCTGCTCCTGCAGGGAGTCGAGACGCTGTCGTTGCGCCTCGAGCGCCACGCCGAGAACACGGCGAAGGTCGTGGAGTACCTGGCCGGTCACCCGCTCGTGGAGAGCGTGAGCCATCCCTCGCTGCCCGGCCATCCGAACCACGCGCTCTACGAGCGCTACTTCCCCAACGGCGGCGGCACGATCTTCACCTTCGACATCAAGGGAGGCCAGGAGGCGGCATGGAAGTTCATCGACGCGCTCGAGATCTTCTCGTTGCTCGCCAACGTCGCCGACGTGAAGAGCCTCGTGATCCATCCCGCGTCGACGACGCACTCGCAGCTGACGGAGGCCGAGCTGCTCGACCAGGGCATTCGGCCGGGCACCATCCGCCTATCGATCGGCACCGAGCACATCGACGACATCATCGCGGACCTCGAGAAGGGTTTCGCGGCGATCGCGGGGTAGCAGTGCACTTGGGACGGTCGGGAACCGGGGACTGCTCCCGATCGTCCCGTCCGCGCTTCCGGCCGGTTACACGGAGGCACCCGCCCTCGGGACGGATAGCGACACCCTTTTCGTCCCGCCCGCAAGAAGACGCATCGACACCACGACCCACCCGGACAAACAGACACCCGGACAAACAGAGAAAGAAGGTACATCAAATGCCCCAGCCGAAGATCCTGAACACGAACATCGCCCAGTCCGTCATCGAGCTCATTGGCAACACGCCGCTGCTGCAGCTCAACCGCTATGCGGAGGCCAACGGCCTCGTCGGCAACATCCTCGCCAAGCTCGAGTACCGCAACCCCGCCGGCTCCGTGAAGGACCGCATCGGCTACTCGCTCATCGCGCAGGCCGAGGCCGACGGCATCCTCAAGCCGGGCGGAACCATCATCGAGCCCACGAGCGGCAACACCGGCATCGCTCTGGCGGCCTACGGAGCGGCGCTCGGCTACAAGGTGGTCATCGTCCTGCCCGAGAACCTCTCCATCGAGCGGCGCGCGCTCATCCGCCAATACGGCGCCGAGCTCGTGCTCACGCCCAAGGCCGACGGCATCAAGGGCTCGATCGCCAAAGCCGAGGAGATCCATGCCACCACGCCCAACTCGTTCATCCCGCAGCAATTCGAGAACCCGGCCAATCCCGCCATCCATGCGGCCACAACCGCCGAGGAGATCTGGCGCGACACCGCCGGCCAGGTCGACATCGTCGTGGGAGGCATCGGCACCGGCGGCACCATCAATGGCATCGGCAATGCGCTCAAGCCCCGCAAAGCCAGCCTCAAGATCGTGGCCGTGCAGCCCACCGAGTCGCCCATCCTCGACGGCGGCCAGCCCGGACCGCACGGCATCCAGGGCATCATCCCCGGCTTCGTCGCGAAGAACTACGACCCGGAGGTGGTCGATGAGGTGATCTCGATTCCGACGGCCGACGCCATCGCGGCCTCCCAGGAGCTGGCCCGCGTCGAGGGCGTCAACACCGGCATCTCCTCGGGTGCCGCCCTCGCAGCCGCCGCGGTGCTCGCCGCCCGCCCCGAGAACGCCGGCAAGAACATCGTCGCCATCCTGCCCGACACCGGCGAGCGATACCTCTCCACCGACCTGTTCCCGAAGGTCGACTAGCCGGAGGGCCGCGCCGTCGCTTGGTAACTGGCGGCGGCGCGGCCTCACAGCTACGGCTCATTGCCAGCAGCCTCGCGAATGCTGGCTTTCTTCTAAATGCCTCTCGACCCTTTCTTTCGAAAAAGGATATTTGGGACGTCCTTTTTCGAAAGAAAGGGTCGAGTATTACCACTTTTTGCGTTTTCGGACGTCCTATTTCGAAAGAAATGGTCGGAGCGTCGTCACGGTGATACGGCGGTGCGGTTCCGCAGCCCAGGGCGTCGTTGAGGTGTGACGTGGCGGTGCGGCTCCGCAGCCCAGGGCGCCGGCGTGGCGATACAGCGGTGCGGTTCCGCAGCCCAGGGCGTCGGCGTGGTGTGACGTGTCGGTGCGGTCCGAAGCGTCGACGGGCCGGTGCGGCGTGCTCCTGCATGTCTGCTCGCCCGTTCGCGTCAATTCCTATTGACTCACTTGGATATAAAGCATACCGTCGTGGTGGGAATTAGAAACCGACACGCGGAGGGATGCGAACATGAAGACCATCTACCTTGACAACGCGGCCACCACGAAGGTGCGCCCCGAGGTGCTTGAGGCGATGCTCCCCTACTTCAGCGAGCAATACGGCAACCCATCATCCATCTACCCGCTCGGCCAGGATGCGTCCGACGCCGTCGCCGATGCGCGGAAGGCCATCGCCGTCGCGCTTGGCGCCGCGCGATGCGAGGAGGTCTTCTTCACAAGCGGCGGAACCGAGGCGGACAACTGGGCGATAAAGGGCTACGCGCGAGCGAACGCAGCCAAGGGCAAGCACATCATCACGAGCGCGATCGAGCACCATGCGGTGCTGCACACGTGCCAGGCGCTCGAGAAGGAGGGCTTCGAGGTCACGTACCTGCCGGTCGATGGCAACGGCCTCGTGAGCACGGCGGATTTCGAGGCGGCCATCCGCCCCGACACCATCCTCGCCTCCATCATGTTCGCGAACAACGAGATCGGCACCATCCAGCCGATCGGCGAGCTTGCGGCCATAGCGCACGAGCACGGCGTCGCATTCCACACGGATGCCGTCCAGGCATTCTGCCACGAGGACATCGACGTGCAGGCGCTCGGAATCGACATGCTGAGCGCCTCGGCCCACAAGCTCTACGGGCCAAAGGGCGTCGGCCTGCTGTACGTGCGCAAGAGCATCCGCCTGCGCAACCTCCTCGACGGCGGGCAGCAGGAGCGCGGCAAGCGCGCCACCACGGAGAACGTGCCCGGCATCGTCGGGTTCGCGAAGGCCGTGGAGCTCGCCTGCGCCGAGCGTGCATCCGAGCACGAGCGCCAGGCCGCCCTGCGCGACCACGCGATCGAGCGCATCCTCGCCGAGATCCCGCACAGCCGCCTGAACGGCGACGCCACGAGGCGCCTCGCGAACAACGTCAACATCAGCTTCGAGTTCATCGAGGGCGAGGGCATGCTGCTGCAGCTCGCGTTCCGCGGTATCTGCGTCTCGAGCGGCTCGGCATGCACGTCCGGCTCGCTCGACCCGAGCCACGTGCTGCTCGCAATCGGCCTGCCGCACGAGATCGCGCACGGCTCGATGCGCCTCACCACCGGACGCGAGACGACGCTCGAGGATATCGACTTCGCCGTCGACAGCCTCGTCGCGTCGATCGCCAACCTGCGCATGATGAGCCCGCTGTGGGAGGACTACCAGGCAGGCAAGGGCGAATCGCTCATCGACAAACTCGGCCTCTAGGCCATCGGATAACGGGAATGGGTCGAAGGACAGTCCTTCGACTCATCGGGGAGAAGGAGAACCACCATGGCAATGAACTACTCCGACAAGGTCATCGAGCACTTCACGTGCCCGCACAACGTGGGCGAGATCGAGAATGCATCTGGAACCGGCACGGTGGGCAACGCCGTGTGCGGTGACATCATGCGCATGTACCTGGACATCGATGACAACCAGATCATCCAGGATGCCAAGTTCAAGACGTTCGGCTGCGGTGCGGCCATCGCAACGAGCTCCATGGCGACCATGCTCATCAAGGGCAAGACGGTCCAGGAGGCGCTCGAGGTCACGAACAAGGCCGTCATGGAAGCGCTCGACGGGCTGCCCCCGGTCAAGGTGCACTGCTCCCTGCTCGCCGAGGAGGCCATCCACGCGGCGCTGTGGGACTACGCCAAGAAGAACGGCATCGTCATCGAGGGCCTCGAGAAGCCCGTCGAGGACATCGAGGAGCTCGTCGCGGAGGAGGCATAGGCGATGACCAACGAGAACGCGGCGGCGCAGAAGGGCGTCGTCAGGTCCATCAACCTCTCAGCCCGGAAGGGCGGCCGCAAGACCCCCGCAGAGTCCGGCGAGGCGCTCGTCATCGAGCAGCGCGGCCTCGAGGGCGATGGCCATGCGGGCGATTGGCACCGCCAGGTGTCGCTGCTCGCCTGGGAATCCGTGCAGAAGGCGCAGGCCATGGGTCTCGACGTGAAGGAGGGCGACTTCGCCGAGAACATCACGACCGAGGGCATCGACCTGCTCCAGCTCCCGCTCGGCACGAAGATCCGCGTGGGCGACGAGGTGCTCCTCGAGGTCTCGCAGATCGGCAAGGTCTGCCATACGAAGTGCGCGATCTACCACCTCGCAGGCGACTGCATCTTCCCCCGCGAGGGCGTGTTCTTCGTCGCGTTGAACACGGGAACCGTGCATGTCGGCGACAAGATCGAGGTCGTCGAGGTCGGAGACGGCACCTGCGAGTTCACCCCGCAGGCGGCCCTCGGCGAGTTCAGGCTCGCAGGCAGGGAGGCATAGCCGCAGGGCAAGACGAGCACATTCCGAAAGTCCGGGATTGCCGGTAGGGACAGCGAGAGGCGCCACAGTGCGCCGAATTGCCACGAAACAAGGTTCTGGCTGGGCTTATGCCCGCCAGGTTCTTGTTGAGCGGCAAGGCGGCGTGCTGTGGCGCCTCGCAGTGTCGAGGAGTCCGGCCGCTCGGCAGAACGGCCGGAACCCCCTAGAAGCCGACGGTCTCCGGCTCGCCTGCCGTGGGATCCTCGAGCTCGATGCCCTTCATCGACATGAAGATGCGCTGGAGGATGTAGCCGATCATCAGCACGAAGCAGATGATCGGGATGATGGTGCCGAGCACCGGCACGAGGCACAGGAGCCCAAGGACGAGTCCGCCGACGAGCGCCGCGACGAAGCGGTTCATCTTCGGCAGCATGCGGGCGAGCGCCGCGCCGATGAAGCCGGTCGACACGCACGCCAGGCCGAGGATGCCGAGCGCGAGCGCCCCGGCGACCGGGATGGTGATGATCAGGAGGAACAGGATCCCGATCGCTATCGGGATGAGAAGCGTGCCGATGATGCCGGTGATGATCATCTTGCCCGTGCGGAGACGCAGCATCTGCCCTGCTTCTGCGGTCTGGCGACGGAAGAAGAGCTCGGAGAACAGCGCCACAAGCAATGTGCCGATAATCGTGATCAGGGTGCCCATCACGCCGAGCAGGTTCCCGAAGCCGTCGAGCACCGCGCTCACGTCGGTGCTCCCGAACATCGCCCAGGAATTGCCGGAATCGAGCGTGAACTGCATGTCGCCGACATGCGCCGACGCCGGAATGGCGGGCTCGGCGGAGGCGTCGATGCGGAGCGTGCCCTTGATGTTGGCGTTCGGCCCGATCTCCACGACGTTTGCGCCCACGGTCACGTCTCCGTTGACCGCGCCGTCGATGATTACCTCGTTGCCATACATGTGCAGGCTGTTCGCGGTTCCGGCGAACTTGACGGTCTCGCCGGCCATCGACACATCATTGGCCGTGCCGCCGTCGATGGAGAGCTTCTGGCCCGCGACCGAGATGTTCTCCGTCACCGTGGCGTCGCCCACGTTGATGTTCTGGCCCGCCGCGCGAATGCTGCCGGCGACCTTCAGGCCCTTCGCGGTCAGGTTCTTGCCCGCGAACAGCAAGTCGTTATCGATCGTGGTTCCCTCGAGCTGGAGGTCCTCACCCGTCCAGACGTAGTCGCGACCCAGGTGCAGCCCGGCGCCCCGCTGGGTCGTCACCGTCTCGACGGCTCCCTCGGCGTCATCTGCCGGAGCGGCCGTGGCACGGCCCGGTGCGAGCACCAGAGCCATCAGACATGCCAGCAGAAGCGCCATCGCGCATGCGAGCGCGCGGCGCGTCTTCGCGTTGCTGTTCACGAAATCGGTTTTCATGACATTTCACCCTTCTCGTAGCCCATGACCTCCATGGTATCGCACCTGCAGCGCAGGCGACGAGGTCGAGTCAATCAAGGCGGGGCTGTTTGACAGGTTTTTCGCATGCACCGCTTGAAAACCTGTCAAATAGCCCCGCCCTGCTTGACAGGTCTTGCAATCCCTAGCTCGTCGCGAGGGCGACCACCTCGTAGGCGCCGTCGTAGACGCCGAGGCGCTTGCTGAGCTCGATGTTCTCGCACATCTCGCACAGGACCTCCGGCTCCGCGAGCAGCAGGTCGATGAAACCGCAGATCTCGGCCGGGGTCTCGAGCTCGAAGGTACCGTCCCCCACCTCGGCGGCGCGGATCGCACCCCAGGCCTCGTGCCCGCCCACGCGCTTGATCATGATCTTGGGCACCGGGTAGAACGACAGCTCGCTCGGCTTGGTGAGCAGCACGTCGCTGCACCGCATGAGCAGGTTCGTCGAGTAGACGGCCGCGAAGATGTCCGGGTCGTAGAACGCGTGGATGCCCTCGAGCGGGCCGTCGAGCGCGTCGGCGGCGAAGGCCGCGCACGCCTCGAAATCGCCGAAATGCCTCGTGGCCCCGCGCAGGGCCGGGATCGCCGCCTCGAGCGCCTCCCACACGTTGCGGTGGTCGCCGACGTTGACGATGAGCGCGGCCCTCCCCTCGCGCACCGCCGGCACGAGATGCTCGATGATGGCCCGGAACAGATCCTGCTGCGCACCCGCGCCGCCCACGCTGAGCATGAACCGCATGGGCGCACCCTGCTCGACGCGCGCGCCTCCGAGCGCAGTCCCCCTCGATGTTGGCGACGAGCTCGTGGTCGACGTAGTGGCCGGTGCGCACGATCGACCCGGCGGGCATCGGGCGCATCACGCGCTTCTTGTCCATCCCGCGCAGCGTCTTGTAGCCGAGGTAGGCGCTCGGCGTCTGCACCGTGTGGATCGCGCCCTCGGCGAGGTGAAGCGCCATGGGCCAGTTGTCGGGAATCGCGTTCACGACGTTGACCAACCCCGCGTGCAGGGCCGCCTGCGCGGTCCATGCGTGCGTGCCGATGAAGGGCACATCGCGCGGCAGGTCGGCGAAGGACGCCGTCATGAGTTCGGCGACCTTCTGGTCCGACGCGTTGTACGTGAGCTTGCGGAAGCCCTCGGAGTTGAGCGGCTCCCACACGAGCTTGTTGAACAGCGCGATCTTCTGGCTGAGGCGCGACGCCATCGAGTACATGTCGTTCTGACGCGAGATGATCTTGGAGCATGTCGTCTCGGGGAAGCCCATGAGGTCGAGCCAGTACGGCGTGAAGCCCATGGCGTGCGCCGCCGAGGCCATCGCCATCGCGATGCGGTAGTGGCCGAAGCCCATGCGGATGTTGCCCACGACGACGGGAGCGCCCGCCGCTCCCCCGACCGTGCGGGTTGTAGCGGGTGGCAGGGGCAGCGCGGCCGCGTCCGCGGCGATGTCGAGCGGTACGGCCCCCGGTCCCGCGGGAGCAAGGCCGCGCGTCCCGAGCGCGTCGCCGATCGCGGACAGTTCGCGTGCCGCCAGATGACAGGCGTGGGCGGAATCATCGCCGAATCGCCTGAGGTTGCCCTCCTTGGCCCTGCACGCTTTCCGATACGCGCGATCGTCGATCGCGTTGCCGAAGATCTCCCTCGACCTGTCGGTCCCCGTCATTTCGAAGCATCCCCCTTGCCTTATGCAGAATAACCCCCGGAATATTCAGATAATCAATTATCATAATCGAACTTGCCTAACATTTATATGGATGGGGGTTCCATGAACGAGGAAGCGGCCGCAACGGCCCAGGGCGCAGCTGTGCAGCAGGGCGCCAAGAAGCTCGCCACGAACAAGATCCTGTGGCTGTTCGCGATCGGCCAGCTCGGATGGTCGATGCTCTCCGGCATCATCTCGAACTGGCTCGTGTACTACTACCAGCCCGGGCAGGCGCTGCTCTCTCAGGGTCACCAGCTCTTCATCACGCAAGGCGCCGTGTTCCTCGGCCTGACGGTCATCGGCCTCATCACGGCCACCGGGCGCATCTTCGACGCCTTCACCGACCCGCTCATCGCATCGAAGTCCGACCGCTGCAAGCACCACCTCGGCAGGCGCATCCCGTTCCTGCGCTTCGCCGCCATCCCGTTCGGCATCGTCACGGTGCTCGTCTTCATCTCGCCCGTCAACGGCGTGAGCTGGGTGAACAACGTGTTCCTGCTCGTCATGGTGCTGTGCTTCTACATCGCGATGACGTGCTACTGCACGCCGTACAACGCGCTCATCCCGGAGCTCGGGCGCACGCAGAAGCTGCGCATCAACGTCTCGACGTTCATCTCGGTGACGTACTTCTTCGGCACCGCGTTCGCCTACATGGTGCCCAACATCGCCGGCTTCCTCGAGGGTTCGCTCGGCTCGGTCGGCGCCTTCCGCGCCACGATCGGCATCCTGGCGACCATCGCCGTCATCTGCATGCTCATCCCCTCCTTCACGATCAAGGAGAAGGAGTACGCGGTGACGACGCCGTCGACCTCCGGCATGCTCAACAGCCTGGGCAAGACGTTCCGCAACCGCGAGTTCCGCACGTTCGTCACGTCCGACGTCCTGTACTGGATCGCGCTGACGATGTTCCAGACCGGCCTGCCGTTCTACATCACGGAGCTCATGGGCCTCGACGACGCGATGACGTTCCCGCTCTTCGCGCTCATGACGGTGCTGAGCTTCATCTTCTACATACCGGTGAACATACTGGCCAAGAAGCTCGGCAAGAAGAAGATGGTCGTGTTCGCCTTCCTCTTCTTCTCGGTGGCGTTCTTCGTGACGTCGTTCGTGGGCGAGGGCGTGATCTGGGGCATCATCGTGGCCGTGCTGGCCTCGATCCCGATGGCGATCCTGGGCATCCTGCCACAGGCCGTCGTCGCCGACATCGCCGAGGCCGACGGCATCGAGACGAAGGAGAAGCGCGAGGGCATGTTCTATGCGGCCCGCACGTTCGCCTTCAAGCTCGGCCAGTCGGTCTCGATGCTGCTGTTCACATCCATCTCGCTGCTGGGCAGCGGCGGCTTCGGCTACCGCGCGACGGCCATCGTGGCCGCGGTCTTCTGCCTCGCCGGCGGCCTCGCGTTCATCCGCTACCACGAGAAGAAGATCTTCGGCATCATCGGCGAGGATTCCGACAAGAAGGACGAGCCCGCCGAGGAGCCCGAGGCCGAATAGCGCCGCGGACCCCGCACAACCGAAGGAACAACCCATGTTGCAACCGGTTTTCGCCGAGTCGTATCGCATTGCATACGAAGATGCGGAGGGGCACGCGCACGAGGTGCAGGGCGCCTTGGGCGGCCAGGGCCTCATGCAGGCGGGAGACATGGCCGAATCGCCGTACGGGCTGCTCGAGGTGCGAGCCGAAGTCGGCGAGGGCATCATCTCGCTTTCCGCAGTCGCGCTCGCTCCCATCCGCCTGACCTCGTGCACCGTATCGCTGCACCGGCGCTTCGATCCCGGTGAGCGCATCGTGATCAACGGCTACCAGTCATGGACCGATACGCATGAGCTCTCCCCCGACTCGACCATGCGCGGAATCAACCGCGTGCCGAACCAGCTCGTCGGCCGCTTCGCCCTCGACGGCAGCGGTGACTACCGCTTCGTCGAATACGATGAGCAGCCCGGCCACCTTCACGGTTTCACGTACGCGACGATCAGGCACGGGGACGACATGCAGCTCATCGCGTCGCTCGACGAGAGACGCGGCTTCACGCTCGTCTCCATGAACTGCGACGAGGCCCTCGTCGAGCTGCAGACGGAATGCCCCATCCGCGAGATCGCCTCCGGAGAGGAGATCGTGCTCGGGCGCTACCTCATCGCGCAGGGCGGCGAGGACGAGGTCTTCGACCGCTGGTTCTCGCTCATGGGCGTGACTCCGCGCCCGTCGGCACCGCTCATCGGCTACACGAGCTGGTACCGGCACTACGATGACATCGACGAGAACAAGATCCTCTCCGACCTCGACGCTGCGGCCGCCTCGCTCGAGGAAATCGACGCGCCGGGCGCGCAGCGGGTCTTCCAGATCGACGACGGCTTCGCCAAGGTGGGCGACTGGCTGTTCGTCGACCCCGACGACTTCCCCCGCGGGCTGGCGCCGATCGCGCAACGCGCCGCGGACCTCGGCTTCATGCCGGGGCTGTGGCTCGCGCCGTTCGTGTGCGAGCACGATTCGGATATCTTCCGCCTGCGCCCCGAATGGCTGTTGCGCGACGAGGAGGGCGACCCCGTGACGACGGGCAGCCATTGGAGCGGCGGCTACGCACTCGACACGCTCAACCCGGAGTTCCGCGAGTACATCACCACGGTCATCCAGATGGCCGTGCTCGTCTGGGGATTCCGGCTCCTCAAGCTCGATTTCCTCTACGCCGCGTGCATGATCCCGCACGGCGGGATGAACCGCGGCGAGCTCATGGCCGACGGCGTCCGCCTGCTGCGGGAGGCCGCCGGCGACGATTGCATGATCCTCGGCTGCGGCGTGCCGCTCGCCCCGGCGTTCGGGGAGTTCGAGTACTGCCGCATCGGGTGCGACGTGGGACTCGACTGGGACGGGCCGGCGCCCATGCGCCTGCTGCACCGCGAGCGCGTGAGCACGCGCGACAGCCTGCACAACACGCTCGGGCGCGAGCCCCTCGACGGCAGGGCGTTCCGCAACGACCCCGACGTCTTCTTCCTGCGCGACGACATCCGGCTGACGCGCTCGCAGCGCATGATGCTGCTCGAGGAGGACGCCGTCAACGCGAGCGTGCTGCTCACGTCCGACGACATGTCGACCTGGAGCGTGCTCGACCGCGAGGCATACCAGTCGGCGATCGCGACGATGCTCGCCCGCGACGGGCGCATGGGTCGATAGACTGTCATAATCGACTCATCGACGGAAGGTGCACGATGACGAAGTTCTCGCATACGCTGGCAACACGAGCCGATGGCGTACGGACGTTCGCTCCCGGGCGCATCGAGGTCGCGGGCAACCATCTCGACCACCAGGGAGGTCACGTGATCGCCGCGGCCATCACCGACGGCATCGCGATCGCCGCGCAGCGCATCGGGGAACGTGAGGCACGCCTGTCGAGCGAGGGGTTCGCCGACGTGCGCGTCAGCCTCGACGACCTTGCGCCCCGCGCCGACGAGAAGGGCACCACGCAGGCGCTCGTCCGCGGTGTGCTCGCCGGATGCGCCGCGGCGGGCATTCCCCTCACGGGCTTCGACGCCATCGCGGAAAGCTCGCTACCCGTCGGCGGCGGGCTGTCGTCCTCGGCCGCCTTCGAGCTCGCCATGGCGACTGCCGTGGTGCGGCTGGGCGAGGCGGAGGTCGATCCGATTCACCTCGCGCAGATTGGATTGGGCGCAGAACGCGACTTCTTCGGCAAGCCCTGCGGCCTCATGGACCAGCTCGCCTCGGCTTGCGGCGGGATGTCGCTGCTCGACTTCCGCGACCAGGCCGAGCCGACGGTCGGGCCGATCGCATGCGACTTCGGCGAGCTCGGCTACGCCGTCTTCATCATCCCGGCAGAGACGGGTCACGCCGGACTCGACGGGAGCTTCTCGGCAATCACCGACGACATGCGCACCATCGCGCGCCTCTGCGGTACCGAGCGGCTCGGCGACATCGGGCTCGGCAACCTGCTCGCCCACTTGCCAGAGGCGCGCCGCGAAGCCGGCGACCTTGCCGTGCTGCGGGCGCTGCACTTCTTCAACGAGATGGAGCTCGTCGAGCAACGCGCCGACGCGCTGCGTGCGGGCGACATGCCCACGTTCCTCGAGTGCACGAGGCGCTCGGGCGCTTCTTCCGCGCAGTACCTGCAGAACATCGACGTGCCCGGGCCGGTTCAGGGCACGATGCTCGTCATCGCGCTCGCCGACGCGTTCCTCGGAGGCAATGGCGCCGTGCGTATCCACGGCGGCGGCTTCGGCGGGAGCGTGCAGGCGTTCGTGCCGGTAGAGATGGCCGAGGCGTTCCGCGAGCATATGGACGGCCTCGTCGGCCAGGGCAGCTGCCGCCTCGTGGAGATACGCCGCGAGGGTGCCGGCGTGCTGGACTGAATGAAAGTGAGTGGAACGCTCCCCGGGGGAGCGTTCCAAAAAGCGGCGGAGAGGAAGACCATGAACATCGCATCGGCCGTCAGGATCATCATCGCCCATTCGCTCGCGACCGGCATCATCGCACGGGGCGACGAGCGCTGGGCGGCGAACCGCATCCTCGAGGCTGTCGGCGAGCCGGGCGACCCCGGCTGCGCTCGCGCGGAGGATGTCGACGAGAGCCGGATGCTCCCCTTCCACGAGGCGCTCGACCTGCTGGGAGAGCGCGCCATCGCGAACCATCGGGCCAATAGCCCCGACATGGCGACGTCATCCATCATGGGGTCCATCATGCCGCGCCCGTCTGAGGTCTCGCGGACGTTCGGGGAGCTTCTCGTCGACGACCCCCGGAAGGCGACTGGTTATCTGCACGGCCTCTCGGTCGCCTCGGACTACATCAAGACACGGCAGATCGCCCGCAACGTCGGCTGGGAGACGCCGACGCGCTGGGGCGACCTGCAGGTAACCATCAACCTCTCGAAACCCGAGAAGGATCCGCGCGCGATCGCGCGGGCGGCCAAGGCGCCCGCCGAAGGAGCCTATCCCGCATGCCAGCTCTGCATGGAGAACGAGGGCTATGCGGGCCGGGACGGCGATTCGCGGCTCGGAACCCACCCCGCACGGCAGGACCTGCGCATCGCGCAGCTCGAGCTCGGCGGGGAGAGCTGGGGGCTGCAATACTCCCCGTATGCCTATTTCGATGAGCACTGCATCGCCATGAACGCCGAGCACCGTCCGATGCACGTCGACAGGAGCTGCCTCGACAACCTGCTCGGCCTCGTCGGACTGCTGCCCCACTACTTCTTCGGGTCGAACGCCGACCTGCCGATCGTCGGCGGATCGATTCTCGCGCACGACCACTTCCAGGGCGGCCGGCACGAGTTCCCGATGGAGCGCGCAGCGGACGACGTCGCCTTCGAGCTGCGGGGCTTCGCCGACGTGAGGGCGCGCACGATCGCATGGCCGCTCTCCGTCATCCGTCTCACGGGCGATGACCCTGGCAAGCTGGCTGCGGCGGCGGATGCGGTGCTCACGGCCTGGCGGGAGCACGACGACCCGGAGGCTGGCATCGTCTCGCGCACGGGAGACGTGCCGCACAACACTATCACGCCCATCGCACGCCGGCGTGGCGACGCATTCGAGCTCGACCTCGCCCTGCGCTGCAACATCACGAGCGACGAGCATCCGCTCGGCGTGTTCCACCCGCACGAGGAACTGCACCATATCAAGAAGGAGAACATCGGCCTCATCGAGGTGATGGGGCTGGCCATCCTGCCGGCGCGCCTCGAACGGGAGCTCGCCGCCGTTGCCGGTGCCCTGCTCTCCGGCGCGGACCTCGAAGCCGATGAGGCCACGGCGCCCCATGCCGCCTGGGCGCGGGATGTGGCGCTTGCCCATCCGGAGCTCGATGCATCGAACGCGCGCGACATCCTCCGCGACGAGGTGGGCACCGTCTTCGCACGGGTTCTCGAGGATGCCGGCGTCTTCAAGTGGACGCCCGAGGGCCGCGCCGCCCAAGCACGCTTCCTGGAGAAGCTCGCCTGATCGGAGCGCAATTCCACATGACGATCACGGTCGACGTGTTTGCCACATTGAACGGCCCACGTCCCGCCGCAACCACCGGTACGGCCGTGCTCGACGCCTCATTTACCACATCTCGCAAAATGAATGCACGATTTCTACATTCATTTTGCGAGATGTGGTAATTCGCGGGGCGGTGATGACGGGACCGCCCCCCTCGCCACCTACTTGCCGGGGACCTCGGTTCTGGTGAACACGTAGGTGCGCTCGTCGGAGCGGCTGGGATCGTAAGCATAGCCGCTCCAGTCGAAGCCCTTGAGCTGCTCGGGCTGCTCCGCGCCGATGCCGGCGAGGTATCGCACCATCTCGCCGCGCGCCATCTTGGCGTAGACGCCCTTCTGGACGACACGCTCCCCCTCGAGCTCGCCGAACACGCATGTGACGCACGTGTCGCCGGGGCGCAGGTAGCGCTCGACCGCCTTCGAGTACTCCTTCGACGCGAGGTTCACGAGCACGCGGCTGTCATCCATGACCTCATCGTAGAGGGTGCTCCCCCAGAAGTCGTAGAGGTTCGCGTGCCCGTCGACGGCCGCCTTCGCCTGCATCTCGAGGCGATACGGCACCACGCCGTCCATCGGCCGCAGCACCCCGTAGAAACCCGACAGGATGCGCAGGTGCTCCTGCACGTAGTCGAACTGGCCGTCCTCGAAGACGGCCGGCGCCATGTAGGTGTACTGGATGCCGTCGTAAGCGAGCAGCGCGGGCGTGAGGTCGGCGCGCAGATCCATGTGCGCGAAGCGCTCGGCGTTCAGAGCGGCGATCGAATCGTTGCATGCCCAGAGCGCCTTCTGCTCCTCATACGTCAGGCCGGCGATCCAGTCCCTCAGCACCTCGGCGCGGTCGATGAGGTCCGGCAGGCCCGCGGGCGGGATAGGCGCATCGGTGTTGGCGACCATCTTCTTGGCCGGCGAGATGATGATCCTCACAAGCGCACCTCCGGTTCTCGTAGCATGTCCGCTCCCATGATACACGCCTGAAAGACCGGAACGCTCCCCAGGGGAGCGTTCCGCGCATTAGTCGCTTGTAGCTTCTGGAACGCCCTCGAGGGCGCCCCGGTCCATCCTAGGCCGTCTCTCCTCCGCAACTGCTGCCGGCGCCCGCCGTGCAGGCGTAGCAGTGGTTGTCGAACACGACCGACCGCACGGGCTGCCTCTCGCGCGCGAAGTCGAAGATGGTCGCGCCGCCCTCGATCTCCTTGCCGAGCGCCTGGTTGAAGTCGCAGTCGTACACCCTCCCCTGCCAGTCGACGCTGATCTGGCTGCGGCACATCATGCCCTCGGTCGTCGCGGGGTTGAACGCGCCGCGCAGGCGGACCATGTACTTGCCGAGGTTGTCCTTGCGGTTGAGCGCCTCGGCGAAGCGTCCGCACGGGTTGTTCGTGATGGCAACGAGGTTCGAGAAGTGCACGCCGTGCATGCCGGTCAGCTTCGTGCGGTACTCGTTCTCGATGGCCGCCTGGGGAGGCGGGAACGTGGCGGTCGACGGGTTGAAGACGAGCGTGATGGAGTGCGTGTCGCCCGCACCGTCATGGTCGCCGAAACCCACGGCGTTGAGCATGCGCAGCCCCTCGAGGGAGGCCTCGAATGTCCCGTCGCCGCGGATCTTGTCGACATTGCGCGCGCTGTAGAACGGCAGCGAAGCGAACAGCTGCGCGTCCACGTCCGCGTAGAGCTGCGGGAAGCGCTCGAAGCCCGGCTCCGTCAGGATGCACATGTTCGTGCGGCACATCGGCTTGACGCCGCGCTCCGCCCAGGCGCGCAGGAACCACTCGAGGTCGGGATGCAGCTCGGGCGCCCCGCCCGTGATGTCGACGGACGAGAAGCCGCCCTTGTCGAAGGCGTCGAGGCACGCCTGCATGACCTCGCGGCCCATCATCTCCTCGCGTGCTGGACCGCACTCGAGGTGGCAGTGCCTGCACGCCAGATTGCACTTGTAGCCGATATTCACCTGGAGGGTGGCCAGCGGGTCGTTCGTGACGCGGTGCTCCTCGGGCACCATGTCGATGAACGGCTCGACGACGGCCATGGCCTCTTCGACGGTCTTCTCGGGCATGAAGGTTCTCCTCCCCTTGTCTCTCCTCAGCTCATCGCGGGCGATGCCGGACGCGGGACAGCTCCATCCCGAGCCCCCCTCGGGATGGGTCGTCGCGATCCAGCTTCCGACGCGTTGGTCCCTACAGCTCCTGGTCGCGGACGATCTTGAGCGCCTGCACGCCGTGAGCGAGGGCCGCGCCGCCGCGGATCGCGTTCGTCACATGGAAGGCCTCGGCGATTTCGTCCTCGCCGCAGCCCTGCTGCAGGCAGGAGTTCGTGTACGCGTCGATGCAGTACGGGCACTGCACGGCGGCTGCCACGGCCAGCGCGATGAGCGACTTCTCGCGCGCCGTCAGGGCACCATCGGCGAACACGGAGCCGTAATATGCCATGAACTTGTCCCAGAGCTCGGGCGACATCGCACCCACGCCGTCACCGGAGAAGTTGGCCAGGTCCGCGGGGTTGTAATAGGTTTCCATGATCGATCCTCTCGTTTCGATGTAACTGCAACAGATAAATTGACAATGCCTATTATATGACCGTGTCTAATAGTCAATCAAGCAGGGTCGGGATTTGCGGAAAATGAACGTTTACAGGCGGAAACGCCGTCGATAAGATGGACAGGGGCATCGAGCGGAGGGGAAGGTTGGCCATGGCCATCGACGCTAGCAAGATCAGCAAGCTGGGATTCGGCTGCATGCGCTTCATCGGGCGCGAGGACGACACGATCGACATCGAGGCGCTCGGCGAGATGATCGACACCTACCTCACCGCCGGCGGCAACTACTTCGACACGGCCTGGGCCTACCCGAACAGCGAGGCGGCGCTGCGACGCGCGCTCGTCGAGAGGCATCCGCGCGACAGCTTCATGGTCGCTGACAAGTGCGTCGCCTGGGCGCATTGCAGCGGCCCAGAGGACCTCGAGAAGCAGATGCGCGAGTCGCTCGCCAACCTCGGCGTCGACTACTTCGACGTCTACCTCATGCACAACCTCGGCGGCGTGCGCACCGCCGCCTTCGAGAAGCACGGCGCCTGGGAGTTCGTCAAGAGCGTGAAGGAGCGTGGGCTCGCGAAGCACATCGGCTTCTCCGCGCATTGCACGCCCGAGGAGCTCGAGGGCTTCATCGCGCGCTATCCGGAGGCGGAGATCGTGCAGCTGCAGGTCAACTACCTCGATTGGGACAGCCCCTCGTTCCGCGAGCGCGAGTGCGTCGAGATCGCGCAGGCGCACGGCCTGCCCGTGGTGGTGATGGAGCCGGTCAAGGGCGGCCTGCTCGCCGCTCCCCCGCAGGCGGTCCGCGAGATCCTGGACGAGGCGATGCCGGAGGACTCCTACGCCACCGCCGCACTTCGGTTCGCCGCGAGCATGCCGGGCGTCGTCACGACGCTGTCGGGCATGAGCACGCTCGAGCAGGTCGTGGATAACTGCCGTGCGTTCGAGCACTTCAAGCCGCTCGACGAGGCGGAGCTCGCCGCCGTCAAGCGCGCGCAGCAGGCGCTGGTGGAAAGCGGCGCCGTGCCCTGCACCGGCTGCGACTACTGCGCGAAGGTCTGCCCGACGGGCATCGGCATCGCGGGTGCCATGACGGCGCTCAATTACTACATCAACTTCGGGGACGCATACGCGGCGAACTACCAGCTGGGCTTCGTCGTGCGCTTCAACGGGGGCAAGAAGCTCCCGAGCGAATGCATCCGCTGCGGCGCATGCGAGGACGCCTGCCCGCAGAACATCCCCATCCTCGAGTGCTTTGACCGCATCGAGAAGGAGATAGTCCCCTTCCAGCGCACCAACATCCTCATGAAGCGCTAGGAGCCGCCCGAGCTTCGAGCCCACATCCCCGCAAGCAAAAGGGGCGCCGGCTCAAGCCGACGCCCCTCGTCTTTCAATCGGATCTTCCGCCGGAGCTACATCTCGGCGCCGCCGAGGGCGTCCTTGCAGGCGCAGGAGCGCACGGTCGGCAGCTTGGGAACCATCTCGAAGATGAGCTGCTTGACCTTGCCGATGTTCTCGTTGAAGACGCGCAGCACGTCCTCGTTCGTGACGGCCTCGTGCTCGCCGCAACCGGCATCGTAGTCGGTGACGAGCGCGATGTTGCAGTAGCAGATCTCGAGCTCGCGAGCGAGGTAGCACTCCGGGTACTGCGTCATGTTGACCGTCGACCAGCCCATCGAGGAGAACCACTCGCTCTCGGCCTTCGTCGAGAAGCGCGGACCCTGGATGGTCACGAGCGTGCCGGCCTCGTGCACGGGATAGCCGAGCGCCTTGCACGTCTCGATGGCGACCTTGCGCATCTCGGGGCAGTACGGCTCTGCGTACGAGATGTGCGTCACCTTGCGGCCGGAGTCGGCGCCGAAGAACGTGTCCTTGCGGCCCCACGTGCGGTCGACGACCTGGTCGGTGATGACGAAATCGCCCGGGTGCACGTCGAGGCGCAGCGAGCCCACGGACGACGGGCCGATGATCTGCGTGACGCCGAGCTCCTTCATCGCCCACAGGTTCGCGCGGTAGTTGATGTCGGCAGGAGCATGGCTGTGCGTCTTGCCGTGGCGCGGGATGAACGCGACCTTGCGGCCTGCGATGGTGCCCACGGTCGCAACGTCGGACGGATCACCATACGGGGTGTCGATCTTGACTTCCTGCGCGCCCTCCTCGAGCAGCGAGTAGAAACCGCTACCGCCGAAGATGCCGATCTCAGCCTGGGGGATGTCTGCCATGGAAAGCTCCTTTTCGCGTGGTGTCCAGTGAACGTGTCCTATTGTACCAACCCGCGCAGGCTGTGGGACAAACGCCCTGCCTCCTCGTCCCGCTCTCCGCGAAAATTACCGCATCAGGTGATTGAAATGCACGATTTCCGCATTCTGATCACCTGGTGCGGTAAATCGCGGCACGATGATTCAATGCGCGTGTCAAATGCCCTGTCCATTTGACACGCGTTTGGCATGGTCCCGCTCGAGGATGCGGCGGATGTAGTGGAAGACGCCCGCCACCAGCACGGCCACCGAGGCCCAGCGTGCGCAGATGAGGATGAGGGGCGACTCGAAGTCGGCCGCGGCGAAGGGAACGGCGCCGACCAGGTAACCGCCGAGACCGAGCTGGACGAACGAGATCGCCCCGTAGACGGCGACGGCGGCGAAGACGATGCGCGCCGCCCACGCAGAGGATTTCCCGCGCTTGCCCTTCCCCGCGCGCAGCATCGCCTTCACCTGCAGCCCGAGATGGGCGAATGCGAAGACGAACGCCCAGTACGAGCAGAGCATATGCACCCGTCGGGCCCATGCGGCACCGGAGGTCACCGGCAGGAACGCGAGCGCGTGCTTGGACAGCACGATGCAGGACACAAGCTGTCCGACGATGCACGCGAGCAATCCGACGATCGCCACGAGGCCGAGCACGCGGACCGCCGTGTAGCGGCCCCGCGCGAGGTTGGCGAAGTACCGCCGATGCCCCACGATGTGCACGATGATGACGACGAACAATGCGATGCCGAGGAACTCGTGCGGTGCCTCCTGAACCAGCGCGGTGGCCATCACGAGCACGAGCAGCACCGCGATGCGCGCGGCGCGCGGGGCACGCCGGCCCGCGCCACCTACGGCGACCTCGGTTTTCATCGGCTCGATCCCCCGTGCCTATTGCTGCAGCCAGGAGGTGACGGCCTCCTCGGTGGCCTCGCGGTCCTGCTGCGCGGTCGTACCCTCGATCGAGAAGCCCTCGTCGACGGTCGCTCCCGCGCATGCATCGCGCAGCGTCTGCACCGTGCCGGCCTGGCCGCTGCCCGCGTGCGTGCAGAACGGCTCGACGGTCTTGCCGTCCCAGTCATGGCCCTCGACGAAAGTGTAGACGACCATGGGCAGGTCGCCCCACCAGATCGGATAGCCGAGGTAGACGGTGGAGTACGAGGAAAGGTCGATGTCGCCCTCGTACGTCGGGCGCTCGCCGGCCTCCTGCTCCGCGAGCGCCACGTCGCAGCACTCGTCGTAGCCCTCGGGGTAGGCCTCGGTCGGCACGATCTCGAACATGTCGGCACCGGTCTGCTCCGCGATCATCTTGGCGACGACGGCGGTGTTGCCCTCGTCGACGACACCGACGCCGTAGTTCTCGCCTGCGTGCGAGAAGTAGACGACGACCGCATCGGATGCGGCTGCCGTCGCGTCTCCCTCGGCCGGGGCGGCCTGCTCGGCAGCGGCCTCGTCCTGCGCGGGGGCCTGCGCGTCGCCGGCGGCCTCCTCCCCGCTCCCACCGGAGCATCCGGCCGCGAATGCGGCCAACGCGAAGGCGAATGCGAACACGAGCGAGAGGAACAGGATCCGCGATTTCTTCATGTGAGTCTCCTTCTCCATCCGAGAGCGCTGCGCTCTCTTGGGCGCGTCGCCTTCCGGACGGCAACCTTGTATGCAACATGCAGATTATACGGGACAAATGTCAGCTTTAGTGGAACGCTCCCCCGAGTAACGCTCAACAAGTCACCCGCGGCAAACAATTGGAACGCTCCCCCGGGGAGCGTTCCACTCCCACGGGAAGCGGTTGCGCGAGTACAATTACGATAAACGCATGGGGGGAAGAAGGGTGGAGACGATGCAGGACACGATGGCCCGCTCATTGCTCCGCATGGTTCTCGCGGCGGTGGCCGCCATCGTCTGCGCGGGCGCGCTGGTGCTCGTGGCAAGCCCGCGTGCGTTCGCCGATCCCGCCTCGTCTGAATACCAGGGCGGCACGATTCCCATCCTGCGGCTCACCTTCGCCGACGACGTCGACCCCGACACCGGCGACGTCGTCCTGTCCGGCGACGAGAAGATCCAGCTCATGCTCGAGAGCCCCAACCATGTCTACCGCGCCACCGGCGTGTCGCTCGACCTGGAGGTGCCGTCCACGTACGACAACCCGGAGGAGGGCTTGTGGGACGGGACGAGCGGGTACATCGGCGAGAGCGACCTCGCGCTCGAGTTCGTCCGCGGGCGCGGCAACTCGACCTGGCGCGTCGCGAAGAAGCCCCTCAAGATCAAGCTCGACAAGAAGGCGAACCTGTTCGGCATGGGCTCGAACAAGCATTGGACCCTGCTGGCGAACTACTACGACTCATCGCTGAGCATCGACCGCATCGTCGGCTGGCTCGGCGATGAGATGGGCATGCCCTACACCCCGCGCGGCGTGCCGGTCGACTTGTTCATGAACGGCGAATACTACGGCAACTACCTCCTCGCCGAGGAGGTGCGCGTCGACGGCAGCCGCGTCGACATCGACGAGGTCGACGCGGAGGCGTCCGACCCGGAGTCGACCGACATCACGGGCGATTACCTGCTCGGCATGAGCAGCAAGCCCACCGCGCAGCCCGGCGACTACTTCACCACGTCGCGGGGAACCATGATCAGCTACGACACTCCCGAGTATCCGGCCCCTCTGACGGGGGCGCAAGAGGCGCAGCAGGCCTACCTGAAGACGTTCTTCGACCAGCTCGAGGACGCGATCTACGCCGATGACGTCGCTGGCGGCAACGGCCGCATCTGGAACCTGATGGACAGGGATTCCCTGGCCGACTACTGGCTGATCCAGGAGTTCACGAACAACCCCGACGCGTTCGCCACGCCAAGCACGTACTTCTACAAGCTGCGCGACCAGGTCGCCGCCGACGGGACGGTCACGCCCGGAAAGCTCTACTGGGGCCCGCTGTGGGACTTCGACTTCGTCTGGGGCCAGCTCGGCCCGGAGGGATTCGAGAGCGAGAGCACCGAATGGGTCAGCCTCCTGCGGCAGGACCCCGGCTTCGTCGAGCTGCTCAAGGAGCGCTGGCGCGTCCTCGACGACGCCCTCGGAAGGCTCACCGAGGAAGGCGGCCTGCTCGACCGCTACATCGCGGAGATGTCCGCCTCGTGGGAGGCCGACAAGCAGAGGTGGCCGCACGAGGATACCCATGAATGGGCCGACGGCAGCTACGCGGAGACGATCGAGGAGCTGCGCGACCACGTTGATGCGCGACGCGCGTGGATCAACGACAACCTGGACCTCCTGCAGACGAAATACGTCCGGCTCGGGTTCGCGGTCGATGACGACGAGGTGTTCAGCACCAAGGTCCGCGTGGGAGACGGCAACTGGTTCGACATGCCGGAAGCGCCCGATAAGGAGGGCAAGTTCTTCGACGGCTGGTTCACCGATGACCATGAGGAGTTCGACCGCGACAAGGCCTACCAGGAAGATACCGTTTTCCATGCCGTGTACCTCGACAACTCGGAGGTGAGCAAGGCGACCGACATCTTCCTCGCACAGGACGAGCTATGGGTCTGGGACGCCGCGAACGTCGTCTTCGACATCGCCCCGTCCGACGCGCGCGACCGCAGAATCGTCTGGAGCTCATCTGACGAGAGCATCGTGACGGTCCGCGACGGCTTCATCGTCGTCGAGGACGGCTGTCTCGGAGGAGCCGATACCGTCGAGGCGACCGTGACGGCCCGGCTCGCCGGGTCGGGAGTGGAGAAGACGATGCGCGTCGTCGTCTACGACCCGGAGCGCATCACCCTGCCGGAACCCGAGTCGATCTCGTTCGAGAGCGGCATCGAGCTGAAGGCCGGCGAATACGAGCAGCTGAGCTGGACCACCGAGCCCTCCCCCAACGCGCTGGACGAGAACTTCAACCTCTTCTTCAAAGTCGACGACGAGAGCATCGCCACATGCTCGGGCGCCGGGGTCGTGACCGGCAAGTCACCGGGCACGACCACGATCACGGTGACCAGGCCGTATCCGCCGACATGGGATGAGGTGGCGGTCGCGACCGTGACCGTCACCGTGACTGAGGGCGGCGTCGAGCCGGGCCCCGCGCCCACGCCCGATGACGAAACCTTCTCGATCGTGTACAAGCTCAACGGCGGGAGCGTCGACGGGAGCACGGCCGACATCGTGGAGCAGCACAAGGCAGGCGAGACCATCACGATCCCCGACGCCCCCGAGCGCGACGGCTACGTCTTCCTGTACTGGAGGGGTTCCGCGTACAAGCCCGGCGACTCGTACCTGGTGACGGGCGATCACACGTTCACCGCGCAGTGGGTGTCGGATGGGACCGCAGGCGGAGGCGGGTCGGACGCGACGGACGGAAATGGGAACTCCAACGCCAAGACGACCTCCGGGAAGGCCGCGGCGACCAACGTGCGCTCGAGCGGCAGCTCAGCCACGGGCACCGGCAGCGCCGGCACCATGACGGCCACCGGCGATGGCTCGCTCCCGCTCCTCATCCTGGCCGGCATCGCGCTCGCCGTCGCCATCGCGGCCTGCACCCGGGCCCTCGTCCGCAGATAGCGGATTGGAACGCTCCCCCGAGGAGCGTTCCAGCTGAACGTTCCAGTCTCGGCGTCGCGGTATAATCCTTCTGTCTCTACAACGGATGAACGGGGGTCCATCACCATGAAGAGCAGCTCCAAGCGGCGTATCGCCACTTCTGCGGCAATGGCCATCGCGCTCGTGCTCGCACTTGCGCTCGCGGGATGCGCTGGCGGTGAAAGCGCCCAGGACGAGGACATGACCGGCATCATCGGCGCCATGGAGAGCGAGGTCACCACCATCAAGGGCGAGATGTCCGACACGAAGGTGACGACCGTCTCCGGCATGGAGTTCACCGAGGGCACCATCGACGGCAACAAGGCCGTCGTCGTGCAGTGCGGCATGGGCAAGGTCAACGCGGGCATCTGCGCGCAGACCCTCATCAACGAGTTCGGCGCCGACCGCGTCATCAAAACCGGCGTCGCGGGCACCCTCACCGACGAGCTGTCCATCAACGACTTCGTGGTCTCCACCGACGCGGTGCAGCACGACTACGACGTGAGCCCCATCGGCTTCAAGAAGGGCGAGATCCCCTACACCGGCCTCGTCTCCTTCCCCGCCGACGAGACGATGCGCGCCCAGGCGGTCGAGGCCGTGAAGCAGGCGGCGCCCGAGTCGAAGGTGCTCGAGGGGCGCGTGTGCACCGGCGACCAGTTCGTCAACACCCAGGAGCAAATCGACACCATCACCTCCGACTTCGGCGGCCTGTGCGCCGAGATGGAGGGCGGCGCCATCGCGCAGGTCTGCTACCTCAACGAGACGCCGTACGTCATCATCCGCGCCATCTCCGATGACAGCGACGGCATGTCGTTCGAGGAGTTCCAGGCCGAGGCGGCGCAGGAGTGCGCTAACGCGACCCTGACGATGGTGGCTGCGCTCTAACGGGCCATGTGATCGGAACGCTCTCTCGGGAGCGCCCCGATCCTACAGGTCCTTGAAGTGGAACGAGCGCTTGCCGCTCGCATAGTCGCCGACGATATGGCCGTTCCCCTCGAGCTCGTACTTGTAGGTGACGAGGCCGTCGAGGCCAACCGGTCCGCGTGCATGCAGCTTCGAGGTGCTGATGCCCACCTCGGCGCCGAAGCCGTAGCGGAAGCCGTCGGCGAAGCGCGTCGAGCAGTTGCGGTACACGCCTGCGGAGTCCACGAGCTGCATGAAGCGCGCGGCCACCGCATCGTCATCGGCGATGATCGCGTCGGTGTGATGCGAGCCGTAGCGGTTGATGTGCGCGATCGCCTCGTCCACGCCGCCGACGACCTTCACCGACAGGATGAGGTCGAGGTACTCGGTCGCCCAATCATCGTCCGTGGCGGGCGCGCACTCGACGATCGCCTGCACCTCCCCGTCTCCGCGCAGCTCGATGCCCGCGTCTGCGCAGGCGGCCGCGAGCAGCGGGAGCAGTACCGGCGCGATCGCGCGGTCGACGAGCAGCGTCTCGACCGCATTGCAGGCGGCCGTGTACTGCGTCTTGGCGTCGATGATGATGGGAATCGCCGAACCGAGGTCGGCGGATGCATCCGCGTAGATGTGGCAGATGCCGTCCGCATGCCCCATGACGGGGATGCGCGTGTTGTCCATGATGTAGCGCACGAAGGAGTTCGACCCGCGCGGGATGAGCAGGTCGACGGAGCCATCGCACGACAGCAGCTTGCCGATGTCCTCGCGCGCCTCGACCTGGAACATGCACGCATCGGGCATGCCGGCCGCGACGGCCGCGCCGTGGATGAGCTGGAACAACGCCTTGTTCGTGCGCAAGGTCTCGCTGCCGCCCTTCAGGATCGAGCAGTTGCCGGACTTCAGGCACAGCGTCGAGATCTGCACGAGCGCGTCCGGGCGCGCCTCGAAGATGACGCCGATGACGCCGATCGGGCATGCCACGCGCTTGAGACGCAGGCCCTCGTCGAGCTCGCGGTCGAGCAGGACGGCGCCGATGGGGTCGGGCAGGCGAACGAGGTCCCCGATGCCGGCCACGACGTCGTCGAGCTTGTGCTGGTCGAACTTAAGGCGCTTCATGACGGCGGGAGCCACGTCGTTCTCCTCGGCCGCCGCGAGATCGGCGGCATTCGCCTCGAAGATCTCATCCGCATGGGCGACGAGCGCCTCCGCGATCGCCTCGAGCGCCGCGTTGCGCAGCTCGATCGGCGCAGCCGCCACCTCGGGGCTCGCCAGCTTCATCTCCCGCGCCACATCCGCGATCTCGACCAGTTCGTCCAGCTTGACAGCCATCGCCGTCTCCTTCCAAATGCGCCATTGCCGTCCAACGCACCATTCTACCCGCTTTCGACCGGCAACCAACAGCGAAACCTGTCAAACAGGGCGGGGGTTGTTCGACGGGTTTCTGACGAACAGCCCCGCCTCGTTTGACAGGTTACGCGCGTTCATTCACCCCCTCTGGGTAGATTAATCACCCTATCCACCCGGGTTTTCGGATGGAATCGGCCGTTCATGCCGTAAAATCTCTCACGATTACGAATGTCCCGCCTTCAAAACGAATCGGGACCGCATGACAAGGAGCATCGCATATGAGCAAGCCCGCGACCCTGCTGGATTCGCTGTACGCCCGTGCTAAGGCCGATCCGCAGCGCATCGCCTTCCCCGAGGCATCCGACAAGACGGTTCTCAACGCCGCGCATATCATCGCGAGCGAGGGCATGGGCATCCCCGTGCTCGTCGGCAAGCCCGCCGAGCTGCGCGCCCTCGCCGTCGAGCAGGGCTATGACCCCGAGCTCTTCGAGTACGAGGATGTCGAGGATGCCGCCCGTAACGCCGAGCTCGTCGAGCGCTATTCCGTGGACGAGACCGCCAAGCTGCGCGGAGAGGAGCTGCTCGCCGTCATGGACAACCCGCTCTACCACGCGGCGGTCATGCAGTCGCTCGGCGAGGTGCGCATCTCCACGGCCGGCTTCGTGTCGTCCACGGCCGACGTGGTCCGCGCGGCGCTCAAGATCATCCGCGTGAACGAGAACGGCCTCGGCTCGAGCGTCGGCCTCGTCGTGCTCCCGGGCACGCCCGAGGAGCCGAACCGCTTCGTCTTCATGGCCGACATCAGCACCTGCCCCAACCCCACGGCCGAGCAGCTCGCCCGCATCGCCATCGACTCGTGCGACACGGCTCGCGCGCTCATCGAGTTCGAGCCGACGTGCGCGCTCCTCTCCTACTCCACGAAGGGTTCCGCCAAGGGCCCGATGGTCGAGAAGGTCGTCGAGGCCGCGCGCATCGCCAAGGAGCTGCGCCCCGACCTGCTCATCGACGGCGAATACCAGCTCGACGCCGCCGTGAACCCCGCGATCGGAGCGAAGAAGGCCGGCGCGGACAACCCGGTCGCCGGCAAGGCGAACGTCCTCGTCTTCCCCGACCTCAACGCGAGCAACATCGCCGTGAAGCTCCTCGAGCATTTCGCCGGCGGCAAGCTCATCGGCGCCATCCTGCAGGGCTTCCGCCAAGTGTGCACCGATAGCTCGCGCGGCGCGACGATCGACGAGCTCGTCGGCACCATCATCGCCTCCACCGTGCTCGCCACGGAGCAGGCGAAGGCATAACGATCAAGGCCGCAGGCCGCAGTTTCCGACCACGACCCGAGGACCGCAGAGCATGACAGACACCAAGCACATCGACAAGCCCTACCGCATCCTGGTTATCAACCCCGGATCGAACTCCACCAAGATCGCCATCTTCGAGAACGAGACGAAGATCGAGCAGTACGACATCCCGCATTCGGCCAAGCGCATCGCGTCGTTCTCGTCGGCCGTGTACGACCAGTACCAGTACCGTCTCAAGAAGATCAGGCAGAGCCTCGAGGAGCGCGGCATCGACCTCTCCACGTTCGACGCCATCGCCGGGCGCGGCGGCTTCGCGCGGATCAAGGACTCCGGCACCTACCGGGTCAACGACGAGATGGTCGAGGACCTCGCGAATCCGACGGCCGAGCACGTCGCCAACCTCGGCGGCATCCTGGCCAAGGAGCTCGGCGACCCCTTCGGCCTGCCGGCCTACATCACCGACCCCACCTGCATCGACGAGATGGAGCCCGTGGCGCGCGTGACCGGCTACAAGGGCATGGAGCGCAAGCTCAAGTGGCAGCCGCTGTCGCACAAGGCGACGGGCAAGCGCCTCGCCAAGGACCTCGGCGTCAACTACGAGGATGCGAACTTCATCATCGGCCACCTCGGCGGCGGCATCACCATCGGCGCGCACCAGCATGGCCGCGTCATCGACGTGAACAACGGCCTCGACGGCGACGGCCCCTTCTCGGTCGACCGTCCGGGCACCCTGCCGATCCAAGACCTCATCGCGTACTGCTTCGCCGAGAACCGCACGCAGGAGGATTGCGTCAAGGAGTTCATCAGCCGCGGCGGCATCTACAGCTACTTCGGCACGGTCGACGCGCTCGAGGTCGAGTACCGCGCGATCGAGGGCGATGAGGAGGCGCAGCTCGTCTGCACCGCATGAGCCTATCAGATCGCCAAGGAGATCGGTGCGCTGGCCACCGTCATGAACGGCAAGGTCGACGCTATCGCCCTGACCGGCGGGCTCGCGCGCTCGCAGTACATCATCGATATGATTCGGAAGCGCGTGGAGTGGATTGCGCCGCTCTATGTCTATCCGGGTACGCTCGAGATGGAGGCTTTGGCTGCTGGGGCTCTGCACGACCTCGACGGAACCTCCCCTGCCAAGGAGTATGTGCGGGCTTGGTAGGATTGCCTGGATGACCGCCCAGGGAGGGAGGACCCTTTCCCGGCGAAGGCTCCGCAAAACGTGATTGCAAGAAGCCCCTGCACCTCAGGAGGGAACGCCTACGGCGTTCTTTAGCCTTCGGTCCCGCAGGGGCTTCTTGCAATCACTGCTC
>JBMNUM010000018.1:0-43807 GCA_050946275.1 Coriobacteriales bacterium
CGCGCAGCTTCTGCGGGAGCGAAGGCCCTAGAGCGCGAAGCGCTCCCTCCTGAGCTGCAGAAGCGGAGCGGGGCCACGCTTTGCGGAGCCTTGTTCCGGAAGCGGCCTCCCCTCCGGGGGCGGACAAGCAAGGAAGACTAGCCAGAACACCGAACCACCGTCCCCGAAGAATCGAAGAACAAACGGATGTCCCCGTCCAGATCCGTACGGTAGACAGCAGCACCAGCAGACTCGAGCAATGAGAGCGTCTCCGAGTTGGGGTGCCCGTAGCTATTGCCGGCTCCCACGCTGACGAGCGCAATCTCCGGGCGAAGCGCAGCAAGCGCCGCGGCGTCGACGGCGTCCCCGCTGCCATGATGCCCGACCTTGAGAGCCTCGATATCGCCTAGGCCGGCGTCGACCATGGCATCGAGCTCGGCATGCTCCGCGTCGCCCGTGAGCAATGCGGTATGCTCGGCAGCTCCGTCACGGTCGGCGTCGAAGGAGAGCAGCAGACAGACCGAGTTCTCGTTGGAGGACTCCGCCACGGGGGCATCGGGCCATATGATCGAGAGCGTCATGCGGTCGGTCATGCGAATCGAGTCGCCCGCCGATACCTCGACGATTCCTTCGGTACCGCAAAGCCCGGTTGCAGTCGCGATGACGCCGGCGGCTTTCTCGTCATGGGATGCCGACTCGACCAGCCCCTCGGCCATAACCACATGATCTACGGTGACGAGCGATTGCAGGGCGCCGAGTGCGCCGCAATGGTCGTCGTCGAAATGCGAGATGACGACCGCATCGAGATGGCGGATGCCCTGCCTGCCCAGAGCGGCGCGCAAATCCGTGTCGCGCGGGCCGGTGTCGACGAGCACCTGCGAGCGACCGTTGGAAAGCAAAATCGCATCCCCCTGCCCGATGTCCATGACGACGATGTTCGCGCCGCCCGCCACGGGCATGAGGACGACGATGAGCATGAGGGCGAGAGCAGCGGCCGCCGTTGCCGTGCGAACAGCGCACTTACCCGGCAGAGGCCAGAGCATCCAGAGAGCAATCGCCGCCGCGGCGCCTCCGACGAGGGCGGCGGGGAGCTCGGCGTCGACGGCGGCCGCAACGACCGGCAGGTGAAACATCACGGTGATGGCCTGGGCGAGCAGATCCGCAAGCGCGCTCATGGCGACAAGCAGGAACTGTCCGAGCGCCGGCGCGATGAGCGAGATGACCAGCGATACGAGTCCACCTCCCAGCAGCACCGCGATTGCCGGCGAGACGATCAGATTCGCAAGGGGTCCGACGAGCGAGAGCATGGCGAAAGCGGGTATCGCAACCGGCGAAGTCGCCGCCTGCGCAACGAGCGTGAGGGCGAGGGGCTGCGCCACAGCATGCAGGCGCCTGGGCGTGAGTCGCTCCATCCACCAGATGGCGAGGGGCAGAAATACGCACAGCCCCGCGACACCCAGAACCGACAGCTGAAAACCTACCGCGAAGGCGTTCGCCGGGTCGAGCACGAGAAGCCCGGCCGTCGCGAGAACGAGCCCGGCAATCGAGCTGCGTCTCCGCCCCGCGAACCAGGCCGACGAGGCGACGACCGCCATGATGCACGCCCGGAACGCCGAAGGCTGCAGGGCGGTGAACACGAGATACGCGATGGCCGTAGCGGACAGCAGGACGATCGACCAGCGACGCGACACGCCCGCCTGCTGCAGCATCCAGGTGACGAGCAAAGCCACGACCGTCAGATGCGTTCCCGACACGGCGAGCATATGGGCGAGCCCCGTGGCCCTGAAAGCGTCGTCGAGCCCGGTGCCGGACACGGCACTACGGTCCCCGAGTAGAATGCCCCGCAGGATGGCGGCGCCATCGCCGCCAATCGCATCGAGCCTGTCGATACACGGCTGACGCACCCGACCGAAAACGCCCTGGAGTGTCGGCGCCCATCCAACATCCCCTATCGACGACGGCTTGAACCTGCCGGCGACAAGCGAGCGGTGCATGCGACGCGTCTTGTCGCTCGGATCGATTGGGGAGAAGGAGCCCTTCACGCGAGCCGACGCGCCCACGGGGAGAATGTCTTCCGCATCGCGCCACATGACGCGAACACGAGCGACATGACCTTCCGCACGCAACGTTGCAAGCGAGTAGCTCCCGTATGCAGACCCGACCGGATCGCCCTCGATGCACAGCTCGTAGGAACCGGCAGATTCCTCGAGAGCATTGGATTCCTCGTGCGCGTGGCCCCAACAGAGAAAGCCTATCACCGCGCCCAAGATGAGGGCGGTGAGACACGCCGCGGCCATCGGCGCACATCGTCGGAGCAGGCGGCGGGCGGCGAGCCAAGCGGCGAGCAGCACCGTAATCGAGACGACGCCGACGAGTACAGGCACGACGACGGTGGTTCCACCGGAGACGACTGCCGGCGGATCGTCCAGCAGCCGCCTCCAAGCCGCCTCCTCCCCGACGACGATGCCGAACCAGAACGCGATGACCGGCAGGAGCAAAAACGGCAGTCCCGGACGAGGCGGTCGACGCTCGTACTGAGATGCATCGCGTGGAGCCGCGGCAGGGCTCGGGATTGCATCGACCCCCATACCGGCTGCCGCATCGAGGGAAAGCCCTGCGGGCGCACGGCGCCGGTTAGACGCAGATCTTGTCCGCGATCTTCTCGTACTTGCCATCGCCGATGCCCGACACGTTCTTGATGTCCTCGGGTTTGGCGAACGTGCCGCCGCCCTCACGGTACTCGACGATGCTCGCCGCCGTGGCGGGTCCCACGCCCGGCAGCGTCTGCAGCTCCTCGGCGGTCGCCGTGTTGATGTTCACCAGTCCACCCGACCCGGATGCCTCACCCGCGCCCGCCACCGTTGCCTGCCTCGTCGCCACCTGGCCGGCCTCATCGTTCGTCGGAACATAAATCTGCTCGCCATCGACGACATCGCGCGCGAGATTGACCGCTTGCACGGCCGCATCGTCGCGCAGGCCGCCGGCAGCCTCGACCGCTGCGAGCACGCGGTCGCCTTCATGCAGCTCGTACACCCCCGGCGCGTTCACCGCCCCGACAACGTGGACGAACACGACCGCAGTCGTAGCCCCACCTCCATCAGATTCCCCAGCAGCAGCCACACCCTCGCCTTCGACGGGCGCTTCCACTGCAGCAGCATCGCCGCCCGCAACCTCGAAGCGCTCGCCGCCCATCCCGGGAAGCCAGCGTCCCAGAGCGAGGATGAGAACGAACGCCGCGATGACGGCAGCCGCCTTGAGAACACCTGGAGGAATTTGGGAGACCTGGGCCCTGCGCAGATACTCCCGCGATTCACGAGTACGGCCTCCCATACCAGCTCCTTTCCATCGAGACTTCAAGTAGGAAAAGACGCTAGCAGCAAGACCTAACAAAAAGGCAAACCAGAGCTAAACAAAACCCAAACAGAATCCAAACAAAACCTGAACAAAACCCAAACAGAACCTTAACACCCCCGCTCAGAGGCCATGTTTTGCTCGAGGATTGCGTGCGTCGGCCACAGGGGAAACGAGCCCGAAGCGACGGATGCGAGCAGCTTATGGGTCAGCCATGGCCATCATGACCTGCTCATCGGGCGGCGCGGCTGGTATGCTTTACGCTCACGCTACGTCAACCCTTGACCTTCACGCAGCGTCAAGGCCGACAATCGTGCCGAAGGAGGTGAGAGCATGGCAGAGACGAGGAGATATACGATCGGTGAGCTCGCAGAGATGTCTGGAACGAGCACCCGCGCGTTGCGTCATTACGAGGACATGGGCCTGCTCGCACCCACGCGCGACACGAACGGATACCGCACCTACTCCGCCGCCGATGCGCGAAAGCTGGCCCAGATCTTGTCTATGAGAGCATGCGGACTTCCGCTCCCCACCATCAGGGACCTCTTCGACGATCCGGATGTCGACGTGCTTTCGGCATTGAAAGCGCATCTGGACTCCCTGCGCGCGCAGGGTCAATCGCTGGCGGACGCCATGCAGCACACCAAAACGGGCATAGCGAAAGTGGAGAGGATAGAGGGCATGGACACGAAAGACGCATTCGAGGCGATGAAGGCCGAGAGGCTCTCGAGGAACGAGGAAGCATACGGCGAGGAAGCCCGGGAGCGCCATGGCGATGAGGCCGTCGACGAGGCGAACGAGCGCCTGATGTCCCTCACGCGCGACGAATGGGACGCCAAGGAGCTGTTGGAAGAGTCGATCAAGGTGCAGCTGCGACTCGCGATGGCACAGGGAGACCCGTCCGGCAAGGAGGCGGCAGAGCTCGCCCGCATGCACGCCCGCTGGATCCGCATCCACTGGGGTGACAGCTACACCAAGGAAGCGCATCTCGGCCTAGCACACGGCTACCTATGCGATGAACGTTTCCGAACCTACTATGACGAGCCCTGCGGCAAAGGAGCCACCGAGTTCCTGGTAGCAACACTAGAAGCCAACCTAAGCTAAAACCCACACCCCAATCAAAACAGCGGCAGCTGCGCGTGCCCCCTCGAAGAGGGGGCCGAGCAGCTGCCGCCCGGTTGTAGTAAGGCTACGAGCGAAGCAAGTAGCCCCCGCGAGGGGAGGGGCCTTTCCGAGGGAATTGCGGAGCAGTGGTTTCGCGCAGGTGATGCGTTTAGCGAGGACTAAAGAACGCCGAAGGCGTTCCCTCCGCAGCTGCAGAGACGGAGCGAAATCACGTTTTGCGAAGCCTTGTTCTGGAAAGGGGCCCTTCACCGGGGCGGTCAATTATCGTCGTGAATTGCAGTGCCCGGGAAAGCACTCCATAGAATCGCAGATCTCCAAAGCCCAAGAGGCGAAATCCATCTCCGCCGCCAAAGCCTCAACCTCCTCCAGATCCGCATGCGTCTCAGGGCTACGGGGCAGGAACAGCGTGCAGCAGTCCGCGCATTGCTGGGTCGAGAGCTCATAGGTGCCCAGCTCCCGCGCCTGCCCGATGATCTCGAGCTTGTCGGTGCCGATGAGCGGCCGGAAGACCGGGATGGTGGCCACGGCGTCGACGGCCATGATGTTCTCCATCGTCTGGGAAGCGACCTGGCCGAGAGACTCGCCGGTCACGAGCGCCTTACAGTTCTCGCGCCGCGCCAGCTCGTTGGCCACGGTGAACATGAGGCGCCGGAAGAAGATGACGCGCATCTTGGAGGGAACGACGGCGGCGATCCTGCGCTGATATTCCCCGATGCGCGCGATGTAGAGCTTCTGGATGCCGCCGCAGCCGGCAAGCGCATCGCAGATGTCGCGCACGAGATACTCCGAGGAATCGTCGGTCTCGGGAGCGCCGGAGAAATGCAAGCCCACGGCGACGGCACCGCGATGGATGAGCCGCCACATGGCCACCGGCGAGTCGATGCCCGTCGAGAGCAATGCGATGAACTTGCCCGCGCTCCCCACCGGCAAACCTCCGACACCCGGCTCCGTGCGCGCGTAGATGTAGATGCTCCCCTGGATCACCTCGACGTGCACCTCGGCATCGGGCTCGCGCATGCGCACCGTCTTGTCGGGGAAGCGCTCGCACAGGTACGCGCCGATGCGCTGGTTCATCTCCATGGAGTGCATCTCGTAATCGGTGTTCGAGCGCCTGGAGTTGACCTTGAACGTCTGGAACGGCTCGCAATCCCCCAGCACCTCGGCCGAGAGGGCGAGCATCTCGTCAAACTCTCGCCCGCATCGCCATCCGAGCGAGACGCGGGCCACGCCGGGAATCCCCTTGAGGAGCGTGAACACCTGCTGCACGCGGGCGTCCTTGAGACCGCCGGGAACGAACCCGTCGTCGGTCGCGTCGCCGGCGAAGATGCCCGGGCTCAAAGAAACGAGGATCCTTCCGGATATCTTGGACACCTTGTCCACCGGAAGGCCCTCGCAGGCAAACTCGATATTCCTGATGAATTGATGCTCGAACGTGGAGCGATTGCGCCCCTTCAGTCCGATCTCGTGGTAATGGACGAGAAATACAGGCCGTGCCACCGTTGGCAACCGTCCTCCGCCGGCTTAGGCCTGGGCGCTCTCGTCGATGTAGCCCAGGTCTCCGCGCTCGACCTCTTCCATGGCAAGCGAGAGAGGCTTGGCCTGGGAGAACTGCGAGAGCTCGGCAACGGTCTGCAGCGCCAGCGCACGGCTCTTCTGCCCGCGCATCATGTCGTTGATGTCGCGAGCGCGCTTCGCGGTGATAGCGCACAGCAGGTACCGGTCGTTGTCCGTCTGGTCAAGAAGCTTGTCAATATGCTGGTCGATAATCGACATGACGCACCTTACTTTCGTTCTCTATGCACTCGGGACAGGTTCCACCTTGCACTGCGAATCCATAATCTGGAGCAGTTCCTCGGTCGCCCTGTCCAACTCGTCGTTGACGAGCGATACATTGTAGCACTTCTCCTGCTCCATCTCCAGCTTCGCGACCTCGAGACGGCCGGCGATTTGCTCGGCGGTCTCGGTGCCACGGCTGACGAGCCTTCGCTCGAGCTCCTCGAAGCTCGGCGGCTTGATGAAAATCAGAAATGCATCGGGATAGTTCTCGCGAACCTGGAGCGCGCCCTGGACATCGATCTCGAGGATGACGTCGATGCCCTGCTCGAGCTTCTCGACCACAACCGAGCGGAGCGTGCCGTACCTGCGGGTGTGCACGTTCGCCCACTCGAGGAAGTCTCCCTCCTCAATCTTGGCATCGAACTCGTCATCGGTCAGGAAGTAGTACGACACGCCGTCGACCTCGCCCTCGCGGGGCAAACGAGTAGTCGCCGAGACGGAAAGCCACGTTCCGTCCCGGCGACTCATAACCCTGTTGACGAGCGTGCCCTTCCCCGCACCGGACGGTCCGGATATGACGAAGAGCCTGCCTGCCATTTACTTGGAGAGCTTCTCGATGAGGGCCTCGCGCTGGCGGGTGCCCAGACCCTTGATGCGGCGGGTCTCGGAAATCCCAAGCTCCTCCATGACCTTGGTGACCTTGGCCTTGCCGTAACCAGGCAGGGAGGCGATCATGTCCTTGACCCTCAGCTTGTCGATGACGGGGTTGCCCTCGGTGGTGAGGACCTCCTTGACCGAGATCTTTCCGGTCTTGATCTTGTCGCGGAGCTCCGCACGGGCATGACGTGCCTCGGCAGCCTTCTCGAGTGCAGCGCGACGCTCTTCAGGAGTCTGATTGGGAAGTGCCATGTTTGTCCCTGCCTTTCTGTAAATCACCCTATGTTTTCCCCAAGTTTACCTACTGGGCATACAGCGTGGTGAACCGCCTACATGACGGATTTTCCAAATAAACCAAACTTAATATATTATGCCCAATTCTATGCATATGGGAATAGGACTTTGTACGAGAAATTATGCGATTCTACAGTTTTCTACTGCCGAGCGAGTGCACCTCGACCCCCTGCTTGCACAATTCGCACTCAGAAGCGTCCCATGAAGGCGTCGGAAGCGTGAGCAGCGGGTAGAACGGCTGCGTGAACAGGCGGTCGGAGCACCGATCGATGAGCGAGACGACGCCGACGACCTCAGCGCCCGACTGCTCGACGAGGTCGCAGACCTCCTTGACCGACGAGCCGGTGGTCACGACGTCCTCGGCGACGAGCACGTGCGCACCCTCGGGAACCTCGAACGAGCGACGGAACATCATCTGGCCATCCTTGCGCTCCGAGAAGATCATGTTGACGCCGAGCGCGAGGCCCACGGCGAAGCCGAAGAGGATGCCGCCCACGGCCGGAGAGGCGACCAGGTCGACCTTCATGCCCTCGGGCAGGCGTGCAACGACCTCCTTGGCGAGGTCGACCGTCAGCTGCGGGTCCTCGAGCACGCGAGCGCACTGGATGTACGTGTCGGAGTGCCTGCCGGACGTGAGCACGAAGTGGCCCTGCCTGATGGCCTGCCTCTCGCGCAGCATCGCGAGGATGTCGGAATCGTTCATCTCTAACCCTCCGTTCAAACGGCGCGCGTGCGGAACACGGGCGCTTTTCTCACATACATGCGGCCGGATGCCCATGGCCGGCGCGCCTTGCGCGGTCCGGGCGTAACTCGAGCCGCGCTACCGCAGCTCCTCCACGATCGCATCGAATGCGGCGACGGGATCGGGAGCCTGCGTGATGGGGCGGCCGACCACGATGTGCGTCGACCCGTTGGCCAGGGCCTGCGCGGGCGTGGTGATGCGCGACTGGTCGCCCGCGGCGGAGCCCGCGGGGCGCACGCCGGGCGTCACGATGAGCCCGGTGCCGACGATCGGGCGCAGCAGCGGCGCCTCCATCGGGGAGGCGACAACGCCGGCGACCCCCGCATCCATGGCGAGCGTCGCGAGCCTCTGGACCTGCCTGGCCGGCGCGTCGTCGACACCGATCGAGCGCAGGGTGGCATCGTCCATGCTCGTGAGCACCGTCACGGCGATGACGGCCGGCATGGCCTCGCGGCCCATCTCGGCGCACGCGCCCTCGACGCCCTCGACCGCGGCCCGCATCATGTCGGAACCACCCGAGGCGTGCACGGTGATCATGTCGGCGCCCGTGAGCGCGATGGAGCGCGCGGCGCCCCGAACCTGATGCGGAATGTCGTTGAGCTTCAAGTCGCAGAATACGTTGAAGCCACGTTCCTTGAACGCGGCGACAGCCCGTGGACCCTCCTGGTAGAACAACGTCATACCGACCTTCATCCAACGGGCGCGGCCCTCGAGCCGGTCCGCGAGCGCGAGCGCGTCCTCCAAGCCGCAATCCAATGCGACGATGACGCGGTCTTCCGGTGCAAGCGTGGAAGCGAACTCGCTCATGAAGGCTCCTAACTATCGCGGAGGGGACAGGCCTGACGCATGCAAACGTGGCCCGATTACCGTATCATACTGCATTTAGGAACGGTTAAGCATTCATCGAGAGAATGGAAGGGTGCCATGAGCTTTTTCGCAGACGATGATTTCGCCGAGCTTCCCCTCGCAGAGCCCGATCCGGAGAACAAGTTCGGAATCGACAAGAACGTCAATGTCTCGACGATCGACGACTACCTCGGCATCCCCGATGTGGCGTATCGCGACATGCGCATGATCGACGACACGGCCAAGTGGTGCGATGTGGGCGGCGACGCGAAGCTGAGCTTCATGGTCAAGGGCTTCAAGATCGTGCCCTGGCCCTACATCGGCACGCTCGACAAGATTCCCGTCGGCGGCGCATACACGGAGAAATCCCTTTTCGAGATCACCTGGAACGAGGATTCGGAGTTCGAGGTCGTCGACGCCAAGCCGAACTACGAGGAGTCCATGATGATCCTCGAGGACCTGTTCCCCAAGGATCAGCCGATCCTGTTCATGTGCGGCGGGGGCGGCTACTCCCAGATGGCACGGCGCTTCCTGATCTTCATGGGCTGGGATCCCGACCTGCTCTACAACACGGGCGGCGGCTGGAAGTACACGGGCGACAACCGCGTCGACCTCATCGAGGAGGTCGACGACAACGTGTTCAAGTACTACCTCTGGCGCGCCGACCATGTGATGCTGAACTTCGATCAGCTTACGCCCATCCAATAGCAAGCGCTCGCGAGACAGCCAAACGCGGCAATGGCGGTCGCCGTCGTTGTCGCGCGGTTACACGACCTGCATGCGGTGATAGTAGGCGTCGACGACCTCAACGTCGGCGCCTGCTTCTCTATAGCGCACCCATAGCGTGAGGTTCTCGATCTCCGCGTGGGTGACGAGGCATCCATCGCTCTCGTCGAGCACGAGGTTACCCGCCTCGCGACCCTTGGCCAGCGCGAGCTCGATCGCCTCGTCCGTGATGCCCTCTGTGCTCATGCGCTCGGCCACTCCATCCGCCCTTATAATCATCGGCCTCATCTCCTATCATGGATACATCGTACAACGAGAGGAGGGGCACGTGGGCAATCAGGATAGGCACGTCACCGCCATCATCACCGCCGCGGGGCTCTCCTCCCGCATGGGGTCCTTTAAGCCGATGCTGCCCTTGGGATCCGAGACCATCTCCCGCGCGCTCGTGCGCAACTTCGTCGCCATCGGCGTCGACGACATCGTGATGGTGACCGGCAACCGTGCCGACGAGCTGGAAGAGCACCTCGGCGACCTCCCGGTGCGCTTCGTGCGCAATCCGCACTTCGCGACGACGCAGATGTCCGCATCCGTGCGCCTCGGGTTCGAGGCCGTCAGCAAGGACTGCGAGCGCATCCTGCTGTGCCCGGTCGACATGCCGCTGTGGCTTCCCACCACGGCCGACAAGCTGCTCGCCGCCAGGGCATCGATCGCGATTCCCATCCACGGAGGCCAGGAGGGCCATCCCCTCATGCTGGAGGCGTCGCTGCTGCCCGCCCTTCTCAAGACGCTCGACGAGCAGGGCCTGCGAGCCGCGCTGGAGGCGACAGGCGAGCTCATCGCACGCATCCCCGTCGCCGACGAGGGCGCGGTGCAAGACGCCGACACGCCCGAGGACTACGAGAAGCTCAAGGCAATCCTCGCCAGCAGGGCCTGACGAAGGGGTCATACCCCCGCCATCATGACAAACACGTCAGACGTGTTTGTCATGTTCGTCATTGCAGGCGGCTGAGCTTGGGATTCCTGAGAGGGGCGCTCTCGTCGACGGGCTTGGCCTCCACCTCGACCGCGATGTCCTCTGGAAGAGCGCGCTTCAGCTCGCGCGCATCGATCCCCTCGAACGACTCCACTGCGATCGAGAGGGAGCGACCCTCATTCATGCCGGTCAAACGCGCCTCGTAATCGACGACGCCCGGCAGCGCGAACACCGTCTCGTCGAGCGCGGCCTCGAGACGCCATTCTCCGTCATCGCGCAGGAGCGCATGCCCCCTCATGCGGCCGAGTCGCCGGAGACCGCCCCCGCAAGGACATTCGCCGGGCACGATGCTCGCGATGTCCCCCGTGCGATAACGGATGACGGGCATCGCCTCGCGGAGCAGGGTCGTGATGACGAGCTCGCCTTCTTCGCCCGCAGGCACGGCCTCACCCGTCGCGGGATCGACGATCTCCACGATCATGTCGAACTCGCGGATGTGCATGCCGGCATGCGCCCAACAGTCGACCGCGCAACCGAAACCGGTCTCCGTCATCCCGAAGTGCTCGAACACCTCGCACCCAAGCCCGGTGCCGATGGCGGCCAGCATCGAGCGCGAGGCGTTATCGGAGGAGACGAGCACGCGGTCCAGGCCCAAGGTGCCGGGATGGCGCCCCGCATAGCGTGCGAGCGCGAGCAGCAGATGGCCGCTACCCACGGCGGATGTCGCACCGGAGCGTGCAACGGCTCGGGCAATCTCCTCGAGAGGCGCGCTGATGTCAAAGGTCGCGGCGCGCGCGCCGGTATCCTCCACCGACATCGCGATAAGCGATCCCATGCTGCCCGGCGTCGCACTCGGGAACAGCACGGCCGTCGGCTCGCCGGCGCGGCAGATGCAATGCAACCCCGTCGAGAAAAACTCCCGTGTCTGACGCACGTCCTCCTCGGTGAAGGCGATGCGCTTCGGCTCGCCGCTCGTCCCCGATGTCGGCAGGCTCACCATGCGCGAGACCTGCTGCGGTGGCACAAGCAGAACACTCTCCTGGACACGCAGGTCATCAGGGACCATGAAGGGAAGGCGGGTGAGCTCATCGAGCGAGCCGAGAGGCTCTGCAGGCAGGCGGTGCCGATGGAAGGCGCTTGCCACGCGGGCACGCGCGATGAGGTCGTTCAGCAGCCCGAGCTGAATGCGCTCGAGCTCTGCGCGGGCGAATCGCTGATCCGAAAAGGGAAGCGGGTGGTGCCGGTCCGGCATTGCCCCGGGCACGGCTACTTGTCCTCGAGGGTGATCTCGACCTCGCGCATCTTTCCGCGCACGACATCCTCGGGAATGAATACCTGCCCGCACGACGGGCATCGCGGGAAGTCATACGTCATCTGATGTCCGAGATACGTGAGTTCCGTTTTCGTCGGAACGAGTTCCTCGTTGCATTTCAGGCACTTCATACCCAGTCCCCTCCCTTGTAAGCTCACACCCATCGTACCACCCCGATGAATGAGTCGACTATGGCCGTCGCCATCGACTCATTCGCGATAGAGCGGCGTGCCGTCACGTGCGGTGAGGTTGTAGGCGCAAAACGGCATGAGCTGGCCATCTGGCCGCGTGATGAACACATAGCAGCGCTCGAGGCGCTCGAGGTCGAGCGTCTCGGCATCCATGAACTCCATCCCCGTGATCGAGAACGCGCTTTTGCGACTCTCGACGAGGAAGTCATCGAGCGAACCCGGCTCCGGGTCCGTGTCGAGAAGATCGAGATCGGTACCCCATCTCAGGCTGTTCGTGAGACGGGCGCGAGCGACGGCGTCCGGGTCGGCCATAGCGCCACAGCACAGCGGCTTGGCCGAGGGAAGATGCACCAGCTCCCCGTCAACGATGCGATAGCTCGCCGAGAACGAGCAGTACATGCTCTCCGTCTCCCCGCCTCGGAAATGACCGCGCGCCACCACACCGTCCGTCTGGCGCTCGAGCGACTCCAGCACGCCCGGAATGCCGATATGGCCCGCGGGAAGCTCAGGACAGCGCCCGAACCGCGCGAGAGGCTGGATGTGCACGCCGCGTACTGCAGGTGCATGCTCGAGGGCAAGGCGGACGATGCCTCCGAGCTGGTCGTCGTTGACGCCGCGTGTGACGGTGGGCACGAGAACCACGGGCAACCGCGCCTCGGCACACGCCTCGATGGCTGCCATCTTCACATCGAGCAGTGGGCGCCCGCGCAGGATGCGGTACGGCTCGTCATCGATGCCGTCGAACTGCAGGAAGGCGCAGCTCGCGCCCGCCTCCTTCAGCACCTGTGCGTACCCGGGCTCGGTTGCGAGGCGCAAGCCGTTCGTGTTCAGCTGGAAGAAGCCGAACCCCTTCGACCGCCCCATCTCGATGATCTCGGGGAGGTCATCGCGCATCGTGGGCTCGCCGCCCGAGAGCTGGAGGTTCGCATAGCCCGCCTGCTCGTAGATTCGGTCGTACCACATCTCCATGACGTCGAGCGATGGATCGTCCTCGCCGGGACACCCCGATGAGGCGAAGCACACGGGACAGCCGAGGTTGCAGCGCTGGGTGACCTCGAGCAGAACGCAGCACGGCTCGATGCCGTGCGCACCGCAGGTATCGCATCCGTGCGGACAGTGCGCGTTCGACGAGAGGCGGGAGTCCCTCACCGCCTCCTGCAGCCCGAACTCCACCGGGACCACGCTCTCTCCCTCGCCCCAGGCGAGCCAGTCGAGGCTCCCCTGCCACACGAGCTCGCGCGTCTCCCCGTGCTCCGGGCAGACGCGGTCGAGATACACGTTGCCTTCGCGGTCGCGCAGGTACTGCCCGAGCAGCGGCTCGAGGCAGACGGGGCAGATGCTCCGCGCGGGCCCGAGGAACTCCGTGAGCATGGTGCTAGGCTTCCGTCCCCTGCTTGGCGCGCTCGGCGCGGGCCGGGCGCTCCTGGACGAGCTGCGCCACGATGGAGATGGCGATCTCACCCGGAGTGTTGCCGCCGATGGGCAGACCGATGGGTCCGTGAACCGAGGCGATGGCCTCCTCCGAGTAGCCGTCCTCCCTCAAGCGGTCGTAGACGAGACCGCATTTGCGCTTGCTTCCGATCATGCCGATGTAGCCGGCCGGTGTGCCGAGTGCCCACATGAGGCACTCCCGGTCGTACGAATGGCCTCGCGTCATGATGGCGATGTAGTCGTTCTCCCGGATCTTGAGCGTGGACAGGTCCTCGTAGCCGGGCATCGCGATGCACCGTGCGTTCGGGAAGCGCTCGGCATTCGCGAACTCCACGCGGTCGTCGATGACGACGGTCGAGAAGCCCGCCACGCGAGCAGCGGCCTCGGTGGCCAGCGACACGTGACCTCCGCCGATGAGGTAGAGATGGCCCTCGGAGCGCACGCGCTCGTTATGCCACACCTCATCGGCATCCGCGCTATCGAACGTCTCGGAATCATGGAACTGCTTGACGATGTCGACAGCCAGGTCCTCGTCGATATCGGCACCTGCCGATGCCGTCGCCTGCTTGGTCTCGACATCGACGCAGTACAGATCGCAACGCCCGTCGGCAACATGGAGCGCAAACTGCATGTCGCGTCCCTCGGCCACACCCTCGACGAGGGCATCGACAACGGGCTTATGCGCCCCATCGACGACGCAGATGGCGACCGACCCACTGCCACCGCAAATCGGAGCCGCGACGTTCACGTCATCCTCGCCGAAGTCGTAGTAGAGTACGCTCGATCGCCCGCTCTCAAGCGCCTCGCGACAGGCGTCGATGGCCGCAGCTTCCGGCGAGCCCCCGCCGATCGTGGCGAAGATGCTTCCATCGGCATCGACGAGCATCTTCGACCCAACCTTACGCGGCGTCGACCCGTCCGAAACGCAGATGACGGCGAGGCCGAACCTCTCGCCCTCTCCCAGACGGCGCGCCATCTCCTCAAACACGTGTTCCATTTCCCATTCCCTCCGTAACCCAAACGAGTCAAAGGACAGTCCTTCGGCTCATAATCATACCTACATGCTAGGTTATTACGACCTCCGCGGCTGCGGGAGGCATCGTAGACCTGGCAAAGGCGTCAGAACCATTTGTCAGGTTTTACCTTGGCTCCCATTCTACCTTCATGCGGTGGCTGTACACGTTATGGACCAAGAAGCCCTCGCCCTCGGGAGCTGGCTCGAAGAACACCCAGATTGTGATGATGCCAACCTGCTTGTGCGTGACGATCCAACCAGTCTCGTCGTCGAGCAGCTGCGCGCCGGTCTCGTAGGACGAGGCGATGGCCTCCTGCACCTCCTCGACGAGCAGCAGCTCGTCGTCGAGCTTGGCGAGGATGCCGTCGTCGAGCGTCAGCGGTGGCAGGTCGCGCATCGCGGGCATAGCCTCGCCGGACAGCTCGGCCTTGAGCAGCTCGCGATTCGTCCGGCGCTGGCTCAGCGAGGGACGCGGGGTTGGCTCGGTGCGGCCCATGAGCACATCGAGGATATGCAGCACGCGCGCGTCATGCGAGGCAAAGACGTCGCGGCAGTTCGAGCAGTACGTCACCACATCGTGTTCGGCGCTCTTCAGGCGCGCGTCGGCGATCGAGCGCGTGTAGTCCTTGTCGGCGCTGTAGGTGAGACCGCCGAATCCGCAGCAGCGTGCCTCCGAGCCATCGCCCTGCATCTCGTCCACCTTGTAACCGAGCTTCTCGAGCACCTTGCGGATGGCAAGGCGCGAGCCGGCATCGGCGCGTGCAGAGCAGGGGTCGAAGAGGCTGATCTCGCCATTGCCGAAGAGTTCCTCGGGCGCGGGCAGATCCGCCTCGGCCGCGAGCTCCCACAACGAGCAGATGTCGAGGCGGGGATTTCCCCTCAACAGCATCTTGCGGCACGTCGGGCACGCGACGACGACCTTCGGCTCGCCGAGCGCAACCCAACGCCCGTGGAAACCCTCCTGCACGATGGAGAAGAGCCCCTCACCGCCCGACCAGTGGGCGGGAGCGCCGCAGCACGACACGTCGAGTGCGACGTTTTCCTCGCCGACGATACGCTGCAGCAGCTCGTACGAGGATGTGACGAGCGTCGGGTCGGATGCACCGAGCGAGCAACCGGGGAAGTACAGGTATTCCGGCTTGCCGCCTTCCGGCACCAGCTGGAATGCCGCCCGATGCCCGAGCGCGTGATTCATGTCGCGCAGCCAGAAATCGTGGAACGCGGGCGGCAGCTCACCGCGCTTGCGCAGGATTCTGCGAGCCTCGAGGTAGAGCTCGCCCATGTTGAGGCCGTTCGGGCAACGCTCGCCGCACAACCCGCACTGCGAGCACATGTTGGACTTGCGCAGGGCGATCTTCGCGGAGTGCTTTGCGACCGCGGCGAACGTCTCCGACAGGTCATGGATGCATTGCTTCGGCTTGCGACGGTCGCGCGACATGAGGTCGCACGTCGTCACGCAGAAGTCGCACTCGCACATGAGGCACCGCTGCGCCTCGGCAATCGCCTCTTCTCGCGTATAGAACGTGTCGGCGGGCTCGACGGCGGGGATATCAGCGACCTGCGAGCAATCGACGTGCAGGTTCGTGCACTCCCGGGGCACATCGTCGCGATCGATGGAGAGCGAGCCGCCACGGAGCATGCGCTCGACGCTCAGGCAAACGGAGAGCGCCGACCCCATCGCGACAACATGGTCGTACTCGCCCACGATACGGCCCGCGGCGAAGACGCCCTTGCGGGAAGTTTCCCGGGTGATCGGGTCGATCTTGATGTAATCGCCCTGGGTCGCGAGACCGAAATCACCGGAATGGGCACCCGTCGCGAGAATCAGCGCATCCCACTCGAAGTCGTCGAGCGACTTGAAAGGACTCCCGTAGACAACGGAGGCATTTTCCTCCACGGTCTTGCGCGCCGCATCGAGCACGGCATGCGGCAGCTCGTCCTCCGGGAGCTGGAGGAGATGGCCTCCGAGCATGGACGACGATGTGCGGAGCTCGACGTTGTATCCTTTTCGGCCAAGCGCATACGCGCAGGTCATGGCGGTGAGTCCGCTGCCCACGACGACGATGGTGCCCTTCTTCTTGCGGCGGGCATAACGACGCGCGGGCGTCTCGCGGCCGAAATCGAAGCAGGCGCGCTCCAGGGCCCTCATGTTTATCGAGCCGCCGTACCCACCTCGGATGCACTCGGCACGGCATGGCTCCGAGCACAGCCGGCAGACGAACTGGGGAAAGGGGATGTGCTGCTCGAGGAAGGTGCGCGCGATGTCGAACTCGCCTTTGGCAACACGGCCGACTATCGTGCGCACATCGAGGCCGAACGGGCACCGCATCGTGCATGGCACCGGATCGTCAGCCGTGCACATGTTCGAGTGGTCAACCACCCATGCAGCCGTCTGAACCATAACTCTCCCCTCGTTACCCCAGATGAGCCAATCGCTTGTCTCATCTTACAAGGAGGGGCCGCATCAGCGGCCCCTCCCATTTGATCCTGATTCCGCTCGATCCTACATCGGGTTGGCGATGAAGTCGTCGAGGCGCTGGTACAGGTCGTCGCCCAGCCAGTACTGATCATCCATGAACGGCTCGCCAGCAGCCTTGGCGGCGAGTCCGGCCTTGATCTTGTCCGGCGTGGCCGGCAGCTCGCGGACGCGGACGCCGCAAGCGTTGTAGATGGCGTTGATGACCGACACGTGGCAACCAGACAGGTAAACCTCGGAAGCGCCAACGGAGCCGTGCGGGCCGCTCGGACGCGGGGTCTCCTGGCAGATGACCTCGAGGTCATCCGGAACATCCATGATGTACGGGAAGCCGCACTGGATGAGACCGGTCTGCTTGATCGGATCGCTGTAATCCTCGGACAGCGCGAAGCCGATGGACTGCGCCATGCCGCCCATGGCCTGGCCCTCGAGGCCCTGCTTGGAGGAGACGATTCCGACATCGGTGGCACCGTGCATCGAGAGCACCTTGGCCTTACCGGTCTCGGTGTCGACCTCGACGGTGGTCACATAGAAGCCGTAGGTGTACTCGGGGCTCATCGCACCCTGGCCGTACGTGTCGTCGTTCGGCGTGCACATGCCGGTGGTGTCGTAGACACCGATGTACTTGGTCTCGATGCCATCGGCAACCATCTCATCGTAAGTGCGGAGCGTTCCGTCGTCCTTCTTCATGGCGTCGACGAGCTTCGTGCAGGCGTCGAGGATGGCGTTGCCGACCATGTAGTTGGAGCGCGATGCGGCCGCCGGGCCGGAGATCGGGCACTGGCCCGTGTCGTTCATGCGCAGGTGAATGCACTCGGGATCGACGTAGTAGCCAGCCTTCTTCAGCGACTCATGGGCATGGACGAGCGAGCCGACCGACGCGCCCTGGCCCTGCTCCTCCCAGGTGTCGTAGATGTTGACACCGCCGTCGGGACGGAGCTCGGCCGCCGCCTCGGAATGGTCATCCGGGCCGCCGCACACGTTGTAGTGCGCGCTCGAGACGCCGACGCCGCGGAGGATCTTGCCATCGCTCTCGGCGTTGAACTTCTCGACCTCGGCCTTCTTCTCGAGGTAGTACGGACGCATGATGTCGATCAGGCCGGCCATCGGGTAAACCGTGTACTCCTGGCCGTTGATGTTCGTGTCGCCCTCGCGGAAGACGTTGATGTAGCGGAACTCGAGCGGGTCGATGCCGCACTCCTCCGCCAGCTCGTCGATCATCTGCTCGGAGGCCGTGTAGACCTGCGGCGAGCCGAAGCCGCGGAACGCCGTGGAGAACGCGTTGTTCGTGTAGGCGATCTCGGCGATGCCGGCAACGCTGGGCACATAGTACGGGGCACCCATGTAGCGGCGGCCCTTGCTGACGACGTCGGACGTCTCGATGTGAGCGCCCTTGTCATAGCAGATCACGAACTCCTCGGCGAGGATCTTGCCGTTCTCGTCGGCAGCCATCTTGAGGTTCGTGTAGGAAGCGGCGCGCTTGCCCGTCCAGCGGTTGTGCTCCGGGTAGGTCAGGACCATCGAGCACGGCTGGCCGGTGGCGATGTGGCAGGCGGCCATCACGGCGTACGTGGCCGGCGACAGCGAGTAGCCGAAGGAAGCGCCCGTGTGGTTCTCGATCTCGCGCAGGTCGGTGGGAGCGAGACCCAGGCCCTCGGCCGTGAGGATCGTCGCAAACCAGACGAACAGCGACTTGGTGTGAACGGTCAGGCGACCCTCCTCGTCCGTGTAGGCGAGCGCGCAATCGGGCTCGATGACGAGGTGGGGCTGGCAGGCGCTGTGATAGCTATGCTCGACGACGTGCGGAGCCTTGGCGAACACCTCGCGCGGATCCTCGCCGCGCATGACCGGGAGCTCCTGGAACAGGTTCGGGGACTCCTTGTGGACGCGCTCGGCATCCGGGTCGATGGCATCGAGGACGTCGGTGTAGGCGGCCAGCGGCTCGTACTCGACCTTGATGGTCGCGGCAGCGGCGCGCGCATGCTCCTCGGTGTCGGCCGCGACGACGGCGACGACGTCACCGACGCGGAAGACCTCGTCATCGCAGATGATCGGGCGCGTGTTCAGCGGGCTGTACATACGCTTGGCGGCATCCGGGAAGAAGATGCGGTTGGTGCCCTTGACGTCCTTGGCCGTGATGACCTTGACGACGCCCGGCATCTTCTCGGCCTCGGCGAAGTCGATCGACAGGATCTTGGCATGGTACTGATCGGACTGCACCATGGCGAGACGGAGGACGCCCTCCGGAAGCTTCATGTTGAGGTCCGCGCCGTAATCGGCCGTGCCCGTGACCTTGGCCAGGGCGTCGGGACGCGGATAGTTGGTGCCGTAGATGCGCTGATCCTCGGGCATCTTGAAGGCGAGATCCTCCATCGTCATCTCACCGCGGACGACCTTGGCGGCCTCCATGACGGCGTCGACGAGGAACTTGTAACCGGTGCAGCGGCAAGCGTTGCGGTTCTTCTGGAACCAGGCGCGAACCTCCTCGCGCGTGGGATTCGGATTCTCGTCGAGAAGAGCCTTGGCGGTGACGATGAAGCCGGGGGTGCAGAAGCCGCACTGGACACCACCGCACACGATCCAGGCGAGCTGCAGCGGGTGCAGGTTCGTCGGCGTGCCGATGCCCTCGATAGTGGTGACGTCCGCGTACTCGGGAATGCTCTTCATCTTGCGCACGCACGAGCGGACGACCTTGCCGTCAACGATCACGTTGCAGGCGCCGCACTGGCCCATGCCGCAACCGATCTTGACTCCGGTGAAACCCATTCTCCTCAACACAACGGCGAGCGTATCCTTCTCCGGGTCACAAACAAGGATTCGCTCAACGCCATTGACGTTGAGGAACATCTTCCTGAAAGCCATAATTCCAGTCCCCTTTCGGCTCTCATCCCACTATTCGGTTTTCCCATCTCCCAAAAGGAAGAGTATTCAACATAAACTAATCGAACAAATTTAAACGCGTCAAGGAGAGCGCGCTCGCTAAGCAAGTAAAAGGAATTAATCTTTCCTAATTGCGCAGTTGCGTGTTGGTTATGCCACTCTCCGGCCTAAAACGACAGACGCGCGGCAGGCCATCCGGCCGACCGCGCGGTGTTGCTCGATGCTGGGACAAGTGACCTGTCCCCTCCATTTCTCCTACTCGAGCGCGCCTATTAGTTCATGGACGTCCGAGACCCCCTCGGCCTCGCAGAACTCCTCGATGCCCCGGGCAACATCGGCCGCAGCCCGCGGGTTCGCGAAGTTCGCCGTGCCCACGGCCACCGCGGTGGCGCCGGCGAGCATGAACTCGACCGCGTCGACGCCCGTCGAGATGCCGCCCATGCCGACGATCGGAATCTGCACGGCGTGGTAGACCTCGTGCACCATGCGCAGCGCGACGGGCTTGACCGCCGGACCGGACATGCCGCCGACCTTGCGCGCGAGCACCGCCCTGCGCCTGCGCGCATCGATGGCCATGCCGAGCAGCGTGTTGATGAGCGAGACGGCGTCGGCACCCTCGGCCTCGGCGACCTTGGCGATGACGGTGATATCGGTGATGTTGGGAGTGAGCTTTACGATCATCGGGCGCTTCGTCGCGGCGCGGCACGAGGAGATGACGGCCGCGGACGCTTTGGGGTCGACGCCGAACGTCATGCCGCCGCTGTCGACATTCGGACACGAGATGTTGAGCTCGTAGGCGCCGATGGCGGGCTCCTCCTCGAGGCGCTCGATCACCGCCGCGTATTCCCCGGCGCTGTGGCCGGAGACGTTCACGATGATCGGCACGTTCTGCTGCGAGAGCCAGGCGAGGTCACCAGCGCAGAACGCCTCGACGCCGGGATTCTGCAGACCAATCGAGTTGAGCATGCCGCTCGGGGTCTCGGCGATGCGCGGGGAGTCGTTGCCCGCCCACGGGCCGAGCGAGACACCCTTCGTCGTGACGGCCCCCAGCTCGCGGAGGTCGAAGAACTCGCTGTACTGCCGGCCTGCGGCGAACGTTCCCGACGCGGTCGTGACGGGGTTCTTCATCTTGAGCGCGCCGAGCGCGACTTCCATCTTCACGGCCATCACCACACCACCTCCGAAGCTCCGAAGACCGGGCCGTCCACGCACGCGCGCTTACGGCCATCGACCGTCTCGACCACGCAGGACAGGCACGCGCCGATGCCGCATGCCATCCTGCGCTCGACCGACACCTCGCAGGTGCAGGCATCGCCCCAGAGCTCGGCCACGCGCGCGACGGCCACCTTCTCCATGGGAGCCGGTCCGCAAATCGCGACATAATCGGTTGCCGACGGGCATTCGGCGAGCAGGTCCGTGCAGAAACCGTGATGCCCAACCGTGCCATCGTCGGTTGCGACGCGCACGTCGGCTCCCAGCTCCCGCAGCTTCTCGACGCCCACGACGCGCTCCGCCGCTGTCGCGCCGACGAGGCATGTGACATGCGCGCCCGCCTCGACGAGCTGCTTGGCGAGCATCGTCAGCGGAGCGACACCCACGCCGCCGCACACGAGCACGGTCTCGCGGGTCCCCGCGGGCGGATTCCAGCCATGGCCCACGGGGCCGATCGCCTTCGTCCGCACGCCAGGCGCGGTCTCCGCCAGGCGCTCGCTTCCGGACCCGACCGTTTGATACAGGATGGACAGCGTCCCCTTCTCCGCATCCCACGTGTAGATGGAGAAGGGACGGCGCAGCACATGGCCGCCGAAATCGGGGATCTGCAGGTGAACGAACTGCCCCGGCTCCGCGCACGATGCGATTTGCGGTGCAGAGAACTCCACGACGTGCAGCGACGGCGCAACGCGCTCGTTCGATATGATGACGACTTCCTCGTCGAACATGGTTCACTCCTTAATGAGTCAAAGGACAGCCCTCCGACTCATTCCGCGCCCTCTTGTCTACCGGACGACGCCGTCCTCCATGGTCGGGACGCCGCCGACGAACGTGTCGGTCGGACGGCCCGTGATCTCGGCGCCGACAAAGCCGCAGTTCATCGCCTTCGACTCGAAGTCGTCTGCGCGCACGGTCCACTCGAGCGCGGGATCGATGACGGTGAGGTCCGCCGTGCAGCCCGGCTCGAGGGCGACGCGCTCGACACGCAGGATGCTGCGCGGGTTGACCGCCATCATCTCGACCAGCTGGTTCCAGGTGATCTCGCCCGTGTTGACGAGCTTCGAGACGATGAGGCCCACCGAGACCTCGATGCCCGTCATGCCGAACGGCGCGAGCTCGAACTCGCTGTCCTTCTCGTGCGCGGCATGTGGCGCGTGGTCGGTGATGATCGCGTCGATCGTGCCGTCCTTGACGCCCTCGATGAGCGCGGCGCAATCGTCTTTCGTGCGCAGCGGCGGATTGACCTTGAGCGTCGTGTCATAGGCATCCGTGATGTCGTCCTCGGAGAGGAACAGGTGATGTGGCGCCACCTCGCAGGTGACCTTGAGGCCCTCGGCCTTCGCCGCACGCACCATATCGAGACCGCGCGCCGTCGTGATGTGCTGGATGTGCAGGGGGCATCCGGTGAGACGGCTCAGCATGATGTCGCGGATGATCTGCAGCTCCTCGCCCTCGGCAGGCCAGCCGGCCAGGCCCAGGCGCGTCGAGACGACGCCCTCGTTCACCTGACCCTCGCCCACGAGGTCGTTGTCCTGGCAATGGCTCATGACGACGCGGTCGAACTGCGCGGCGTAGTCCATGACCCGGCGCATCGCGCCGGCACCCTGCACGCCGCTGCCGTCGTCGGAGAACGCGACGGCGCCATGCGCGACCATGTCGCCCATCTCGGCGAGGATCTCGCCCTTGCGGCCGACCGTGCAGGCGCCGCACACGTGCACGCGGCACCTCCCGACCTCCGCCGCGCGTCGCTTCACGTACTCGACCGTCACCGCGTTGTCGATCGTCGGCACGGTGTTGGGCATGCAGCACACCGCGGTGATGCCGCCGTGGGCAGCCGCACGGGTACCGCTCTCGATATCCTCCTTGTACTCCTGCCCGGGATCGCGCAGGTGCACGTGGATGTCCACAAGTCCGGGCACGATGACCTTGCCGGTCATATCGCGCTCGATAGCGCCCTCCGGCGCTTGCAGCCCCTGCCCGACCGCGGCGATCTTGCCGTCGGCGACGAGCAGGTCCGCGACCTCGTCGAGGCCGACCTGCGGATCGACGAGCCGCGCGTTCTTGAGCAGGTACGATTGTCCGTTGTTATCCAGCAATGCCATCTTCGGCACCTCCCAACAGCAGGTAGAGCGCTGCCATCCTCACGAGAATTCCCGCATACACCTGGTCGAGGATGACCGAGCGCTCGGGATTGTCCGCCATGTAGCTATCGAGCTCGACACCGCGGTTGATCGGCCCGGGGTGGCAGATGATCGCCTCGGGCTTCATGAGGCGCTCGCGCTCGCGGTTGAGACCGTAGAGCATGCTGTATTCGCGCAGCGATGGGAACGGCGCATCCTCGAGCCGCTCGCGCTGGATGCGCAGCATGTAGACGACGTCGAGCTCGGGCAGCGCCTCATCGAGCTTGCTCGTCACATGGTCGATGCCGAGCACGTCGGGGCGCGCGGGAAGCAACGTCGCCGGTGCGATCACCGTGACCTCGCAGCCCATGATCTTGAGCGCGGGAACGAGAGAGCCACACACGCGCGAATGCCTGATGTCGCCCACGATGCCGACCTTGAGGCCATCGAGGTCGCCCTTGCGCTCCCAGATGGCGTAGAGGTCGAGCAGGGCCTGCGTCGGATGCTGGTGCTTGCCGTCGCCGGCATCGATGACCTTGACGTCGACGAGCTCGGCGATCTTGCGCGGCACGCCCGCGTGGCGGTCGCGCACGACGATCATGTCGACTTTGTAGGAGCACAGCGTCTCGATGGTGTCCGAGAGGCTCTCTCCCTTCGTCGTCGAGGTGGACGAGCCGCCGAAGTTGAGCGTGTCGCACGACAGGCGTTTCTCCGCGATCTCGAACGATGAGCGCGTCCGCGTTGAGGGCTCGTTGAACATGTTGACGACGGTGAAACCGCGCAACGTGGGGATCTTCTTGATACGGCGCTCGTTGACGCTCTTGAAGCGCTGCGCCGTCTGGAGGATCGTCATGATGTCATCGCGGGAGTACTCGGTTATGTCGATGAGATGCTTGTGGGGAAACGCCATCTTACTCGCCTCCCCTCACGCCACCGAGGGGCGCCGCGCCAACGTGCTGACCCTCGGAGACCTCCAGGATCTCGACCTCGGTCTTGCCATCGACCTCCTCGAGAAACAGGCGCACGCTCTCGCTCGACGACGAGGGCACGTTCTTGCCCACGTAGTCCGCGCGGATCGGCAGTTCGCGGTGGCCGCGGTCGACGAGCACGGCGAGCTGGACGCGTGCGGGCCGGCCGATGTCCATGAGCGCATCGAGCGCGGCGCGGATCGTGCGGCCGGTGTAGAGGATGTCGTCCACGAGGATGATGTCCTTGCCGTCGATCGAGAAGGGCATCTCCGTCGAGAGCACCTCGGGCGAGAGATGCGTGGCGAAATCATCGCGGTAGAAGCTGATATCGAGCCGGCCGAACGGGATCTTCACCCCCTCGATCTCCTCGATCTTGTCGACGAGGCGCTTCGCGAGCAGGTCGCCGCGGGTCACGATGCCCGCCAGGCCGATGTTCTTGGCGCCCTTGTTCTTCTCGAGGATCTGATGCGCCATGCGCGTGAGCGCGCGCTCGACTTCGTCGGCGTCCATGCACACCGACTTGACCGTTCCCTCAACAGCCATGAGTGCTTCCTTTCCGGATGCGACCCTGCGCACACATCCCGCCTGCAGCTTGCAGCCGCAACAAAAAGGCCCCTGTCGACCATACGACAAAGGCTCCACGGGAATGCTATGTCTCGAGCTGCATCCTAGCTTCGCCTTCGCGGCATCACGGTACCGCACTTAAAGGTCGAGGTAAGTATACGCCATTTCAGCCGGCTTGCACTCGATTTCTCTGCATAGATACCGCCCGTGTGGCCGAAATCGCCAAGCACGCATGTCAATCTAGGCGGGGCCCGTCAAGCATGGAGCCCCACACCCATCCCGCATCATGCGGCGGCGGGCTTCTCCTCCTCCTTGCCGAACAGCCAGCTCCATTTGAGGCGCATGAACGCATCGAGCGGCTTTCGGAGGAACGGCAACAGGCACACCAGCGTCACAAGTACGGCGATTCCCGTCAAGAAGAGCGGGGCGAGGACGGGGTCGGATATCAGCGGCAAATCGAACAGCCCGTTGTTCACGCATATGCATTTGATGATCCGGTGGAACACGTATATCGAAAGCGTATTTTTGCCGAGGAAAGCCAGCCATCGAACCTCGCGCTTCGGGATGATGCTCACCACCGCGACCGACAGCCAGACGGCAACGAGGTATACGGTCCCCCTGCCGAGCACGCCCTGAAGCACGGTGCTCGGGTAGGGGGAGTTCCCGTAGACATATGTGAACTGCCGCAAGAGAAGCGACCCGCCGCCCATCCAGTAGCAGACGACGAACAGCGCCGCGGCGACCGCCACGACCTTCGCCGACCTGCTCCTCGACACGCGCTCGAGGCGCTCGGTGCTGCAATAGTAGCCGGTGACGAAGAAGGGCAGGAACATGAACGTCCGCGCGATGGAGAACGTGTCGTCAAACACCTCGACGCACCCCGCCAGCAAGCCGAGCACGACGGAGACGATGATTGTGGGAAGCGGCTTCGACCGCGCGAGCACGGGCGTGATCAGATACCAGCTCGCGAGGGAGATAAGATACCATGGCGTGCTGCCGAAGTTCAGCGTCTTGAGGAACACGATGATCGTCTCGGGTCCGGGATAGAAGGCGATGATGACCGCCTGGAAAAGGAATCCCAGCACGACGAGGTTGATTATCTTGTTCGCGCGCAGGCCCTTCTCCTTCGTGTACACACGCTTTGCGAGAAAGCCCGAGACGAAGACGAACAGCGGCATGTGAAAGAGGTAGATGGTCGAGTAGAGGAGCCCCGTCACCTGCGCCTCGGCGCGCCCGTTCAGATAGAAGTGACCCAGGACGACGAGGAGGATGAGCACTCCCCTCAGGTTGTCTATGAAGTGAATCCTTCCGCCCATGCCTTCTTCCCCAAGCACACCAGCACGAGATCACGACGGGGAATCCGCCAGATCCGCCACGTCTTTCTGCTGTGCCATTGTACCCGTATCCCGGCCGTCGAAGCGCAGCTCTCGCCCGAAGCGGACGGCCTTCTCGCCAAAGCGGTCCTTCACGGCGTCCGTGGCCCACGCGAGCCTGCTGCTCTCCTCGGGAGCCATGCTCCCGTGCTCGCCTGGATCGACCGCGTCTTCGGCGGTGTTGGCTTCATTGGCGTCGAAGAGCGAGAGCTGCTCGGCCCTCTTCCCGAACTCCGAGACGCCGACCCCCACGAGACGCAGGCCCGCACCCGGAGCCCACACCTCGTCGACAAGCTTGTGGAGCACGGGCATCATCTGGCGCTCGTCGTCGACGGGCGTGTCGAGCGTCTTCTGCGCCGTGCGAATCGTGAGGTCGTGATAGCGCGCCTTGAGCGTGATGGTGTGACCGGCGAGCCCCTTATGGCGCAGGCGGCGACCGACCTTCGCGGCCAGCATGTCGATGGCAGCGACGATCTCGTCGCGGGTCTCGAGGTCCTTCGCGAATGTCTGCTCGTTGGAGACGGATTTCACCGGAGCGCGCTGCTCAACGCGCGCATCCTCCTCGCCACGAGCCCGCTTGATCATCGTCTCGGCGTTCTTGCCGAAGATCGAGTGGAGCAGCCTCTCGTCCGCCACGGCCAGGTCGCCGATGGTACGAATGCCGTACATCTCGAGTTTCTCGACCGTCTTGCCGCCGATGCCCGAGATCTTCCCCGCGGGGAGTGGGTCGAGGAACGAGCGCTCGTCCCCGGGATACACGGCCGTGAGCCCGTCGGGCTTATCGAGATCGGACGCGATCTTGGCGATGGTCTTCGTCGTGCCGACTCCCACCGAGCACGTGATGCCGAGCTCGGCCACGCGCGCGCGGATGCGCCGGGCGATGACGACGGGATGGTCGCCGATGTGCCTGCCGGGCGTGACATCGGCGAATGCCTCGTCGATCGACACCTGCTGCAGCGCGGGCGTCTCATCGCGGATGATGTCCATGACCTTGTTCGACATCTCCTTGTAGCGGGGGTAGTTGCCGTGCGTCCAGATGGCGTTCGGGCACAACCGCGCGGCCTGCCATGAGGGCATGGCCGAATGCACGCCGTACACGCGCGCCTCGTACGATGCGGTGGAAACCACGCCGCGCTTATCCGGACTTCCGCCGACGATCACGGGCTTGCCGCGCCAATCGGGATGATCGAGCTGCTCGACGGAGGCGAAGAACGCATCAAGGTCGACGAGCAGCACCGCCCGCCCGTTCCACGGCCGTAGCTCCTCCATGCCATCGTCGATATGCTCGTGCGAGTCAACCATGCAACCAGTGTACCGCGACGGAAAGAGATGCGTCGCTGCAGCATGCTCAGCACGGTGCCCGCAGCAAGCCTGGCGATGAGTCGATAATGACAGTCATTATCGACTCATCCGATGCCGTCACGCGGACATGCGCCGGCTCTTTGGCAATTTCGTTCGAAAAAGGGCGTCATTTCTGGCCGGAAAAGCAGGATTACGGCATTTCTTCACGAAAAAGGGCGTCTGAAACGCCCTTTTTCGAACGGAATTGCCAAGATGGCTTCGCCAACCACGCAAGCACCACGCGCTGCGAGACAGCGGCGCTTGCGGCTAGGTCATGCAACCGGTCTTGCCGCCGCGGGCTCGACATGCCGCGGGACACCCTGCGGCGTGGGAGCACCCGGCGCAAAAAAGACCCGGGCTCCTCTCGGAACCCGGGTCCTGCTTGCAAGCGATGTCTAGTTGTAGATTACTTGCTCTCCTTGGCGGCCTTGTACTCCTCGATGAGCTTCTGAGCAACATCGTAGGGAGCCTCCTCGTAGCCCTCGACCTCGATCGTGAAGGAGCCATTGCCGCGCGTCAGCGAGCGCAGGTCCTTGGCATAGTAGACGACCTCGGCGTACGGGACACGAGCCTTGACCACGGAGTTGCCGGCATCGTCGGTGCCCATGTCGGTCACGCGGCCGCGACGGGTCGAGATGTCGCCCATGATCGCGCCCTGGTACTGCGGGTCGGCCGTGACGGCGATGTTGGCCATCGGCTCGAGCAGGTACGGATCGGCCTTCTCGCAGCAGGCGCGGAAACCGATGCGCGCGGCGAGCTTGAACGCCATCTCGTTGGAGTCGACGACGTGCTCGGAACCGTCGTAGACGGCGCACTTGAGGTCGACCATCGGATAACCGGCGAGGAAGCCCTCCTCCATCGCAGCCTGGACGCCCTTATCGACAGCCGGGATGTAACCGCGGGAGATACGGCCGCCGACGATCTCGTCGAGGAACTCGTATCCGCCACCCGGATTGGGCTCGAGGCGCAGCCAGCAATCGCCGAACTGTCCGGCACCACCGGTCTGCTTCTTATGGCGACCCTGGGCCTGCGCGGTCTTGCGAATCGTCTCACGATAGGGCACGCGGATGGGAATCGTCTTGACGACGATCTTGCTGCGCTCCTTGAGGCGCGAGGCCAGCAGGTCGAACGCGCCCTCGCCGAGCGTCGTGAGAATGGTCTGATGGGTCTCCTCGTTGCGGGAGAGCTTGACGCACGGGTCGAGCTCGGCGGCCTGCGCGAAAAACGTGCTCATCTTGTCCTCGTCGTTCTTGTTCTCGGCCTCGATGGCGACCGGGTACAGCGGCTCCGGGAACGGGATGGGCTTGAAGTCGATCTTGCCGCTCGTGGACAGCGTGTCGTTCGTGCGGGCCTCGGAGAGCTTCGGCACGACGATGATGTCGCCGGGGCAAGCGGAGGTGATCTCCTCGGTCTTGTTGCCGACCATCGTGTTGATGTGCGAGAACTTGTCCTTCTTGCCGTTGCGCGCGCAGACGAGCTCGTCGCCGGGCTTGATGGAGCCGGTGATGACCTTGAAGAAGCTCAGGCGGCCCACATACGGGTCGGACAGCGTCTTGAAGACGTAGCCGGCAGCCTCGTTGCCCAGGCCGACCTTCAGCGAGTCGCTGCCGTCCTTGAGCGGCACGAAGCGATGCTTGTCGGGAGCCGGGAAGAAGTCGACGATGTCGTCGAGCAGCTGGGTGACGCCCTGCTCGGACAGCGTGGAACCGACGTAAATCGGCATGAACACGCCCATCTCGACGGCGTTGTGCAGCGCGAGCTCGACCTCGGCCTGCTCGAGCTCCTCGCCCTCGAGGTACTTCATCATGATGTCGTCATCGGCCTCGGCGACGGCCTCGATGAGCTGATCGCGGTACATCGCGGCCTCGTCAGCGTACTCGGCGGGGATGTCGGAAAGCTTCTCCTTGCCACCCTCCATCGTGCGGGCCTTCATGCGGACGAGGTCAATCACGCCGTGGAAGTCGGAGTCGACGCCCATCGGAAGGGCGACCGGGCCGACACGCTTGCCGAAGCGCTGCTTGAGGTTGTCGACCGCGGAGTCGAACTCGGCGTTCTCGCGATCGATGTGGTTGATGTAGATGCCCCTGGCCAGCGACGCCTTGATGCCGCTCTCCCAGAGCTTGACCATCATGACCTGCGGGCCGGCCACGGCGTCGACGACGTAGATGGCGGCCTCGGAGGCGAACATCGCGGCGACGGTGTCGCCGATGAAGTCGGGGGAGCCGGACGTGTCGAGAACGTTGATCTTGGTGTTGCGGTAGATCATGCTGCCCAGGCTCGTGGAAATCGTGAACTTGCGCTTGATCTCCTCGGGGTCATAGTCCATGCTCGACTTGCCGTCGGCCGTGGAGCCGAGACGGTCGGTCTTGCCGCACAGATGAAGCATGGCCTCTGCGAGCGAGGTCTTGCCTGCTCCATCCTGGCCTACAAGGACAACGTTGCGAACCTTGTCGGTGCTGAAGTCTGCCATATCATTGCCTCCAATACATCGGGCGTGATTACCTAACCCCTTCTTAAAAAGAGCCTAGCGAACACTATATACCACCGGAGCGGAAATTGGCGCGAATTGGTGGCACGTTTTACGTAGTACGAGAACGAGTCGAAGGACAGTTCTCCAACCTGTCACGAAACGGTAGCCCGGCCGGCGGGTCGTCTCCGGAAGAATTGCGGAGCAACGGCGCCGCGCAGCTTCTGCGGGAGCGAAGGCTCGAGAGCGCGAAGCGCTCCCTCCTGAGCTGCAGAAGCGGAGCGGGGACGCGCTTTGCGGAGCCTTCTTCCGGAGACGACCCGCCGGCAGGGCGGACAAGCTCCTATGACATGCCGCAGGCGGGCGCGTTGCAGCGTATTACCCGCCGTCGCTCTATACTTTTGGGTTACGCGCACGCGCGTACAACATATACGACAACGAAGACGAAGGTATCTCAGATGGCGCAAGAGTACAAAGACACGATGAACCTGCCGAAGACGGACTTCCCCATGCGCGGCAACCTCGCCCAGAACGAGCCGAAGCGCCTCGCCTGGTGGAACGAGCACGACATCTACGCAGCCGTGCTCGAGCACAACAAGGACGGGCAGCCCTGGGTGCTCCACGACGGACCTCCCTATGCCAACGGCGCCATCCACATCGGCCACGCGTTCAACAAGATCCTGAAGGACTTCGTCCTCAAGTCGCACGCCCAGCGCGGCTTCTACACCCCCTACATCCCCGGTTGGGATTGCCATGGCCAGCCGATCGAGCACATCGTCGAGGAGAAGCTCGGCCCCGAGAAGATGGCCGCCATCGACAAGCCGACGCTGCGCCGCCTGTGCCGCGAGTACGCCGAGAAGTGCGTCGACCTCCAGCGCGAGGGCTTCAAGCGCCTCGGCGTCAACGCCGATTGGGAGCACCCCTACCTCACGTACCTGCCCGAGTTCGAGGCCGGCAACGTCGAGATCTTCAAGAAGATGTACCTCGACGGCGCGATTTACCGCGGCCGCAAGCCCATCCACTGGTGCTCGCACTGCCACACGGCGCTCGCCGAGGCCGAGATCGAGTACGGCGACGAGACGAGCCCCGCGATCTTCGTGCGCTTCGAGCTCACGACGGTTCCCGCCGGCCTCGAGGCCTGGGAGGGCAAGCTCGACGTCGCCATCTGGACGACGACGCCCTGGACGCTGCCGGCAGACAACGCCGTCATCCTGCATCCCGAGGCGCGCTACGTCGCCGTGGAGCATGACGGCCGCGCCGCCATCATGGCCGCCGAGCTCGTCGAGCGCTGCACCGGCAAGTTCGGCTGGGAGGGCGCCAAGCCCGTGGCGGGCGCCGATGGCGAGACCTGGAGCATGACGGGCACCGAGCTTGCGGGCAACCACTACAAGCAGCCCATCTTCGGCGACCAGGGCGAGACCGGAACGTTCATCTACGCCGACTACGTCACGCTCGACGACGGCACGGGCATCGTCCATGCGGCCCCCGGCCATGGCGTCGACGACTACCTGGCCGGCCAGAAGTTCGGCATCCCGATCGTCATGCCCGTCGACGACAACGGCTGCTTCTACTCCGGCGAGGGCATGGGCACGGGCGGCCCGTTCTCCGGCCTGGAGGTCAACGAGGCCAACCCGCTCATCATCAAGTGGCTCGACGAGCGCGGCGCGCTCATCCTCCACGAGGACATGAGCCACAGCTACCCGCACTGCTGGCGCTGCCATGAGCCGGTCATCTTCCGCGCGACGGACCAGTGGTTCGTCTCCATGGACGAGACGGGTCTGCGAGAGGCCGCTAGCAAGGCCATCGAAAATGAAGTCGAGTGGATTCCCGCCTGGGCCTCCAACCGCATCGGATCGATGGTCGCCGAGCGCCCCGACTGGTGCATCTCGCGCCAGCGCTCCTGGGGCGTGCCGATTCCCGTCTTCAAGTGCTCGAAGTGCGGCGAGACCGTCGCGACCGCCGAGACGTTCGACGCGGTCATCGAGCTGTTCGAGACCGAGGGCGCCGATGCCTGGTTCACCAAGCGTCCCGCCGAGTTCCTGCCGGCCGACACGGTCTGCCCGAAGTGCGGCGCGGGCGTCGAGGACCTCGACCCCGAGAAGGACATCCTCGACGTGTGGTGGGAGTCCGGCGTGAGCCACACGAGCGTTTGCAAGAAGCGCGAGGTGCTGCACTTCCCGGCCGAGATGTACCTCGAGGGATCCGACCAGCACCGCGGCTGGTTCCAGAGCTCGCTGCTCACGAGCGTGGGCGCCTACGGCATCCCGCCGTACAAGTCGGTCATGCACTGCGGCTTCACCGTCGACGAGAACGGGCACAAGATGTCCAAGAGCCTCGGCAACGGCGTCGACCCCGCCGAGGTCATGGACAAGTTCGGCGCCGACGTGCTGCGCCTGTGGGTCGCCTCGGTCGACTACTCGCACGACGTGTCGATCTCCGATGGCATCCTGAAGCAGGTCTCCGATGCATATCGCAAGTTCCGCAACTCGCTGCGCTTCGTGCTGAGCAATCTCGAGGACTTCGACAACAGCCTGATGGTTGCGGGCTGGGATGACCTCGAGCCCATCGACAAGTACATGATGGCCAAGACCTACGCGCTGCTGCGCGAGTGCGAGAACTGCTACGACACGTACAAGTTCTCCGGCGTTTACCGCGCCTGCTACGACTTCGTCAACGAGCTGTCGAGCGTTTACATGGACGTGACGAAGGACCGCCTCTACGCCGAGGCGGCCGATTCGCCGAGGCGCCGCGCCGCGCAGACCGTGCTCATGAACATCCTCGAGGTGCTCGTGCGCGTGCTGACGCCGATTCTGACGTTCACGTGCGAGGAGGTCTGGGAGCACTTCCCGCCTGCCATCCGCGCCGAGGAGGGCCGCCCGTTCTCCATCCAGGTCGCCGGCTGGCCCGCCCGCGAGGACTTCGCGCCCGCGCTGCCCGCCGACGACGGCGCAGCCGATGTCAAGGCATTCGCCGTGGCCATGGAGGCCCGCGACGTCGTGACGAAGGCGCTCGAGGATGCACGCAACGCCAAGCTCGTCAACAAGAGCCAGGAAGCGCGTGTCGTGGTGACGGCACCCGCCGACGTGCTCGCGAAGCTCGAGGGCTTTGACGCGAGCGTGTTCGAGGAGCTCTTCATCGTGAGCGCCGTGGAGTTCACCGAGGGCGAAGAGCTCGCCTGCGAGGTCCTGGCCGCCGAAGGCGAGAAGTGCCCGAGGTGCTGGAACTACCGCGAGCTGGTCGCCGAGGGCGCCCATGCCGGCGTCTGCCCCCGCTGCGCCGACGTGCTGGAGCGCATCTAACGACGATGGCGCAAGGGGACGGCAAGCATACGAACGGTAGCGCTGCGGCCGACAAGACCGCCGGCGCGCGGCGCTACCTCAAACGCTCGACCGCGGTGGCGATCTTCGCCGTGACCGCAGTCGTCATCATCGTGCTCGACCGCATCACGAAGGCCTGGGCCCTCGGTTCGATACCGTCGGAGGGCCTCCCCTGCATCCCGGGAGTCATCGGCTTTCGGCTCGTGTTCAACAAGGGTGCCTCCTTCGGGATGCTCGAGGGGGCGACCGCGCTGTTCCTCATCATCGCGATCGCCATGCTCGTCGCCATCATCATCTACCTTGTGCGCTACAAGCGGCACGTGTGGTTCGAGGTCATCGCGCTCGGAGGCATCGCCGCCGGTGCGCTCGGCAATGCGCTCGACCGCGTTCTCTACGGCCAGGTGACGGATTTCCTGAGCCTTCAATTCATCGACTTCCCGGTGTTCAACGTCGCCGACTGCGGCATCACCATCGGCATCATCGTCTGGCTCGTCTTCATGGTCTTCCATCCGGCGAGCCCCACCGCGCTTCGCGAGAAGAAGGGCGATGCGCCCGCAGAGGCGGGTGAGGGCGATGGCCGCTGAGTTCGAGCACGTCGTCGAAGACGGCGAGAAGGGAATGCGCCTCGACGTGCTCCTCGCAACGCTCCCCGGCTTCAATAGCCGGTCCGCGGCGGCGAAGGCGGTGGAGAACGGCGAGGTGTACGTCAACGGTGGCGTGGCAACGAAGCGCTACTCGGTGCGCGCAGGCGATCTCATCGACTACACGATCGCCGACGACGACCCCTTCGAGCTCGAGGCCTATGATTTTGGGCTCGACATCCGATACGAGGACGAGGGGATGATCGTGCTGTCCAAACCCGCCGGTCTCGTGTGCCATCCCTCGCCGGGACACTTCGGCGACACGCTCGTCAACGCGCTCATCGCGCACTGCGGCAAGGACCACCTGGCGAACCTCCAGGGAGAGGACAGACTCGGCATCGTGCACCGGCTCGATATGGACACGTCCGGCCTCATGCTCGCTGCGAAGGAGCAGGAGTGCGGGCTGCTGCTGCAAGACGGCCTGCGCACGCGCAACATCGACCGCAGGTACCTCTCGCTCGTGCACGGCTACATCGCCAAGGACACCGGCTACATCGACGCGCCTATCGGGCGCCATCCCAAGAACCGTCTCAAGCGCACGATCAGCGATGACGCATCGGCGCGCTCGGCCGTGACGACGTTCACGGTGCTCGAGCGGTTCGAGGCCGGGCGGTTCGACGACGGCTTCACCCTCATCGAGTGCAAACTCTTCTCGGGTCGCACGCACCAGATTCGAGTTCACATGGACTATACCGGTCACAACGTGGTTGGGGATAAAATGTATGGACGCGGGGATGACCGCATGAACCTCGGGCTCGCGCGGCAATTCCTGCATTCGTACCGGCTGATGTTCGAGCACCCCATGACGGGCGAGCCCATGAGCTTCACGGACACGCTGCCCGCCGACCTCGCCGATGTCCTCGCAGGCATCGAGGACCGCTCGATGGGACGCACGGCATATGGCGACGAGATGCGAGAGCTGATGCAGCATGGCTGACGTCAAGAAACTCTTCGGGAGGCAGCCCGACGAGGAACCGCCCATCGGGGTTGTGCTCGTGAACTTCGGCATGCCCGAGCGCCCCACGCGCAAGACCGTCACCGAGTACCTGCGCATGTTCCTCAACGACAAGCGGGTGTCTCGGCGTTTCGAGATGGTGCTCTACCGCATCCTCCACAGGCAGGAATTCGAGAAGGCCGTCGATGGCATCACGAAGCGATGCAACGAACTCGAGGACGACGACTTCGACTACCACGAGACGGGAGCGCGCCAGAAGCGCATGGTCGCCGAGGAGCTGCGCAAGCGCGGCGTCGAGAACGTGTCCGTGACGATGGCCTACCGCTATGCGACCCCGACGATGCACCGCGCGCTCGCCCACCTCGCCAAGATCGGCTGCAAGAAGATCATCGTCATGCCGCTCTACCCCCAGTCCTCGTACGCGTTCACGTCATCCGTGAGCGACGTCCTGAAGCGCGAGAGAATCCGCTTCCCACGCGGAGCGGAGTTCAGGTTCGTCGAGAGCTTCCACAAGAACGGGGCATACGTGGACGCAATCGCCGAGAGCATCCGCACCAATCCCGAGCTCGAGGGCCGCAAGCCCAAGTTCGTGTTCGCGTACCGCGCGATTCCGCTGCGCGACGTGCGCAAAGGCGACGTGTACGAGATTCAGACCTCGGCGTCGGCTCTCGCCATCGCGCGCAAGCTCGGCTTGGAGCGCAAGGAGTGGACCATCGCCTACATCCCCTACGTGCATCTCGGCAAGCACTCCATGCTCGCCCCCAGCATCAACGAGGTCGTCGACCGGTTCCATATCGCCAAGATCCACGACATAGCCGTGGTGTGCCCCGGCAAGCTCACGGACTCGCTCGAGACGCTCTACGACATCGACATGGTGATGCGCGAAAGGTTCGAGTCGTACTACGAGGAGAAGGGCGACGACTACACGTTCACCTACGTGCCCACGCTCAACGATTCTCCGGCGTTCGCCAGGCTCGTCGCGGGCATCCTCTACAAGAACATGACCGGCTGGATCGAGCGCACCACGCCTCCAACCATCTAGGGCAAGGGGAAACCCCGCCCCGACCGCCCGCGCGTCAGCCGTTGACCCCTGGATCTGCCAGCTCGTTGGTCTGTGCGTCGTGCATTCCCTGACGCGAGAGCTCCCTGACGACGGCATTCGTCACCTCGACCGGCGCGACGTAGGCGGTCTTGAAGACGACAACGCCTCGGTAACCGTACTCGTCGGCTCCCTGGAAGATGAACAGCGGCCCCTTCTCCACCTTCGTGATCTTCTCGACCTCTGCGCGCAGCGGCTGCTCGAGACGAGCGCACACGCCATCGAGCGATTCCCCCTCGGGAATCGACCCGTAGCGGAATAGCACGGGCGTCTCGGAGTGCATCACCTCGGGAAGGACGACGACGGTTCCGCCCGCAAGCCCGCTGTTGGGAACCGTGATGGTGTTGCCAAGCGCATCGCGCGCGACGGTGTGGCGCCAGTTCACATCCTCCACCTGCGCGACCCTGCCGCCAACCTCGATGCGATCGCCGATGTCGATGACCTTCTGGGTCGATATCGTCATACCGGCGATGAAGTTCGCGAGCGTGTCCTGGCAGGCGAGCGATATGGCGAGACCGCCGATGCCGAGCGCCGCGATGAATCCGGTGACGTTGATGCCGAACACGCTGTAGAGGATGAACGCGATGCCTATGACCCACAGGAACACGCGTATGACGTTGCCGAGGATGCGCACGACTGACGCGGGAACAGCCTTGTTGCTGAGCCTCTTGCCGAGGAACCTTCTGATCAGCTTGTCGAGCACGACGACAATCGCCAAGACCACGACGATCCAGATCACGGCGACGAGCACCTTCATCACGATGCTGCTTCCATCGAGCCACGCGAGCGCGCCTCCAGCCCCAGTGCCCATGGTCTCTCCTCTCGCCCGAGAAATGAGTCAAAGGACCGTTCTTTGACTCATTTTATAGCGTTGCACGGAGATGGGAAGCGGGCCGACTCCACCCATCCCAAGCCCCGCATCCACGATGATGCCATGTGATAAGCTACCTAGCAGCAAACAAGACCATCGAACCACTATGGAAGGGATTGCATTGACCCCCAAAGACTATGCGCTCATCGCGGCCCGCGCCGCTGACTCCAAGAAGGGCTCCGATATCGTCATCCAGCACGTCTCCGAGCTGCTCGTCATCACCGACTACTTCGTGATCGTCACGGGAGCCAACGACCGCCAGGTCGCCGCCATCGCCGACGAGGTCGAGGAGCAGCTGCTCAAAGAGGCTCACATCAAGCCCATCGGACGCGAGGGCATGGATGACCGCAAGTGGATCCTGCTCGACTTCGGCGAGCTCGTCGTCCACGTGCTGCAGCCCGCCGAGCGCGACTTCTACCGCATCGAGACGCTGTGGAACGACGCACCGCTGGTCGACCTCGCCGAAGCCGGCATCGAGGCGCCGATCCTCTCCACGCGCCCCGTCGACGAGATGGCTGACGAGGAGAGCATCCCGGATTCCAGCAACCGCGAGCGCGGCGAGAACGACACCGAGGTCCTCGGCTAACGAAACAGCGCGGCAAGTTAAGAGACGGTCCCCGGCTCATTTGAGAGGAGCCGGGGATTGTTTTTTGCTCATGCAGCACATCTTTCGCTTCACCAGCGCAGGATGAACGAGGGTCAAGCCGGCACTGGCCAGCTTGGCAAATCAGGACGGGATCAACGAGGACGTGCCGACACCGAGCCGGTCTGGTAAATCAGCGGAGATGAACGAGAGCGAGCCGACGCCGGGCCGGTTTGGCAATATCGTTCGAAAAAGGGCGTCGTTTCAGGCCTGAAACGTTCGATCTTGGCAACTTTGCACGAAAAAGGGCGTCTCATACGCCCTTTTTCGTGCAAAGTTGCCAGGGAGCAGCTCGACCTCTTGCCGCGGGGCATATCAGCCCTGACTTATCAGCGAGATGATCCTGTTTGGCCTGCTCAGTTGGCCTGCTCGGCCTCTTGTTGCCGGCGGAGCCATTCGCGCAGGGCATTGCGCCCCACCCAGGCGTTCCAGATGTTCGCCGTTTCCGGATGGAAGAAGCGGCGACGCTCCACCAGATGCTCGACCGTCGAGCAGAAGCACTCCGCGAACAGCTCGGGAAGCGAGACCTCGCCGATGAGCTCGCGCAGCGGGACGAGCTTCTCGTAAGCGCGCGTCGGCTCGATCATATCCGCCACATAGAGCGCCATGTCGAGCTCCGTCATGTCGACCGCGCCGGAGGTGTGGCGCTCGACGGCCTGCAGAACCTCGGGCTCGAGATGCGGGAAGCGGATACCGAGCGCCTTCGCGCCCGTGATCGAATGGAGCAGCGCCTCCATGCGCTCGAAATCCCACGGCAGCTCGATGCCGAGCTCGCGCACGCGCTCATGGGCAGCGTCGCCCACATAGCATTTATCCCAGTCGTGGATGAGGCCGGCGCGCACGGATTGCGAGAGGTCGAGGCCGTAGATTCCGGCGAAGCGGCGCATGGTGCGCGCGACGCTGACGGAGTGGGCGAATCGCTTGGGCTTGAGGCGCGTCGACAGTTCCGTTGCCGCCTCGGCGATGAAAGCCGCATCCTCGGCGGAAAGGCCCTGCGACAGGTCGGCGATGACCTCGTCGAGAGGCTCGTCGAGAAGCGCGGTGGTCGAGAACACCTTGTCGTCCGCCGCCATGGCGACCGCTTCCATCGCGCTGTTATCGTGCGTTTCGCTCATCTCGCTCCCAGCTTTCTGATGAGTCGCCTATAAATCCTTGTAGAGGCCGTGCTCCTCGATATACGCCTGCACGGAAAACGACGTCATGTACGTGATGGACTTGCCCTCCGACACACGGCGTCGCAAGTCGGTCGAGGAGATGGCCAGGCCGGGCACCTCGAAGAACGAGACATCGGACAGCTCGCCGTTCTCGATGATAGAATCGTTCAGATGCGAGTAGTCGTAGCCCGGGCGCGTCGCGGCGACGAAGTGCGCCATCTTGATGGCCTTCTCGGCGTCTTTCCACTTGAGCACGCTGATGATGGCGTCGGCGCCCGTGATGAAGAAGAGCTCGGTTCCCTCGGGCACGACGTCGCGTAGCATGCGCAGCGTGTCGACCGTGTAGGTCGCTCCCTCGCGGTCGATCTCCATGCGGCTCACCTCGAAGTTGAGGTTCTTGCGCGTCGCGATCGTCGTCATCTGGAAGCGATCCTCGGCGGAGCTGACCTTCTTGTCCATCTTGAACACGGGGTTGCCCGTGGGCATGAACACAACGTAGTCGAGTTCGAATTGCTCGCGTGCCTGCTCGGCGCAGATGAGGTGCCCGAAGTGAATCGGGTCGAACGTGCCACCCATGATGCCGATGCGCAGCGGCCTGCTCGACGTCTCGAGCAGGATATCGACGCGCGGAGATATCGTCGTCATCGGTTCGCCTTCCCTCGTGGATGTCTGTCGCGACCCGGTACTCGCGCCCCGCGCCACGTCCCTTCCCGTGCATATGGTACCGCGAAAAGACCTTTCGGCGGCTTCGCATTATGGCGGCGGGCATGACCGCACCCCATGGCGGCGTGCGCGATGAAGGAGTGCTATAGTTCAGATGCAAGGGGAAACAGGAGGTTCCCACGTCCACAAGGACATCCGAGAGAAGAGAGGTGGATCATGAAGAATAAGTTCCTTTCGCGCATCGCCGCAGCGACGGCAGCCGCCATGCTGGTCCTCGGCCTCGGCCTTGCCGCCGGTTGCTCCCAGCAGTCGGGCGGATCTGAGCCCACAGATGATGCCGCGCTGATCAACGAGCAGATCACCGAGTCGTTCGATGCCGTGAAGACCCAGCTCTCAAGCGTCGACAACGCAACGCTCAACAGCATGTTCTCGTCCGATGACCTCGCCTCGTTCGAGGCCATGGGACTCGATGGCGCCGAGTTCGTCAAGGAGCTCATGAACGGCTTCGATTACGAGGTTGGCGACATCACAGTCAACGGCGACGTTGCCGAAGCCGCGGTGACCATGAAGATGAAGGACCTCAAGGAATGGATGAGCGCCATCGAGGATGGTGCCATCCAGCTCGCGATGGACAACCCCGGCATCACCCAGGATGAGATGATGGCCCAGATGGGTCCGCTGATGATGGATGCCCTCCAGAACATCGAGGGCATGGTCGATATCCCGATCACGATTAACGCCGAGAAGAAGAATGGCGAGTGGGTCATCGACCAGGACGCCCTTTCGACCGAGGTGTCCTCCGGCATGATGAGCACCCTGACTGCAAGCGAGTAGGCCGAAACAGAACTGACGGCAAATCGAGTGAAGGGGTCGTGCGGGAATCGCATGGCCCCTTCCTTACGCCTAGTATGACAAACACGTCAGACGCCAGCGTCATGACATTGGCGTCTGACGTGTTTGTCATGCCGCCTCTGATGCGTGGTATAGTTCCATTAACAGCGGAGGCACGGTCGCTCCGGTGCACCAAGAGAAAACGAGGAGAAAGAGGTTCGCCATGAAGAAGAAGTTCCTTTCCCGCATCGCCGCGGCCGTCGCTGCGGCAACCCTGTGTGCCGGCATGTGCTTTGCCGTGGCCGGCTGCTCGCAGGAAGCGGCACCGACGGATCCTGCCGAAGAGGTTCGAGCGGTTATCGCCGAGGGCTTCGATGAGGTCAAGACCCAACTGGCCGATGTGGATTCCAGCCTCGTCAACGAGATGCTCGGCGACAGCGCTGCCGAGCTCGAACAGTTCGGTGTCGATGGAGCCGAGTTCATGAAGGCCCTGTTCGAGGGCTTCGACTACGAGATCGGCGACATTACCGTTGCCGAGGACGGTACGACTGCCCAGGCTGCCGTGACCATGAAGATGAAGGACCTCAACGAGTGGAGCACGGCGCTCGAGGAAGCGGCGAGCAACGTGGATCCGGCCACCTTCAGCATGACGGATATCGGCCTGATGATGATCGACACGCTGAAGGGCGTGCAGGGAATGACCGACATCCCGATCACCGTTGACGCAAAGAACGAGAACGGCACATGGACTGTTGACGGCGACGCTCTGTCCGAAGAGGTCTCCACGCAGATGACGTCTGCATTCGAGGGTGCCCTGAACTAAGCCAGGCCAACACAAGGGCAGCAAGCCAAAGGGGCCGCACGGAAAACCGTGCGGCCCCTTCCTTTACCGCGAACGCCGCGAATAGCGCAAAAACCTGCCAAACAGCCCCACCTTGTTTGACACCGCGCAGTCAAGCGCAAAGCTCGCAGACAAGCAGGGGGAAAAGAAGATTCGGGCATCGTTCGTAGAGACAGCGAGGGCTCGGCTGGTGCGTGCAGCAGCCGAGCCGCGCGGCCGAGCGTGCTTAAGCACGTGAGGGTAAGCGCACAAGGGGCTGATGTGCGTGCCAGACGAGGCCGCAGCGTCGGCCCGTTCCGCCGTTTGGCAAAACGGCGGAACTAAAAGACCACCATCTCGTCGCGATGAACGACGACGAGATCCTTGAGATGACGGAGATGGGGCTCGGCGGCGATGGCACCGGAGTTCATGCCCTTGACCTTGTCGGCCTCGTCGGAGGCCATGCGGGTGAGGCCGCGGCCGACGAGCCGTCCGTTGGCATCGAGGATGTTGACGGGATCGCCGCTTGAGAAGTCGCCGAAGATGCCCTGCACGCCGACGGGCAGCAGGGAGCTCCCCTTCTCGCGCAGTGCGAGAACTGCTCCGTCGTCGACGACGACGGAGCCACGGGGGCTGTCGCCGAGCGCGATCCAGAGCTTCTTCGCGTTGATGGTGTGCGCCTTCTTCTCCGCGTCGAAGAGCGTGCCCACGTGCTCGCCGGTCGCCACGTCGTAGATGACGTTGGGACGCTGGCCCTCGCATATCACCATGGGGATGCCCGCGGCCATGAGCACGCGCGCGGCCTTGATCTTGGTGATCATGCCTCCGGAGCCCAGTGCGCCACCGGAACCGCCGGCGGCCTGGTAGAGGTCGTCGGTGAGGGAGCCGACGCGCTCGAGAAGCTCTGCATCCTCGGACGTGCGCGGATCGGCGGTGTAGAGGCCCTCGATGTCGCTCAGCAAGATCACGAGGTCGGCGTTGATCATCGTCGCGACGAGCGTTGCGAGCGTGTCGTTGTCGCCGAAGCGAATCTCGTCGACGGCCACGGTGTCGTTCTCGTTGACGAGCGGCACGATGCCGAGCTCGATGAGCTTCTCCATCGTGTCACGCGCATGCAGGTAGGTGTCGCGGTCGCTCGTCTCGCCGCGCGTGAGCAGCACCTGGGCGAGTTGGATGCCGTAGTGGTAGAACGCCTGGTCGTAGTGGCTCGCGAGCTCGACTTGGCCGATGGCGGCCGCGGCCTGCAGCGTCGGGATGTCGCTGGGACGCTCGTTGATGCGCAGCCTGCGCAGGCCCACGCCGATAGCGCCGGACGACACGATCACCACATCGATGCCGAGCTTGCGAAGCTCGCTCACCTGATGGGCGATGTCGTAGAGCAGCGCGATGCGCAGCCTCCTGTCGGAATCGATCAGCGTGGACGTTCCGATCTTCACCACCACGCGCTTGGGATGTTCGCTGCCATTCACGTCGAAACCAGAATCCATCTTCTACACCCACTCGACCTCGGGATAATCATCGTCATCATCCCACCCGGAGCTCTGATATGCAAACGAGCGTCCGAGAATGCGAATCTCGTCGCCGTTTTGGGCCCCAGCCGCGGCAAGCGCCTTGTCAACGCCCATCTTGCGCAGACGGAACTCCATGTAATCGAGCGCCTCGTCGTTCTCCCAGTCCGCCTGGATGACCACGCGCTCGACGGCCTTGCCCTCGACTACGAAGACACCGCCACCGAGGTTCTTGACCTCGTACTTGTTGTCCTTCTGCAGACGCTTATGCTCCCAGATCTGGCCGTACTGCTCGCCCTCGGCATCGGGAATGGCCTGGCGCAGCTCGTGCACCTTCTGGGCGACGGCGGAGATGAGGCTCGGGATGCCCGCACCCGTGAGTGCGGAGACCCTGAAGACCTTCGCCTCCTGCACGCTGTCGGCGAACTCGTCGCCTCCGGCCGCCTCGATCGCCAGCTCGCGCACGCGCTCCTCGAGACGGCGGATCGCATCCTCGGTGCCCGGCACATCGATCTTGTTCGCGACCACGATCTGCGGCCGTGTGGCAAGCTCGTCGGCGTAGAGCGCAAGCTCGCGATTGATGGTGTCGAAATCCTGCACGGGATCGCGCTGCTCGTAGGAGCCCGTCATGTCGACCACGTGGATGATGAGCGCCGTGCGCTCGATATGACGGAGGAACTCGTGGCCGAGACCCTTGCCGGCAGCCGCGCCCTCGATAAGACCGGGAACGTCCGCCACGACGAAGCTGTAGTCCTCGGAGCGCACCATGCCGAGATTCGGCACGAGCGTCGTGAACGGATAATCGGCGATCTTGGGGCGCGCGGCGCTGATCTTGGCGATGATCGAGGACTTGCCCGCACTCGGCATGCCCACGAGCGCCGCATCGGCCATGAGCTTCATCTCGAGCTCGATCCAGCGCTCCTCAGCAGGCTCGCCGAGCTCTGCGAAAGCGGGTGCGCGACGCGTCGAGGTCACGAAATGCGTGTTGCCGAGACCTCCCTGGCCGCCTTTGGCGACGATGACGCGCTCGCCATGGGCCGTGAGGTCGGCGATCATGTCGCCCGCCTCCTTGGTCTCCACGTCGTACTCGCGGACGACCGTGCCGAGCGGGACCTTCAGGATCAGGTCCTCTCCCTCTGCGCCGTTCATGCGCGATCCCTTGCCATGCGTGCCGCGCTGCGCCTTGAAGTGATGCTTGAAGCGGTAGTCGATGAGCGACGAGACGCTCTTGTCGGCCTCGAGGATCACGTCCCCGCCGCGGCCGCCGTCGCCACCATCCGGCCCGCCCTTCGGCACATGGGCCTCGCGTCTGAAGGACATGCACCCGGCTCCGCCGTCACCGGCCTTCACGAAGATATGGGATTGGTCTGTGAACATGGGCAACTCCTAGATTGGAACGCTTCCCGGGGAGCGTTCCAGGGCACCGTTTGAAAGCACCCGGGCATCGTTCGTAACGTCAGCGAGGGTGCGTAGGGTGCGTCGATTG
>JBMNUM010000019.1:0-42955 GCA_050946275.1 Coriobacteriales bacterium
GCGCGGCGACGAGCCCTGCTTGTAGGACGACTCGTGCTCCTCGTCGATGACGATGAGGCGGACGTCGTGCAGCGGCGCGAACAACGCGGAGCGGGCGCCGACGACCACACGGGCCTCGCCGGACGCGATGAGGCTCCACTGGTCGAAGCGCTCACCGGTCGACAGGCGCGAGTGCAGCACGGCGACGCGGTCGCCGAAGCGCGAGCGGAAGCGTCCGACTGTCTGTGGCGTGAGCGAGATCTCGGGGACGAGCACGCACGCCGAGCCGCCCTCGTCGAGCACATGGTGGATGGCCTGGAGGTACACCTCGGTCTTGCCGGAGCCGGTGACGCCGTCGAGGACGACGACGGGCGCGGGGCCGGATGCGGGAGCGCTCGTGGCCGCCCAACCTCCCGCGGCAGCCTGGCGCACGGCCTCGTCGACCGCATCGAGCGCGGCGCGCTGGCCGGCCGTCAGGTTCTCGATGTCGCTCGTCTTCGCAGTGGCCGCTCCCCCGCCGCGCATCCTGCGGCGGCTCTCCACGCGCACGATGCCCTTGGCCTCGAGGGTCTTCAGGACTGACGAGACGCCGGAGATGTCGATGCCGAGCTCCGCCACGCGCATCTCGCCCGCGCGCAGCGCCTCGATGACGGCGACCTGCTTCGCGGCGCCCTTGCGCGGCACGAAATCGCGGCCCTCCTCGGTGAGCGCGGCCCAGCGGTCGTCGACCTTGCCGACGCGCGGCGGCTCGTACACCCACATGCCGTCGTCGAGCCGCCGGAAGCGCGGCGCGGCGCCGGGCGGCATGAACAGCCGGATGGTCTCGGGAAGCGTGCCGAGGTACTCGTCCGCGATCCAGCGGATGAGCCGCGCGGACACCTCGTCGAAGTACGGATCGGAGAGCACGCGCCTCACGGGCAGCAGCGAGATGCCGGTGAAGTCGGCTGCGGGCCGGTCGGAGACATCGAGCACATAACCGACGCTGGGCCGGTGCGAGAATTCGACCTCCACGCACTGTCCGACGCGCACGTCGAGCCCCGCGGGCACCGCGTAGGAGAACGTCTGGTCGAGCGCGCGCGTCGGGATGTCGAGCACGACCTCCGCCACGCAGATGCTGTCGTTCATGCCCTGCACGCTCTCACCTCGCCTTCCCATGGCCAGCCAGCTCGCAACGTGAGAAACGTGAAGAGCCGCTCGTTTCGTTTTCGCTCGTTTTTACATTGAAAGTATAAGGCAGCGGAGGTAGCCCTCGTCCAATGTATCGCTACACAATCCCCGGGGCCGGAGTGAACTCCACCTCGACGATATGGTCGACATCGCGTTTCTCGCAGCATTCAATCAGGCGGGCATCGTAGGTGCACAACGTCGCCCCCATGCGCCGTGCCAGCACCAGATACGCCATATCGTAGACGCTGTGATCGAGCGCGGCACCCTCTGTGTAGATCTCGTCCATCAGCTCCTCCGTCGGATAGAGTCGGTCGGGCAGTGAAAGGACATCGTCCATCAGCTGGCGTCCCTCGGCCACGCTTGCTAGACCCGAACGCACGTATTTCCAAGCCGTGCTCGCCGCCTCAAGCGCATACAATGTCGGAGCAACGACCTCCTCGTCCGAAAGGAAGAGGCTTTCATACGCCTTGCCGCGATCGGTCTTCTTTGCGATTTGAAGGGCAGCGCTGCAATCCAAGACAATCATCGCTCATCACGCATCTCTCTCACGAGCTGGACATCGTCGACCTCATAGAACGAATCCGGATACTTCCTTGACTCGATGCGTTTAAAAAGCGCCTCTCGTCGGGCCCTGCGCTCCTCGATGACCGCAGGATCCTCTGGACGGAACGGATTGGCATGCGGCGATGGCTCAGAAGAGGGTCCTTTGTACGACCAACCGCGCAACGCCTGCTCTTTCATAACGGTCATCTCACGCTCCTCGTCAATTTGTGCGAAATGCTCGATGACGATGTACTTCGTCTGCTGCGTGACCGAGCGGCCGTTTAGCCGTGCCTCCTCCTTGATGCGGTCGTAGATCTCCTGCGGGAAATCCCTCACCTGAACTGCCGGCATGACGCCCTCCCCTCCTCCTCTCTCGTTCGCCAATGGATTGCATCAATTTTAATGCAAATTTGATGCACTTCAAGAGAAATGACGCCTTACCGGGAAAAATGAAACCGCCCTGTTCGCATGGACAGGGCGGTTCGTCTCAACTGGTTGCGGATCGCTCGGCTAGCAGCCGGTTCTTCTCGACCGTATGACAGCGCGGGGACTACGCTCCGAGAGCGGCCTTCAGCTCGTCGACGCGGTTCGTCTTCTCCCACTCGAACTCGGGGAGCTCGCGGCCGAAGTGGCCATAGTTGCTCGTGAGGCGGTAGATCGGGCGGCGCAGCTTCAGCGCATCGATGATTGCGGCGGGACGCAGGTCGAAAACCTTGTTGACGGCCGCGGCGAGTTCCTCCTGCGAGTACTCGGAGGTGCCGAACGTGTCCACGAACACGGACAGCGGGCGGGCGACGCCGATGGCGTAGGCCAGCTCGACCTCGCACTTCTCGGCGATGCCGGCGGCGACGATGTTCTTGGCAATCCAGCGCGCGGCGTACGCGGCGGAGCGGTCGACCTTCGTGCAGTCCTTGCCGGAGAAGGCACCGCCACCGTGACGGCCCATGCCGCCGTAGGTGTCGACGATGATCTTGCGGCCGGTCAGGCCGGTGTCGCCCATGGGGCCGCCCACGACGAAGCGGCCGGTCGGGTTGACGAGCACCTCGATGTCGTCGGTGAACTCGACGTTGGCGGCCTCGAAGACCGGCTTGATGACGTGCTCGATGACCTCGGGCTTCATCTGCTTCTGGATGTCGATGCCGTCGGCATGCTGCGAGGAGATGAGCACCGTGGTGACGCCGACGGGCTTGTCGTCCTCATAGCGGACGGTGACCTGGGTCTTGCCGTCGGGACGCAGGTACGGCAGCGTGCCGTTCTTGCGGACCTCGGTCAGACGCTCGGACAGGCGGTGGGCCAGGTAGATCGGCAGCGGCATGAGCGTCTTGGTATCGTTGCATGCGTAGCCGAACATGATGCCCTGGTCGCCGGCGCCGGTCAGGTCGTACTTGTCGGAGCCGTCCTTCGTCTTCTGCTGCACGTCGTAGGCCACGTCGACACCCTGCGCAATGTCGGGCGACTGGCCGTGCACGGCGTTGATGACGGCGCAGGTGCGGCAGTCGAAGCCGAACTCCGCGTCGTTGTAGCCGATGCTGTCGATGACCTCGCGGACCAGCTCGTCGATGTTGACGTAGGCGATGGTGCGGATCTCGCCGCCGACGGCGACGAGACCGGTGGTGGTGAACGTCTCGCATGCGCAGCGCATCATCTCGACGTCCCCGCCCTCGATCTCCTGGCGGATGATCTCGTCGAGGACGGCATCCGAGATCTGGTCGCAGATCTTGTCGGGATGTCCCTCGGTCACGGACTCAGAGCTGAACAGGTAATTCTTCGCGTCGGTTCCGGCCATTGCAACTCCTATCTATTCGCGTCCCGAACCAAGCCGGCCCGGCCGCGCGTTAACCAAACGCACCCACTATAGCAAGTCGGAGGGCAAGTCGAGCCGAGCCGCCGGACGAGCGGGCTGACAAGCCGGTAACGCGACGACCCCGCGGGAGCGGGACGAATGGGGACTGGCTCTTTTACTCGAAGTTGGTATGGAGTCAGCACCTTTTGCTCGAAGTTGGTATTTACCACACTAGGTGAGTCGAAGCGCGCGAATTCGTGCATTCGAATCATCTAGTGTGGTAAATCGAGGCGCTCGGGCAAAGGGGTCAGCGCCTTTTACCCCATTTTGGGACGGATGGGGACCGACCCCTTTTGTTCCAAAACGAGAACCGGCCGCCCCTCAAGACGGCCGGCTCGGTTGCTCTCTATTAGCCGGGGTTACTCGACGTCGAACGTGTTGTTCGGGTCGGAGACCGCGCCGAGCGGGATCGCGCCGTTCGTGCGCGCCGGTCCAGCCGCCGGGGCCCGCGCTGCGGCTTCAGTCGCGGCTGCGGCACCGGCCGCTCCAGCGGCAGCCGCGGCATCGGCGCCGGCCTCGGGGGCAGCGCCCTCGGACAGGCTCGCGAAGGCGGCCTCGGCCCTGGCCTGGCGCGCCTTGCGCTTCGGGCGCATGTAGACGAAGTAAGCGGCCGCGGCGGCCACGGCGGCGATGGCGATGATGATGCCCGCGATGAGACCCGGGTTCATGCCGTTGCCACGGTTGGATGCCTGCGAGCCGTTGTCGGCGCCCGGGAAGGCGGTGTCGCCGGTGCCGTCGGCGGCGGTTCCCTCGAAGACGTTCTCGGCGATGTCGGTGATGGCGGAACCATCCGCATTGGCTGCCGCGCCCGGAGCCGCGGTCGCGTCCATCAGCGTGGCATCGACCGCACCGGTTGTCGTCGTGTCATTTGCGGCGGCGCCGTTAGCGGCGGCCGGATTCGTCTCGTTCGTGCCCGTGCCGGTTCCCTGCGCATTCGACTGCCCGGCCGCGCCCGAGGCGTTGGCCGCACCAGCAGCGCCCGAGGCGCCAGCCGCACCGCTCGCGCCGGACGCACCGGCGGTGCCGCCCGTGGCGCCCGCGTTACCGGAGGCCGCCGCGGCGTTCGAGCCCTGGGCCGCCGAAGACGAGCCGGCACCCGAACCCGAGCCGCTCGCCGCACTGGAGCTGCTGCCCGAAGAGCCCGATGCCGCCGAGCTGCTGCCAGCCGGCTTCGACGCCGTGCCGGAGCTGCTCGCGCTCGAGCCCTGGGCCGCGGACGAGCCCGTCGACTGCGACTGCACGGTCTGCTTGAATCCGCCGGCATTGCCGGCCTTCGCGTTCGACATCTTGATGAAGCAGATGGAGCTGCCACCCGACGTGTCCTCGATCTCCATCTTGATGGTCGCCGCCTCGCTCGGGAAGCAGAAGCGGTAGTCCACCGTGTTGTTCGCAGAGTTCTTAGCCGTCTCCTCCGCGTAGTAGCGCTGGCCGAAGGTGCCCTTCTTCGTCGTGTCGAACGAGACGATGACGTCCTTCACCGTGGAGGCCTTCGAGATGCGCACGGTGAGGAACTTGTCGTTGTTCGCGTCGATCTCGTAGAGGCCCTGCGCGCCGACGTTCTTGGCTGCGGAGGCATCGTCGCCCTCCGCCTTGCCGGTATCGGGGTTGGCCGCCGTCGGACTGACGGTCACCGTGTAGGCCGCCTCGGCGAACGCGACGCCGACCGCGACGGTCAGGCTCATCACGAGCGCGAGAATCAAGGTGGCGAGAATGGACAGGGGCGCCTTGGCTGTTCTGGTCATCCTGGGTCTTCCTTCTCTCATCCCCTCGAGGGGGAGACACGCTGGGTTCGTTTTTCTGCATTATTCACGTGCACAATCAGTTTAAACCAAATGTGGTGGTTTGGGGCGCATATTATGCCATTTCGAAACTATATCTTGCCAAACGGCACGCCATGAGCGCCCCCATGGCGGCTCCCCGGGCACCCGTCCTGAAATTGGCGGCAACCAACCCCGCCATCGCTCCAGAAACCTGTCAACCAGACCCGCCCTGATTGACAGGTTCAGCGCCCCACGCCGTGTCAGCCAGCCCCGCCCTGATTGACGGGTTCTGCGAAAGACGACGGTAGAGGCGGAGCCGATCGTCACATCCGGCCGACGCGCGTTCCGGCGGCGTGCCGCCTTGCGCTACTATAGGCAGCGAGCCAAAACGCTACCGCGCCCGAACGAGGCGCGCAATCGATACCGAAAGGACACGACATGACCAACGATGTCACCAGGAAACCCAGGGTCCGCTTCGCACCCTCGCCCACCGGCCAGCTGCACATCGGCGGCGTCCGCACCGCCATCTACAACTGGGCGTTCGCGCGCGGCCGTGGCGGCGACTTCATCCTGCGCATCGACGACACCGATCCCGAGCGCTCCACGAAGGAGAACACCGACGCGATCCTCGAGGCGCTCGGCTGGCTCGGCGTCGACTGGGACGAGGGCGCGGAGGTCGGCGGCGACTTCGGGCCGTACTACCAGACCCAGCGCCTCCCTATCTACCAGGAGGCCCTCGAGCGCATGAAGGCGGCCGGCACCGTCTACCCGTGCTTCTGCACGGCGGAGGAGCTGGCGGCCAAGCGCGAGGCCAACCAGAAGACCGAGGGCTACACGGGCTACGACCGCACGTGCCGCGACATCTCCCCAGAGGAGGCGCAGCGCCGCATCGACGCCGGCGAGCCGCACACGTGGCGCATCAAGGTGCCGCTCGACCGCGGCGATATCGAGTTCGAGGACGAGATCTACGGCACGTGCCACTTCAAGGCCGACGTGCTCGACGACTTCGTCGTGATGCGCTCCGACGGCACGCCCACGTACAACTTCACGACGGCGGTCGACGACGCCATGATGGGCATCACGCACATCATCCGCGGCGACGACCACCTCTCCAACACGCCGCGCCAGATCATGGTGTACGAGGCCCTCGGCGCAGAGGTGCCGCGCTTCGCGCACCTGTCGATGATCCTCGGCGGCGACGGCAAGCGCCTCTCGAAGCGCCACGGCGCGACGAGCGTGCAGGCCTTCCGCGATGCCGGCTTCCTGCCCGAGGCGATGCTGAACTACCTCGCGCTGCTCGGCTGGTCGCTCGACGGCGAGACGACGATCTTCGACAAGCAGACGTTCTTCGAGCATTTCTCGCTCGACCGCATCAACCGCAGCGCCGCCGTCTTCGACGAGACGAAGCTCGACTGGGTCAACTCCGTCTACATCAAGGACATGGGCGCCGAGGAGTTCGCCAAGCGCGCGATGCCGTGGCTCGCGGAAGCCGGCCTCGTGGGCGAGGGCGCCGAGGTTGACGGCAGCGATGAGCGAGCGTTCGTCGAGCGCATCTACCCGCTGGTCTTCGAGCGCGTGAAGCGCATGACGGAGCTCGCGCCCATGGTGGCGTTCCTGTTCGCGGGCGCCGAGGTCGAGTTCGACGAGAAGTCCGTTGAGAAGGTGCTCCGCAAGGAGGGCGCCGCGGCCATGCTCGACGCGCTGCGCGAGGCGCTCGCCGACCCGGCGCTGGCATGGGACGAGGAGAGCATCGAGGAGGCGCTGCGCGGCGTGCCCGAGAAGCTCGGCGAGAAGCCGCGCAAGGTCTTCCAGGTCGCGCGCGTCGCCGTCACCGGCACGCAGGTCTCTCCCCCGCTGTTCGGCTCCATCGCGCTCCTGACGCGCGAGGACTGCCTCGCCCGCTTCGACGCGGCGAGGGAGCTGGCCCTCTAGCAAAATCTGGAACGCTCCCCCGAGGAGCGTTGCAATTCAGGAAACACCCCAAAACGTAACGGCGGCGCCCCCTTTGGGGTTCCCCGCTTCCTCTGCGTGCTGTTTTATGGGAGCCGTCGCCCGCCTCGGATGGTAACCGGGCACCCGAGCCGTCCGCCGGCAATCGTCGCTGGTCGCCGTCCTAGACAACGGGAAGCGCCGCGAGCATCGACACCTTCTCCTCGCGGTTGAGCGCAGGCAGGCCCGAAAGCGTGGTGTCGGGGCTCTGCGAGAGCGTGAAGGGCTCGGGGTTGCGGTTCGACGGATAGCGGAATCCGAGCAGGTCGCCATGCGTGACGTTGTAGCTGTCGCGCACGCGAGCGCCATCGCCGGAGGCCACGTGGACGGAGCCGACATGGACGGTCTCGTAGGACTTCGCATCGGTGTCGCCCTGGGTCGTCCTGCCGACCGCGACCGCACCGACTCGCACGAACGTGTCGTCGTTGATATCCACGAAGCCCGGACCGCGCCTGATCGGGACGACCGGGGTCTCCGTCCGCTCGACCATGCGGCTGACCGCGACGTGCGAGCCGGGGAGCTTCGCCGACTTGGAGGCGATCGCCGCGAGGGCCGTCGCCTTGCCGGCCGCCCTGCCGGCAGCCGCGATCTCGGCGGCGGTCGCCATCGGCGAGACGCCGACCTCGTCGATCTCGGGAATCTCCATGGCAAGGCGCCTGCGGATGTGCTTCTCGTCCTCGTCGCCAGAGAACGACGGGATGCGCGGGAGCTTGGAGGCGAGGTCCGTCTCGTTGATCGGCAGGGCCTCCTCGAGCTTCATGTGCCTGCCCGGCTTGGCCAGCAGGTCGGAGAAGTTGCTCTCGAGGTCGGAGAGGATCTTCTCATCGGGCTTGATACGCGGCTCGATGCTGATAACGACCTGCGAGGCCGACTTGCGCGCATGCCGCGGCGCATAGGCACCGCCTGCGAGGATGCGCTGTTGGCCACGGGCCGCCTCGGAGCGGCGCGCGACGCGCTCGGAGCGCTCGGCGACGGGCTGGGCTGCGGCCACCACGGGCGCGACCTCCTCCGGCGCGAGCGTCCTCTCCTTGCTGGTGAAGGCGCGCGCGGGCTGCGCGGAGCGGGCAGCGGGCGCGTCGATGCGCGGGATGCGGGCCGACCGGCTGTTCGACGACGAGCGCGCCGGCCTCGAGCCGTCGATGCGCGGGATCGCCGCCGAGATGGAGTTCGTGGAACCGGAGATGACGGGACGCATCTCGGGGTTCGTGATCGCAGGGAGCGAGCTCAGCGTGTGCTTGAGGCTCTCGACCGAGGTGCCGCGCTTGTCGATGTGCTTCTCGATCTGCGCATCGACCTCGGGCGGGATCTCGACGCCGTCGAAACCGATCTGCATCTTGTACTCGATATATGCGTTCTCGAGGCGACGGTGCTTGCGCGCCTTCATCCCCCAGGTGACGAGTCCGGCCGCGACCGCGATGGTGGCCGCGCCGATGCCGATGGGCCCGAAGGCCGCCGCGGGCGAAGCCGTGGCAACAGCAGAGCCACCCGCGGCGAATGCCGGGGTCGCGAAAACGAGCGAGGATGTGGTGGCGTACGCAACGAGCGCCGTGGTGCGTTTAAGTGGTTTCATTTGGCGTCCCTTTTCCCGTCAAAACAGACGGCTGTGTATGCAGTTGTAGTGAATTCTACTACCTACAAATAAAAAACACAACTTTTTGTCGCGAAAACCCGCCAAACAGGGCGGGGCCGTCAGTCGCTTCAAGAAAACGAGAGCCCGGGCATCGTTCGTAGAGACAGCGAGCGGGCCCACAGTGCGTCGAATTGCCGCGAAACAAGGTTCTCGCTGTGCTCATGCACGCGAGGTTCTTGTTGAACGGCAAGGCGGCGTGCTGTGGCGCCTCGCAGCGTCGAGCTCTTCCGAGCGTTCGTTTAAGAACGCTCGGAACTCCTATGCCTCGGGGGTAATAACTTCCCTACCACCCATGTACGGGACGAGGACGTCGGGAACCTTGATGGTGCCGTCGGCCTGCTGGTAGTTCTCGATGATCGCGGCCATGGTGCGCCCGACCGCGAGACCGGATCCGTTGAGCGTGTAGAGATACTGAGTACGCTTCTTGTTCTCGGCGCTGCGGTATTTGATGTTGGCGCGGCGCGCCTGGAAGTCCGCGCAGCAGGAGCACGACGAGATCTCCTTGTAGTCGTTGTAGGACGGCAGCCAGACCTCGAGGTCGTACGTCTGCGCGGCGGAGAAGCCGAGGTCGCCGGTGCAGAGATTGACGACGCGGTACGGCAGTCCGAGCAGCTGCAGGATGTTCTCGGCGTCGACGACCATCTTCTCGAGCTCGTCGAAGCCGGTCTCGGGCGTGGCGAACTTCACCATCTCGACCTTGTCGAACTGGTGCACGCGGATGAGGCCGCGGGTGTCGCGCCCGGCGCTGCCCGCCTCCTCGCGGAAGCACGGCGTATAACCGCAGTAGTAGCGCGGCAGGGTCTCCTCATCGAGAACCTCGTCGCGGTGGATGTTGGTGAGCATGACCTCGGCGGTCGGGATGAGGTACATGCCGCCGGTCGTCTTGAAGAGGTCCTCCTCGAACTTCGGGAGCTGGCCGGTGCCGGTGAGCGTCTCGGCGTTCGCGAGCGTCGGGCACCACCACTCCTTGTAACCGCGGCTCGCGTGCGTGTCGGCCATGAAGTTGATGATGGCGCGCTCGAGGCGGGCGCCCTGGCCGCCGAGCAGGATGAACTTGGCCTTGGAGAGCTTCACGCCGCGGTCGAAGTCGATGATGCCGAGCTCGGGACCGAGGTCCCAGTGAGCCTTGTACTCGAAGTCGAACTCGCGCGGCGTGCCCCAGCGGCGCACCTCGACGTTCTCGGACTCGTCCTTGCCGACGGGTACGACGTCTGCGGGGATGTTCGGCGAGCCTATGAGGATGACCCTGAGGGCGGCCTGCACCTCATCGAGCTCGGCGTCGACCTTCTCGATGCGGGCGTTGACCTCCTTGACCTCCGCCTTCTTCGCCTCAGCCTCGTCCTTGTTGCCGGCGCCCATGAGCTTGCCGATCTCCTTGGACGACGCGTTGCGCTGCGCCTGCAGCGACTCGACCTCCTGGATGAGCTCGCGGCGCTTGGCGTCGAGCTCTGTGAACGCCTGGGGATCCCACGCGCTGAAGTTGCGGTTGGCCATGGCCTCGGTCACGGCATCGAGATTATCGCGGACGAATTTGGCGTCGAGCATCGTGTTCCCTTCCTCTGTCATGCCCCATATGCTCTCGTGCAGCTGAATGAGCCATCCACCATGGTACACCCACGCGGCATGGTGCGGGAGCACCAGAATGACCGCCGGATGCTCGAGCGTTCCAATTTCAGAGCGCTCTACCGGCAACATTCCGTTTTTCGCTGGGACGGTTTACCCTGCCGACCCGTATTAGAGGTATAGGTGGCATTCGGTGGGGATCGCGGACTACCCGCTCGTTGGCAGGGGGACTCGCATGGGCAAGCATAACAAGCGGAAGGGGCGTCGCTGGCTTCGGGTCCTGCTGCGCATCGTCGCCGCGATCGTCATCGTCATCGCGGCGCTCCTTATCGCCATCACCGTCACCGAGTACCGGCCCGCCGACACGGAGGACATCGCCATCGAGCATGCCGCGCCTACAGGCGCACACGTCTCAACCGGCGACGAGATGACGATCCTGAGCTGGAACACCGGCTACGGCGCGCTCGGCGAGAACGCCGACTTCTTCATGGACGGCGGCACGCACGTCATGACCGACGACGAGCCGACGGTGCGCTCCAACCTCGCGAGCATGCAGGACGCGATCGCGGACATCGACCCGGACATCGTCTTCCTCCAGGAGGTCGACCTCGACGCCAAGCGCTCGCACGGCATCGACGAGGTGGCGGACTTCGCGAACGCGCTGGCGGAGGCCGGGCAGGCATTCGACGCATCGTTCGCGTACAACTACAAGGCGGCCTACGTCCCCTACCCCTGGCCGACCCTCGGGCACATCGAGGCGGGCGTGATGACCCTCTCGTCGTACCCGGTCGAGAGCGCCACGCGCATGCAGTTGCCGTGCCCGTTCAAGTGGCCGGTCCGCTCGCTCAACCTCAAGCGCTGCCTGCTCGAGAGCCGCATCCCCGTACTCGACGAGAACGGCGCCGACACGGGCAAGGAGCTCGTCCTCATCAACCTCCACCTCGAGGCGTACGACTCCGGCGAGGGCAAGATCGCCCAGACGAAGATGCTGCGCAGAATCATGGCCGACGAGGCGATGGCCGGCAACTATGTGATCGCAGGAGGAGACTTCAACCAGACGTTCAGGAACGTGGACACGAGCGCGTACCCGATCGAGGAGGGGCATTGGGCTCCCGGCGAGATCGACCCGAGGTCGTTCCCCGGCGGGTTCCACCTCCTCATGGACCCGGACACGCCGACGTGCCGCAGCCTCGCGACCCCCTACGCGGGCGCGGACAAGGACGGGTTCGTCTTCTACGTGATCGACGGCTTCATCGTCTCGGGCAACGTGAAGGCCAAGCCCGCCGAGACGCTCGACTACGACTTCCAGTGGACCGACCACAACCCGGTCCTGCTCACGTTCGAGCTGGAGTGAGCCAACCGAGCGCGAGCGGGGCGAACGGCATCAGTCCCCTATCGCCCCGCGGATCCTATTTGCCGGGACTTCGGTAGAACAGCGTGACCACAGCCGCAAGCGCGGAGAAGACCGCCACGCACAACAGCATCTGCTGGTAGCCGAGGATCCCGTTGCCCGCGGAGATGAAGCCGACGAAAATCGCCGGCGCGACCGTGGTGCCGACCTGGCGCACGAGCGCGATGGTCGCGATGAGCGCCGAGGCGCTGTCCTCGTCACGCGTGTTCTCGAGGATCATGTAGTTCGTCGGCGCGCCCATGGCGAAACCCATGCCGAACCCCACGACGGCGAGCCCGAACACGAGCGAGCCGACGCTCGGTGCCAGCGAGGCTCGCAGCGCGAGGAACGAATAGCCGGCGACCATGACGGCGAGACCGAAGAGCAGGACGGGCCTCGGGCCGAAGCGGTCGATCAGCTTGCCTCCGAGCGGCGGGCCGACCATCGACGTGATTCCGACGGCGAGCATGTAGTACCCGCCCGATCCGACGGTGTCGCCCATCACGAACTCCGCGTACTCCGGCACCATCATCATCGCGATGACCACGCACCCGATGAAGAACGACGCAATCATGGTGATGACGATGGGGCGGCTGCGCAGGTACTCCATGTGAAACACAGGCGAGGCGGCGCGCCGCTCCACAAGCCCGAACACGACGACGCACGCAACCGCGCCCACGAGCGGCCCCCAGGCGCCGGGTTGGGCGATTGTGCGCGGGAGGGAGAAGAAGTCGAGCTCCTTGAGACCGAGCAGGAGCAGCAGGACGAACAGCACGAACAGGACGGAGCCCGCGTAGTCCATCCGTCCGGCAACGGCGGGACGGGCGGCGTTGCGCGGCAGCGCGCGCGTGCCTATGAGCAGGATGGCACACAGCGGGACGGACACGTAGAACATGACGGGCCAGTTCTCGACACCCACCAAGCCGATGATGGCGCTGCCCGCGCCCGCGCCGAGCACGTTGGAGAGCCCGGAGACGGCCGCGGCGATGCCGAGCGCCATCCCGCGCTTGCCCTCGGGGAAGGATGTGCCGATCTCCGCATTGGCGACGGGAATCATCCCGCCGGCTCCGGCAGCCTGCACGACGCGTCCCACGAGCAGCAGCGCGAAGCCGCCGATGCTCGCGGACAGCCCGCACAGGATGGAGCCGACCATGAAGACGGCGACGCAGAGGGCGAAGATGCGGTTGCGGCCGCGCCGGTCGGCCACCTTGCCGATGACGGGGATGAGCGCCGCGTAGAAGAGCGTGTAGATGTTGATCATCCAGATGCCGGCGGCATCGTCGAGGCCGAAGCCGAGCTGCACGACGGTTCGCACCGGCGCGACCATTCCCACGTACAGACCGCCGATCGCAAGTCCCAACAGGTAGACCGCGAGCACCAGGCCCAGCCGTCGCGGCGCCTCGGGCTGGACGGTGTCGACCGTCAGCTCCTCGCTTGCTCTGTCTCGCGAAATGCCTGCCACCAGATGTGTCCCCCATGCCACGTGGCGCCCGGTTCTCCACCGCAGGCGCAACGCCCCGTTTGCAATGCAAGACCCTATCATGCCATATGCCAGCCGCGAGGTGAAAAACCGTCTGGCATGTCGTAGAATGGTGCAGCACGCCTCCGTAGCTCAGGGGATAGAGCACCGCTCTCCTAAAGCGGGTGTCGCAGGTTCGAATCCTGCCGGGGGCGCCATCTGAGTGAAACGGCCGCCAACACTGGCGGCTTTTTTAATTCATAAAGCCCACATGGATTCGAACCTGAGAAGGGTTCGAGCGCCCGGAAAACGCGCCGGTGGCGCGTTTTCAGCGAGAACGGGCGGCTTTAGCCGGCCCCGTCAGCGTGCGAAGCACGCGTGAATCCTGCCGGGGGCGCCATCTGAGTGAAACGGCCGCCAACACTGGCGGCTTTTTTTCGCGGGACATGAGTCCGGCTCCAACGGCACTTCGCTACAATGACAGATGGAAAGCGAACCTGAAAGCGAGGAAGCCATGACCCCCGGAGCAGCCACCAGAAAACCGAACCGTGCCAGAGATGACAGGCACCCCAACCGCGCAGCACTCATCCTCATATCGCTCGTCGCCGTTCTGACGCTGGCCCTGGTGCCCGCATGCGGCTCCACGCCCGCGTCGGACAGCCAGGCTGCCGAGGCATCCGGCGAGGAGGCCTCGGCCAACCAGCCGGCCGAGGGACAGGATGTGGCGGAGGCCGAGACGGCCGTCGACCCCAACCAGGTGAAGATCGACGAGGCCGTCGCGGCCGGGAAGCAGGTCTATGCGGGCACGATCCACAGCACGACCAACGACGGCGCATGGAAGATGCTCATCGGCACCAACCCGAACGATGACCCGAACTACCCCCAGAGGAACGAGGACTGGTACCAGGAATCCCTGAACAGCCCCGTGACGCTCTTCGTCTTCGACCAGCCCGCATCGATCGAGGGATACCAGTACGATGGCGGCGACCGCCACAAGGTGTCCTCGGGCGACGGGACCGGCTTCGGCGGGGTCGGGGCGAACATGGGCCTCGACATCCCCGACTCCTTCGCGTCGTATGACGGGCAGCATGTCGTGATGGCCTTCCTCGCAGACGACGTCAGCTTCCCGACCGATGTCTCGCGCATCAAGGCGGCAGCCGGCGAGGTCCTCCTCACCGGCGACACGTCCGGCCTCACGATTCCCGGATCGGGCAGTTCCGCCGCCCCGGTGAGCGAGTCATCGTACGAGGGCGACTACGTGCTTCCCGAGTCGTCGACGCGGGTCTACCCGGTTGATGAGATTCGGGGGATGAACCTCTCGAAGGAGCAGCTGCGCATCGCGCGCAACGAGATCTTCGCCCGCCACGGCCGCGGCTTCAACGACGCGGGACTCCAGAACTACTTCAACTCGAAGAGCTGGTATAAGAAGGTATACGAGGCCGGCGAGTTCGAGGAGGACATGCTCTCGTCGGTCGAGAAGCAAAACGTTGATAACATCAAGGCGGTCGAGGGATAACCATCGCCACCCGCCATCTCGAGCGCAAGAGGAGAGTCCCATGAAGGAGCCCATCGAGGAGCGTCGGAGCGTTTTCAACCCGAAGCTGGGTGCGCTGATCGACCGCGGTGTCGTCAACCCCAAGTACGAGGAGGATTGCGAGTACATCAAATACGCGATCTGCTCGAGCGATGATGCGGAGTGGGCCGCGGAGGCAACCGCGAAGCTGCCCGAGGAGCAGCAGACCGAGCTCGCGGACTTCGGCGACGACCCCGACTACCGCTACCTGCTCGCGACGCGCCTCATCGAGCTCGAGTGGAACGAGGACGTGCTCGTCGACGCCGCTCTGCACAACCCCGATCCCGTCCTGCGTCGAGGGGCGTACTCGAGGCTGACCGGCTGGTCGCATCTCGAGGAGGATCCGGCGCGGGCCCACATCACGTACTCGTGCGACCCGCTCGAGACGGTCGCCAACAAGCGGCTGACCGACCTGTGCGAGGCGCTCATAGCGACCGAGGGCCAGGAGGATTGCGACGAGATGCTCGTGGCGGCCGCACGGGAGCTGTCGCCGAAGCTCGAGTGGGAGCGCGCGGCGCGTGCCGCAGGCATCCTCGAGGGCAGCGTCCTCGACCGTTGCGGCGAGCATGAGGACGGTCACGATCACGACCATGGCCGCGTCTCGTGCGCCGAGCACGATCACGACCACGACATCGACCTCAGCGCCTGGGACAACGCCTAGCGGGAGCGGGTGACGTTCGACCCCGCACCGACCGTCGCGTCAGCCAAGTTGCGCGGCGACATCCTTCAGCCGGTCCGGAATCGCGATGCCCTGCGGGCAGTGGCCCTCGCAGGTGCGGCAGCCGATGCAGTCGGCCGGACCCGGGACGCGCGAGGCGAGCTCGGCATAGGCGGGCTTGATCTTCCACCCCTCGCCGGGATAACGCGCGAGCTCGTTGAGCATCTTGAAGTACGTCGGAATGGCGATGCCCGCCGGGCAATGCTCGAGGCAGTAGCCGCAGGCCGTGCACGGCACCGCCTGCTCGCGCTCGATGATGGCGCGCGCGTCGGCGAGGAGCTCGATGTCGCGCTCCCCCAGCGGCTCGAAGGGCTCGAGATTCGCCTCGACCTGCGCCATCGTTGACATGCCCGAGAGGCACACCTCCACACCCGGCAGCGATTGCGCGAACCGCAGCGCCCAATCGGCCGGAGCCCAGTCGGGATGAGCGGCACGCAGCAACCCCTCCGCCTCGGCGGGCAGCTCGGCCAACGTGCCCCCGCGGACCGGCTCCATCACGACCACGGTCTTGCCGTGCCGCACGCACGCCTCGTAGCACGCGCGCGACTCGATGCCCGCGCTCTCCCAGTCGAGGTAGTTCAGCTGGATCTGCACGATATCGACCTCGGGATGCTCGTTGAGGATGCGCTCGAGCAGAGCGGCGCTGCCGTGGAACGAGAAGCCGATGCGGTCCGCGCTCCCCTCCTCGCGGCACTTCACGAGGAAGCGGAACTGGTCGAGGCGCTGCGCGATCTCGTAATGGGCATCGTTGAGCCAGTGCAGCATGAGCACGTCGAAGCGGTCGATGCCGCAGCGCGCGAACTCCTCGTCGAGGAAGCGACGCGCGTCGTCAGGCGACGTGCACTTGTAGCCGGGGATCTTCTCGGCAACCTGGAAGGCATCGCGCGGATGGCGCGCAGCGAGACAGCGTCGCACGGCCTCCTCGCTGTTGCCGTCGAGGTACGTGTAGCACGTGTCGAAGTACGTGCCGCCGAGCTCGAGGAAGCGGTCGACCATCGTCTCGATGGCCTCCCAATCGAAGGGCGCGTCTGAGTCGGACGCAGCGCCGCCAACACGTGGCAACCGCAGCAATCCGAATCCGAGCTTGTTGATCGTCGTCGTCATGATGCCACCAGTATACCGGTCCAACGAACCAGGGGCGGCCCGTACGCATGAGACGCGTTGGAATCGGAGAACAGCCCTTCATCTCGTTCGGCTATACTCGCGAGGTACGCAAACGCAAGCGAAGGAGACCACGATGACCCCGTCCATCACGCTCGAGCCGGTCCTCCCCGAGGAGATGGCCTCGTACAAGGAGCGCCTGCAGGAGGCCTTCACGCAGGCGGCACGGGCGGAGTTCCCGGACTTCCCCGGCATCATCCCGCCGGAGCGCGACATCGACGAGTCGCTAGGGGCCGATGGCGCCGAGGCGCTGCACATCGTGAGCGGCGGCGGGCACGTTGGCGGGGCGATCGTCAGCGGAGACGGCTCGCGTATGTCGCTCGACTTCATCTTCATCGACCCCGCGATGCAGGACCGCCATCTCGGCCTCGCAGCCTGGCGGGCCATCGAGGCGCGGTACCCCGAGGCCGATCGCTGGGAGCTGGTGACGCCCTATCACGAGAAGCGCAACATCCACTTCTATGTGAACCGCTGCGGGTTCCACATCACCGAGTACTTCAACGAGCACCACGGCAGCCCGGACTTCGCGCAGGAGGAAGCCGGCGACTATCCCGGCGAGGACGGCGGCCTCTTCAAGTTCGAGAAGCTCATCGCCCGCCCGGAGTGAGGTACCCCCACTCCCCACCAGATGAAATGGGTCAAAGCTGACCATCCGTATTTGACCCCCGTCAGCATGCAGGGGCATACTTGGATGCAGGAAATCGCCGCGCGCCTGGGGGCAGGCACGAGCGCGGCCTGCATCGACGAGAGGAGCCATCATGTCGAAGATCTTCGTTCTCACCGGAAGCAGCCGCAAGGGCGGCAACACCAACGCCATGGCGGAGGCGTTCATCGAGGCCGCCAAGGAGGCCGGCCACGAGGTGAAGTCCATCGACGTCACGCGCCTGAACCTCAACGGCTGCCATGGCTGCATGACCTGCTTCAAGACGGGCAAGGCCTGCTCGTTCGACGACGACTTCAACCTCATCGCGGACGACATGCTCGAGGCCGATGGCTGGGTCTTCAGCTTCCCGGTCTACTGGTACAGCATCCCCGGCCAGACCAAGTGCGTGCTCGACAACACGTTCTCGTTCTTCGTGGGCGGCAAGGACTGCAAGGGCAAGAAGATCGGCATCATCTCCGCATGCGGCGAGGACAGCATGGACCTGCTGCACGAGGTCGTCGAGCCGTTCCACAAGGCGTGCGCGCTCACGGGCTGGGACCTCGTCGGCGAGGTGCTCGTGCCCGGCATCAACGATCCGGGAGCCGTCAAGGACACCGACGGCATCGAGCAGGCCAAGGCTCTGGTCGAGAAGTTCTAAAACAGCGGCGACAAGCACGGAACGAACGTGGGGCGAAAGGCGGCAACCGCTTCTCGCCCCACTCTTATCGGAAGCATATTGAGAGCGCCCTATCCCCGCTCGACGTCATCCTCTATCGGCTTGATGACCTTGGCGGGAACGCCTCCGGCCAGCACGTTGTCCGGGATATCGTGCGCCACGACGGCACCGGCCGCGATGATCTCGGTATCCCAGAAGTCGTAGACGAATCCATCCTCGGGTGCCATGGCCTCGCGCCTCACGGCCTCGTCCGCACGATCCGGCATCGTTCCCCCTTCATCCGCAGCACTAGCGCGTATTCGCAGGACGCCTCGCGCTCCCCTACTTCAGGCGCGGCTTCTTGCCCGTGGCCTCGATGATCTCGGGTTTCGGCGGCATTTTCTCGTACATGATTAGGCCGCGTAGCGCGAAGAACAGGCACACGATGCCGGTGATGTAGAACCAGGGGTTCTCGCCCAGGGTGAAGTAGTCGGGCGCGATGGCCATCCACATGTTGCACCAGGGGTTGAACGACACCAGCGCCACACAGATGAACACGATGTTGAGGATGCGCGCGTTGCCCAGTCGGTAGCCGCGCTTCTCGAGCTCGAGGCCGGGCACGATGGTGATGAGAACCTGCGTGAAGATCCAGAACTTCCACATGGTGGGGTCGTGGAGCTCGACGCGAAGCAGGTTCAGCGCCACGAAGAACGCGACGATCATGAAGATGATGTTCGCCAGGCGCTTGCCGAAGCTCCAGCTGGAATCCCAGTTGACCTCGCGCTCGTAGGTCATGGCGCGCTGCAGGCAATACGTCTCCATCACGACCCAGATGGCCTCGCCGATGGCCAGCAACGCGAACATGTAGAAGTGGTCGTAGGTGAGGAACGCATGCAGGAACACCCAGATGCCCATGAAATCGGCGGCCCAGTAGAAGCAGTGCAGCCACAGGGGGTATGGCTGGGCGTGCTCGGTCTCCGTCAGGATGATGGGGATGATGTAGACCAGCAGGCCGAAGATGACCGCCAGGACGACCGCCACCAGCGTGAATGCGAAGTCCGGCGCGCCCGGCGTCAGATGCTCGATGAAGTTCTGCGGCATGCAGTCGCCCGACGGGTAACCGGCGACCAGCATCGCGAGGAATAGACCCATTGCAACTCTCCTTGATCGTTTGCGGCAGCCGCGCTCCGGCACGCCGCGCCTCCACTCGCCAGCTAATGTACAGTCAGCCGAAACCGCGAACAATGAGCAGTTATTGAGCATATGATTAATAAGCATCATCTGACTTTTAACTGATGGGCTTTGCGAGAAGATGGGGGCGCAGACCATGTACCGCACTTCGAATGACCTGAGATTCACGAAGAACCGCGAGGCGCTGCAGCGCGCCTATATCGACCTCGTAAAGCAGAAGGGCACGGGCTCGATCACCGTCAAGGAGCTGACGGAGCGCGCGAGGGTGAACCGCATGACGTTCTACTCCCACTACGACACGGTCGGCGACATCCTCTCGGAGTACGTTGACGAGATGACGGCGGCCATCCTGGATGCGCGCGGCGGGAGCGGAGATGCGGGCATCGCGGCGCTGTTCGAGACGGCGACAGACCTCATGCGGCAGGAAATCGACTTCTTCCGACTCGTGGCGCGGGATAGCAGCTTCGAGCAGTTCCGGAGCAGCTTCCGCACAGCGTTCCGCCGCATCTTCGAGGAGGAGCTGGGGCGCGTGACCGAACTCGGCGGCATGCGCCTCACGATGACCGCCGACATGGTGGCATCCGGCGTCACGTACGCCTACCTCGACTGGCTGGCAGGCGAGTTCGGCGATTTGCCGCTCGAGGACATGCTGACCGAGTTCGAGCAGATCCTCGGCCGCCTCGCGGGGTGAACCGCCCACTACGCCCCCGACCCCTTGCTGATAATTCGGATCCCCGGGTCTCGGGGACCTTTGCGGCCCATGCTGCTGGCCTCCGTCTTGATCAGCCTCGCGAGCAGGTAGGCGTCGCGCTCAAGATTGCCACACCGCCAATGGCCCGGATAGCGGTTGACGCGCGCCTCGGCTACCACGAAGTGGTCGCCGCATGGCTCGACCTTCGCCTCGAAGATGCAGTATCCCGTCCAGCTGCGATGGTAGTGGATCACGTCGTCCTCGTCGTAGTACATGAACCAGTGGTCCTCCATTACCTCGGGGATATGCCCGTACTCCAGCACGGCTTTCTCCCCGGCCGTGATCTCCATGCCGAGATGGAAACTCTCGCTGCGGCTCGGCATGTCGCGCAGATTCTTCCTCGAGTCGCGCGTCGCCTTCCTGGTTTTCGGCGGCATGAAGTCGGCGCCGGTGAAGCGCGCCGAAGAGTCGCCGAGGCCGTTCGTCCAAGCGTCGAGCGCAGCGCGCTCTTCATCGGTCAGTTCGCTCCATCGGACAAACGACTCATCTGGAATCTTCCGACCAACAAGCACAGGGAGACCCTCGTCGTCAACGCCTTCAACGCGCACCTCGATCTCGTCGTTCTCGTACACCTCGATATCATCGTCGAGCATGTCGAGGAACGTCCCGGTGAACACGCCATCGGAGTAGTCCTCTATCCTCACACGGCCGTGAACGTCATCGCGGCCTTCGTATTCGATCCGAACGTCGAACATATCAAGGTTCTCAAACGTGCGTAGCGGATCGAGTTCTGTCGCAGCGAGAACGCGCTGCTGTTGGCCGCCTCCCCGCGAGAAAGACTCGTCGACCAGGTCCAGGCCGCGCGCGACATCCTGGTCGGGCAGGGTTGCGTCGAGCGAAAGGGCCTCCCCAACGCCGACGCTCGTCCCCCACCCACGCGCATGGACCTTCGCGGGCGTCTGATCCACGAGGAATCGCATACCATCAAGAACAACCGGGCACAGGACATCCAGCGTCAGTCCGCCCCGGAACGACCTGCAAGCATAAACGAGGACACCGTCGGCGTCCTCGGGCCACGGCCACTCCTCGAGGCTGACACCCAGGTCACCCCACGTTCCATGGAGCACGAGGTAACGCTCGAACACATCGCGGAACTTCAAATCGCGCAGCTTCATGCAAGCCTCCATCAGGCGGTATGTAGGGGGTAAACGTAGTGCCGCCTGCACCTTTCACGATACTCTCATCGCTAGACGAGCGAGTACTAATCATGGGACATCGAGGAGGTCGATCCTGTTGTCAACTTGGTGTCCCTGAATCAGTCACAGGACACCGCCGCCAACCCATCCCCCACAATGAGTCGAAAGGCAGCTCTTTGACTCATCCCGGTGGCCGAGGCTCGTATAATACCTGCATGGCCGACGAGCTGGTGAACATACTCGATATCTCCGACAGGCATGCATTTCGCGCATGGCTCGAGCTGCATCATGCCGACGAGCCCGAGTGTTGGCTGCACGTCAAGCGCGGCAGGCCCGAAGGTGATAGAGCCTTCTACTACTTGGATGCCGTCGAGGAAGCGCTGTGCTTCGGATGGATCGACAGCGTCCACATGCAGGTCGGCAAGGTTCGCATGCAGCGCTTTAGCCCGCGAAATCCCGGAAGCCCATGGACAGAGCTCAACAAGGAGCGCGTCCGCCGACTCGAACGGCTCGGCCTCATGACCGATGCGGGCCGCAAGGTGCTGCCCGCCATGGGTCCGCGGAGCTTCCGCTTCGACCCGGATGTGGTCGATGCACTCAAGAAAGCCCGCTGCTGGTCGAAGTTCAGGCGCTTTCCACCGCTCTACCAGCGCGTGCGCGCCTATAACCTCGCCTTCTACAAGGAGCGCGACCCCGAGACATACGAACGTGGGCTTGCCAACCTCATCTCGCGCACCAAGAAGGGCGAGATGTACGGTTCATGGAACGACTATGGACGCCTGGGTGAATGAGGGTGAAGAGATGATCCGTCCCATCATGAAGAAACGGTCCTTCCTGCAGCAGGCGAGCACACCGGCTACCGCCGCGGACGCCGCCGTTGCGCGCGACCTGGCCGATACGCTTGAGACGCATCGTGCCGGCTGCGTCGGTATGGCCGCCAACATGATCGGCAAGCTCAAGCGCATCATCGCCGTCATCGACGACGATGGGAGCATCCTCGTCATGCTCAACCCCGAGATCATCCGGCGCGGCGGCCCCCACATCACCCGGGAGGGCTGCCTGTCGCTGCCGGGCACCCGCGAGGCGGTCCGCTACGAGCGCATCACGGTCGCGTACGATGACGAGCTCATGCAGCGCGCCCAGCGCGACTTCAGCGGCCACATCGCCCAGGCGATCCAGCACGAGATCGACCACTGCGACGGCGCTCTCATCTAACTCGCACAACACAACGAGTCGATAACGGCTGTCATTATCGACTCGCTCGGCGATAATGAGTCAGAGGACAGTCCTTCAACTCATCCAGGAGACATTCATGGTCAAGGCCGCATCGATCAGCAACAAGCCCCGGGCAATCCGCGCATTCACGGACCGCGAGGAACCGCGCCGCAAGTTCTGGGACAATCACGCCTACCTCGCCGATAATCCCGACGAGTTCGCCGTTCTCTCGTTTTGCGGCATCGGCGGCATCGGCAAGACGATGCTCGTCAAGGAGATCTGCAAGGAGCTCGGGCTCAAGGAGACGGGCGCGGGCGAGCAGAAGCGGTTCCCCTACGCCGCCACCGACCTGGGAGCGCTCGAGGGCGTGAGCAAGGTCTCCATCCTGCGCGCACTCGCCTCGCAGCTCCACGCCTTCGACGAGAGCCGCTTCCGCTTCTACCGCGTGCGCTCGGCGCTCAAGGTCTACGAGGAGAAGTCTGGCATCGCGGCGGTGCAGGATCAGGCCGGCGATGGGCGCTTCGGCGGCAACCCCTGGGTGGGCACGCTGGTCGACATCGCGTCGGCCACTCCCCTGCTGGGCAGCATCGCGAACATCGCGAGCGCATTCGACTCTGCACGTATCACCGCTCTGGGGCAGAAAGAGCGCTCCAACCTCGCGCGCTGGCTCGAGGAGCTCGCCGTCAAGGAGCAGTCCGCCATCATCGACGAGTTCCACGAGTACTTCCGCGACGACCTGATCGACGCTGTTGGCAAGGGCGCCATCCCCGTCACCATCTTCATCGACACCTACGAGCGCTTCGGCATGACGCTGGGCGCCGACGCCTCCGAGCACCTGCGCAACGAGAAGTGGCTGCAGGACATCGTGCGCTACGTCCCCGGCGTCCTGTGGGTGATCGCCGGCCGCGAGCGCCTCGGCTGGGGCGACGAGTTCGGCATCGCGGAGGGCGAAGTGGTGCTCGGCAGCCTGACGCAGGCCGACTCCACGAGCTTCCTGCGCACCGCCGGCCTCGACGAGAGCCTGCTGGCGCCGCTCTACGAGCTCACGCAGGGCATGCCCATCTACCTCGACATTTGCGTCGACACCTACGAGCGCATCCTCGAACGGGGCAAGGCGCCGACGATCGAGGACTTCGGCCACGACACCTCGCGTCTGGTCGAGCGCTACCTGCGCTACATGAGCAGCGACGAGATCGACCTCGCGCGCCTGCTCTCGTGCTTCCGCCGCTGGAACAAGCGCCAGGTCACCTGGGTATGCGAGCAGACGCCGCTGATGGGCTTCTCCGACGAGCGCTACGAGCGATTCATGCGCCATTCGTTCATCATCGAGGATGGCAACGGGTTCAACTACATGCACCAGCTGGTGCGAGAGACGGTGCTCGGCACGGCATCGCCCGAGTTCACGCACGAGATGTACCGGTGGATCTGGCAGGCATGCTGCGACGGCATGAAGGATGCGGCGGGCACCAAGCTCGAGGGCGCCCTCGACGATCTGCTAAGCGCCCTCATCGCGTGGAACCCCACCCCCGAGGAGGGCTCGGCGAGCGCGCTTGCGCAAACACACGACTTCCTCACCTTCCTCCTCCTGTTCTTCCAGCCCGACTCCTATTTTGCGAAGATGCGCGAACTGCACGCACATCTAGCGCAGGTGGACGAGGCAAGAGGGCTCTCGGACATCGAGCAGGGTGTTATCAGCTCCATCAGAGCCGGTGACTACTTGTTCGAGGAAGATGGCAAAGCGGTTGCGGAAGCGCGCGATGCCATGGAGAAGCTGTCCGGTGCTCGAGATCGTTTCATATTCGCCGCGTATAGGCGGGCTGCCAACCTCATCGCGATGTTCGGCACGAACCACGACGACGCGGAAGGCTCGCTGGCGATATCCAAGCAGATATACGAGAGCGCCCTCGCCGCTTTTGGCGAGAGCGATGTCATCACTATCCAAAGCGGCATCTCCTATGCGAACGCCCTCTGCGACGAAGGGAAAGGCAAGGAGGCGTGGGATATCGCCGCTGAGTTGGTTCCGCTAGCCAAAGCGCTGCCAGATGGATTCGAGCTTGTGAAGACCAGGGCGTTATTGGCCTTTGCACTCTCCTACATCAGCCAGGGCAGCCCCGGGATGGCAACCGTCCTCGCCAAGGAGCTGTACGATGAGATTGTCGAGCGCGGTTACGAGCTCACCGCCGAAGCCGATAACTGCCTGTCCACGCTGGCCCTGGCCATGGAGGGCGAGGAGCGCTACGCCGACGCCGCTCAGGTTCACCTGCAGAGATACGAGGCTTTGGCGCAAAGCTTCGGCACAGGCGCACCGGATACGGACCGCGCCCGCTTCGCTGCGGCAGTCGACTTCGCGAAGGCGGATGACTACGAGCAGGCCCTGGAGCTCACAGGCGAGTCGCTCTCGTTCAGGCGCGAGCACTACGGGCCCGAGCACGAGCTGACCCTCGATGTGGAGCAGCTGCACAATGCGCTGCGCGAGGAGCTCGCTGCGAGGGCTGACGGCGAGTAGCGCGCGGAGGACTGTCGCGACCCCCTACCGCTCCTGCGGCCAGGTGCTGCTGGGCCATTCGTCGGTGCCCGCGAGCGCCTCGTAGGTGTCAATCACAACCGCCGTGTTCTCGTCGACCCGCTGCATCACGAAGCGCATCTGGTCCTCCGGGATGGCGACGCAACCGCCGGTGAAGGGCTTGGCGGGGCCGAGGCAATGCAGGAAGATGGCGGAACCCAAGCCGGGAGTGCCCTCCTCGTTGTAGCTGATGTTCAGGCAGTACTGGTAGTGGTAGGGGTAGTCGACGATGTGCTCGGAGTCGCCGCTCTCAACGTCGAGCCCGGGCAGATCGGCGAGGTTGACCAGCTCGTTGTAGTGGAAGCCCTCGCGCGGATCGGCCGACCAATACGTGTTGTCGTCGACCTTCACGTAGGGAATGGCGCAGCCCGGATCGTCGGCGATGCCGAAGGCGCGGTTGAAGTGGAACACGCCAGTCGGCGTCTTGGCGTCGCCCTCCTTGGTCTTGTCGAGACCGTTCTTGCCGATGAAGCCCGGCGTCGTCATGACCATGTGCCAAGTTCCGTCGTCGCCCTTCTCGTGCAGCGAGACCCAAGCGTCGGTTGCGTCCTTGTCAAACGCAGCGACGACGAACACCCGCTGCGAATCCGCTGCCGCATCAAGCGAACCCACCCAATCGGGCGACTCGACGTCGATGCCTGCATAGCCGCCGCTCGCCCCTTGCGAGTTAGCACTGCAGGCAGCCAGGGCTGCGCACAAAGCAAGCAATGCAGCGATCACGATGAGTTTCTTCTTCATAATGTCGCCTTCCCCTTCGGGAGATGTCTCTCGATTGACGATAACAGAAGATACGCCAGGGTGGGCGAATGCATAAACTCGAGGCGTTCCTGCCCTTAAATCGGCTCTCCCCTACGTACCTTATCGATGAGCCTCTTGATCTTCGGATGATTCTCCGGAACCAGACTGTAGTCGACATCGACGACGATGTCCCTCGGGATGAGGATGCAGTCGTACTCGACTCCGTTCATGTTGACCGTGATTTCCTTGGTCGAGATCAGCGTCTTAGTCATGCCTCGTCCTTCCTGTCGGGTAAGGCTGGGCCGTCCGCATCCCAGCCATCCGCTTCGCCCTAGTCCTTCTTCATGAGGGGGGCTGGTCAGAGCAGCCAATAGGCATCCTGAAATCACCATGCGTCGCGATAGCGTGCCCGCTGTTCGGCAACCCAATCATCCGAATCGATATAGTTGCCCTCGTCGTCGATCACAAAACCACAGAAATCGACTCTCCGATGACCGCACCCGTCATCCACGTACTCGATGCCCCAACGGGCATTTTCATCGTCAGCGGCATAGTCATCGTCATAGTTATCGTCGTAGCCAAAAGCACACGCTTCCCAATCCTCATCTTCGCACTGACCCTCCTCGAAAGGACGGCGTGAGAACACTGGCTGGAAATCGGGATTGTCGCAACGCCCAAAGAACTCATCAACATAAAGCCCTTCAATTGGGTCTATCGTCGCGATACTAAAAGGCCTGGCAATCTCAACATGCACTAAATCGTTGTAGATATAAGGTTTACCGGTAAATACGATGGTTGAGTTTCTAAACAACTGATCGGGTGGTGACTGGAATCTACCCCTGTTCCGCCCCCATATCACAATCTTCACCAGTTCTTCGTTGGGGTACTTCGCACCAACCTCGATGAAGGTCGGGGGCGCTGTTATATCAAGCTCTGGAAAGCCAACCCATCTCTCGTACTCATCCCAATTAAAATACGTGCTTGCCACCTCACCATAAATGGTTACCGTCTCTCCAAGATGGTCCTTTGCCTCAGACCAATGAATGACACCTTCGGGTAAAAGCTTTGCATTGTAAAGAGAAGTGCTACTCGCTAATTCCACGCACTGCATAACCACGTCCTTTCTGTACGCAGACTCTAATCCAACAGCCAGGCATTCAATTCACCACGAGAAGGCTATGCCTAGTTATCCATACCAAGCCCGCCCTAAAACACCTGCTCGACAACTGTGTCGTCCAAGCTCGAAATAGCTGGGACGGGCAACTCGCCCTTCGAGAGAAACGGAGCGTCGACTTCTGGACGATTCTGGGCAAGCGAGCGTCCGTCCACCTTCTTCAAGTCAACCGCATCCTTCAGCGATAGTTCTACCTTCTCCGAGGCACCCAGGCCTTCAGGCCGATTCTTAGCGCCTTTCGCATACTCCAAAATCGCCGCACGGGGAGCGAAGCGATTAATGGCCTTCAGCCTTTCGACTTCCTCGAGGAGATCGCGAATCTTCTCATCTATAGATTGCTCATAGCGCAGCACCTGGCCCATGGGGCCGGATCCAAGAATCGGAACGGGAAGGCTCGCGAGCATGCCTTTCGAGAGAATCTTCCCACCGTTAAATAGATGCGCTTGGGCGAATTGACCGCGTATCCAACATGCGAGGTATTCCCTGTCAATATCAGACCAAAGTCGCACGACGAACACGCTATCGGCAATAAGGGTTGGCCTAAGCGCCTCATAAACAGCCGATTGCTTCCCGTTTCTCGACACAAGGAGCACCTTGCCATCAGCACGATTGACGATATAGCGCTCCTGTCCCTCCGGCATGGATGCAAGCACATGGGGCCAGACTTCACCGTTATTGAAGCAGGAGCTGTCCACGTAATACAGATCATCTTCGCGCGCATAGACACATTCGTCCCAAACGGTTCTGCATCCACTGGCACTATATATAGGCGTCTTCTCAGATTGTGGGTTTGGATTTTCTACAACCTTCGCATGCAAAGTCTTTTTGATATCGAGATTCTTCTCACGAATCGAAGTACCTCGGCTGATCCTAGAGGCAAGAGCATCGAGCGTCGTCTCCTCAAGAACCTCTACGCCTCTTCGAAGCATGCTGGGAACAAGACAGCCATCGTTAACCGCTATGAAAAGCGAGGAGGCGTCATGGCGCCAAGGGTCTTGCGCGCTTGACAAATCCTCGACATGGCAGATCTCGCTAACGCTGTCAAGACCAAGCACGATACGATTTGACGGCAGTTCGATTGACCAGGCCAGCCCCCTGTTTGCAAAGTTGCCTTCAGTGAGGGTTCCCATTCCCTCGCGCGTCCCATCTCTGTCGATAAGCAACGCACAACGAGAGCCCTTTCTCGTCATGATCGTTTCATACCAACCCGTGGTACCCCACTTCACTTGATCAATGAACGGTTCGATGGGAATGCCATAACTGCCCCAAGTCGTTAGCATTTTGACTGGGCCAGCCGGAAGACTGGACGTGAACCCCCTAAAGCCGGGAAGAACGACGCTGAAGCGCTCGACCAGCTCGTCACAACACTCCTCAACTTGCACGATGCCATCGTTGTCGAACGACAGAGATCGCATGGGAGAAATCATCCACAATTCTGCCGAAAGGCTGTTGTCGCAAAGCACATGTGCTGCATATTCGGCGCACTGGAAATCGCAAAGGATCACATCGCCCTTGTCCAAATCGAGCGCACGGTCTATAGCCGCCAGAGAACTGCTCTTGAGACTTAGCTGCGGAACGCAGTCATCGAGCTCCCGTATGATGATCTCAAGTGCATCGGCAACCTGTTTATCGTCAATTTGCTTTCCCATGTGTTCTCATTCCTTCAACTTCGAGTCTAAACCCATCGAACATATTAAGCTGCGGGATAATCGGGGGCGAACCAGACCGCCGAACAGCTCACCGCAAGCCTTCGAGAGGGTGCGTGAGGACGAGAATCTACTGTTACCTTAACTCCCCGCTCCCTGAGCCTTGCCGTCTGCGTGGCAAACTGTCCATCACCCGAGATAATGACCACTTCATCAAACCGGTATTCGACACACTCTGTGGAGAGCACACGCTCCAATTCAAGATCTGCACCACTCGGGCCCTTTCTGAAAACGAGCCTCACGCTCCCCCAGGCCGCGGCAGGAAAAGCGTTGCCAGAATGGCTAATGCCGATGACGGTCATGTCACCGGCATTAGGCTTGCAATCGCGAATCACCCTGTCTCTCACCCTCCGGCAGGATTCCTCGTCGACCGCCCCGGATCCCACAGCGTTCTCGATGTCCACCAAGAACAGCCTGCGGGGATCACGATTGCGCCTTCTCAACTCCGTTCTCTTGTCCATCGTAGCCCCTTTTCATTTTTGGATTATGGAGAATCCAACTTTGGGTGGTTTGAGTATACATCGGGTTTTGGATTCTCGTCAATCCATTCTTTGAAAGTATTTAGTTTTTTCTGAGATGCGAAGGCACGATCGGTCCAGCGCTCGAAACTCTAAGGCAAAAGCCTTCGTGACAGCACCAAAACATGCTCCCTTATATGCATCACGAGCAAAACACGGTCAATAAGACAGCACCGCCAGAAGGCTCACTACCGAATCTAGATTGCCTCCCTTATCGGCGAGGCTGTTATAGAATGGTTCATGGGATTTCGGGGATTAGGGTAGCTTTCCCAGCCGCTGACTGAAAGCGAGTCTCGAGGCTATGACGGTATCGACAATCAGGCGTTTCGATTATCTAACGGAACACGACTATGCCTTGGAAGCCGCTCTTGGCCTTTTCAATCTTTCGAGAGACATCAGCCACTGGCGCCAAACGGGCATGGATTATCCTGATGCGGCCCTGGTGGGTTGCAGAAAAATTGTCGAGCTTGCCCTGAAGAAGAGTATCGCGCTTCCCCCAGATAACAAAATGGGTTTCATGGACATTATTGCCTGCGCCGAAGATGAGGGGTTTCTCGACCATTTCGTCAGGTTGAAATGTGACGAAATCAGAGTGAAGGGCAATCAAGGTGCCCATGGTGTGGCGAAGGTAATCGACGCTGAAATGGCACTCGGCTTGCTCGATGACTTCCTTCGATGGAATGCCGAAAAGCTCGGGCTGATCCCCCCTCGCGCTACCAAGAGCGACAAGCCCCAAGACCCCATCTTCATCGTCAAGCCCGCCGAAGAGCTCGAGGAGATTTCGAAAAAGGCTCGGATTGCCTCCTCGTTGAGCGATAACAAGGATATCGAGAAGAAGGCGCAGGCAGCAAAGAAACAAGCCAAAAAGCGCGAAGAGCGCGACAGGGCAAAACTCAAGAAGATGTCCGAGCTTCTAAAAGAGGCTGAGGCAATTGAACAACCGGAATCGCCGCGGGAAGTGGTGGCATTCGGGGAGGCTCAGCAGAAACTATTCGAGACGTGCGAGTCGAATCTTGAGAGCATGCGAGACGAGAGGAAAGCCCTCGAAGGCAGCATCGAAACAATCAATGCCGAAATCGAGGAGATTCTCAGCGAGCACGATTTCATCAAGAAGCTCCTACATGGCGATAAGCGTGCGACAGATAAGCAGTTTGACGTCATGGCGTTTCCAAGAGGGTCGGGTTCAACTACTAATATCCTGCAGATTGTCGGAGAAGCCGGTACCGGCAAGACTCTTTGCCTGTTGGCGAAAATCATTTCCGAAACAAGAACGGAAACCGACATCAGCGGCACAGTCAGCTTTCTCGAAGCCCCCGCCAAAACGGCTCTCTTCGTCTGTTTCAACAAGGCGCTTGCCGGCTACGCTCGCAACCTTCTCGCCAACTATGATGGAGAACTTCCCCATATCGAGGTTGTCCACTATGACGAGTTCATCAACCAGCTGGTCCTCGATTATCCGAAGAGCGGGTATGAGCATCTCGCAGACTATGCATGCGATGTCAGATACGGAGAGGGCGAGAGCATCATCTACGGATCTCATGGATTCCACAACACCTCAGATTCCTGCCTCGACTATTTGAAACGCGCGCAACAGACTGTCTCTGCGAAGCATGTCGACCGGGCGAACGACTACTACCTGGATTCCAGCAGAAGCGAAGACCTCGAGTGGCTTATGGATGAACTCAGATGGGTTGAGGCTCGCTTCGCAAGCGACGAAGATGCCGCGGCTCGCTATCCCAAGGCGGAACGCGTCGGCCGAGGGACTCAGCGGAGACCGAACGAGGAAATCAGATGCATCATCTTGGAAATCCGGAAAGAATACAATCGACTCCTAGCAGCAGATGGAAGATATACCATCGAGCAAGCGACAAAGCGTCTAATGAACTCTGAGCACCTCCCATCCTACGACGCTATCGCAATCGACGAGGTGCAAGACTTCTCCCTGCTTTCCATCCAGCTTTTGCTTCGGTTCCGCCGCAGTGATAACTCTATGGTCTTCATATCGGGCGACGAAAACCAGAAGATCTACCATCGCGATTTCACCTGGAAAGAACTGGACGAAGACCTGCATGGATACACCATTGCGCTCAGCGAAAACAAACGCAACTCACTGGCAATCCAGCATTTCAGCAATAGACTACTGGGTGTCGATTGCCCCGTCGAATTAGCAAAACATTTCGTCTATATCAGTAACGCGGACGATCAGAAGACCATTGACTTGCTAAGGGAGCTCGTCACCAGAGACTCAAAACGCACAACGGCTTTCATTTGCAATAGAGCCTCCTGGAAAAATCGTCTCAAAAATGCTGGACTCGAGACAAACGAGGCAATAGGCGGAGATATCTTTGAACCCGGACTCTATCTCCTTGGAAACCTAGCTGGAAAAGGCCTCGAATTTGACAATGTAGTCGTGGATTACACGACTGAAATCGGTGAAGATGAGGATGCCGAGAAGCGCCTCAGATATGTTCATTTCACCAGGGCGCGCAAAAGACTGTACGTTCGCTATCAGGGAAACCCTCCTGAACTCCTCTCGAAGTATTACGCCGACTTTCTCGAGTGATACATCTACCCGGAGCCCTAGCACGGACTTCCACCATATGCATGGGAGTGTTCATGCTGTTTAGTCGAAGCCCCTCTCCTAGAATGAATAGCTTTAGATAGCTTTAGGTGATACAGAAGGCCCGTCTTCTGGCGTCGTATTCCTTGTGGGATAATATCCAGCAACCGGCACGTTTCATATGACCGACGATTAAGGGCATACATGCTGGAGCCCATGGATAAGAATGTGATTGAGGAGCGCGCCTATGCCATCCTCAGGCAAGGCTATGGCCATGATGCAAGTTTTCGCTCGGGCCAGCTTGAGGCAATCGAGGCAATCCTGATGGGCCATGACTCGCTAATCGTGGAAAAGACAGGCTGGGGCAAGTCCCTTGTTTACTTCATCGCCACAAGGATTCTCAGAGAGCATGGCGCCGGTCCAACGATTATCATCAGCCCCCTATTGGCCTTAATGGAGAATCAGATTGATTCAGCGAAAAGGGTCAGGGTCAATGCAGTAACCATCAATAGCGACAATCGAGAGCAATGGGGAAGAATCTATGCAAATCTCGATACCGTAGATGCCATCATCATTTCCCCCGAAAGACTCTCGAACCATGAGTTTTTGGAGCATCTGGGGGACATCGAGGGTATCGAACTGGTCGTGGTCGATGAGGCGCATTCCATTTCGGACTGGGGTCACGATTTCCGACCAGACTATCAGCGCATATCGAAGCTCATAGATGGATTGCCTGGCAATGTTCGCGTTTTGGGTACAACGGCTACCGCCAACAATAGGGTCATCGAGGATGTTAGAGTTCAGATGGGAACTGATATCGAGGTTTTCCGAGGGGACCTCATCCGAGAAAACCTCGCCATTCAGGTCAATCCGTCGCAAACACGAGAGCAACGGTTCGCATGGCTTGCTCAAATGCTCACGCAAGATCCAATCCTCACAAAAGGACAAGGGATTATTTATTGCCTAACTCACTCCGACTGCAAGGCGGTTGCCAGCTATTTATCCGATTTCGGAGTGTCCGTTCTCCCCTATTACTCGGGAATGGGCGAAGATGATAACGGCAACAGCATCGAAAGGCTCGCTCTCGAGAGCTTCATCGCCCGCAAAACAAGAATTCTGGCTGCAACTGTGAAGCTGGGAATGGGATACGACAAGTCGGACATCAGATTTGTCATCCATTTTCAGTTACCCCAAAATCTAATCGCGTACTATCAACAGATTGGCCGGGCGGGAAGAGACGGACTGCCGGCTTACGCCTTTCTCCTCCATGGACAGGAAGATGAGGAGATCCTCAGGTATTTCATCCAGAATGCACAAGCTTCCCCAAATTTGCTATTCGAACTAGTCCAAATGGCCAAAAGGGGCGTAAGCATTGCCAGCGCAATGGAGGCCCTTAATGTTAAAAAAGCAAAGCTGGAAGAGGCCTTCAAGTACCTGTTAGTCCATGATTATGTTTACAAAGACGGGTCTACATATCGCGCAAGCGTCGGAAAAACATTCGATGCACAGAAAGAACGCGAAAAGCAAGACCAGCTAAGTGAAAGCCGAATCGGCGAGCATAACGACCTTCTAGAATTCATCGATTCGACCGATTGCTACATGAAACACATCGCAGCCGAATTGGACGCACCTGATGCCCAGGAAACCTGTGGGATCTGCACTAACTGCAGAGGAGAATTCCTCGTTCCCGTCGAGACCGATCAGCAGGCACAAATGCTCGCTTCGCAATACCTTGATAGCAGGTATGAGATGATACGCCCCCGAAAAAGGTGGAGCAGCGGCCGCGCCATCATGAAAGACCTGCAAATGCAAGCCGGCTGGGCGCTCTACGCCGATTACTATTCCGCAGGAGGACGAAAGATCAAAGAGGGGAAATACGCTCTTGGGTCATTCTCCTCGGAGCTTGTTGAAGTATCTGCTTCGTTCCTGCGAGAAAGAGTCATTGCTGAGGGCATCGATTGCATCGTTCCTATTCCAAGCCTTAGGAGACCCCATCTCGTGCTTGACTTCGCCAAAAGCCTAGCATCTGCTTTGGGCATCCCGTGTGTCGAGGCCATCGTTAAGACCGGCGATGTCCCGGAGCAAAAAATGCTCCTCAATAGCGCGCAGCAAGAGAAGAACATCGCGGAATCAACGGAGATTGCTTACGTCCGGGTCATTCGGGGAAAGACGGTGCTCATCGTTGATGATATGGTCGACTCGAGGTGGACATTCACGGTTGCAGCAGCAAAGCTTCTGGAGGCTGGAGCTGAACGCGTGTATCCTTTTGCCTTGGTCAAAACCGGTGGAGGAGACTAAATGGGCGTCCTATACAACGAGGAGCAAAAGATCCAGCTGATGCTTCTAGGGGATTTGCTGGGGAGTCCGCTGGCTCCTTTCGAAAGGGAGACCCTCAGGATGTCGCTCAAGAATTCGCGCAGTAGCATCCAAGAGGTTTTGGAGGAACTCCCCACCGAGACAGCAGAGAAGGCAAGCGCTCTTTTGGCAAAGGGTTTCAAGTTATCGCTCGAGCTCAATAAACTAAGCCAGCGAGGTGTCTCGGTGGTTTTCCCCGAGGATGCAAACATTGAATGCCTTGGCGATTATTTCCAATATGAGCCTGCGTTTCTGTTTGCTGCTGGAGAATTGGCCCTGCTCGAAGATTCGGAGGCAACCCGTTCCCTCTCTCTTGCCGCTTTCAAGAATACAGGATGCAATGGCATTTTTATTGCCGACCGCGCCTTCGATTCGCTCCTTAGAGATGAGCAGATTGCCGTTGCTTTAAGAGAATCGCGCGCCCTGCTTGTATCAGATGCCCTGAACTCACGCGCTACGATTAATCCCCGCCCGCAAAACACACGAGATAGCTATGGGGAAGGTGTGCGTCCATCGAAATGCGTGTTCATTTCCGGATCACGCTCGCAAACTCTTATCCCAAAGATTGTTCAAGACTCACTTGAAACCATCATCAGCCAGGGAATCGGAGTGCTCATCGGAGATTCCGACAAAGGCGTCGATAAAGAAATCATCGATTTCCTCCGTGTCCCCTTATACGAAAATGTAACCATATTCACAATATCCACCTATCCCAGAGTTGAAGCAGAAACCACTTGGCAGGTTAGGACGATTGATGCGGACCAGTCTCTCAAGCCCCAACAACGCCAGATGGTCAAAGACCGCATAATGGCCGATGAGGCCGACTGGGGCATGGCGCTTTTCGACCCAATCGCAAAGAACCGCCATGGCTCCCTTCAGGTCAGTTCGGGCACCCTGCGCAACGCTATTCAAATGCTGCTCCAGGGAAAGATGGTCAAATTCTTCTATCTCTATGAAGGCGAAATGCTTTCTGAAAACTTGAAATGCCTCGCAGATCTTGAAGCCATTATTGCCAGCTATCGAAACGAGCACCTGAGTGATGCCGAGCGCAACGCGATACTCTCTGCAAGAGGAGTTTCCCCCGCTGATGATGCGTCGGCGATAAAGGCAAAGAAGGTCATGGCCAAGTACAACTCACTGAGGAAAAGCGAGGAGAATCTTCTTGCCGAAACCGGCGAGAGCGACACGCCTTCCGAGCCTGTTCAGGAAACGCTTCCGCTATTGTTCACATAAAGCAGGCGAGCCATTAAAGGCCCATGACCTCGCGTTGCTTAGCGTCGAACTCCTCCTGGGTCAGAACTCCGGCATCGAGGAGGTTTGAGCTTCTTGACCGCCTCTATCTGCTCGTCAAGCAACATCGAGGAACCAGTGCTCACCCCCGGCATTCCTTTATCCGAAAACCAAAGGTATTCCACGCTCATTTGTACTCTGCGAAACACGGCATTGAATCGAAGTGGGCAGTGGGCAGACTATCTATAAATATCGACGAATCCGAAATGCAAGAAGGCGTATCGGTGCGTTTAAGAGAAACTATCTGAAGCAGACGCGGAGGAAGCTACTGGATAGTCGCAGTCCCTCCCTCCCCCGCTGGATCGGCTCGCTCCTGCGAACCTTCTCCATGAGGTGCCTGATCTTCGAGTGGTCCTCCGAGACCAGGCTGTAGTCGACATCGACTACGATGCCCCTCGGGATGAGGATAAAGTCGTTCTCGACTCCGTTCATGTTGACCGTGATTTCATTGGTCGAAATCAGCGTTTTCGCTATTGCTGAGGGGGAACATCGCAAATCGGGCGAACACCGCGTTGTATCTCGAGGCAAGCATGTAGAAAGCTGGGGTCTCGGGGCCCTTTCACCATGCGTACATACTCCACTTTGCCCTTTAGAACCTGAGAAAGCCAGCATTCAACGAGTTCGTGATCTTGAATGTGCTTTTTAATTCTCTACGGCACCTTACGACCAAATGGGCCAATGTATCTGCAGGCCTGAGCGTAAACACTGGTGATTTGGCAATTGTGCAATATGCTGCGCAATCTGTTTGCATATTGGCATCTGACATTAAGCTTCTCGTTAACAACTGCACCTGTTACCTCTTGGTGATTTCACCATCGAGATAACGTGACCCTGCGCCAAGAGTCCGACCCTGGCAACATGAACTTCTGGTAGGAATTGCCGACCCTTAAAATGCCCGACGCGCCACCAGCGGACCCTTAGGAAGCCTGATTTACGGGACCGCTGTCCCCAACACTTGATACCCAGCATTTGCCACACGCCCATGCTCGTAGCGATTAAAATGAACTAGTTAGCATTTTTGTCGATGCTAGACGCCTTCTCTCGAGAATGGGGAACGCTATGGTCAAAGTTGAGCTGTCGTATAACCCATATCTATTGGAAACGCTGGTGAGCTTCAACGGCAACCCCCCGAGGATCAACAGCCTTGTCGAGAAATATAGCAGTGGAAAGCTGCAGGAGTGGATCGACGAAGTCCCCCATGTGTTCTACGACGAAATGAACGGGTATGATTTCGAGCTCTCTTTCTCCGGCACCGACCTTGATTTCGAAGAACTGGGCAAGTCGCTCGAGAGAGCGGGTATCGGCACCGATCTCGTAAGACCCTTCCACAAAGGCCGTATCGGGGGCAGAAACGAGAAGATCCAGGAAATCAATCATCTAACCGCATGGCTTGACGAAAACCCGAACAAACGGTTTGATTGGCAATCCTTTCGCGACTTCAACAAGGAACTGTTCGAGGGGGTATACCCGCTCGTAGTCGTCGGAAATCTGCCATCATTAGGCAATCTGCAGGCAAGCGACGGGTTGTTCGAGAGCATCGCCACATCAATAGATTTCGTCGATTCTGCCGGCGAACTTAGGAATACGGATTTGGGCAGCACGCCGATTCTCGTAGTAGTCGACAGGCGCTCCTCTAAGGCGTTGCCCCGCAACCTGGAAAACCTGCTCAGCAGAAGCGATATCAGGCAAAATCAACTGTTTTTCCTAATCAACTACGATTCGGAGAAAGTCGAACGCATAATTCGGGACCTGGGGGTCACGGAGCCTCAAATCGTATCGGCCCCAAACGACGAGCGAATCGCGAGGTATCTCGAAATCTACCCCGTCTCAGAGCGCATCAACGATGTCATCAGAGCATTCGCGGAGCAGCTGAAAGAAATCGGAAGCAAGCTCGAAGAGGAAAACAGGCTCAGTGAGATCACGAACAAGAGCGTCCACGAGAAGATAAGAAACCTCGACGACACCCTGAACAGGCTCAAGGAAGCAGCCGATTTTTTCACCAACAGAGACACCCTCGATTACCCGGCGGAGCTCTCAGCTGCCAAGGCAACGCTAATGTACGAAATCGGCCATTGGAGGTCCAAGAAGACCAAGATAGACAAGATCGACGATGCCAGGCGGCTATCCCAAGAATATGAGGATATCGCTAAGCGACAGCTCGAGCACTTCCGGCAAGAAGTTAGCTGGGTATTTCGCTCCAAATGCTCAGAGATCGAGCGGCGCACCGACGAATGGTACAAGCATGCTCAGTGCGACGAGGACTTCGCTATTGATGCGCCAGCGCAAAACCCTTCATCCGAACACGCAATTCCTGCCATAGCCTCCGAGCTAATGGAAATCAAAAGCGAACGGTATGTAGCTCCCAAGGAGGATTTCTTCGAAAGCTTCGGGAAGTTCTTCGTCGGTGAACCCGATGCCTCCCCGCAAGAGGCGGTCTTGGAAACCGTGTTCTATTGCGAGAAATGGCGAAGCCACGTCGAATGCGTCATCGCCCCAATCGCAAACAGCATCGTCGACGAAACCTATGCCTCGCTCTGCAAGCACCTCGCCCAGCTATCAGACATCTACCTCGAGCACCTCGATGCCCTCATGCGCGACGCACAGCTTGAGAAGGAGCGGGCATCCGCTCAGCTATCCGAAGATGAGCGGCTGCTGCAAGCCGACAACGACTGGCATTCCGAGTTCCGAGATAAGCTCCACACAATCGAGAGGTTCTAACCATGAACGAGCTGCAGAAACGCGACACGGCCGAAATGGCCGTGCAGGACATGACGATGGAAAACCGCCTGGCGGTCATCGAGGACGGCATCAGGAAGAAGTACCTGGCAAGGCTAACTGAAATGCAAATCGTCCCCGTCGGAGAGATGCTGCCGCTCGAAGAGGACCTTATACAGAACGTCCGGCTTTACCATGTCGCAGAGATGGTCTACGAGAAGGGCGAGCGCGTAACGGACAAGTTCACAACCGTCTTCAACACCCTTTCCACCTACAACGCCACGGCCTTTATCATCATGGACTCGGACGGCAAAAGAACCGACTTCTACGTCGGTGTGCGCAACACCGAGGAAGACGAATCGCAGAAACGCTCCACGGTCACCTTAGGGGACACACTCAAGAACACGCTAATCGGGCATTTCCCCGGAATGAAGATAGAGGGTCGTGACAGGGCGAGCATCGCGAGACTCTCCGGCAAAATCCTCAACCAGCAAAACGTTGCATCCGTTAGCGTCGTCGGCAATAGCAAGTCGACCGACAGCGAGTCGAACGAGCAGTTCGTCCAAGGGTTGGAGAAGCTCGCCTTCGCCATGCAAGGCAGGCAGTATATAGGAATCATCATCGCGGAGAGCCAGTCCCCGCAAATGGTCCAGCTGCTGCGCAAAGAACACCAGGACCTTTACACGAAGCTCTCCCCGCTGCAGAAAGTGCAGCTCTCCGAAAGCACATCAAAGACGACCTCCAGGAGCAAGTCCTTTGCCGAGATGGACGGAAAGCAGAGGGCGGCGCTTCTCGGCGGAGCGCTCACGTCCCTCGGCGGCGTGATCGGCGGCGCGGTCATCGGCGCAAGTGTCAGCGAACCGGCCGTGGGCTCCATGATCGGCGGGCAAATAGCAGGGCAGCTGAGCGGCTTCATCAACACTCTTGCCCCCAGTGAGCAAATCAGCGACGCCCATAGCTACTCTACTTCGACGTCAACTGAGAACAAGACTGTAACAGACATGCTCCAGATGCTAGACGATTCCCTGAAGCGAACGCGCGAGTTCGACAGCTACGGCATGTGGAACGTCGCCGCGTATTTCCTGTCAGACGAAATGTCAGCTGCGGAGATTGCGGCGAGCAACTACCGCTCCCTCATGAACGGCGAGAATTCAGGAAGGGAGGTCTCGGCAATCAACTCATGGCGGGGCAACAACCCGCAAATCGTAGGCGATTATCGCGACCTGACAACCTACCTCTCGCGGTTCGTGCATCCTCTGTTCTACTACGGCAGCAATGGTGAGTACAGCGTCGTGACGAATGCTTCGACAACGATCACCGGCAAAGAACTCGGCATCCACATGGAGCTGCCAAGGGCCACGGTCTCCGGGCTGCCCGTAATCGAGCATGCCGAATTCGGCAAAGAGGTCACCACCTACAAGCTGTTCTCCAGAGACGAGGCGCTCAGACCGGAGGACCGCATAACGCTCGGGAAGATCTTCGACCTAGGTCAGATCACGGGCAAGGTCGTAGAGCTCGAGAACAAGAGCCTCAACATGCACACCTTCATCACGGGCTCGACGGGCTCGGGGAAGAGCAACACGGTCTACCAGATGCTTTCGGAGCTGCATCAGGACAAGATTCCCTTTCTGGTCGTCGAGCCCGCGAAGGGCGAGTACAAGGACGTGTTCGGAAACTGGCCGGACGTCAACGTATACTCGACCAACCCGAACATGTCGGAGCTGGTCAACATCAACCCATTCAAGTTCCCGGACTCCATCCACGTCCTCGAGCACGTTGATGGGCTGGTGGAGATATTCAGCGTCTGTTGGCCTATGTACGACGCCATGCCCGCCTTCTTCAAAGACGCGATCCTGAGGTCATATGAGGAGGTGGGCTGGGATCTGGGCTCCTCCACCTTCGATGGCGACGAGGTCGAGTACCCTGACTTCGACGTCCTCGTCGAGCAGCTAAACGCGCTCATCGAGGAGTCGGATTACGCCTCGGACATCAAGTCGAACTACCGGGGCGCCTTGATCACGCGCGTGAAGTCCCTGACGGTGGGGCTCAACAACTTCATCTTCACGACGGAGCAGACGCCTTACGAGAAGCTGTTCGACGAGAACTGCATACTGGACATCAGCAGGGTGAAGTCGACCGAGACGAAGGCCCTGATAATGGGGTTGATAGTGTACATCCTCAACGAGTACCGGGTCGATCGTAAGACCGAGAGCAACAATGGCCTAAAGCACGTGACGGTGCTGGAGGAAGCGCATAACCTGCTCAAGAACACGTCGGGCGGGGGCGAGTCGGCGCTTATCGGCAAATCGGTGGAGATGCTGACACAGACCATAGCCGAAATCAGGACGTACGGGGAGGGATTCATCATCGTCGACCAGTCGCCGTCCTCCGTCGACATCGCGGCCATAAAGAACACCAACACCAAGATCGTGCTGCGCACTCCCGAGGCCAACGACCGCGAAGCCGTGGGGCGTTCTATCGGCCTTTCGCCCGACCAGGTGAACGAGATCGCAAAGCTGCCAAGCGGCGTGGCGGTCGTGTACCAGAACGACTGGGTAGCCCCAGTGCTGACCATGATAGACAAGGCCAGCGTAAGCGAGAGCCCATACGTTCCCGTCAGAAAAACCACTATACGCACCCTGCGCTCTGCAAGGCTGCAGATTCTCCGCATGCTTATGCAGCCCTGGATCGGGAAGAGCAGAATCGACGAGCGAGAGCTGCGCGACTCCCTGAAGGTTCTAAGCATGCCCCGCGAGCAGAAGAAAGCCATTTCCGCCCTCATTGATGACTACACGCTATGCAACGGTCTTCTGAAATGGAGCAGCGCCGACATTCCCGAGCTGCAAAAACTCGTGCAGGCTGTGCTCGGATTTGACAGCCGGAGCTTCGAGGACCTCGAGACTCCCGACGAGTTGCGCCGCGAGGTCGAGAAGCGCCTGAAGAAGTGCTCACAGGAAGACATTGACGACATCTGCTTCGTCCTAACGTCGGTGGAGGTGGCCCAATGACGCTCGATATGTTCGAATCAAAATCGCTCGACACCGCTCCATTCGATCTGGCCGAGAGAATGTCCACCTTGAAGAGGGGCTTCGAGAGCAGCTTGGAGCCGAAAGGCGGATCGTACCTGAAGCTCACATCCGATGCCCGGGGAAATATCGCGCGATGGCTCGGTATGGATGTTGCGGAGGCGGCCATAGAACAAGCCTCTTTCGGGGCGGCGGCCATGGACTCGCTTCGGGAAATGTACAACGGCGTTAAGCTCAAGAACGGATTGACGCTTGGCCTGAAGGAGATCAACGGCTACAAGAAGAACCCGGAGTACTACAACCAGAACATCAACCAGCAAGCCGGCTATTCCGCCGAGGTGATAGGCACCACAAAGGAGAACCTGAAAGCGCAGCGCGACGGGACCGGGATGAAGACGTACCGGGCAGACGACCGCCCCGACCTCTTCAAGAAGAACGACCAGTACGTCGACAAGATCCGCGTCAACGAAGCGGGCGAAATCGTCGAGAGGGTTCAGGTCAAGTTCGTTGGCAAAGATGCAGGCGACTGTCTCGGCAAGCTCGCATCCAAGAAGTACGACAAGTACTTCAATGACGGGCGAGTGGACAAGGTGGAAGTCCCCAAGGATTATTACGACGGCATAAAGGAGCTCATCCCCAAAAGAATCGAGGCCCTAGAAAAGCAACTGGAGCATGTGCGGGAAAGCGGTGACGTGGAAACCGCCCAGAAGCTCGAGGCGAGAATCGATCGCATGAACAAAATCGACCAGATGGTCGAACCGAGCACGGTCACCAAGGACGAAGCCCAATATGCCACGGAGCACCCCAAGAGATACGTGGCGAAATTGCTCGCCAGCGATTCGTTCGCGGAAATGCACAAGGCAGGCATGGAAAGCGCGGCCGTCGCCGCCAGCCTGACAGTTGCCGTATCGACCGTCGACAATGTGACGAAAGTCATCGATGACGAGATCACGGTCCAGGAAGCCTTCCTCGATGTGGCAAAAGATACGGGCGTGGCCGGAGGCTTTGCCTACGGAACGGCTTTCATCAGCACGGGAATCTCCCAAGCCATGTCCTCATCGAGCCATGCGCTCATGCGATCTCTGGGCAATGCGGGCGTTCCTGCAGCGGTCATCTCGTTCGGGGTTCAGTCCTTCGACTCGATCGTCGATTACGCAAACGGCACGATCAGCGCCGACGAGCTGGCATACGACCTAGGAGAAAGCGCCGTCAGGGTTGGTGGCGGAATGGTCGGCTCCGCGCTCGCCGGAGCTGCTCTGGGCTCGGTTGTTCCCGGGGCGGGAACCGCCGTCGGGTTCGGCGTTGGCCTGGTCGGAGGCATGATCGGATGCGCAGTTGCATCCGAGGCTTATGCATCTGCGGTCGAATTCGGAGTCGAAAACGCAGGAGCATTAGCGGAAAAGGCTCAGGAAATGGCCAACCACACTGTAGAAATAGCTACCGAGGTCGTTCCAAATAAAGTCAACGAGATAGCATTGTCACTAAACGAGTTTGCGGAAGCGAATAACCTCCCATTCAGGGTTTAATGGCGTGCAAGTGTCGATAGTGGAGCCGCTGCTGCCTGCTTCCTTGTAGCAGTTATGTGGGTAGGGCTCAATCGTCAGCTCGATCATGTCGACTTGGTCGCAGTCGTTGCCGATGCTCCCGTCGCCATCGTTGGTCTCCAGCTTTCCCCAGTTGGTATTCGGCTCCATCAAGTGGGTCCGATAATACGCTGAACAGCACCCTTGTCTGGTAGTAGAAACGGATTGTGCGACAACTCCGCGCTTACCATTCCTCAAGCCCTTCTCGTTGTGCTAAATTCACCTTAGGCCCAGCTGCCTATTACATTTTTCTCGGTGTGGTGTTCCGCAGATTATCGGAGCGCCGTTCCACGGCGCGTCGGTGCGCGCTTGCGCGCAATATCGGTGCGGACGGGCCGCATGACCGCGTCCGCACCTGCGA
>JBMNUM010000020.1:0-38924 GCA_050946275.1 Coriobacteriales bacterium
CGCATGGTCGACGAGGCCACGAGCTCCAAGGCGCCCATCGAGCACTTCGCGGACAAGGTGAGCCGCTACTTCGTTCCAGCCGTCATCGGCATCGCTGTCGTGACCCTCATCGTGTGGCTCGCGGCGGGTGGGAGCGTGGCCGAGGCCGTGCGCTACGCGGTGTCGGTGCTCGTCATCTCGTGTCCGTGCGCGCTGGGCCTCGCGACTCCCACCGCGATCATGGTGGGGACGGGCCGCGGAGCCTCGCGCGGCATCCTCGTGAAATCCGCCGAGGCCCTGCAGCGCGCCCACGACGTGAAGACGGTCGTGCTCGACAAGACGGGCACGATCACATCCGGCCAGCCGGAGGTCGCGGGCATCGCGTGCGCTCCCGGCGTGGGGGAGGACGAGCTGTTGGCCGCCGCCTTCGAGGTGGAACAGCTCTCCGAGCACCCGCTCGCCCAGGCGATCTGCAGGTATGCGGAGGCGCAGGGGACTCATAATCCCTTGGTTGCCGGTTCGCCCGATGCCACTGGGTTCGAGCAGGTTCCCGGCCGGGGCCTGCGGCTCGCGGCGGCCGATGGAACCATCGTCGCGGGCAACCGTGCGCTCATGGCCGACGAGGGCATCGAGGTATCATCCGTCTCCGCTGCAGCCGATGCTGCTGCCGACGACGGTGCGACCCCGCTGTTCTTCGCACGAGGCGGCAGGCCGCTCGGCACCATCATCGTCGCCGATGCCGTGAAGCCCACGAGCGCACGCGCCATCGCCGAGCTGCGCGCGATGGGCATCTCGACCGTCATGCTCACCGGCGACAACGAGCGCACCGCCGCCGCTGTCCAGCGCACGTGCGGCGTGGACAGCGTGCGCGCCGGCGTGCTACCCGGCGACAAAGCCGATGAGGTTGCGCAGCTCGCCGCTGCCGGGGGAGCGGCGATGGTTGGCGACGGCATCAACGATGCGCCCGCGCTCGCGAGGGCGGACGTCGGCATCGCCATCGGAGCCGGCACCGACATCGCCATGGACAGCGCCGATATGGTCCTCATGCGCAGCGACCTGCTCGACGTGCCCGCTGCCATCCAGCTTTCGCGTGCGACGATGCGCATCATCAAGCAGAACCTCTTCTGGGCGCTCATCTACAACGTGGTCTGCATCCCGCTGGCGGCGGGCGTGCTTTCATTCGCGGGCGTCGCGCTCAACCCGATGATCGCCGCGGCCGCCATGAGCGCGAGCTCTGTCTGCGTCGTGAGCAACGCGCTGCGCCTGCGCGCTTGGAAACCGTCCTTCGCGACGGCGGAGCCGGGCGGGCGAACGAGCGACCGGCTAGCCGCCGCGCCGACCACCAGCGCGCAATCCGACACCACCGACAATGCTGCCGAGGGCAGCCGAGAAGACAGGAGCACCACCATGGAGAAGACCATCAACGTCGAGGGCATGATGTGCCAGCACTGCGTCGCGCACGTGAAGAAGGCGCTCGAGGGCATCGAGGGCGTCGAGTCCGCCGAGGTCAGCCTCGATGACAAGAACGCCGTGGTCAAGCTGGCCGCCGATGTCGCCGACGACGCGCTCGTCGCCGCGGTCGTGGATGCGGGCTACGAGGCCGCCATCGCGTAATCGGCACGCGATGCTCTGCCCGCCCGTGCAGGCGACGCTCCAATGAGTCAAAAGTGGACTGTCCGGATTTGACTCATCGTCCTGGTGCGTACGATTCCGCTTATCCGCTCGCCGATTAACGTACAGAGTTCGGGCTGGACGCTCGAAATGCGGGGTTTGAAGCTCGTTTTTAGCAACTTGTGTGCGTTAATCGGTGGATGGCGCGAGACCCCGGCTTGTGATCGGTGCGCGAGGCGCGGCTCATTCCACCGTCAGGTTGTAGATGTAGGGGACGATGTCCTCGTAGGTGCCGTCGTCGAGGCGGAAGCCGCCGGGAATCGTGCCGAGCGGCGTGAAGCCGATCTTTTCGTAGAGGTGCCGCGCGCTGGCGTTGCTCGCCACGACCGCGTTGAACTGCAGGATGCGGAAGCCGAGCGAGCGGGCCGCGTCGAGCGAATCGCGCACGAGCGCCTCGCCGATGTGCCGGCCGCGCATCTCGGGGTCGACCGCGTAGCTCGCGTTGGAGATGTGCCCGCAGCGGCCCACGTTGTTGGGGTGCAGGATGTAGAGCCCGACGACCTGCGATTTCCCATCCTCGCCCGTCAGCTCCGCCACGCGCGTGGCGCTCTGGGAGCCGAAGAACTCCGCGGCCTCCGCGTCATCGAGCTCGTCGGTCTGCGGGAAGGCGACGCCGTCGCGCACGACGATGTTCCACAGCTCGCGGCATCGTGGCAGGTCGACGGGCTCCATATGGCGGATCGCGACATCGGTCGCGCAATCATCGAGAACGGGCATGGTTCCTCCTCTGTTCGACGTTTCGATTCTAGCGGAGTTCGGGCGAGGTCGGCTGCATGCATTACACTTACCGAAGAAGCGGTTGCATTATGAGCCGATGGATCGTCATCGACTCGAGCGGACACGGGAGGAACCATGAGAGACCATTCGAAGCATATCGAGCTCACGCGCGAGGAGGCCGTCGAGCGGATGCTCGAGGCGAGCGGTTTCGCGGTCGCTGACCGCGCGCTGCCGGTGGAGCTCGTCGCGATCGGCGAGTCGTTCGGCCGCGTGCTGGCGCGCGATGTCGTCTCGGCGGTCGACGTCCCCACCTGCCTCACGTGCTCGATGGACTCCATCGCCGTGCATTGGAGCGACTTCGCCAACGGCATGCCCGATACGTCCGGGCGGGTGCGCGGGGTCGATTGGGACTTCGCCAACACGGGCGTCGCGATGCCCGAGGGCTTCGACACGGCGATCGTCGTCGAGCATGCGGTGGTCTCGGACGACGAGCAGCACGTGAGCTTCGACGCCGCGCCGTCCAAGCAGTTCGCGGGCACGCGCCAGCCGGGCACTCGCCTCAAGAAGGGCGAGCTGCTGGCACGCGCTGGCCAGCTTATCACGCCCGACCTCGCTTCCTATATCGCGAGCGGCAACATCGGGGTCGTGCCCGTCGTGCGCAAACCGCGCGTCATGTTCATCCCCACGGGCAACGAGCTCGTGCCGCCCGGCGCGCCCGATGGCGACTTCCACGGGCGCAAGGCCGCCGTGTACGCGCGCACCATCGAGTCGAACAGCATCCTCGTCCATGGCAAGGTCGAGCAGTACGGCGGCATCTACTCTCCGATGGACATCGTCCCCGATGACCGCGACGCCATCCGCGCGGCCATCGCGCTCGCATGCGAGACGGCGGACATCGTCGTGCTCAACGCCGGCTCGTCGAAGGGCTCGGACGACTGGTCGTGCGAGGTCATGGAGGAGATGGGCGAGATGATCTGCCACGAGACGAACCACGGCCCGGGGCACCACAGCTCGTTCGCCGTCGTCGATGGCACGCCCATCGTCGGCATCTCCGGTCCTCCGACGGGTGCGACCTACACGCTCGACTTCTACCTGCGCCCGCTCGTGCGCGCCTACCTCGGTCAGGAACCGCTGCTCGGCAAGGCGACCGCCGTGCTCGCTGCGGAGTTCCCGCAGAAGAAGCCGCATGGCCACGATCACGGCAAGGCCAAGGATGCGGAGCCGAAGAAGGGGAGCGGCTGCACGGCGAAGGGCGAGCAGCGTCCGCACATGGAGAAGCGCGTGTTCCACAAGATCAACCTCGTGCACGTGGTCGAGGACGAGAACGGCGTGCTGCGCGCGACCCCCGTCGCCGGCAACCCCAACGCGCTCGGCATCGACGAGGCGAACGCGATCTACCTGTATCCCACCGGCGACGAGGCGGTAATCCCCCACGTCGGCGATACAATAGAGATCGAATACCGATAAGACGTGACAAACACGGCGATCGTCATTGTCACCAACTCGCCAGAAGGAGCGACGGCATGTACGGACTGAAGACCGAGGCGCACTTCGATAGCGCGCACTTCCTCACCGATTACTACGGCAAGTGCGAGAACCTGCACGGGCACCAGTGGCGCGTCGTCGTGTACCTGCGCCAGGAGGAGTTGCAGGCCGAGGGCACGATGAAGGACATGGTCGTCGACTTCGGCGTCTTCAAGAAGGCCGTGCGCGCGCTGGCCGACGAGTTCGACCACACGTTCCTCGTGGAGGAGGGGTCGCTCAAGCCCGAGACCATCGCGTGCCTCGAGGCCGAGGGCTTCACGCTCAAGATGCTGCCGTTCCGCACCACGTCGGAGAACCTCGCGCGCCACTTCGCCGAGCGCCTCATCGAGCAGGGCATGCCCGTCGCGCAGGTCGATTGCTACGAGACTCCGATGAACTGCGCCATCTACTACGTGGGATAGGTTGTCGCGGAAGTCGCCCGACCGTGGCGGAGGAGCCGAGCCCATGAGCCATCCCGTCCATCGCAAGCGTCGCTGGCCGAGGGTCATCGCCATCGTCGTCATCGCCCTCGTGACGGTGTACGTCGTCGGCTCGATCGTGGGGATGAACCTCGTGTACTCCAAACTGTTCGGGCGCAACGAGCTGCCTCCGATCAACGTGGAGCTGACGTATGACGACGTCGACCACGCGAGATATCCACGGCGCATAGTCACCTTCCCATCCGGGGACGCCGAGCTGACCGGCTACGTCTACGGCGAGAGCCGGGAGGGGAGCGCGGGGCAGCCCAAGGGCGTCATCGTAATCGCCCACGGCATCGCGAGCGGTGCGGACAGCCATCTTGCCGAGACGATGTATTTCGCGGATGCGGGCTGGGCGGTCCTCGCCTTCGACGGCACTGGCACGCGCTCGAGCGGGGGAGAGGCTGTGAGGGGCCTGCCGCAGACGAAGCTCGATGTGGAGGCCGCGGTCGCGTATCTCCAGGAGGATCCCGCGCTCGCGGGGCTGCCGGTGGTGCTCTTCGGCCACAGCATGGGCGGGTACGCGGTCACCTCGGCGCTCGCGGACGGCATCGACGTCGAGGCCGTCGTGTGCGTCTCGGCCTTCGACTCGCCCAACGAGACGACACGGGCGTTCCTCGAGTACCTCTCGAAGCCCCTCGCCGCGCTCGAGTATCCCTTTGCTTCGCTGCACAACCGCATGGAGTTTGGCGCGGATGCGAATGTCAGCGCCGTCGAGGGCATCAACGCGACCGATGCGCCCGTCATGATCGTCGCGGGCACGGAGGACGAGGTCGTGCCCCAGGATGCCATCGGCATCCCCGCGCATGCGGATGAGCTGACCAATCCCAACGCCGTCATCGTCTGGAAGGACGATGCGCCGTGCAACCACCACAACACCATCTGGCTCACGCCCGCGGCCGCCGAGCTCACCACCCGTGTCTGGGAGGAGCGCGACGCCGTGCAATCCGAGTACGACGGCGACGTCCCGGAAGACGTGCGCACCGCCTTCCTCGCCAACGTCGACCGCAAGGCCCTCGTCGAGCTCGACGAGGACTTCATGGCCGAGGTCGTCGCATTCTACGAGACCGCGATCTGACCCTGCGTGTGGGACAGTTTCGACCGGGTCGGAAGCGTCCCACCGGCTGCTCTCGCCCTCGGATGAGTCAATAATGACTGTCATGTTTGACTCATCGGGCATCGATTTACCACACCTCGCAAACTCAATGCGGAAATCTTGCATTCATTTTGCGAGGTGTGGTAAAACGCGCTCTCGAGGCCAGCGATTCACCACACTAGATGGCCCGGAAGTGCGATTTCCTGCACTCTGGGGCATCTAGTGTGGTGAATCGGGATCTCTGTCACGCAAACGAACGGGCGAGCTGTCACGCACGCGTTGAGTCGTCGAGCTGTGATTTACCGCACCAGGTGGTCGGAATGCGGGAATCGTGCATTTCAATCACCTGGTGCGGTGTTTTTCGCGGAGAGCGGGGCGAAAAGCGAGTGCCGCTCTTTGTCCCACGATCCCGGTTGGCCGCCCGCACGACAGATGTAATTCGATGGCGCTTTATTTGGGTGGAGTGGCTGCGTGGATGCTACAATAAAACTGTATGTTCATGTGGCATTTCGAGATGCCGCTGTGGTGGGGAGTCTGCGCTGCGCTCGAGGCTCACCCGAGGGGAGGGGACAGCCATGACCGACCGTCCGACTATCCAAGCCAGCCAGGCCACCGCGAGCCGGTTCCTGAAACTCCCGATGCTGCTGCTTTTGATCCTCGCGTCGCTGCTGGTCGTGGGAGCCGTCGCGCTCACCGCGCCGCAAAAGGCGGAGGCAGCCACGTACCCAACGGCAAGCGAGGTGTACGTAAGCGGCAAGCCCATGACTGAGTTCACGGGTCAGCAGGCGAGCTACGACCCCTCAACTGGCACGCTCATGCTCACCGGCCAGGTGTTCGGCGTGAGCGTGGAGTCGACGAGGACCAACCTCGACCTCAACATCGTGGCCGACGGCTCCAGCGTCCAGTTAAGCGGGCGCTCCAGGGACGCGCACCTGGTTGCCGACAAGAAGCTCTACGCCCTCTCGAACACGACGGGCGGCAACATCAACATCAATGTCACCGCCGGTACCAGGCTCTCCATCAGCGCGAACCTGGTGGATGATGTGCCGGACGTCAACCGAACAATAACCGAGATGACGTGCATCTACTGCCGTGGTCACGTGACGCTTACCGGCGAGGAAGGCAGCCATTACGGCATCATCGCGCTTGCCAACTGGACTGAGAATGGGGAGACGCACAACAATCCCAACGTCCCCGTCACGGGCATCCGGGCGACTGCGGGTGTCTCCATCGAGGGTGCGGCCGAGGGCGTCGTGCAGATTCAGAACCGCGGTGTCGCGCGTGTGCCGCAATACTGCAGCAGCGCCATCCGCGTGGCTTCGGGCGCACAGATCACCATCGGCGCTTCGGGGAAGTGGAACTTCAACACCGCCGCTGCCGGCAACAAAGACTATCCTGAAGGCTACGCTGCGGTCTTCTATGTAAGTGCGGGTTCTGTGCTTCCCACCGTCTTGCCGCAGGCCGGAACCGTCGCCTTTGACGTTGGGAGCGGCGACTATCACTACTTCGTGCTGAACGACAATGGGCAGTCCAAGGCCTTGACAGACCTTCCTGAGGTTGACCAGCATGTTCTGTCCATAAGCTCGTCCGGGGGCAAGTACCAGCGCGATGGCCGCACCGTCATCGACACCACGACGATCAAGCTTAACGAACTGCCGGCGCTCGGCACCCAGGGAAGCATCACTGCCGAGAACGTTGTGCTCGATCTTGGGCAAACCCCGCCGCGCTATACGATGAAGAGCGCTGCCTGGTGGTACAAGGATTCGGGAGGCGACACGTGGCACAGACTCGCTTCGAACCAATACCTTCCTGCAGACGCGACGGCCGTGCGCGTGGGCTTCGAGCTCGAGGCTGCCGAGGGGTATCGCTTCAGCTATGGCACCGACGTGATAGCGCGCTTCAATACCAGCACGTCCACGGTGGTTCAACACACCATCGAGCGGAAGTACATGCATCCGGAGAGCATCCCCTCTAATGGCACGTTCTACATCGACCTTGAGCTGTCCGACATCGCCGACCAGCACCCCATCGATGAGGCGAAGGTGTGGGGCGTTTCGGCTCCGCATAATAGGGGTCAGGCGTATGTGGTGACCAGCCAGTCTTCGTCGTACGGGCAGATACCGAGCAGTGCAATCAGGTATTACGCATGGGCAGATTCCACCCAGTACGGCACGCGCCCGGGTAACCAGTACTGGACAGAGGTCGATCCTGTCACCAATGAGGACACGCGCACCCTCGAGGATGGCGAGGCGTTCCAGCCCGGTCGAGAATATCGCTGGCACGGCATCCTGTACGCGAAGCCCGGCTGGGAGTTTACTTCGGACACCGCCGTCGCCTTTAACAGCGACAACGTTTGCGGACACACAATCCATGCTGACGGCAAGCTGCTGGAGATCTATCGCACCTGGAGATGCCCGACGCTTAGCATCACCAAGGTGGCCGTGCTCGACCAGACCGAGCCGGTGGCAGGGGAGGCGCCCGTGATCGACGCCACGGTGCCCGATGACGCCGCTTACTCGATCACGGCCGGTAGCTCGTACTGGTATGAGGGGCGCCTGAACAGCTCGCAGTCGTACCAGCTGAGGGAGCTCACTCCCTTCACGGGCACGTTCCAGGCCGACACGTGGTACTCCTACGTGGTGTGCCTCGAGCCCGACGGGGCGAACGGCTATGGCTTCAATGGCTATTCGAACGAGCAAGACATCGCCGCGATGGAATCCTCCGTCAACGGGGCCAGCGGCGGCGACGTGTTCGGCCGCTACTTCACGGCCGGGCAGACGGGCGGTCGCGGCATCATCATGCTCTGCCGCACGTTCTACTGCACTAACCCCGATGCCATCGAGCGCATCGACATCGACCTGGCACTTCCCGTGGTGGGCCAGCAGGCATCAGGCGATGCGACATGCCTCACCGAGGGCGTGTCGATGGTATCGACCGCTGATGACATGCGGACGATGCTTGATGGCTGGGGCAACACCGCTGGTGCCAACAGGATTCCAAACGATGCAATGGTTGTTTGGACGAGTCCAGAGGCATTCGATGACTTCAACCCAAGCGCCTCCGCCGTAATGCCTACGTTTGCCAACAGCACCACGTACACGCTTTGGGCTCGAATCCAAGTTGACGACGGATACGTTATCGCGAGAAACGATATGGGCGTGCTCTCCCCCAGGGTCTTCGTAAACGGCGTGCCCGCCCAGGTGAACCTCATCGATGAAGCCGAGCAGGCCTATTCCGTGAGGCTCAGCTACTCCACACCAGTAGCCGGAAACGAGGGCCATCACCTGTTTATTCCGAGGGGAATAGTGCTGGAGCGCGAGTACAACGGAAGCTGGATGCAGTGGAGTTCCACTGTGGAGGACTACAACTCTTCCGGCTTCGACCTCTATGACACTGCCGCAGAAGGCACGCACTTCCGCGTGAGGGCCTACTATCCCGCCACGTGGAAGGCGCCTGCGGGCGAGGAATTCTACCAGTGGTACAGCTCGTCGAGCGACGTGGTGTTCGCGTTCAGCGTCCGCAAGGACTACAACGAGTTCACGATGCCTGCGCACGACGTCACCATCGGCATCCTCACGCAGAAGAAGGGAACCCTGCCCACCGAACTCACAGATTGGATGATCAGCAGCTATACGGCTTCGGATGGCTGGGAGAACCCCGAGAGCTGGTCTTGGACGAGCTTCGACGGCAATGACCAGTACCTCGAGGCCGTGCTTGTGGACAACAAGGGCACGTCCGAGACCGATGACGACTATCCGATGGTGAAGGGCACCGACTACACCGTAACCTACGAGCCTGCCGTGGGCGCGGATGCGGGCACGTATGTCGTCACCTACACGGGCATCCCCGGCGCGCACAACGTGGGTGGCTACGAGGGCAGCATCACCACGAAATACAAGATTGATTCGGTGAACATCGCTAACTGCGACATCACGGTAAACACCGCCTATGCCGACGACCCGGAGAACCCCGGCGACGATCCTGCGTGGTGGGAGTATTACACCGGATCTGCAATCGAGCCGAAGGTAACGGCGAAGCTTGGCGACTACACGCTTATCGAGGGCACCGACTACGAGCTCGAGTACTACTGGAACGCAGACGTGGGCACGGCCACTGTTCAGATCAATGGCTTGGGCGGCAACTTCACTGGCTGGACGTCGCGGCACTTCGAGATTCGCGCGCGCGATCTCTCCGAGTCGACCATCACGCCGCCGTCCGATGTGACGTTCAACGGTGGCTACCAGGAGCCTCCTGTGACGGTGACCTACGATGGCGTCACGCTCGAGCGGGGCACCGACTACTACATTGAGTACTACGCCAACTATGAAGTGGGCACAGCTAGAGTTGAGGTCACGGGCAACAAGTATGCGGGCTGGGATGGCACGCAGGAGTTCGAGTTCCAGATCCTGCCCATCGACCTCTCTGACCCCACCATCGAGTGGCAAGAGCTGGGCGAGCAGCAGTATACGGGCAGCGAGATCAGGTTCTTCGATACGCATACGTATGCGGGAAACCATCCCGTCGCAGGCAGCCTGATGAGGGATCACGACTTTGAGGTGACAAACTACTCGAACAACGTGTATCCCGGCGTTGCCACCATCACGCTTACGGGCAAGGGCAACTACATCGGCACGCACGAGATGAGCTTCGACATTTTCGCTTACCTGCAGAACGACTACATAACCTACTCTGGCGTCAAGGATTCATACCCATATACCGGCAGTCAGATCAAGCCTGAACCTGCAGTGGCGATCGACGGGCATGAACTCAGCCCGAGCGATGGCTATACGCTGGTATGGGATACGAACACGGCCGCAGGCGAAAGCGCCTTTGTCACGATTGTGGGTGACAATGTGCACTACAAGGATTCGCGGGCTATAAGCTTCACTATTACCGAGCGCGACATCGGCGATTGCACGATTGCACCCGTTTCTTCTCAGAACTACACTGGCTCCGAGATTCGTCCGCCCGTCACTATCACCGTCGGCGGGTACACGCTGAAGAAGGATACGGACTACACGGTCGAATATTCCGATAACATCAACATGGGCACTGCAACGGCGACCATTACCGCGGTTCCGGGCAGTGGTTTCACCGGCTCTGCCTCGACCACCTTCAAGATCGTGAAGCCGCACACCGTCAAATGGGACCGCATCTACGGTGCCGTCGCGGCCGATACGATGCAGAAGATCGCCGCGAAGTTCGGCAAGTCCAACTACGCGATCGTCACGACCGATGCGTCGTTCAAGGATGCGCTGGCCGCCAGCTCGCTCGCCGGCCACTACAAGGCGCCGGTCCTCATGACGAAGAAGGGCTCGCTCACGGCGCAGACGAAGAAGGCCATCCAGGCTAGCGGCGCCAAGACCGTCATCATCGTCGGCACCACCTCCGACGTCACGACCGCCACGCAAAACGCCATCAAGAAGGTGCCCGGCGTCAAGAGCACGTGGCGCGTCAACGGCAAGTCGGCCTCGGAGAAGGCGGTCAACGTCGCCAAGAAGACCGGCACGAAGTCCGACACCGTCATCATCGTCACGCAGAACGACTACCGCGATGCGCTGACCATCGCGCCGTACGCGTATGCGACCGAGTCGCCGATCCTCTATACGGAGACGAACAAGAAGCTGTCGACGGCCACCCTGAACTACATCAAGCAGCGCAAGTTCAAGAAGGCCATCATCATCGGCGGCCCGCTGGCGCTGCCCGATTCGGTGGACATGTCGCTGCGGAGCAAGGGCGGCATCAAGAAGGCCAACATCACGCGCATCGCGGGTAGCACGGCCTACGACACGAGCCGCCTGATCGCGGAGTGGACCACCGGCAACCTGAAGAACGGCAACCACGGCACGTACAAGGGCAAGCCGTTGGCGTACATCAAGTTCCAGCCGACCGTGAAGTTCGTGCCGAACAACGTCTGTGTGTCCACCGGCCAGAACTGGCTCGATGCGCTAGCCGGCGCGGCGCTGTGCGGCAAGTGGAAGACGGTCATGTTGCTCGCGGACTCCAAGACCGCGAAGTCCAACTCGTCGCACGCCGTCAACTTCCTGAGCAAGTACAAGGACAAGATCGACAACGGCTGGGTGCTCGGCGGCCCGAAGGCGGTGCAGGACGGCGTCTACACCAAGCTGCAGAACGCGACGGCCCCGAAGATCTACACGACCGGCGGCTGATGAGTCAAAAGCGGACAGTCCGAATCTGACTCATCGCGAAAGGGGGAGGGTCCCAGCTGGGACCCTCCCCCTTGTCTCACGTTGTGTTGGCATCTAGGCCAGGGCGGCTCCGATGCGCTTGCACTCGGCGGCCGCGTCATCGTCCGGGTAGTTCTTCGCGATGATCGCGTCGACCACATCGAGGCCGGCCTCGCGCGCGCGGGCATCCCACAGGCGCATCCACTCGCCGTCGTTCCAGTCATACGAGCCGAACAGCGCGACCTTCTTGCCCGCGAGCTTCGGTTCCACCTCGTCGTAGACGGGCAGGAACTCGGTGTCCTCGAGCTCCTCGTCGCCCATCGCGGGACAACCGAACGCGAACGTGTCGAACTCGTCGACCTTCGCAGCGGAGAAATCGCCGATCTCGAACAGCTCCACCTCGGCGCCCGCATCCTGCGCGCCCTCGACGACCAGCTTGGCCATCGCCTCGGTGTTGCCCGTTCCACTCCAATACACGACTGCGGTCTTGCTCATGCTTGCTCCTATCTCATTGATGGGCTTGTCCTATACGGCCACCGGTAACCAGGCGGTGGCCTCAACGAACGTCGAGGGCACGGCAATCTCCTCGAGAGCCCTGCCCTGGGCGATCATCTCCTGGCAATGCGCGGTGCACGCGCGGTATCGTGCCCAGATGCGCTGTGCGCCCGGCACGTCGTGGTAGGCTTTCCAGCACCCGAGGCACAGGAAGTCGCGCCCCTCGTTCTCGATGAAGCCGACGACGTCGGCAATCGGGTAGCCGAGGAAGAGGCCGATCTCGTGCGGGAACTCGCAGGGGCCGCCGTGGCTCGGCAGGCTGCGCTCGAGGCGTGCGGTGAGCTCGGCGAGCTGTGCGTCGAGCGAGTCGGCCGGGTAGCCATCGCGCTCGAGTAGCGCGGCTGCCTCGGGTTGGGAGAACGTGCGCGCGAGCTCCACGGGGCGGTAGACGTAGATCAGAGGGCCGTTCGCACAGGTGGTGAGCATGCGGATCCGGATCCCGAGCGGCGCCAGCTTGCGTGCGCATGTGGCGAGAGCCCCGTCGAACGCCTTACGCGTGATGACGGGGAAGCGCCTGGGGGAGGGGCAGCGCCGCGATGCGCGCCGTGAGGTGCAGCGGATGGCAGACTGGCGGCGTCCGGCTGGATTGCACGCACTGGCCGGTGTTGCGGCGGGTGCGGTCGCGTGATCGCTTTCGCCGAACCGGCAGCAGAACGTGAATAGACTCGCGGGCTTGAGTCCCCTGAGGGTGGGGGAGCAGTACCGGACGATTCGCTCCTCGAGCTCCCGCGCGAGTGCGGTGTTGGCGTCCGTTGCTCCGGCTACGATGGCGGCGACACCGGCTGCAGCGCTGATCGCGCTGGCATCGCAGGCCACGCCGTCGGCTGTGTTTCCTTCCACCACTCCGACCGTGCTCCCGCTCGATTCACTGCTCGCGTTTCCGCTCATTCGCTCCTCCTAAAGAGGTGTCCATAAAAGTTAGCCTTATCTAAGTTAACAATGGCTAACTTAATGGGAAAGCCAAGTTGCGTCAAGACCATTTCCCGCAAAAAGCGCATTGCGAATTGGAGATGAGCGCATCCCGGGTCGAGCGATCATCCGCCCCTGAACGCAGATGTCGCCCGGGAGGGATGGTTCCCGGGCGACATCTGAGGAAAGAGGAGAGGAGAATTGGACCGGTAATCCGTATGTTTGGGGGGCAAGACCACCGGCCCAGGGGTTTATCTACGTTGCTGTCACTCCTTTGCTGTTCGGTTGTCTAAGTTAGTGACAGTTAACTTTATACAGGCGGCGGGAGCATCCGTCAAGAGTTAATCTTGGTTAATTTTTTATTCCCGGTGAACGGCTAGGGATGTGGTTGGGATTGGAACGCTCCCCGGGGGAGCGTTCCATAAGTTGTGGGTGGATAAAAACCGAGACGCCCCTGGGGGCGCCTCGGAAAAAGGTGGGATGGGCGTCGTCCGCTAGCCGCGGCGGACGTTGCCGCTCTCGATGTCGGAGCGCACCTTCGCGAGCAGCTCCTGGAACGCCGCCTCGCCGAGTTCCTCGCGGGCCTGCGAGAGCTGCTCCTCTAGGTCGTCGGGGACCTCGATGCGCATCTCGACGAGCGGGCTGCGCCACATCATCGTCGTCTGCGGCCGGAACGTCTCGGCATCCATGCCCGAGCCGACGTGCTGGAAGCCCTCGCGCTGGTAGAACGCCATGGCGCGCGGGTTCTGCAGGTAGACCTCGAGGGTGATGTTGCCGAAGTTCTCCTTCACGGCCTCGAGCAGCTGCGTGCCGATGCCGCGGCTGCGCGAATCCGCGCGTACGAACATTCCGTCGATGTGCCCGTCGGTGCACCCGGCGAAGCCGAGCACCTCGCCATCCTCCTCGTAGACGACCACGTCGGCCCCGCCGATCGCGCGCTCGACGTCGTCGCGCTTCTTGTCCCAGTGCTCGGCGGGCACGAACGAGTGCGCATCCAGGTTGCCGTCGAGCCACAGCTGCATGACCGCTGCGAGGTCGTTCGCGGAATCGAATTCACGTACGGGCATGGTTCCTCCTCAATGTCGGAATGAGTCGAAGGTCGGTCCTCCGGCCTATTTTGGTGGCTGTCCGTTCGCCGCCAGGTCGGGTGAGCCGCCGAGCGCGACGACGAGCACGATGAAGATCACGAGCACCGCGATGACGCTGGCGATGTAGATGGCGACCTTCGTCTTATGGGGGAGCGCGGCGAACCCCTTCTTCTGCAGGGTCTCGTCGGCGAGGTCCTTCTCGACGACCGTGGGCTGCTTCATGATCGCAGCGTCCGGCCCCCAGAGGTTGGGGGTCGTGATGGGCTTGGGACCGTCGGGCAGGCGGCTGCCGCTCTGCCCGGGCGCGGGGCCCTTCGGGCGCGGCACGGCCGTCGAGCGGCGCGTCGGCTCCTTCTTGGGGGGTGCCTTGGGCGCGGGTCGCTGGTGCGTGCCCTGCTGCCCGGCCTGCGGCTTGCCGGCCCCGGTTGTCATGTTCTCGCTGCGGTCCATCGGTTCCTTCCGCGCATCTCCATCGATGAGTCGATCATGACTGTCATTATCGACTCATTTCGCGGTGTCGTGCTACCAGGCGGAGACGTTCTCCGCGAACTCGGCCAGCACGTCGGCAATCGCGATCTGCTGCGGGCAGAACTCCTCGCAGGTCTTGCATCCGATGCACGCGGCGGGGCGCTTGTCCTCCGGCAGGCCGCCGAGCGCCATCGGCGTGATGAAGCCGTGCGAGCCGGTGAAGCGGTGCTCGTTCCACAGCTCGATGAGCCAGGGGATGTCGAGCTCCATCGGGCAGTGGTTGATGCAGTACTTGCACGCCGTGCACGGCACGCTGTCGACCGACGTCATCTCGGTAGCGAGCTCGGCGAGCGCGGCCAGCTGCTCGTCGGTGAGCTTCGTGTCCTCGGAGAAGATACGGATGTTGTCGTGCGCCTGCTCGATGCTCGAGGCGCCGGAGAGCACAGTGGCGATGCCGTCGATGCCCTTGAGGAAGTCGAACGACCACTCGACGCCGCTCACGCCGGGGCGCAGCTCCTCGAGGCGCGCCATCTCGCTATCGCTGAGGCGGGCGAGCTTGCCGCCGCGCAGCGGCTCCATCACGATGACCGGCAGGCCGTGCTCGCGGTACAGCTCCACCTTCTCGCGCGCTTGCTGGAAGTCCCAGTCGAGCCAGTTGACCTGCAGCTGGCAGAACTCGAAGTGCTCGCCGAAGCGGTCGAGGATGCGGCGGATGGTGTCGATGTTGCCGTGCGCCGAGAAGCCGAAATGCTTGATGCGCCCGGCCGCCTTCTGCTCGAGCAGGTATGCGACCGTGCCGTACTTCTCCTCGGCGAGGTAGAGGTCGATGTTGAGCTCGCAGACGTTGTGCAGCATGTAGAAGTCGAAGTATCCCATGCCCGAGCGCGCGAGCTGCTGCTCGAAGATCTCCGCGGCTCTGCCGAAGTTGGCGCGGTTGTAGCCCGGCCACTTGTCCGCGAAGTAGAAGCTCTCGCGCGGGTAGTCGGCGAGCGCCGCGCCGAGGACGCTCTCGGAGTTGCCGCCGTGGTAGTCGTACCCGGTGTCGTAGTAGTTGACGCCGGCGGCCATGGCGTCGGCGACCATCTGTTTGGTCTGCGGGATGTCGATCTTCGAGTCGTCGCCGCCGATCGTCGGGAGGCGCATGGCGCCGAAGCCGTAGCGCGAGATCTGCTTTCCCTGGAAGTCGTTGTACAGCATGATGAACCGCCTCTCTCGAACGGGTGCCCTCCCCGTGGTTTTCCTTATTGACAATTGTACGATACGCGGACGTGATGGGATGGATGGGGGCTGGCACTTTTTGTCCCGCTTTGGCGTATGGCAAACGTGGGGTCGCGCGACAATCACGGTGACCGTCATTGTCACATCCGGTATCCTGTTCGTATGGAGAATCAAGCGACATTCGACGTGCTGATTGTCAACGGGAGCCCGCGCGGCATCGCGCCGGAGCTGTTGCGCTCGTTGGCGGCGCGCTCGGCGCGCGTGGTGGCGGTAGACTCCGGCGTTCGCTGGGCGATCGGCGCCGGCCTCGTGCCCGACCTGCTCATCGGTGACATGGACTCCGCGCCGGCCGATGTGCTCGCAGCCTGCGACGAGCGAAACGTACCGCGCGTGCAGGTCGATCCCGTCGCCAAGAACGAGACGGATCTCGAGCTCGCGCTCGCGCACGTGCGCGGGGAGGGCGCGCGCCGCATCGCGGTGACGAACTTCCTCGGCGGGCGCATCGACCACGAGCTGGCGTCCATGGGCGCGCTCGCGCGAAGCGGGCTCGACGTGACGGGATTCGAGGACGGTTGCACGGTCGGCTTCCTGTGCGACGGTGTGGATGCCGGCGCGATGCCGGGGGAGCTGCGTCCCGTGGAGCTGGGCGTGCGGCTGGGCGACGAGTTCAGTGTCGTGGCGCTGTGGGGGAGCGCGCGCGTGACGCAGTCCGGCGTGCGGTATCCGCAGGACGGCGCTGAGCTCGGCCCGTTGAGCGGCCTCGGCATCTCGAACGTGCTGGAGAGCGAGGACGCGTTCGTGCGCGTGGAGGAGGGCCGCGTCGCGGTGATAGCGCCGCACGCCGTAGCGTGACAAGCGACCCTGCCAAACGAGGCGAGGCTGTTTGTCAGGTTTTTCGAGGGTGGAACGCTCCCCCGAGGAACGCTCCACTGACAGGCTTTCGAGAGGAGCTGCTTATGGTGAAGCTGACGGATGCCGAGTTCGAGGGCGCCATCGCCGATGCGCTCGACTCGATGCCGGACGAGTTCATCGACGAGCTCGAGAACATCGTGGTCATCGCGCAGGACGAGCCGGAGGACTGGCAGCTCGAGGCGCAGGGTTACGACCTCGAGGGCTACGATGACGAGTACGAGGATGGCGACGGCGACCCCGGTGACCTGCTCGGCTACTACGACGGCGTGTCACTCTACGAGCGCGCCGACGGGTACGGTGGGCCGGCGGACTATCCCGACACCATCTTCATCTTCAAGGGTCCGCACGAGCGTCTCGACGGCACGAAGGCCGAGATCCTCGACGAGGTCCGCCGCACCGTGGTGCACGAGATCGGCCACTACTTCGGTATGGACGAGGACCAGATCGACGAGATGGGCTACGCATAGGGGTGCGGGGTAATACAGACGAAGACCCCCGATGCGGCGCGAGATGTCCTTGAGGGCGAAATTAGTGTACACAAGTTTGCGATTTTGGCTCATATTGGCACCGAAAGCAGGCATTTTGCCAAACTTGTGTACACTAATTTCAGGAATGAAGGCATATGCCAAGCGAGGCGGGCTGTTTGTCATAGAGCGGAGGATTGACGATGAGGAAGATGCAGGGGAAATGGTGGATGCTGGCCGTGCTGGCGCTGGCGTTCGCGACGATGCTCGCGCTCGCGGGCTGCGGCGGCTCCGGCTCGGGCGATGAGGCTGCGCCGGCGGAGGAGGCTACGGCCGATACGCCGTCTCTGATGGACGTCGACCCTGGTCCCGTCAAGATCGGCACGCTGGCGACCGAGGACATCCTGCCGATGTGGGTTGCCGCCGATGAGGGTCTCTTCGACGAGGCCGGCCTCGATGTGGAGGTCGTGCCGTTCCAGTCCGCCACCGAGCTCATCGCGGGCGTCACGTCCGGCGACGTGCAGATGGCGATGACCGACCCGATGGTCACGGCGAGCCTCTACGCGGGCGGCACGGACGTCCGCATCGTGTGGGTCACGCTGGGCATGGATGCGTCGCAGGGGCGCTTCGGCATCATGACCGCGCCCGGTAGCGGCATCGAGACGCTGGAGGACCTGGCGGGCGTGCCGATCGGCGTTGGCTCGAACACGATTCTCGAGTACGTGATGGACGCGCTGATGGCCGATGCGGGCATCCCGGCCGACCAGGTGGTCGTCGAGGAACTGCAGAAGCTGCCCGTGCGCTACCAGGCCATGGTCAACGGCGACGTGAAGGCCGCCGCGCTGCCCGGCCCGCTGCTGGCGCTCGGCGAGGCGAACGGCTGCGTTCTCGTTGCCGACGACACGGCTGGCGACAACATCTCGCAGTCCGTCATGATCATGCGCTCCGATTTCGCCGAGACGGAGCAGGGTGCGGCGGCGCTCGCGCGGATCGCCCCGATCTGGGATGCGGCGGCCGACCTCATCAACGCGAATCCCGAGTCGTACCGAGAGCTGCTCGCCAAGAACGCGAATCTCTCGGACGAGGTCGCCGGCACGTATCCGATCTGCGAATACCCTCACGCGCAGCTCCCCGCCGCCGAGATGGTCGACCCCGTCCTCGACTGGATGGTCGACAAGGGCTATCTCACCGAGCCGCTGTCCTACGACGCGATCACCGGCACCTTCTCGAAAGCCTAGGCTGTTTTGGAACGCTCCCCCGGGGAGCGTTCCACGTGTTACAGGCGGTCATCAGTTGGAGCGCTCCCCCGGGGGAGCGCTCCACTTTTGCGGTACCATGTAGGGGTACCCTTCCGAGGAGCGCCCTTGTCGAATCGGCCCGCCATAACCTTCCGCAACGTCGAGCTGCGCTATGCCGCCGAGGGCAAGCACATGCCGGCCGTCGAGGCGCTGTCCGCTCTCTCGCTTGACATCGCGCCGGGCGAGCCCATCGCGCTCATCGGCCCCTCCGGCTGCGGCAAGTCCACGACGCTCCATCTCATCACGGGCCTCATCAAGCCGACCGCCGGCGAGGTCACCGTCGGGGGCGAGCCGGTGCTCAAGCCGCGCCAGGCAACCGCGTACATCCCGCAGGACCTCGGGCTGCTGCCGTGGAAGACCGTCATCCGCAACGCCGAGCTGGGTCTGAGGCTGCGCGACGTGCCCGCCGACGAGGCGCGCGAGAAGGCGCAGCGGGCGCTCGACTTCGTCGGGCTCGGCGACTTCGCGGAGGCGTACCCGTCGAGCCTGTCCGGCGGCATGAGGCAGCGCCTCGCCATCGCCCGCGCCATCGCGCTCGACATGGACCTGCTGCTCATGGACGAGCCGCTCTCGGCGCTCGACGCGCTCATGCGCGAGTCGCTGCAGGACTTCCTGCTCGACCTGTGGGCGGAGCGCGGCCAGACGCAGGTGCTCGTCACGCACTCAATCTCCGAGGCCGTGTACCTCGGCAGGCGCATCGCCGTCATGGCGCCGCGGCCGGGACGTGTGCTCTCCGTCGTCGACAACCCCGGGATGGGGGAGCGCTCCTACCGTGATACCGATGAGTTCAACGCGCGGTGCCGCGAGGTGCGCGCGCTGCTCGCGTCCATCGGCGACGACGGGCTGGGTGAGGCGCTATGACGGGCAGGAGGATCGGCGGCTACATCTTCGCCATCGTGTTCATCATCGCGGGATGGTGGATCACCGCCATCGCGCTGCAGACCCCGGCGCTGCCGACTCCGGCCGCTGCGCTCGCCGTCTTCGTCGACAACTTCGGCGACCTGATGCCCTACTTCGGCGTGAGCACCTACCGCGTGGTGGTGTCGCTCGTCATCGGCACGGTCATCGCGGTGCCGGTCGGGCTGTTCTTCGCGCGCTCGCGCCTGCTCGACCCGCTGTTCGCGCCCGTGCTCTACATGCTCTACCCGATCCCGAAGATCGTGCTGTTCCCGATCTTGCTCGTGCTGCTCGGCCTCGGCGACGCGCCGAAGATCGCACTCATCTCGATCACCGTGTTCTTCCAGGTGCTCGTGTCCGTGCGCGACGCCGTGCGCGGCATCCCGCCCGACGCGGTGCTGTCCGTGCAGGCGCTCGGCGGCTCGCGCATGGATGTCTACCGGCACGTCGTGGTGCCGTCGACGATGCCCGCGGTGTTCACCTCGCTGCGCATCAGCACGGGCACGGCCATCGCGGTGCTGTTCATCACCGAGACGTTCGCCGGCTCGTCGGGTGTGGGCTACTTCATCATGCAGTCGTGGAGCCTCGTGAACTACTCGCGCATGTTCGCGGGCATCATCGCGCTCGCCGTGCTCGGCATCATCCTCTACGCGATCTTCGACATCGTCGAGCGCCGCATCACCCGCTGGCGCGCCGAGGGCCAGGCCACCAAGCGCACGGAATGAGCTGCAATGAGTCAAAGGACTGTCCTTTGACTCATTTGCGCGAGGCAACCTCGACGATCTTGCCGATGACGTGGACGATGGCTCCGCCGATGAAGAAGATGACGCCTGCGGGCAGGAGGAAGTTCATGAGCGCCACGAAGTACCTCCCGTCGCCGAACGCATCCAGCCACTGGCTCGCGAAGGTGTAGAAGAGCCCTGGCACTCCCGATGATTGGTCGGAGAGTTGCGCGAAGTACGAGGAGGCGTCGTAGACGCTGGCTGCGGAATACGAATATGCGAGCCCGGCGGTCACGAAGCAGCTGACGATTCCGACGATGATCCCGACGACCACTGCGGCGTCCATGAGGTAGAGCGTGGCGCCGAGCCGGCCATCGCGCTTGGAGAACGCGCCCTTGCGGTACATCACGGCGAGAATGATGCCCGCGATGAGGGGGACGAGGCCACCCCGGGTCGGGTATCCGAGCATGATCCACGTCATGAAGAAGTTGCCGCAAAAGCACAGCGTCCAGCAGGCGAGGAACATGAGGATCACACGGCCCCAGGACGGCTTGGTCTTATTCGGCGCCTGCTCGGCGCTCTCGGTGGTCGCGACTTCGTCGGTCATGGGGTCCTCCTAGCTAGCGGCTGCGATGTCACAGCATCAGCATATGGGGAGACCGTCCCATCCATTGGGCAATGAGTCAATGGACAGTCCTTTGACTCATCTAACTACTCCCACAGGCGTAGTTTTGCTACACTGTTGCAAACAACAACAAGGGGAGGAGGCCGCCATGCCCGTGCTCGAGCTCTACCATGGCTCACAACGCATCATCTCACAGCCCGAATACGGCGCGGGCCGCGCGCGCAACGACTACGGCCGCGGCTTCTACTGCACCGAGCATCTCGACCTCGCACGCGAGTGGGCGGTGGGCGAGAACCGTGATGGCTACGCGAACCGCTACACCCTCGAGACCGAAGGCCTCTCCTTCCTCGACCTCAATGGTCCCGAGTACACCATCCTCCACTGGCTGGCCGTGCTCCTGCAGAACCGCACGTTCGACATCCGCGCGCCCCTGCCGCTCGAGGCGCGCGAGTACCTCATCGCGCATTTCCCCGTTCCCTACGAGCATGCTGACCTCATCCGCGGGTATCGAGCCGACGACTCGTACTTCTCGTTCGCGCAGGATTTCCTCAACGGGCTCATCTCGCTGCGGCAGCTCGCGCGCGCCATGCACCTCGGCAAGCTCGGCGAGCAGGTGGTGGTGAAGAGTCGTCGGGCCTTCGAGTGCCTCGAGTTCCAGGAGGCGGTGTTCGCTCCGGCCTTCGGGTGGTACCCCCGGCGCGAGGCGCGCGATGCGGAGGCGCGGCGGGCGTACTTCGACGTCGAGCGCAATCGTCGCCAGCCCGGCGACATCTACATCATCCACATCCTGGACGAGGAGGTGGGACCCGATGATCCACGCCTACGATGAGAACATGCGGCCCAAAGCGCAGGAGACGCTCGGTTGCGCCGTCGACTACGCCGCGCACGAGATTGGCTATCTGCCCGAGGACTTCCTGCACGCGTTCGTGCAGTCGGGGCTGGCGCGGCGCTTCGCCCTCGGCGACCCGTCGGTGGTGATGGGTCGCAGCGGCATCGAGCTCGCGCTCGACGTGATGGAGCGGACGGTCGGGATCCAGCGGACGTTCCGCTTCCGCTACGCCGAGGAGCGCAGCCCCGAGTACTGGCTCGGCTGGGCGCTCGCGTACTACCAGTGGGAGACGGGGCTGGACTTCGGGGAGATCCTTGCCGCGGTGCCGCCGCAGGAGATCGCGGTGCTGTACCCGACGTACCACGAGGCGGACATCACGCGTTTCGTCGACCGCATGAACCTGCTGTACCGCGAGGCGCGCCCGCAGACCGCCCTCAAGCGGCTGCGCAGGCAGGCGGGGCTCACGCAGGAGGAGCTGGCAGAGCGCGCGGGCGTGTCGGTGCGTACGATCCAGCAGTACGAGCAGCGCCGCAAGGACATCAACAAGGCGCAGCTGGAGACGGTGATGGCGCTCGCGCGGGCAATCGGCGTCGAGCCCGGCCAACTCTACGAGCGCGTCGCGTCGTAGCAGAATGAGTCAAAGGACTGTCCTTCGACTCATCCGGCATGCATTTACCACACTAGACGAGTCGAGCAGCGAGAAACTGTGCGTTTGAGCTATCTGGTGTGGTAAATCGGCGCTGAGTGACTCAATAATGACTGTCGTTATTGAGTCATCGCGCCCGGGTGCTCCGGCGCCTTACTCGCCGTCGAAAAGCGGAGTGGAGAAGTAGCGCTCGCCGGTGTCGGGCAGCACGGTGACGACGGTCTTGCCGGCGCCGAGCTTCTTCGCGAGGCGCTTGGCCGCGGCCACGTTCGTGCCGGCCGAGACGCCGCACAGCAGGCCCTCCTTGTCCGCGAGCTCGCGCGAGGTGGCGAGCGCCTCCTCGTCGCTGACGATGCAGATGTCGCTAAAGATCTCGAGGTCGAGGTTGCCCGGAATCAGGCCGTCGCCGATGCCCATCTGCAGGTGCGCGCTGATGCCGCCGCCGGAGAGAATCGCGGCGTTCTCGGGCTCTACGGCCCAGATCTCGATGTCGGGGTAGAGGCGCTTGAGCGTCTGGCCCACGCCGGAGAGTGTGCCGCCGGTGCCGATGCCGCTGCAGAAGCCGTGGATGGGCTTGCCGCAGTCCTCGGCGATCTCAAGCGCGGTGTGGTTGCGGTGCGTAAGCGGGTTGTCCGGGTTCTCGAACTGCTGTGGCACGTAGACGCGCGGGTCGTTGGCGGCCATCTCTTCGGCCATCTTGATGCAGTCGTCCATGGCCTTGCCGATGTCGCCCTCGTCGTGCACGACGATGACCTCGGCGCCGTAGTGGCGCATGAGCTTGCTGCGCTCGACGGAGACGCTGTCGGGGAGGATGATGCGGCACTGGTAGCCGCGCACGGCGCACACGAGCGCGAGGCCGATGCCCTGGTTGCCGCTCGTGGGCTCGCAGATGATGCTGTCCGGGCCGATGTCGCCGCGCTTCTCGGCCTCGGTGAGCATCTCGAGCGCAACGCGCGTCTTGATGGAACCGCCGATGTTGACGCCCTCGTACTTGACGAGGATCTCGGCCCAGTCGGGCTCGACGATCTTGTTGAGGCGGACCAGCGGCGTGTGGCCGACGGCGGACAGCACATCGTTGTGGATCATGGCGGTTCTCCCTAGTTGGTAACGGAGCGCGTTCGTGTGGGGATAGTATACCGCCGGGTGGGGACTCGCGCGCCATGGCGCGCGGGAGCGGGGAGGGAGCCGCCGGGGCGTATGCCGGAAGGGCATGCCTCCAGCTCACCGCCCTTGCAACTCTCTACACCCGTCAAGTCTCGCTCTCGAACACCTGTTATATCTCCCCTGACCAGTGATTGCCTCCTGCAGACGCTTGGCATAGCATGTCTGGCCGCTGGCGGCTTCAGCACGCAGACCGTATTCGGCGAGCCGATAGATTACCTAGTCCTCGCACAACCCTGCTCGAAGGCCTCGCCATCGAAGCGAAGTCCGCATGCCTTGCACTCGTGCGGGTATAGCGGCACTCCGGATTCGATCTCGCATCCGTTGAGCACCACGTCGCCCGCGTCGATCTTGCGCCTCAGCTCCTCGTTGAATGCCGGAAAACCGTACAGGACGGATGCGATGTCCGTTGACCCGCACTTGGGGCATCTGATTCCGTCGGTCATTTGTTCCTCCCAGCTCTCGACTAATCGTTCGACAGCAAGAAGGATAAGGCCGCTGCGCAACAACGCGTGTCCCATGAACGGGATAAGCCGGGGGCTTTCGATGAGTCAAGGGGCGGTCCCGCCTGACTCGCTCCGCCGCCTACGCCCTCCGGACCGGGTGGCGTACGACGGTCTTCAGCTTCTCGGGGGCCGTGCGGCGTGCGTCGCTCAGGTAGATCTCGTGGTGACGGCGCTCGTCGGTGATGTCGAGCGCATAACCCTCTCGCTCCGCAAACTCGTGCATGAGCTCGACGGTTGCGGGCTCGTCGTCGTACGGCCCAAGGTGCATGCACTGCACGCACAGACCCTCCTCGATCGTCAGGAATTCCGCTGCCGAGAAGTCCGCCTTCTTTTTGCGCGTCGCCTCCCCGACCGCCCATGCGAAGTCATCGCGCGTCACGAATTTCGGCAGCCGGATGGCCGAGATCCACCGAAACCGCTCCTTGTGCGCGTAGTCGACGCCCTCCACGCCGTCCTGCCACCAGAAGCCCTCCAGCGGCGGCACGACGTAGTCGAAATACCCCTCGATCCGCCGGTCGCCCTTCTTCGACATCTTGATGGTGTATGCGATGCCGTACAGCACGTTCAGCGCCCGCGCGTACTCGCCGTCTTTCTCGTTCGGGTCGCCTTGGCCGCACACTGCGACGAAGTTCATGGCCGGCACATCCACGATGCACGGCTGCGTCGGCGGCAGGTAGAACTCCTTGAATTCCTTCTTGAAGTCGAATGCCATGGTGCACCTCCTGCTGTCGGGTGTGGGGGAGGGCTTGCGGGACCCTGTCTCGTGGAGAGCCGCCCGCCGCCCACGATGCGTCTCCTGCTACCGCCCTTGCTCTCGGAACTTGCGCTTGAGCTCGGCGCCGGGGCGGAACGCGTCATCCACCTTCTCGCTAATCGCCAGGTAGCGGAACTGCTCCTCGTCGTAGATGATCGGCTGCAGCTCCTCGAGGATGATTCGGCCCTTCTCGTTGAGGATCTCCTCGTCGGCGAGGATCCGCTTCACCTCGCCGGTGATCTGCGTGTGGCTGCCTACCGTGACGCTGTGTACCACCTTGCATTCCAGCGACAGCGGCAGCGCGTCGATGATTGGCGCGTTCACCGTGGCGGCCTCGCTCGTGGCGAAGCCGATGTTGGCCAGCTTGTCCGCATCGTAGCCCGACTCGACGCCGAGGTAGTCCGCTTCCAGGACCTGCTCCACGCTCGGGAAGCCGAGCACGAACGCACCGCTGTGCTCGATCGCCTTCAGCGTCTTGCGCTTCTGCGTGGCATTGATCGCGATGGTCACGCACGGCGGGACGTGGCTGCTCACCATGTAGAACGCCAGCGTGCACGCCTCGGCCCGGCCGTCCTCTCCGTACGCGGACGCGACCACCGTCGGTGTCGGCGTCACCACCGCGCGCATCTTGAGTTCCCGTTTCGCCATGTGCGCCTCCTCGTTGTCGCAAACTTCCACAATCATGCCACAAGGAGAAGGCCGCAGAACACACGTGCCCTCCAATGCGATGCGGGGTTTGCTGATTCTGCTTGCAGGCCCGAGTTGCTGGCAAGGCCGCCCTTGCTGCCGGCAAGCTATCCTCGGCCATCTGCAGCGCGGTTGGAGGTTACTTGGCCGATTTGACGAAGTGTCAAGAGGAGTTTCATTTGTAAACTGAAAATACCCGGTAAAAGGCATTAGTTGACGGTTGGTCACAGCTTTAGGAAATGCCGCTTGCAAATTGGTTGTCGAATTCCACCCACCAAAATCCCACTCCTGACCGGGGATTTTGTTCGTTGGGGGCACTTAAGAATCCCATTCTGAAAAGATTGGTTGGATTTAACCTGCCATTGCCCAATGGCAGGGCGCATACGCTAAATACATGAGAAGCATGGGGAATGACAACGGGGGTTTCAGGAAGCGACTCGGTCTCGCGATTGCCGAGCGTCGTGCCGATAAGGGCATGTCACAACGCCAGTTCGCGCTCGTCCTCGAGCTCGACCGCGTCACGCTCAACCGCATCGAATCCGGCAACGGAAACCCCACGCTCGGCACGCTCGAGCGCATCGCCGCGGGCCTCGACCTCACGCTCGAGGAGCTGTTCGACGCCTGCATCCGCTGATCCGGTACCCGCACCGGCTGATTCAGAACCCGATTCGCCTTATTCTGTTTCGCCGACCTGCTGATTTACCACATCTCGCAAGCTCAATGCAGAAATCGTGCATTCATTTTACGAGGTGTGGTGTTTTGGTCCGCGCCGCCTGACCTGCCCGCTCCCGGCGGGATCGCTTCGTGCCGATTTCCGCTTTATCACACTAGGTGCCATTAATCGCGGTCTTTTTACACCCTGAGCCATCTAGTGTGGTAAATGGGCCTCGTCCCCCTAGTCCGTTCATTTATGCAAACGCGGCTTGTCCGCACCTTCTTCTTGAAATCAGACAAATGTGCTGCAGATTGCGCCATTTTCGGCCTGGTGCGGGATAAAATATCCTTCTGGTGCATACAATTACAAATGGGGCAATAACGCATCTTACGTTTGGAAACGTTCTGCTGAACATGCTGGTATTGCTGAACATGCTGGTATTTGTGGGGGGGTTGGAGTGATGAAGCGGACGACGAAGACGGTGGTGAGCCGTATACATAAGGCGGCTTCCTGGGTGTTCTCGATAGCGCTCGTGTTCTCGATGACGCCAGTGGGGGCCTTCGCGGCTCCGAGCGACGATCTGGACGCGATGGGCGGCACCGTGGTCGAGCAGCCTGCCGGCGACGCGACCGATGCGGTGGCGGAGGACAAGGAAGGCTCCGTGCCCGCAACCGCCGAGGCAACCGACGACGTGGCCGCCGGCGAGGCGGCGGCGTCCACCCCGCATGACGACGCCGCCTATGAGCCGTCCGCCGAGGTCGAGGATGCCGACGGAGCACCCGCTTCCGCCGCCACCGCCGAGGACGAGCCGGCCCCGGCCGCCATCGACGGCGCCGACGACGCCGACCCCGACGCCCCGGCCGCCGACTTCGCCGAGAATGAAGGCACCGAGGCCGCCGACGTCCAGGGCGAGGCCGTCGAGGACGAGCAGGCCGCAGCCGACGCCCTCGAGGCCCTCGACGGCGTGAGCGCCGCCAAGGTCGAGGAGGTCGCCGCGGAGCTGCTCGGCGAGCCCGACGCCTCCTTCTCCCTCATGGACGACGGGGACGATCCCGACGGCGACGGCGTCCCGCGCCAGGGCGACGGTTCGAACATCGAGGGCATCTCGGCCAGGTGGATCGTGGGCGAGGAGACCATCGACGACCCCCTCCTCTACATCAATCCGAGCGGCGACACCGAGCAGAGCGTCCGGCTGCAGGTCAACTACGCGCTTTCCGGCGAGCACTCCTACGAGCCGGGCGACATCACCATCACCGTTCCGGCCTACATCTTCCACAAGCGCGGAAGCGATAAGGCCAACTACGGCGACATCGTCATCCCGTATCCCGAGGACCCGTCGACGCGCAACGACTTCAACTACAAGCTCGTCGGCGACACCTACGTGATCACAAACACGAAGCGCATGAGCGCGGCGACCAAGGGCTACATCCAGTTCGCCTTCGACGGCCTCACGCCGCACGACCTCGTCGACATGCAGGTCTCCGACCCGTTCGACGCGTTCATCGAGGTCGTCACGCACAAGGGCAACACCATCGACCTGCGCTCCAACGAGCTCACCGCGCAATTCGACACCGAGGCTAAGGTGACGAGCGCGAGCAAGCGCGTCTACGATTCCATCGAGCGCGTCCCGGCCTCCGAGATTCCCGCCTCGCAGCGCATCGAGGGCGAGGAGGAGTACATCAAGGTCAACTGGTACGCATGGTGCAACACCACGGCGAACACCGTCTACGCCCTCGATGTCATCGACGCCATCGACCCGGGCCAGGTGGTCATCGAGGCCGAGGGCGTGGAGCAGACCGAGGCCGACTTCCATGGCTTCATCATCGGTGCGGGCGGGGATGGCACCGAGCTTTCCAGGCACGTGGCGACCAACAGCTACCGGAGCGGCCAGTCGTCCTACATCTACTTCTCGACCGCTTATCCGGCGAGCCAGTTCCAGAAGAACACCGAGTACACCTTCCATAACAAGGTCACCTACACGCTGACCGAGGTCGACCCGGCCGCCGGCGATGACCCGAGGCTCGTGACCACGCAGACCGCCGACGCCCAGACCACGTGGAGCTTCCGGGATCCGAAATGGGCGAACCCCGACGGGCATTTCATGGTCGTCAAGAACGGCAACGACGACAAGAGCCAGCATGGCGTGGAGAAGTACAACTACACGCACCACAAGAGCTACGGCGGCTCGAGCTTCCCCGACACCCATCTCTGGAGCAGGGCCTATTCCTCGGGCTGGTACGGCATCTACCCGAGTGCCCTGAACGACCTGCAGGACGAGTACGCCGACGACGATGACGACGACTCGATTCGCCTGTCGTATACCGTGGACACCGTCGGCTACGTCATGCCGTGGATGTACGACGAGGCAACCGACGAGCTCGACGACGAGGGCAACCTGATCTCGACCCGCAAGAGCAAGAACTACCGCCTCCCCGTCTCGATGACGACGAGCGACCTCGGGCCGAGCATCGGCCGCAACGGCGAGAAGCTCGCGGCGGGGGAGGATTTCGACTACGTCTCCGTCGAGTTCCCGGCCGACCCGCGCGTCTACTACGGCAAGCCCCACAACATCAAGCCGGATGGAACGTGGGAGAACATCACCGCCGGCGACGGCACATTCCTGTACACGGTCGATGACGACAAGAGCCACTGGCCCGACATCGAGCTCGAGGTCCTGGTCGACGGAGAGTGGCAGAAGGTCGGCACCGCGAGCTGGAGCACCGGCTCGTTCTCCTTCGCGAGGGCCGGCGGCTCCTCGCAATCGGACCGAACCGTCGCCCTGCCTGAGGGCGCCGAGAGCTTCCGCACGCTCGTCACGCTGCAGAACACGTCCACCGACGGGGAGGCCAACATCGCGCTGCAGGCAGCGCTCGACTACGACGTGCGCGTCAACATCGAGCTCCACGCCACGGACGAGATCGAGGGCCTCATCGAGGGGGCCTTCGAGAAATCCAGCACCCCCGAGCTGGCCATCTGGAACGAGGCGCGCCTGGTGCCCGAGGATGCCGCCGGCAACGAGATCGGCACCATCGACAACGACGGATACGACAGCCTGCGCGGCTACACGACGGACGTCACCGTCCATCCCTACAAGACCGCCAAGCAGAGCGCGCGCGACGTGGACTACGAGAAGCGAACGGTGACCGTCCACTACACCGCGAAGGTCGAGGAGCGCAGCGTCATCAACGACAAGGTCATCTACGAGCAGGCCGTCGCAGACGGGCGCCTCGCCGTCGAGACGCACGGCGTCTGGCGCGACTTGCTGCCCAAGGGCATGACCCCGGATCTCGCGACCGTGACGCTGTCGCCCGCGTCCGATGCGTTCGGAGATGCCAACTACGTGCAGCGCACCGGCGACGCGATCACCGCCGCTTACACGATCGAGGACTATGGGGATACCGGCCGCACGATGCTCGTCGTGGAGGTAGACCTCGCGCCGACTCCGCAGCGCTACCGCAGCGGCGACATGTACTACTACGAGGACGTGCCGCGCATCGCCTTCGACGCGACGCTCGACTTCGATTCGCTCGTCGACTACGGGAAGGACTACCACAACGTCATCTCCTTCGAGAGCTCCAACGACGAGATGGGCACGGTCGAGCGCTACAGGGGCGAGCCCGACGACCCGGACGGCGGCAACAACATCGCCACCCCCGACGCCTTCGCCGACGGTGCGGAGAAGAGGGCCATGACGGATCTCGACCTTGACCGGGACACCCCGAGCTTCGTCTACGCGGGCGCCTACTCGAAGATCGACATCCTCTCGGCGGCGCGCACATCGCTTTCGAAGGATGTGCAGGTCAACAACGACGGCCGGTGGTCCGACGGCCTGTACTACGACGATCCCGACGAGAACAAGCGCACCGTCTTCGAGGGCGGGCAGTACGCGTACCGCCTGCGCATGATGTCGGACAGCGACACCATCTCCAAGGACCTCGTCATCTACGACTCCCTCGAGGACTTCGAGGCCGGCCAGGGCAACGATGCCGTCGATATCGACGCCCCGCGTTGGCAGGGCAGATTCGAGGGGGTCGACACGAGCCAGCTCGTCTCCATGGGCTGCGCGCCGGTCGTCTACTACAGCACGAGCAACCTGCAGCTCTCGGACGAGAGAGGCACGGAGGAGGCCCATGCCACCGGGGCCACCGAACTCGACGATGCTGATATCTGGACCCCCGCGGGCGAGTTCACGGGCGACCTCGCGGATGTGAAGGCGATCGCAGTCGATGCCTCGAAGAAGGCCGATGGTTCTGATTTCGTCCTGCAGCCGAGGGAATCCGCCGTCGTGATCGTGCATATGAGGGCACCCTCGGGCGAGGAGGCGCGCGCGTACCTGTCGGATGACGCGAGGGGCGACTGGGGCGATAGCGCCCAGGCATACAACAACGCCTACCTGCTCTGCACCTCCGTCGATGCCGAGACCGGCGATGCCGATTCGGACAAGTTCGTGCGCAAGGACTACACGAAGGTCGGTCTGGTCGAGCACAGGTTCACCGCGACGAAGGCCTGGGACGACGATTCGGACCGCGACGGCATCCGCCCGGAAACGGTGACCCTCACCCTGTGCGGCAACGGGGAGCCCGTGCTCGACGATGACGGCAATCCCGTCTCCATCACGCTCGACGGAACCACGGAGGAGACGCCCTGGACGGCCGTGTTCGAGCATCTGCCCTACACGGATGCCGACGGTAACAAGACCCGCTACAGCGTGAGCGAGGATGTGCCCGAGGGCTACACCGTCTCCCTGAAGCCGGGCGGCGAGACCGCCGTCACCGTCGTGAACGTCCACAAGCCCGAGCTCATCTCGGTCGCTGGCACCAAGGCCTGGATCGGCGACGAGGGCGATGAGGACGCGCGTCCGGCCACCATCGCCGTCCAGCTCTACGCGGACGGCAAGCTCGCGCAGACCAAGACCGTGAAGCCCGATGACGAGGGCAACTGGGAGTACCGCTTCGACAACCTCTACAGGTACCGCAACGGCGGCGAGGAGATCGCCTACACGGTCCGCGAGGTCCGGCAGTCGAGCGGCGCCGGCGCGAGCTACGTCCCCATCGACCCGGTCCTCGGCTACGACGTCGTGAACGTCTACCATCCGTACGGCGACCTCACCGTGGGCAAGACCGTCGCGGATGCGACGCCCGTCTCCGAGGGGACGGAGTTCCCCTTCACGTTCGAGTTCACGCGCGGCGAGGGCGATGATGCCGAGCCCGTTTCGGACGACTTCGAATACGAGATCCTCGACGCGGATGGCGGCATCGTCTCCACCGGCACGCTGACGCGCGATGACCGCACCGTGTCGATCGTGGGCGGACAGCGCATCCACGTCAAGGAGATCCCCGAGCACGTTCATTACACGGTGACGGAGGAGCGGCAGCCCGGCTTCACCCCGACGACCGTCAGCGGCGACGAGGGGTCCATCAGGCCCAATGAGACGCAGGAGGCGCGCTTCGTCAACACGTACTCCGCCAAGGCGCAGCTGAGCATCCCGGCGGTCAAGACGCTGCTCAACCGCGAGCTCCAGCGCCACCAGTTCCGCTTCGAGCTCTATCGGGTCGCCGACGACGGCACGGAGACGCTCGTGCGCACGGCCTCCAATGACCGGCCGGGCGACCCGGTCGAGCGCGCGGACGGCACCATCGCGTCGTCCACGGCCGATGTCACCTTCGGCGCGTTGCACTACACGCAGGCGGATGCCGCCGCCCAGCTCGAAAGCGGCAAGCCCTACACGTACCACATCAAGGAGGTCGGAACCGGCAAGGACGGATACGTCTACGATACGCGCGTCCACACGGTGAGGGTCTCCATCGTCGACAACGGCGACGGCACGCTCACGGTCACTCCCGAGTCGGTCGACTATATCTGCCCCGACTGCGGGGGCGACGGCTGCACGTCGACCCTCTTCGACATGCCCGTCACCGACGGCATCAAGATCGTCACGGATCCCGCGAAGATCGACACGTCCAACACGACCCAGTACATGACCCCGTCCTATCTTTGGACCGCCGACAGGTACAGGGACGGCGCGGCGACCTACCAGCGGTTCCTGACCACGGTGGCGCAGCTCGGCGAGCCGACCTACTCGACATTCGAGAACACCTACACGGGCAAGACCTACGATTACGTCTCGAGCATCGAGTTCACCGGGCACAGCGGCAGGGTCGACAGCGCCTTCAGGGCGTTCTGCGAGAGCGTCGACACCGGTTGGCGCTACAATGGCGCCGTCCTCACGTCGCTCGACGCCTACAGGGACGGTGTCGGCAAGGTGGTCGTCACGATGACGGGCCCGCACTACCGTGGAAGCTCCGGCGACTTCGTGTACCTGAAGGTCCAGGTGTATCCCGTCTGCACGACATGCAACGGCCAGGGCGTTGGGGAGCCGGGGACCGCGGTCTTCAAGAACGACTACCATGCCGAGGGCGAGTACACGCTCCGGGCCTGGAAGGACCTGAAGAACCGCAGGCTCGTCGACGACGAGTTCACGTTCGAGCTCCTCGACGAGGACGGCAACGTCATCCAGACGACGAAGAACACGGCCGATGGCTCCATCGTCTTCGACGCGATTCGCTATGACGAGACCGACATCGGCAAGACGCACGTCTATGGCGTCCGCGAGGTGCCGGGCGACGACCCGACGGTCAACTACGACGACTCGGTCTACGGCTACACGGTCGAGGTGCTCGACAACGGCGACGGCACGCTGAGCTTCAGCCAGGGCTTCGCCGAGCCGATCATGGGGGAGCGGAAGCCCATCTTCAACGGGACCGCATACGGTCAGGGACGATACGTCAAGATCTTCGTCGAGGGTACCGACCTCGTCGTCGGCGCTGGCGACATGGGAAGCTCCGCGCGTCTCGCGATGCTCCTGAAGAACATCGATCACTCCGAGATCGCATCGGCCTCGGACGATGCCCCGGGCAGCACGCCGGTCTCGTACTCGAATCTGTCCGATGCCGAGAAATATGCCGCGCAATGCTGGTATATCCCCTATGAGAAAAACGGGTCGTATGTCCTCATGAACTGCCTGACCGGCGGCCAGATCCGCAATGCGTACTCGGGTATCGAGGTGTACGGAGGACCGGGCTACAACAATGCCTTCATGTACGACGACGTCCACCTGCAGCGGTTCAACGACGGCGTCGTGTCGCGTGACGGCTCGTATTTCCTCGGCCTCGGTTTCGAGAACGCGTACGATCATGCGACGATCTACAGCGGCATCTACGCTTCCGTCTCGCAGATGAGGAACTACCGCTTCGAGGAGATCGACGAGGACGACGGCTATTGGTCCGCCGGCATCATCGGCTGGAACACCGAGGAGGGCGAGCTGCCGGTCTTCGAGAACACGCTGAAGCCGGGCGCGCTCTCGGTTTCCAAGCTCGCCGAGAACGCCGGAAGCGCCGACCCGGACCAGCCGTTCCGCTTCAAGGTCAAGCTGGTCGGGGAGAGCGTGAGGGACGATCTGGTCGAGGAGTGCACCATCACCCCGGCCGGCTCGTCGGCGGGCGCCGCAACCGTCGTCCCGGTCGCGATGAGCGGCGGCATGCTCGAGATCGACCTGCGCGCGGGCGAGAAGGCGACCTTCGACAACCTGCCCGCCGGCACGGCGTACCAGGTCTGGGAGGAGACGTCGGATGGCTGGATACTCGTCGAGCAGAGCAAGGCGAGCGGCTCCATCGAGGCGCTCGAGACCGCGGAGGCGAGCTTCACGAACCGCTATCAGCCCGGCACGGCCACCGTGCAGTTCTCGGGCACGAAGACGCTCGACGGCCGCGCCGCCGAGGCGGGGGCGTACTCGTTCGAGCTGACCGAGACCACGGAGGGAGCCTCCGGCAAGGTGACGATGCTGGTGGACGGGGTGGAGACCGAGGTCGACCTGCCCTATGCGGTTGCGACGACCGAGGGCGGCTTCGTCCAGTTCCCCGTGATCGTGTACGGCGTCGACGATGTCGGGACCCATACCTACGAGATCGCCGAGGTCAACCCGAATGACAACGCCGTCGACTACGACATGCACAAGGAGGTCGTGACGGTCGACGTCTCGGGCGATATCAACGGGCTGTCCGCGGCCACGACTGTCGACGCGGACGGCGACGGCAGGATCGCCTTCGCGAACAAGACGCGCCCCGGCAAGCTGAGCATCTACAAGGGCGCCTACAACACGAGCGACGCCAACAGGGACGACGTGTTCACCTTCAAGGTGACGCTGAGCAACGCCAACGGCATCCCGCTCGGCAGCGGTGAATCCGTCTACTGGTACACATCCGATTGGTACGGGAACATCAAGCCCAACGCCCCGGCACCGGGCTCGGAGCCCGCGGAGCCGGAGGAGCCCTCCGAGGAGCCCTCGGACGAGCCGGGCATGCAGCCCATGGGCGCGGCGAAGGTGGCCTCCGATGGCCTCGCCGTCGCCGGAGGCTGGCTGCTGGAAACGGCATCCGCTGCGCAGGACTCCGGAGAGGGCGGCATGGCCCTGATGGCCGACGACGCCATAGAGCCCGCCGAGGACGCGACGGTGGCGCACGCCGGCGTCTCGGGAACCGTCCGGTGGGAGATCTACACGGACGGCACGATGGTCCTGCGGCCGACGAGCGGAGAGTCGGGGACGCTTGCCGTGATCGGGCGGAGCAATCCCGCCAACACCACCACGGCGATCGTGTATCCGCCCTGGCATTCGTATGCGGCCAGCATCAAGCAGGTCGTGGTGCGGGATACGGTGAAACTCAACACCCGTGCGACGAACCTGTTCGCGGACTGCTCGAATCTCGAGCGCGTCGACTTGAAGGGCCTCGACACGTCGGGTGCGGTCGACATCTTCGGGATGTTCTACGGGTGCTTTAAATTCAGGGAAGCCGATCTTAGCGGATGGGATACGGGCAACGTGACGGATATCACGGGCACGTACCGGTATGTCTCGGGTCCCGAGGAGCGCTATACCTACTATGGCATGTTCGCCGGCTGCAGCTCGCTCGAGAAGGTCGATCTGACCGGCTGGGACCTCTCCCACGTGGCGAACTTCAGGAAGACGTTCAGCGGGTGCTCGAGCCTCAATGAGATCACGGGCATCTCGTCCATCTCCACCCCGAGCGCGACGGCGATGAACTCGATGTTCGCCGGATGCAGCAGCCTCGAGGAGCTCGACCTCGGCAACTTCGACACGAGCAACGTCTACGGCATGGAGTACATGTTCGACGGCTGCAGCTCGCTGAAGAGCCTCAACGTGACCTCGTTCGACACCTCGAAGGTCAACGGCGGGCGGGATTGGCGCGGTTCCCAGTACCTCTACGTCGATGGAGGCTTCGGGTACATGTTCCGCAACTGCTCGTCGCTGACAAAGCTCGACATCAGCAGCTTCACCGTCTCCTCCGTCGAGAACTTCAAGAACGCGATGTTCAGCGGTTGCGCCAATCTGCGCGAGGTCAAGCTCGGCGAGGGCTTCAAGTTCTACAACCGGACGTATCTCGTCCAGAACTCCAACCTCCTCCCGACGCCGCCCTCGCCCTACACGGGCAAGTGGGTCAAGTCGGATTACTCCAGCGATGCGTACACGCCGCTCGAGCTCTGCAACACGTGGAACGCCAACGCGGCCGCCCTTGCCGGAACGTGGGTCTGGGAGATCGAGGAGGGCAAGGGCATCGTCCATTTCGACGCCAACGGAGGCTACATCGCGGATCCGGACGTGGTCGCCGATTCCGAGGACTTCGAGGTGGCGATCCCGGCTGGCAGGCCCGATTCGCGGCCGCACTACACGCTCGTCGCCTGGACGACCGGCGCGGACGGGTCCGGCGCTTCCTTTGCGCCGGGATCGACCGCGAGCGACCTCGTGCGGATCGGCGAGACCGTGACGCTCTATGCGCAGTGGGAGCCCACGCTCCAGCGGAAGTACACCGTGCACTATCACCTGCAGAACGAGAACCTCGACGGGTATACGGATGCCGGCAGCAAGGCGTACTACGCCGACTACGGCACGGAGGTCGAGGCCGAGCTCGTTCCCGCCGACATGGAGCAGCAGCTCCGCGGCTACAGGAAACCCGAGCCGCAGCGGGGCATCGTCGCCGAAGACGATTCGCTGGAATTCGATTACTACTACGACCGCATGGTCTACTACGTCGAGTTCGACGGCAACGGGGCCGACAGCGGCCAGATGAACGAGCCGCAGCGTTTCATCGGAGACGTCTACTGGTCCCTGCGGTCCAACGTCTTCCAGAAGAAGGGCTCCATCTTCACCGGTTGGAACACGGAGCCCGATGGTTCCGGCACGGCGTTCACGAACATGCAGGCGGTGCGCAATCTCGCCGAGCAAGATGGCGAGACCATCAGGCTGTACGCGCAGTGGCTCGATAACGAGGCCGGCAAGGTCGAGCCGACGAACGGCGAGTTCTACGTCTACTGCAGGCCGCGGGACTTCATCGTCATACCCGACCTTCCCGCCGGCACGACGTACACGGTCGAGGAGGTGGACAACCCGGATGGCTGGACGATGACCGATTCGTATAACACGAGCGGAAATATCGTCGCGAACACCACCTCGTCCGCATCCTTCCAGAACACGTATTCCGCGCAGGGCGCGGCCTATCTCACCGCGCACAAGCTCTTCGAGGGCAACGAGCTCGCCGACGGGCAGTTCGCCTTCGAGCTGCTCGACGACCGGGGGACCGTCCTCCAAACCAAGACGAACGGTGAGGTCGACACGGCTCCGACGGTGCCCGACGACGAGGGCAAGGCCGCGGCCAACCCCTGGATGGGCACGGCTCCGGTCGTCTTCGACCCGATCCCGTTCACCCAGCCGGGCACCTACCGGTACCAGATACGCGAGAAAGCCGGCACGGACGCTTCGTGCATCTACGACGCGCACGTGGAGTCGGTGACGGTGAACGTGACCGATGCCGGGCACGGGGAGCTCGCCGCGGAGGTCGTGTACGACGATGATGGCGCGCTGTTCACCAACAGCATGCAGGATGCCTCGCTCCGGATCGCCAAGGAGACGGAGGGCGCTCCCGACGACGATGTCACCGCGTTCGACTTCCCGATCGTCCTCCTGGATGCGGCCGGCAACACGCTCGAGGGCGAGTATCCGGCGCTGAAGAAGACGGTCGACTACGCGCTCATACCCGAGGTCGCGGAGACCAGGTACTCGCATACGCCCAACGTCGACGACGAAGGCGGCCAGTCGGGCTATTACGCCAATAACGCGAACCTCAACCAGGTCGTGACGGTGGATGGCGCGCAGCGCCTCGAGGTCACGATCACGTATGGCACCGAGGGCGCGAACTGGGATTGGGTGTGCATGTGGGAAGGCGCCCAGCCCGGCTACACGGCATATTCGAATTGGGGAACCTCGCTGACCGGCATGCTCGGCGGCGTCAGCCCCACGAACCCGGCGAACACCAAGACATACAGCGTCGATGGCGACACGGTGACGTTCGGATTCCGCTCGGACGGCGGCGGAAGCGGCTATGGCTACTACGCGGTCGTGAAGGGAATCGTGTCCGAGGAGGCCGAGGAGGGCGTCGAGGAGCTCGCCGTCGCATCCGGCGACACCCTGCATCTCAAGGGCGGGGAGTCCATCCTCGTCGAGGGCCTGCCTCATGGCGCGACCTACACGGTCACCGAGTCCGAGAAGGATGGGTGGGAGCTCGTGTCGCATGAGGGCGACGAGGGCACGCTGGTCGCCGACCAGACGGCTGAGGCGGCGTTCGTCAACAGGTACCAGCCGCATGAGGAATACTCGCCCGGCGAGGGCACCGGCACGCTCGTGACGCTGGACCTTCCGGCTGCGAAGCGCTTCGATAACGGCCGCATCGGAATCTCCCAGTTCACCTTCGAGCTCATCGACGACGCGACCGGCGAGGTCGTCAAGACCGCCTCGACGGACAGCTTCGGCACCTCCGAGAGCGCAATCACCTTCCCGGGCATCGAGATCTCCTCCGACGGGCTCGACTGGGACGAGGACGCCATCGCCGCCTTTGTGGACGGGGTCGTGGCGGAGAAGCGTTCCGAGTACGAGGCCGCCGGAAGCGCGAAGGACTTCGACGAGTGGCTGGTCGAGACGACGGGCATGGGCTATGCGGATCTCGTCGACCAGGCCGAGGCGGACGCGTACGGCGAGGTCCCGCGCCAGAAGACCGTGACCTTCACGGCCCGCGAGATCGCCGGCGATGACGGCGGCGTGACCTACGACGGCTCCAACTACTCCTTCAAGGTCGTCTTGACCGAGGCCGAAGGCGAGCTCTCCACCGACGTGACTTGCTGGAAGCTCGGCGCGGGCGCGGACGGCGACCAGCAGCTCGACTCCATCGTCTTCGAGAACACCTACGATGCGGTTGGATCCGCGACGCTGTCCGGCACGAAGACCATCGAGGGCCGCGACTTCCGCGAGGGAGACGGCTGGACGTTCACGCTGGTGCCGGTCACGGAGGGCGCTCCCGTTCCGGAGAAGGCCTCGACGACCATCAGCCCGGTCGAGGGCGGCTCATGCGACTTCGATATCGGCCCGATTCCCTTCGAGCTCGCCGACCTGCCCGACGACGGCAACGGCGGGCATGCCGACAAGACGTTCACCTATCGCGTCGAGGAATCCGGCGCGGTGGCGGGCGTGGCCAACGACTCGGCCCGCACCGTCGACGTGACGGTCCACGACAACGGCGACGGCACGATGAGCGCCACGCCGGACTACGGCGAGGGCGCCGACGGGCTGGCGTTCACGAACACGTTCACCCCGGCGACGATCCGGCTGCAGGCGTCCAAGGCGTTCAACGATTGGTCGAAGGCGGGGAGCTTCGAGCTCAAGCTGACCCCGGTCGACGGCGCGCCGATGCCCGGCGGCGCCGCGGAGGTCGTCAAGACCGTCGATGCCGACAATCTCACCGCCAGCTTCGGCGA
>JBMNUM010000021.1:0-35965 GCA_050946275.1 Coriobacteriales bacterium
GTTGTTGCCCTCGGAGTCGAGGATTGACAGCGTGCGCTGGCTCTTGTCCTCGATGATCGACAGCGTGCCGCTGATGTCGGCGAGCACCGCCTGGCCCTTGGGTTTGCGCGCCTCGAAGAGCTCGGTGACACGCGGTAGACCATGCGTGATGTCGTCGCCGGCGACGCCGCCGGTGTGGAACGTACGCATCGTGAGCTGCGTGCCGGGCTCGCCGATCGACTGCGCGGCGATGATGCCGACGGCCGTGCCGATGTTGACCGGCCTGCGCGTCGAGAGGTCCCAGCCATAGCACTTCTGGCAGATGCCGCGATCGGACAGGCAGGTCATGATCGTGCGGATCTCGACCTCCTCGATGCCGGCGGCAAGGAACTCCTCGAGCTTCTCGACGGACGGGATGTACTCCCCTCCCTCGAGCAGGATCTCGCCCGTCTCGGGATGCACGACCGGGTGCTGGACGCAGCGACCGACGAGGTTGTCGTCGATGTTGCCGCGCTTGTCGAGCAGCGGGTACGCGATGCCCTCGTCGTTGCCGCAGTCGTGCTCGCGGACGATGACGTCCTGGGCGACGTCGACGAGACGCCTCGTCAGATAACCGGAGTCTGCGGTTCGCAGAGCGGTGTCGGCGAGACCCTTGCGGGCGCCGTGCGTCGAGATGAAGTACTCGAGGACGGACAGTCCCTCGCGGAAGTTCGCCTTGATGGGCGTGTCGATGTACTCGCCCTTCGGGTCTGCCATGAGGCCTCGCATACCAGCGAGCTGGCGGATCTGCTTCATGTTACCGCGGGCGCCGGAGAAGGCCATCATGTAGATGGGGTTGAACTTGTCGAAGTTGTCGACCATGGCGTTTCCGACGTCCTCGTTGGCCTGCTGCCAGATGTCGACGGTCTGCTTATGCCTATCCTCCTCGCTGATGAGGCCGATGGCGTAGCCCTCGTTGATCTGGTCGACCTTCGCGTCGGCGGCGGCGAGGATCTCGCCCTTCTCGGGCGGAATCGTCGCGTCGTAGACCGACACGGTGACGCCTGCGCGGGTCGCGTAGTGGAAGCCCGTGGACTTCAGGCCGTCGAGGATGGCGGGCATCTCGGACAGCTCGTAGCGGCTCGTGCAGTTCTCGATGAGGTCGCCGACCTCCTCCTTGTTCATCTCATGGTTGATGAACGGGAAGTCGTCCGGCAGCACGGAGTTGAAGATGATGCGGCCGATGGTCGTGTGCAGGCGCGTGCCAGCGGGAAGCTCGGCATAGTAGTGCTTGCCCTTCTTCACGCCCGTGTAGTCCTCCTGGTCGAGCATCTGCACCGTGGTGTCGCGCTCGAGGCGGACGTAGATCTTGGCCTGCAGGTCGACATCGGCGCGCGAATCGTACGCGTTGATGGCGTCCTTGAAGTTGATGAACGCCCTGCCCTCTCCGGGGAAGTTGTCGCGTGCCGCGGTGAGGTAGTACAGGCCGATGATCATGTCCTGCGTCGGGACGGTCAGCGCGCGGCCGTGGGCCGGCGACTTGATGTTGTTCGACGAGAGCATGAGCACGCGGGCCTCCGCCTGCGCCTCGGCGGACAGCGGAACGTGGACGGCCATCTGGTCGCCGTCGAAGTCGGCGTTGAACGCGGTGCACATGAGCGGATGGAGCCTGATCGCCTTGCCCTCGATGAGCACCGGCTCGAACGCCTGGATGCCCAGACGGTGCAGCGTGGGTGCGCGGTTGAGGAGCACGGGATGCTCGGTGATGACGTCCTCGAGGACGTCCCACACCACGTTGTGCCCGCGGTCGACGGCCTTCTTGGCGGCCTTGACGTTGAGATAGTGGCCGAGCTCGACGAGTCGCTCGACGACGAACGGCTTGAACAGCTCGAGCGCCATGGCCTTCGGCAGGCCGCACTGATGCAGCTTGAGCGCCGGGCCGACGACGATGACCGAACGGCCGGAGTAGTCGACGCGCTTGCCGAGCAGGTTCTGGCGGAAGCGGCCCTGCTTGCCCTTGAGCATGTCGGACAGCGACTTGAGCGGGCGGTTGCCGTGACCCGTGACGGGACGGCCGCGGCGGCCGTTGTCGAACAGGGAGTCCACGGCCTCCTGCAGCATGCGCTTCTCGTTGTTCACGATGATCTCGGGCGCACCGAGATCGAGCAGCCTCTTGAGGCGGTTGTTGCGGTTGATGACGCGGCGGTACAGGTCGTTGAGGTCCGACGCGGCGAAGCGGCCGCCGTCGAGCTGCACCATCGGGCGCAGGTCCGGCGGGAGCACCGGGATGACCGTCATGATCATGTCCTCGGGCTTGTTGTCGCTCTTGAGGAACGACTCCACGACCTTCAGTCGTTTGATGGCCTTGATCTTGCGCTGGCCGCGACCCTCCTTGATGACCTCGCGCAGCTCCGCGGAGATGGCCTCGAGGTCGAGCGCGGCGAGCAGGTCGCGCACGGACTCGGCGCCCATGCCGCCACGCATGTACTCGGAGTAGTTCATCTTGATCTCGCGGTAGAGGTTCTCATCGGTGATGAGCTCCTTCTCCGAGAGCTTGGCGAAGCGGTCGAAGGCCTCCTGGCGGAGCTCCTTGCGCTCGGCGAACTCCTCGCGGATGTCAACGATCTCGGCCGCGATCTCCTCGGGGGTCATGAGCTCGTCGGTATCGAAGTCCTCGCCGAGCTCCTCGAGATTCGCGTTCTCGATGTTGAGGCGCTCGACGCCCTCGATGACGCGCTCGCACTCGGCGTCGATCTCCTCGAGATCGGCCTGGAGCTCGTCCTTGAGGTCCTCCATGTCCTCCTCGCGGGCCTCGGCATCGACGTAGGTGACGATGGCCGACGCGAAGTACAGCACCTTCTCGAGGTCCTTCGGCGGGATGTCGAGCAGGTAGCCCAGGCGCGAGGGCGAGCCCTTGAAGTACCAGATGTGGCTGACCGGAGCGGCGAGCTCGATATGGCCCATGCGCTCGCGGCGCACCTTGGCGCGGGTGACCTCGACGCCGCAGCGCTCGCAGACGATGCCCTTGAAGCGGATGCGCTTGTACTTGCCGCAGCTGCACTCCCAGTCCTTGGTCGGGCCGAAGATCTTCTCGCAGAACAGGCCGTCCTTCTCGGGCTTGAGCGTGCGGTAGTTGATCGTCTCGGGCTTCTTCACCTCGCCGTACGACCAGCTCCTGATCTTCTCGGCGGAGGCGAGGCCTATGCGGATGCTATCGAAATTGTTCACATCGAATTCTGCCATGGAGTCTACTCCCCTTCCACATCGCCGAGAAGCGAATCCTGATCGGTGTCCATATCCAAAAGCTCGTTCGCGATGATGTCGAGGATGTCGTCATCCGCAGCCTCGCCGGTCTCATCGGCGGTGGGCTGGACGATCTCGCGCTCGAGGGTGCGGTCGTTGCGGACCTGGTCGTCGCCGATGAGCTCGACGTCGAGCGCCAGCGACTTCATCTCCTTGATGAGGACCTTGAACGACTCGGGGATCTCCGGCGACGGGATGTTCTCGCCCTTGACGATGTGCTCGTAGGCGCGGACGCGTCCCGAGGTGTCGTCGGACTTGATGGTCAGGATCTCCTGCAGCACGTTCGCGGCGCCGTACGCGTACAGCGCCCACACCTCCATCTCGCCGAAGCGCTGGCCGCCGAACTGCGCCTTGCCGCCCAGCGGCTGCTGGGTGATGAGGCTGTAGGGGCCGGTCGAGCGCGCGTGGACCTTATCGTCCACGAGGTGGCTGAGCTTGAGGATGTAGTTGCGGCCGACGGTGATGGGCTCGCGGAACTTCTCGCCCGTGCGGCCGTCGTAGAGGTCGGTCTTGCCCGTCAGCGACAGCTGCGGGATGAAGGCCTCGATGACCTGGTCGCCAAGCTCCTCGTGAGCCTTGCGCATAACGTTGGCGTTCGCCTTCTCGATGGCGTCGGAGATCTCGTACTCGGTGGCGCCGTCGAACACCGGCGTCGCGATGTGGATCGGACCGGGCACGACCTCGTCGCCGTCATCGTTCCAGCCGACGGAGGCGGCCCAACCGAGATGGGTCTCCATGAGCTGGCCGACGTTCATACGGGACGGGACGCCGAGCGGGTTGAGGATGATGTCGACGGGGGTGCCGTCGGACAGGAACGGCATGTCCTCGACGGGCAGGATGCGCGAGATGACGCCCTTGTTGCCGTGGCGTCCGGAGAGCTTGTCGCCCTGCTGGATCTTGCGCTTCTGCGCGACGTAGACGCGGACGAGCTCGTTGACGCTCGGCGCCAGCTCGTCGTCGTTCTCGCGGGAGAACCTGATGATGCCGATGACGCGGCCGCCGGCGCCGTGCGGCACCTTGAGCGACGTGTCGCGGGCCTCGCGGGCCTTCTCGCCGAAGATGGCGCGCAGCAGGCGCTCCTCGGCCGTGAGCTCGGTCTCGCCCTTGGGCGTGACCTTGCCGACGAGGACGTCGCCGGGGAAGACCTCGGCGCCGATGCGGATAATGCCGTCGGCATCGAGGTTGGCCAGCATGTCCTCGCTCATGTTCGGGATCTCGCGGGTGATCTCCTCCGGCCCGAGCTTCGTGTCGCGCGCGTCGACCTCGTACTCGCTGATGTGGATCGAGGTGAGCAGGTCCTCGCTCACAACGCGCTCGGAGAGGATGATCGCGTCCTCGTAGTTGTAACCCTCCCACGGCATGTACGCCACGAGGAGGTTCTGTCCCAGCGACAGCTCGCCGAGGTCGGTCGAGGGACCGTCGGCCAGCACATCGCCGACCTCGACCCTCTCGCCCGGGCGGACGAGCGGACGGTGGTTGAGGCAGCCGCTCTGGTTGGAGCGCAGGTACTTCGGCAGCTCGTAGCTCATGAGCTCGCCGGAATCGTTGCGCACGTCGATGCGGTTGGCCTGCACGTACTCGACGACGCCGGCGGCCTTGGCCGTGATGACCTCGCCGGAGTCGACAGCGCAGCGGTACTCCATGCCGGTGCCGACGAGCGGCGCGCACGGGCGCAGCAGGGGCACGGCCTGACGCTGCATGTTCGAGCCCATGAGGGCGCGGTTGGCGTCATCGTGCTCGAGGAACGGGATGAGGGCCGTCGCCACGGAGCAGATCTGACGCGGAGAGACGTCCATGTAGTCGACCTGGTCGGGCGAGACCTGCGCGGGCTCGCCGAAGACGCCGTCGACGTCGCGCGTACGGCACAGCACGTGGTCGGCCGGCACCTTCTTGCCGTCGACGTACTTGTAGAACTCGCGGGTCTCCAGGTCGAACGGCTCGTTGGCCTGGGCGATCGTGTAGTTCTCCTCCTCGTCGGCGGTGAGGTAGTCGATCTCGTCCGTCACCTTGCCATCGACGACCCTGCGGTACGGGGCCTCGATGAAGCCGAACGGGTTGACGCGCGCATAGGACGCGAGCGAGCCGATGAGGCCGATGTTCGGGCCTTCAGGCGTCTCGATCGGGCACATGCGGCCGTAATGCGACGTGTGGACGTCGCGGACCTCGAAGCCCGCGCGCTCGCGCGACAGGCCGCCGGGTCCGAGAGCCGACAGGCGGCGCTTGTGCGTGATGCCCGCGGCGGGATTTGTCTGGTCCATGAACTGCGACAGCTGCGAGGAGCCGAAGAACTCCTTGATGGCCGCGACGATCGGGCGGATGTTGATCAGCGACTGGGGCGTGATGTCGTCGAACTCCTGCGTCGACATGCGCTCCTTGACGACGCGCTCCATGCGCGACAGGCCGATGCGGAACTGGTTCTGGATCAGCTCGCCGACCGTGCGGATGCGGCGGTTGCCGAAGTGGTCGATGTCGTCGATCGAATGGCCGGCCTCGCCGTTGTGCAGGCCGATGACGTAGCGCATCGTGGCGACGATGTCCTCGCTCGTCAGGACGCTGCAGTCCTGGTCGATGTCCAGGCCCAGCTTCTTGTTGATCTTATAGCGGCCCACGTCGGCCAGGTCGTAGCGCTGCGGCGTGTAGAACAGGTTGTTCAGCAGCGTGCGAGCGGAGTCGACGGTCGGCGGCTCGCCCGGGCGCAGGCGGCGGTACAGCTCGATGAGGGCCTCGTCCTGCGTCTCGGCGCCATCGCGGTTGAGCGTGCGGATGACGATTTCGGAATCGCCGAGCAGCTCGATGATCTCGTCGCGGGTGACGGCGATGCCGAGCGCCTTGAGCAGCAGCGTTGCAGGCTGCTTGCGCTTGCGGTCGACGCGGACGGACAGCACGTCGCGCTTGTCGGTCTCGAACTCAAGCCATGCGCCACGCGACGGGATGACCTTCGCGTTGTACAGCGTCGCATCGGAGGTCTTGTCGGCCTCGGAATCGAAGTAGACGCCGGGCGAGCGCACGAGCTGGCTGACGACGACGCGCTCGGTGCCGTTGATGATGAACGTCCCCTGATCGGTCATCAGGGGGAAGTCGCCCATGAAGATGTCCTCCTGCTGCTTGATCTCGCCCGTGCGCTTGTCGACGAGCTTGACCATGACGAACAGCGGAGCCTGATAGGTGATGTCCTTCTCCTTGCACTCCATGACGGAGTACTTCGGATCGCCGAGCTCGTGGCCCAGGAAGACCAGAGAGAGCTTCTTCTGGTTGTTCTCGATCGGCGAGATATCCTGGAAGGCCTCGGCGAGGCCATCGGTCTTGAATTTGTTGAACGATTCGGTCTGGATCGCCATCAGATTGGGAACGTCCATGACCTCGGGAATTTTCGCGAAACTCTTACGTGTGCGGTGGTGTAAAGTCTGAGTAGAAGTCGGTTCGCTCACCACGTAGGCCTCCTAAAAAATACACGAATTTGCTTTTTCGGCAAATTTATAGTATATGCACCGTCCCCATGTCGGTCAACGGAGCACATGAGAATTTCCACAAGCGGAAAACCCCTGAATTAACGCGCAAAGGGCGGGTCTTGGCAGACCCGCCCGATGACGCAACACGGCACCATGCGGGAGGTCGCCCGCACGGTGCCGTCAGACGCGAACCTACTTGAGGGTGATGGCAGCGCCAGCCTCCTCCAGCTTGGCCTTGGCCTCCTCGGCCTTGTCCTTGTCGACGCCCTCGAGGATGGGCTTCGGAGCGCCCTCGACGACCTCCTTGGCCTCCTTGAGGCCGAGGGACGTGATCTCGCGGACAGCCTTGATGACGGCGATCTTGTTGTCGCCGAAGCCCTCGAGCACGACGTCGAACGAGGTCTTCTCCTCAGCAGCACCGGCATCGTCGCCACCGGCAGCCGGGCCGGCAACAGCCATGACGGGAGCGGCGGCGGACACGCCGAAAACCTCCTCGAGCTCCTTGACGAGCTCGGACAGCTCCAGGGCGGGCATCTCCTTCAGGGCCTCGATGATCTCTTCCTTGGTAACAGCCATTTCAATTCTCCTTTGTCTCGCCCGGCGGCCTTGCGCCACGCAGGCATGATAACCATGTCATGTGCGGTTTCCCGCAGTCGGACGGCTTGCCGTCCTCACGCGCAGAGCTTTCGCGGTGCGCATGTCCTACGCAACACAGGCGCCCTTAGGCGACCTTCGTGTCCTTGATGGCGTCCACCACGCGGGCGAACTGCTCCATCGGGCCGTTGAGCACGCGGACAATACCCTGCATCGGGTTCTGCAGCGTGCCAAGCAGCTTGGCGATGAGCTCCTCGCGGCTCGGCAGCTCGGCGATGGCCTGGACCTGCTCGGCGTTGACCTCGCGTCCATCCATGATGCCGCCCTTGATGACGAGGTTCTTGTTATCCTTGCCGAAGGTCTTCAGGACCTTGGCGGCAGCGACCGGGTCGCCGTTCGTGAAGACGAATGCGGACGGGCCGGCGAGAATCTCATCCATCGTGGGAAGCTCGAGCTCTGCGAGCGCGCGCTGGGTCAGGGTGTTCTTGAGCACCTTGAGCTGCGCGTCTGCCTCGCGGATGGCACCGCGGAGGCTCTCGGACTGCTTGACGGTCAGGCCACGGTAATCGACGACCCAGACGGCGGTAGCCTTCTCCAGATCGGCCTTGATATCGCGGACCTTCTCTTCCTTAGCGATGTTCGGCATATGTTAGCTTGCACCTCCTTCCAGCTTCTCTCGTCCCGGATGCACCGGGTTCCTACCTGAGAAGCCGTTTCATAATGAAAACGGCCCCCACTGTCCAGCGGAGGCCGAAGGAATGCATATGTTCCGCTTGCGCGGGAGCATCGTATCGACCACCTCGGCAGGCCGGGAGCCTTCCCCGTTTAAGTCCATGCGGACACCGGCTGTCTAGGGCAGTTCAAAACATGAAGATGATAAAGCCCCCGCTCCCCCGCGTCAAACAAGGCGCGCCGAAAGCGCGGCGAACGGCGTCCGCCGAGTCAGGCGCCGGGACGTGCGCCCGCGCAGCCGAAACCCGCGTCGCGTTCATCCGCCGAGTCAGGCGCCGGGAACGTGCGCCCGCGCAGCCGGAGCCCGCATCGCGGATGCTCCAAAATGAGGGTTTGTCGAAAAACGAGGCGCCCGCGCGCGTTTTTGCGGCCCGCCTGTCCAGAAACGCGGGGATGTCGAAGCCGAATCTCTCCAGCCTGTCCAGAAATGCGGAGATGTCGAAAAAACTTGTCCCGAAATGAGGGTTTGTCGAAAGATCTGGAGCTTGCTGCTTTCGACAACCCCGCAATTTCGGACGCGCGAGGGCGTTTTCAATGCACGAAGGGCCCGTTTTTCGACAACCCCGCAATTTGGGACACGGGAGGATGGAACGCAGGAGGAACTGGACGCAGGGAGCGCAACGCGGGAGGGTGGGTCGTCGAGGGCTGGGCTCGGGAGGGGCTGAACGCGAGGGGGTGGGGCCCAGGAGGGGTTGAGCGAGAGGGTGGGATGCGAGAGGAGCTAGGCACGGGAGGATGGGACGCGGGGAGCGCAACGCGAGAGGGTGGGTCGGCGAGGGCTGGGCTCGGGAGGGGCACCGTGCGCCGGGGATGCGGGAGGGCGTTGCCGCATGAGGGCGTTTTTCGTGCAGAGCGGGCCCGCTCTCGACATCCACGCATTTCGGGACCAATCGCCCTCTTCCACGGCACCATCACACGCAGTCCCCGTTGAAAGAAGGCTCTTGCGAGCACCCGATGACGACCCGTCCTGCATGGACCGGCAAGCCGGCCCCATCAGGTTGCCATCTTTGTCGAGCGAACAGCCTCGCCCAAGGGGAGCGATTCGGGCATAGCACCGTACAGCAGTTATGCATTCGTCCCTGTTCAAGGCAAGAACCCGGGAGCAAGCCCATGCCGTGAACACACTCCCGCCGAGAACATGCCAATCCAAGCATGCCGGAAACTCGTTTCCGGCAGACACCGCTCGGGCTCCTCGCGCACACCTGCCTCGAAAACGAAACGGGGGCACCTCTCGGCGCCCCCGCTCGAATCCAGATTGCGATCGCGAGTTAGTCGGCGATCTCGATCTTCGCCGTGGTGTCGACCGGGACGCCCGGGCCCATCGTGGAGGTCAGGGTGATCGACTTGACGTAGCGGCCCTTGGCGGAAGCCGGCTTCACGCGGAGGATCTCGCCATGGATGGCGGCGTAATTCTCGAGAAGCTTCTTGTCGTCGAACGACATCTTTCCGATCGGCACGTGCACGATACCGTAGCGGTCTGCACGGTACTCGATGCGGCCGGCCTTGAGCTCGCCGATGACCTTGGCGACATCGTTGGTGACGGTGCCGAGCTTCGGGTTCGGCATGAGGCCGCGGGGGCCGAGGATCTTACCGAGACGACCGACCTTCGACATCATGTCGGGGGTGGCGACGGCGGCGTCGAAGTCGAGCATGCCGCCCTGGATGTCCTGCACGAGGTCATCGCTACCGACGATGTCGGCGCCAGCGGCCTCTGCCTCGCGGGCCTTGTCGCCCTCGGCGAAGACGGCCACGCGGACCTCCTTACCCGTGCCGTTCGGCAGGGAGATGGAGCCACGGAGCTGCTGGTCGGCCTGACGGGTGTCGATGCCGAGGCGGAAGTGGGCCTCGACGGTCTCGTCGAACTTGGCGTAGGAGGCCTCGCGGACCAGCTTGATGGCCTCAGCCGGCGCGAGAGGCGCGTTCTTGTCGACCTTGGCGGCCGCAGCCTTCTTGTTCTTTGCGATCTTGGACATGAATATCACTCCTTCGTGGTGATGCGGGTCATGCCGACCCTTCCACAACTACCTATCTACCCAGCGTGCCGGGCTCGTGCCCGGCAACGCGTTGAGTACCTGCTGTTACTCGGCAGGAGCCTCCTCGGACTCGGCGGGAGCCTCCTCGGCAACCGGGGCGGCCTTGGCCTTCTTCTTCTTGCGGCCGGTGTCGTAGACGCCGGTGTCCGCGATGCCCTCGATGCGAACGCCCATCGAGCGAGCGGTGCCCGCGACGACCTTCATTGCGGCCTCGATGTCGTTGGCGTTGAGGTCGGGCAGCTTGATCTCGGCGATCTCGCGCAGCTGCTCCTGGGTCAGCTCGCCCACCTTGTTGATGTGCGGCTCGCCCGAGGCATGCTCGAGGCCGAGGGCCTGCTTGATGAGGAACGCCGCCGGTGGGGTCTTGAGGACGAACGAGAAGGTCTTGTCCTCGTAGACGGTGATCTCGACCGGGATGATGGTGCCGGCCTTGTCCTGCGTCTGGGCGTTGAACGCCTGGCAGAACTGCATGATGTTGACGCCGTTGGCGCCCAGGGCCGGTCCGACCGGAGGTGCCGGGGTGGCGTTGCCGCCCGGGATCTGCAGCTTGATGAAGCCCACTTCTTTCTTGGCCATTTGTTACTCCACTTCCTAAAGCGTTTCTAAACCTATATTTCAAGCGACTGCAGCGCGAGAAGCACGCGCGGGTCCACACCGCGCGACACACCGCGTCGACGGATGGTTACACCTTCGCAACCTGGTCGAAGCTGAGCTCGACCGGCGTCTCCCTGCCGAAGATCGAGACCATGACGCGAACCTTGCCGGCCTCGGGAAGCACCTCGGTGACGGTGCCATCGAACTCGGCGAGGGGCCCGTTGACAACCTTGACGACCTGGCCGACCGTGATGTCGGTGCTGGTCTTCTTGGGGATGTCGATGCTCGAACGGCCCATGATCTTCTGGTATTCCTCGCGGGTCAGCGGGATGGGCTTGCCCTCCGCGCCCACGAAGCCCGTGACGCCCGGCGTGTTGCGCACGACACTCCAGGTATGGTCGTCGAGCTCCATGCGGACGAGCACGTAGCCGGGGAAGACCTTCTTCTCGGAGGTGACGCGCTTGCCACCCTCCTTGATCTCGGTGACTTCCTCGACGGGAATCTTAATATCGGAGATGGAGCCCTCGAGCTCCATCGACTCGACGCGATGCGTCAGATTATCCTTGACCTTGTTCTCGTAACCGGAATAGGTGTGGAGAACATACCATCTCTTGCCCATGCGCTAGCCTCCCAATCCGGACAGAGCGTAGAGCACCGGGGTGACGGCGGAATCGACGATGTAGATCAGCACGCCGAAGAACACGAGCGCGAACACGACGACGAGGCTCATCCTGCCGACCTCGGGCCTCGAGGGCCAGGTCACGCGCCTCATCTCGGTGCGGACGTTCTTCAGATAATCAGCGAGCTTCCAGAAGAACTTCGGGCCCCTGCGCTCCTTGCGGCCACGCTTGGCCTCGGCGCGCTTCGCCGCCCTCTTCTCACGCTCGATGAGCTTCTCGCGCTGCTTGGCCTCGCGCTCGGAGAGCTTGCGGGCCTCCTCGGCGGCAGCCTCCTTCTCGGCCTGCTCGATGGCAGCAGCCTCGGCGGCCGGGTCGACGGCCTCTACGGATTCCGCCTCATCAGAATAATCCCCAACCGGGGCATCCTGCATAGGAGCCTGATTGGGGTTGTTCAGCGCGCGCTGCGTTTGCTTCTTGCGTTGTGCGCGTGTCTTCTTCGCCATAACTCACATTCCATCCGCGATAGAAACTTACAATTTCGATCAGGTGGCACGCCCGGAAGGACTCGAACCCTCAACTTTCGGTTTTGGAGACCGACGCTCTACCAATTGAACTACGGGCGTATTCCTGACCTTACCTCGTCTCCCGATGGAGCGTGTGATGACCGCACCACTTGCAATACTTCTTGAACTCGATGCGATCGGGATTATTCTGCTTGTTCTTCTTGGTCGTGTAATTACGACGCTTGCATTCCGTGCACGCCAAGGTGACGTTCGTACGCATGTATCCTCCTACTTGCATGTGGCGCCCTGGGGCACCCTGCTTAAAAATCAAGCGTAAGAAAAATTACCATTTGCGCATGCTGCGCGTCAACGGAAATCCCAGTTGCGGTGCGTAGCGGCTCCCTGACGGCACCCAGCTACGCGCAAAGCGTAATTTTTCCGCTGAAACCCTCTCGACACAAGGGAACCCGGCCTCGTCGACCGGGCTCCCCTTTAGGTCGAACTGTGGTGCTATCGAGTAGCTGTTACTCGATGATCTCGGACACGCGGCCCGAACCGACCGTGCGGCCACCCTCGCGGATAGCGAAGCGGAGGCCCTGCTCCATGGCGATCGGGACGATGAGCTCGCCGGTGATCTCGACGTTGTCACCAGGCATGACCATCTCGACGCCCTCGGGCAGCTTCACGACACCGGTAACGTCCGTGGTGCGGAAGTAGAACTGCGGACGATAGCCATCGAAGAACGGGGTGTGACGGCCACCCTCCTCCTTGGTCAGGACGTAGACCTGGCCCTTGAACTTGGTGTGCGGGGTAACGCTACCCGGCTTGCAGAGAACCTGGCCGCGGACGATATCCTCGCGCTTGGTGCCGCGGAGCAGGCAGCCGATGTTGTCGCCGGCCTGAGCCTCGTCCAGGATCTTGCGGAACATCTCGACACCGGTGCAGACGGTCTTGGCCGTGGGCTTGATGCCGACGATCTCGACCTCGTCGTTGGTGTGGATGACGCCGCGCTCGACACGACCGGTGGCAACGGTGCCGCGGCCGGTGATGGTGAAGATGTCCTCGACAGCCATCAGGAACGGCTTGTCGGTGTCGCGGTCAGGCAGCGGGATGTAGTTGTCGACAGCGTCCATGAGCTCCCAGATCTTCTCCTGCCACTGGGGATCGCCCTCCAGGGCCTTCAGAGCGGAGCCGCGGATGATCGGGATATCGTCTCCCGGGAACTCGTACTCGGAGAGAAGCTCGCGGGTCTCCATCTCGACGAGCTCGATGAGCTCCTCGTCGTCGACCATATCGCACTTGTTCAGGAAGACCACGATGTAGGGCACGCCGACCTGACGGGCAAGCAGGATGTGCTCGCGGGTCTGGGCCATGGGGCCGTCGGTGGCGGCGATGACCAGGATAGCGCCGTCCATCTGGGCAGCACCGGTGATCATGTTCTTGATGTAGTCGGCATGGCCGGGGCAGTCAACGTGAGCATAGTGACGATTCTCGGTCTCATACTCGATGTGAGCGATCGAGATCGTGATGCCGCGGTCGCGCTCCTCCGGAGCCTTGTCGATGTCCTCGAAGGCCGTGAAGTCGGCCAGGCCCTTCTCGGAGAGGGTCTTGGAGATCGCTGCGGTCAGCGTGGTCTTGCCATGGTCGACATGGCCGATGGTGCCGATGTTAACATGCGGCTTCGTACGCTCGAAATGCTCTTTTGCCATGTGGCTTCCTCCTTCTAGAAGTCTATATACAGCGCCTCACGGGACGCTAGTATCCAAATGGTAGCGGTGACTGGACTCGAACCAGTGACAACACGGGTATGAACCGTGCGCTCTAACCAACTGAGCTACACCGCCAAAAAATAACGCCCGGAAAGGCGTTGATCATAACTGGAGCCCGCGACCGGACTTGAACCGGTGACCTCTTCGTTACCAACGAAGTGCTCTACCGACTGAGCTACACGGGCAGATGGTGGGCGCGCATGGATTCGAACCATGGTAGGCATAGCCAACGGGTTTACAGCCCGTCCCCTTTAACCACTCGGGCACACGCCCATCTGCGGTACTTCGAAAATCTCAAGTTTTCAAGTTGCCAGCTTCGTTCGTACCAGACGAACGTTAGGCATATTACACGTTCGCGTTTGGCTCGTCAAACGTGTACACGCCCCCGTGCGTATCCATACTATAGCACAGCGTTTTCCCCGGTAGATGGCCATTTTTTGGGTGCCGAGACGGCAATTGGCGGCGATTTGAAAACGGCGAACGGTAGTTGGGGAAACACGAGAATGCCCGACAAGCGGGGCAGACGGCCAAAAACAGGTGCCAAATGGACGTTTTCAAGCATGGTTTTCGGGGATTTTACGCTTGAGCGCATATAAAAAAGACGGGGTGGAGCTGGCGACAGGAGTCGAACCCGCAACCTACTGATTACAAATCAGTTGCGCTGCCATTGCGCCACGCCAGCATTTCCCCGTGCGAACGTCTATATAGTACAGAAACGCGCGGTGGGCCGGCAATCGCTTTCGGGAGGCGGTTTTTGGAACGCTCCCCCGGGTAACGTTCCAATTGCGGTGGGCCGGCAAACGCATTCGGGAGACGGCACCCCCCCCCCGTAATGCCGCGCGGAGCGCTCCCGTTCTAGCCGCGGAGCATCTGCTCGAGCTTGGCGCGGGTGTCGGGGTCGAGGCGGCCGCCGAGCGTGAACTTGCCGTAGTTGGCGGCGGATTCGTGCAGGTCCTCGTTGATGTCGTCCATCTCGTGGACGAACCCGATGGCGCTCATGCGGGTGACGCCGTTCTTGAACGTGGCGTTCTGAACGTCCCAGTCGGAGCTCACGACGAGCACCTCGCGGCCATCGCGCTGGGCCTTGAACGACAGGCGCTCGATGACCTCGTCGGCCTCGGTGTCGGCGGCGGAGAAGATGACGGATATGCCCGCGGTCTTGACGGGCTTGCCCTCGGAATACTCGTTGCCGCCCCCGTCGAAGACGATCACGGCCTCGTAGCGCTCCTGGGCAAAGGCCGCGACATCGGCGATCAGATGCTCGCGGACGCGGTTGATGGGATCGTCGTCGAAGTCGTCGACCTCCTCGACCGCGTAGTGCCCGCCCGATCGGATGAGGTTGTACCCGTCTACGAGAAGCAGCGGCTTCTTGCGGCTAGAAGCCGACATCGAACCCCGCCTCCCGGGACTGGCGCAGCCACTCGTATCCGAGCGACACGGTCGCGCACGAGACGTTGAGCGAGCCGATCTCGCCACGCTGCGGCAGGCTCACGAGGAAGTCGCACTGCTTCTCGACGAGGCGGGAGAGGCCCTCCCCCTCCGAGCCCATCACGAGGACGAGGCGGCCCTTCATGGGGCTCTCCCAGCACACGGCCTCGGCCTTCTCGCTCGCGCCGGCGACCCAGAAGCCGTTCGTGCGGAGCTTCTCGCAGGCGTTCGAGAGGTTCGAGACCTGGGCGATCTTCATGCGGCTCACCGCCCCGGCCGACGTCTTGTACGTCGAGGCGACGACCTCGGCGGAGCGCTTGTTGGGGATGATGATGCCCGACGCGCCCAGGACCTCGGCGCTTCTCACGATGGCCCCGAGGTTGCCGACGTCGGTGATGTGGTCGAGCACGATGACGAGAGCGGCGTCACGGCCCTCGCAGGCAGCGGCGATCTCGCCCACGGATGCATACTTGTACGGCCGGGCGACGGCGATGACACCCTGATGCGCCAGGCCGACGGCCTTCGCGTCGAGCTTGCGCTTCGGGGCGATCTGCACATCGAGGTCGCGCTTGATGGCGAGCTTGACGACCTTGTCCATGACCTCGTTGTCCTGCGAGCCCTGCGCGATGAGGACGCGCTTGAGCGGGACGCCGGACTCGAGCGCCTCGAGCACGGCGTGCTTCCCGGCGATGACGTCGGTGCCGTCGCGCTCGTCCTTGCGGTAGGAGTTGCCCTGGCCCGTGCCGGAGTCGCGACCGGCCTTGACGCCCTGCGGCTTCTTGCGGAAATCCCACGCGTCCTTCGACTCGGCGGGGGCACCGCCCTTCTTGCGGTTCGCGGGCTTGCCCTTGCCCTTGCCGCCACGCGGCTGCGAGCCGGACTTGAACGCCCTGCTCGCCGCAGAGCCCTTGTATCCACCTTGCTTGGCCATGTTAACCTTCTCCGTTCGAGATGAGCCGAGGGATGCCCCCCGGCTCATGTTCGCGGTTGAGATTGCTAGAGAACCAGACGCGCGCCCTGGGCGGTGTCCTCGATCGAGATGCCGAGCGCGGAGAGGCCGTCGCGGATGGCGTCGGCCACCGCCCAGTCCTTCTCCTTGCGCGCGGCGGCGCGGCGCTCGATCAGCGCGTTGGCCGCAGCCTCGCGGTCGTCGCCCTCGAAACCGGCCATCTCTGCGGCCAGCGCGAGCACGCCCTCGGGAATCTCGGAACCGGCCTCAGCCTCCATGTCGATGCCGAAGCGCCCCATGAGGTCGACGATGGCGGCACGGGCTGCCAGAGCGGCCTCGACCGCCTCGGCGGTGGCGAGACCGGCGGAGATGAACGAGTTCGCCTCGCCCACGAGGGAGAACACGGCGCCGAGCGCGGCGGCGGTGTTGAAGTCGTCGTCCATCACCTCGACGTAGGCGGCCACATCGGCGTCGACGGCGTCCCTCAGAGCGCGGCAGCGCTCGAGCTCAGCCTCGTCGGCCGCGACCGGGGCCGGGGCGTTGTCGCACTCCCAGGCGATGTTGCGCAGCGTCGTCTCGATGCGCTCGAACGAGGTCGTCGCCTCCTCGAGGCGCTCGGCCGAGTAGTCGAGCGGGCTGCGGTAATGCGTCTGCAGCATCAGCACGCGCAGGATGCGCGGGTCGAGATGTTCGAGGATGTCCTTGAGGTACATGAAGTTGCCGAGGCTCTTCGACATCTTCTCGTTCTCGCCCGTCTCCTCGTTGCGGATGTTGAGCATGCCGCCGTGCATCCAGTAGTTGCACAGGCGCTGGCCGGCGCTGCACTCCGACTGCGCGACCTCGTTCTCGTGATGCGGGAAGACGAGGTCGACGCCGCCGCCGTGGATGTCGAACGTCGTGCCGAGGTACTTGGCCGACATGGACGAGCACTCGATGTGCCAGCCGGGGCGGCCGGGGCCCCACGGGGAATCCCACGAGGGCTCACCGGGCTTCGCGGCCTTCCAGAGCGCGAAGTCGAGCGGGTCGTGCTTGCGCGGGTCGACGTCGATACGCGAGCCGCTGACCATCTCGTCGATGCTGCGGCCGGAGAGCACGCCGTAGTGGTTATCGGAGCGCACGGCGAAGTACACGTCGCCTTCGGCCTCGTACGCGTGGCCGCGCTCGATGAGCGTCTCGATCGTGGCGATCATCGCGTCGATCTCCTGCGTGGCGCGGGGTCGGATGGTCGGGCGCATGACGCCCAGATCGTCCATCGCCTGGATGAACGCCTCGGAGTACTCCTCGGCCACCTCGGCGGCCGTGCGCCCCTCCTCGTTCGCGCGGTTGATGATCTTGTCATCGACATCCGTGAGGTTCGAGACGAACGTCACGTCATAGCCGGAGTTGAGGAAGTGCCTGCGGATCACGTCGAACGAGACGAACGTGCGCGCATTGCCCACGTGGATGTGGTTGTAGACGGTCGGGCCGCACACGTACATCCCGACCTTGCCCTCCTCGATGGGAACGAACTCGTCCTTGCGCCTCGTCAGCGTGTTGTAGATCTTCATGGCACCTTCCTTGCGATTCAAAAACTCGATGAGTCAGATTTGGACGGTCAGGCCCCGACTCGTAGCGAGCCGCGGGACCGTCCCCCAACTCATTTATCCAACTCTTCCAGAAGGGCGACCGCCTGGGCGGCGATGCCCTCTCCCCTGCCCTCGAAACCGAGCCATTCCGTAGTCGTGGCCTTCACGCCCACGGCATCGACCGGGACGGAGAGCGCCTCGGCGATGTTGGCGCGCATCTGCTCGCGATGCGGGCTCATCTTGGGCTCCTGAGCGATGATGACGCTGTCGACGTCCACGATGCGGAAGCCCGCCTCGCCGACGATGCGCACGATCTGGCGCAACAGCTCGAGCGAGTCGGCGTCCTTCCAGCGGTCATCCGACGGCGGGAAGTGCTTGCCGAGGTCGCCACAGCGCGCAGCGCCCAGGATGGCATCGCCGATCGCATGGCTGAGCACGTCGGCATCGGAGTGCCCGAGCAGGCCGCGCTCGTAGGGGATGTCCACGCCCCCGATGATGAGGGCGCGGCCCTCCTCGAGGCGATGCACGTCGTATCCGAGTCCAACCCTCACGCTAGATCCCGTTCCTCTTGTGGATGCGCGCGAGAAGCGCGGCCTCGGCCGGCCCGAAGTCCTCGGGAACGGTCACCTTGATGTTGTCGCGCGGCCCCGTGACGAACGACACGATGCCGCCGACGCGCTCGACGAGCGAGCTGTCGTCCGTGCCGACGAAACCCTCCGCCAGCGCCGTGGTGTGCGCCTCGCGGATGATGTCGGAGCGGAACACCTGCGGCGTCTGCGCGATCCAGAACGCGCTGCGCTCGGGCGTGCCGATGACGGTGCCGTCGGCGACGACTTTGAGCGTGTCGATGGCCGGATGGCCCACCACCGCGCCGTCGAGGCTATCGTCGCCCTTGAGCAGCGAGATGGCATGGCCGATGAGGTCCGGCGTGATGAGCGGGCGGGCGCCATCGTGGATGGCGATGAGCTCGTAATCGCTCGGCACGCGCATGACGCCGGAAAGCGATGATTCCTGCCTCAGCTCCCCGGCCGGGGCGAGGACGATCGGCGTGACGAACGGATAGGGGTCGATGGCGACGCGCAGGTACTCGTCCATGCGGTCCTCGGGACAGACGACGACGATGAGCCCGACGTCCGCGACGGCGTCGAAGGCCTCCGCGGCCCACGTGAGCAGCGGCTTGCCGAGCAGCTCGAAGAGCTGCTTGCCTCCCGCCTGGCCGAAGCGCTCGCCGGAGCCTCCGGCGAGGACGATCGCGGCGGTCTTGGGGTTCTTGGACACCTGGCCCTGCAGCGGGGCGACGGCGTTCGCCAGCTCATCAAGGTGCTCCGCGAGCGCGATCAGCTCGGGAGCGGCGAGTACCTGGGGACCGGACACGGGGTCGACGACGACCTTGTTCTCTCCAGTTGCCATGCCTATCCCCTCTCTCCTTGCTCGCACCCGCCCCCGCAGGCGCATCGTGCATCCCATTGTAAACGCGCGAGCCGCGCATTGCGCGCGGCTCGCTGCCGTGTTGTTCCTATCCCTCGTCGAGCGCGTCGTTTCCAGGCACCGACTGGCCGCCGCCGCGCTTGAAGAACGGCGTGATGAGCTCGGCCTCGCGGACCATGCTCTGCCGCTTGCGCGGAGCGGGGATCTCGCCCTCGCCCTCGTTGAACGTGAGCTGCTCGCCGTCGTAATCCACGTCGATGACGGAACCGGACTTCCAGCGGCCCTCGAGGATCTGCTCGGAGATGACGTCCTCGATGAGGCGCTGGATCGCGCGGCGCAGCGGGCGGGCGCCGAAGGACACGTCGGTGCCCTCCTTGGCGATGAACGCACGGGCCGCGTCGCTCAGGTTGATCGTCATGTTCTGCGCGATCAGGCGGTCGCGCAGGTCTGCGACCATGAGGTCGACGATCTGGCCGATCTCCTCATCCGTGAGCGACTTGAACACGATGATGTCGTCCACGCGGTTGAGGAACTCGGGGCGGAAGATCTTCTTGACCTCGGTCATGACGCGCTGGTGGATCTCGGTGTCGGACAGCCCGCCCGACGACGACGTGAAGCCGATCTGGTTCGTCGCCGCGATCTCGCGCGCGCCGATGTTGCTCGTCATGATGATGATCGTGTTGCGGAAGTCGACCGTGCGGCCCTGGCCGTCGGTCAGACGTCCCTCCTCGAGAATCTGCAGCAGGATGTTGAACACGTCCGGATGCGCCTTCTCGATCTCGTCGAAGAGGATGACGGAGTACGGACGCTGGCGCACGGCCTTCGTGAGCTGGCCGCCCTCGTCGTATCCCACGTAGCCCGGAGGCGAGCCGATGAGACGCGACACCGTGTGCTTCTCCATGTACTCCGACATGTCGAAGGACAGCAGCGCGTCCTCGGAGTTGAACAGGAACTCCGCGAGCGCCTTGGACAGCTCGGTCTTGCCGACGCCCGAGGGGCCGAGGAAGATGAACGAGCCGCCGGGACGCTTGGGGTCCTTGAGACCCGCGCGGCTGCGGCGAATCGACTTCGACAGCGCGTCGATGGCCTCGTTCTGGCCGATGACGCGCTCGTGGAGCACGGACTCCATGCGCAGGAGCTTCTCGGTCTCGGCCTCGGTGAGGTCTGCCACGGGCACGCCGGTCGAGATGGAGACGATGTCGGCGATCTCCTTCTCGGTGATGCTCGCCGGGGAGCTCTCCGCGTCCTCGCGCCACTTCTCCTCGAGCTCGGTGCGCTTCTTGATGAGCTTCTTCTCCTTATCGCGCAGTTTGGCGGCCTTCTCGAAGTCCTGGAGGCGGATGGCCTCCTCCTTCTCGACGCCGACCTTGCGGATCTCCTCGTTGGCCTCGAGGACCTCGGTGGGAACCGTCATGTTGCGGATGCGCATGCGCGCGCCGGCCTCATCGAGCACGTCTATGGCCTTGTCGGGCAGGAAGCGGTCCTGCACGTAGCGGTCGGACAGCTCGACGGCGGCCTTGATGGCCTCGTCGGTGAAGTGCACGCGGTGGTGCGCCTCGTAGCGGTCGCGCAGGCCGGTGAGGATGCGGATCGCCTCGTCCTCGTCGGGCTCGCCGACCGTGACGGGCTGGAAGCGGCGCTCGAGCGCGGTGTCCTTCTCGAGATGCTTGCGGAACTCGTCGAGCGTCGTGGCGCCGATGACCTGGATCTCGCCGCGCGACAGCGGCGGCTTGAGGATGGCGGCGGCGTCGATCGAGCCCTCGGCGCTGCCCGCGCCGATGATGGTGTGCATCTCGTCGATGAACAGGATGACGTCGCCGGCCTCCTTGGCCTCCTTGACGACCTGCTTCAGGCGCTCCTCGAACTCGCCGCGGTACTTGGAGCCAGCGACGAGCGCGGAGACGTCGAGCGAGATGATCTTCTTGTCGCGCAGGATGTCGGGCACCTGCTCGGCGCTGATCATCTGGGCGAGGCCCTCCACGACGGCCGTCTTGCCGACGCCGGGGTCGCCGATGATGAGCGGATTGTTCTTCGTGCGGCGCGCGAGGATCTGCATGATGCGCTCGATCTCGACCGCACGGCCGATGACGGGGTCGAGCTTGCCCTGGCGGGCCTGCTCGGTGAGGTCGGTGCCGAACTCCTCGAGCATGCTCTCGCCCTCGCGGCCGCCCTCGCCCTCGCCGGCGTCGCCGCCCGCGTAGCTCATGGACGACTGGCCGGGCTTGCCGATGAGCGCCATGACGGCCGACTTGATCGTCTGCGTGTCGAAACCCATGTTCGTGAGCACCGTGACGGCCACGCCGTTGCCCTCGCGCAGGATGCCGAGCAGCAGGTGCTCGGTCGAGATGTAGTTCTGACCGAGCTGCATCGTCTCGCGGAACGCGAACTCGAGCACGCGCTTGACGCGCAGCGTGAACGAGAGGTGTCCCTCGGGAGCCTCGTCGTTGACCTGCACGACGTTCTTGACCTGGTGCAGGGTCTCCTCGTACGTGATGTTGAGGTTCTCGAGCGCCTGCGCCGCGAGACCCTCCTTCTCCTTCAGCAGGCCGAGGAGCAGGTGCTCCGTGCCCACGTAGGGCTGCTTGAGCTCGCGCGCCTCCTCCTGCGCATACGCGAGCACGTTGCGCGCCCGGTCTGTGAATCGTTCGAATGCCATATGGCTCTTCCCTTCTTCTCGCGAATGGATGTGCTGCCTACCCGAATTTCCCTTGCTTCCAACCTGTTGCATTCCGCCGCTCCCACGCGGCGATTCTCCGTGTGTACATTCTTTCCAGATGTATCATACCCTGCCCATACGGCGCAAGAAGCATGCCATAGGGCAAAAGGCGATAACGGAGGTGGGGATTTGCGCGGGACACACGGCGTGGGATGCCCCTCGGAGAGCGATCCGTGGAACGCTCCCCCGGGGAGCGTTCCACATGCCGGCTCGTGGTAGGCTGATGGTAGAAGCCACTGCAACGAAGTGGATGGGGCTCGTGAAAGGAGACGCGATGCTGCATAGGAAATCCAACATGAGGCTCATTGACCCGAGGGGACGCGGGGCGACGGCTCGTCTTGCGCTCGTCGCCGTGGCGGCAACGGCGGCGCTCGCCATCGGGCTGCTCGGAACCGGATGCCAGGGCGAGGCGGCCGACGACCAGGCAGCCCCCGCTGCCGAGCAGGCGGGCGATGGACAGCAGGCCGCGGAGGCGACCGATGCCGGTCAGGAGGCCAGCTACTCATTCAAGACGATGGTGCTCGGCCGATACGCGGAAGGAGACGGCGAGCTGGCAGGCACGCCCAAGTACTCGTACCTGGAGGTGACGGGCTCGCAGCCCAGCGAGGCCATCGACGGCATCAACGCGGAGATGAAGCAGGAGGCCGAGAACGCCTTCGCCAAGCAGATGACCGAGGAGATCTACACCAACCCGACCGACGAACAGATGGGACAGGAGTTCTACGAGACCTACACCTTCGGCTGCAGCTACCTCGATGGGGCGACCATGTGCATCGTCCACAGCGAGTACACGAACCGCCCGCAGGCCGCACATGGCACGCCGGTCACGACGAGCCTGACGTACGACCTCGCCGCCGGCAGCGTGGTGACGCCCGCGGAAGTCGTGGGGCTGAGCTCCGACGAGCTCGGTGCGCTCGCCTGGAGCGCGGTGGATGGCTATCTGACTGAGAACGGCGACGTCTTCACGAGCGCCGCGGAGGCGTTCCCCGACGCCGCGGACAAAGCGATCGTCCCGGCCGAGGCCGTCACCTACTGCCTGACGCCGGACGGTGTGGTGGCCGTCTTCCAGCCCTACGCGATCGGCTCGTACGCCATGGGCACGCCGCGGCTCCTCGTCTGCGACCTGAACGGCAATCCCGCGAGCTCGACCGAGGAAGTGGAAATCAAGATGCTTCCCGGCGACGGCGAGCAGGACGCGGCCTAACAAAGTGGAACGCTCCCCCGGGGAGCGCTCCACAAGCTACACCTAGCCGGCAGATGGAACGCCCCTCTCAGGAGGGGCGTTCCATTTCTTTATCGGTTGCGCCGTCTGAGAGCCGTTGCGCAGACGAGGACGGCCGCACCCGCCAGGGCGAGGGCGAGCGGCGCGATGGGCAGCGAGTCGCCCGTGGCCGCGAGGGCCGATCCGGAGGCCTTGCCCTGCGAGGCCGGCGTCGTGTTGGATCCCGTATTCGACGACGGGGTCGTTCCCGGCTTCGAGGGTTGCTCGTCGTCGCCCGGATTGTCCGGGTTCGTGTCGTCCCACGGCGTGGGCTCATCCGGCGTCTCCTCCGTGGGCGTGTGCGTGTTCGTGACGTTCACGCCATCGATCGTCGCCGTGTAGCCCTCGACCGGGTCCTCGGTGATCGTGTACTCGATCTCGACGCCATCCTTCATCGAGGGAAGGTCCGTGAAGGTCCACGTCCAGTTTTCGGCCTCCCCGACCGTCGCCTTATCGACCTCCACGCCGTCGGCGAGCAGGTGCACGGTGACCGTATCGGGTCTGATGCCGTCATAGTCGTTCGCGTCGACCCATGTCTTGGAGCCCTCGACCACGATGAGGTCGCCTTCGTCGCTCCCGTCGGGCAGACGCGGGTTCGTGACGACGAAGCCCTCGACGGCGCTTCCCGTGATGACGGGATTCCCGTAACCCTCGACCGCATCCTCGGTGATGGTGTACTCGATGGCCTTGCCGCCCTCGGTCTCGGGGAGCATCTCGAAGGAGCCGGTCCAGTTCTCGCTCGCCTTGAGCGTCAGGGTCTTGCCCGTGTCCTCCCCGTTCGCGAGCAGATGCACCGTCACGCTCTCGGGCCTCTTGCCGGCCGCGTCGTCATCGTCTTCCCACGCCTTCGTGACCGAGACGCTCGTCTTGCCGGCCTCGTACTTGTTCGTGATATCGAAGCCGTCGTAGGCGGTCGAGTAATCCTCGACGGCGTCCTCGGTGATGGTGTAGGCGATCGGATGCCCGTCCGCACCGAAGCGCGGCAGGTCGCCGAACGACCAGGCCCAATCGTCCTCGGCCGTGACAGTCTTGGAATCGACCTCGCGGCCGTCGGCGCGCAGGCGCACGGTGATGCTCTCCGGGCGCGCGCCCATGTCGTCATCATCGTCGTCCCAGGTCTTGGAACCCTCGACCTCGACCGGCTCCACCTCGTTCGTGAACACCGCGGCGTCGACGGGCTCGCCATCCTTGAGATACACGGGCGTGCACACGATCGAGCCATCGCCGCCCAAGGTGGGCGTCACGCTCACCTCGTACGTCGTGAAGTCGTACCTGACGTGGTCGAGGACGGGGTCGTCCGCGGTCACGCCCTGCGGCGCCTCCTCGGCGATCGTGTAGGTGAAGGTCTTGCCGATGTCCTCGGAGCTGTACGCGATGGGCGCAAAGGCGACGGAGCCGTCGGCCTTGTTGGCGGCGACGTCGATGGTCTCGCCCTCCGCATCCTTCAGGATGAACGTGTAGGCGCGGGCGCTGAGCTCGGCGCCCTCGAGCACCTTGCGGGCGGCGATCGACGTCTCGCCGCTCGACGAGAACCGGTTCGTGAACGTCGCCTTGGCCGTCTCGTTGGCCGCGAGCGTTCCCTCGTCACCTTCGGCCGACACCTGCTCCCAACCGTCCTTGGGCAGCTCGGTCACCGTATAGGTCGCACCCGCGGGCAGGTCATCGATGAACACCGTGTCACGCGCGGTCAGCTTGACCGTGTCGCCGCTCTCGAACGTCATCGCATAGTCCTCGTTGTTGATGGGCATGACCTCGGCGAAGTAGCCGTAATTCGAGGGGTTGATGTAGTAATAGGAGTTCGGGCCTCGCAGGAAGTACCTGAACGAGACCGTGTCGCCGGGCACATCGAACTCATCCTCAACGCCGGACATGTACGGACCGCCCTCGACCGCCTTGACATCCTTGACGGCGGTTCCGTCGGAAATGCCGCCCTGGAACACCTGGATGCGGTTGCCGGAGGCGCTGCCGCCCTGCTCGGTGTACGGAATGCCGTAAATCGTGTAGCGCATCTTCACGTGGAGCATCTGCGCCCCATCGATGCTCACGGTGTTGCGATAGTCGCCAGCGGTGAAGCCCGCCACCTGGATGCCGTCGTCGTTGAGATTCGGCGTATGGACGATGCGCGTCTTCGAGGCATCGTAGTCCGTGAGCTTCTTGGCCGGGAACTCTCCGGGGATGGGATTGCCCTGAGCATCGACGATGTCAATGCGGAATATGAACTCCTCGCCGTCGCCCATGGCGGGGCTCCCCTCGATCTCCTTATCGACCTGCAGGTTGGAGGTCTGCTTGCGGTTGACGAACAGCGCACCGTCCTCGTCGTACTCGATGTCGAACGCGAGCATGCCGTGGCCGCCGTCCTTGACCGTCACGTTCACGTACTCGGCATGCGAGTCGTACGTGACCGTCGGGTCGGGGTTGCTGTAGTCGTACGTCTCGTAGATCTGGTAGTGGAACGTCTTGCCGATGTCGTCCTGCGTGAACGACAGCGGGTCGAACGTCACGGGTGCCGTGCCCCTCCAGGGATTGGGGACATCCTCCCCGCTCGCGTTGGTGATGGTGTCAGAGGTGTCGACAGCCGCGTTCGGCTTCGTCTGGAGCGTGCGGTAGTTGTCATAGTCGTAGAGCACGAACGAGTACTCGCCCGCCTCCGGCGTGCCGCCGAGCACGGACTTGTGGGCCTGCAGCTGCACGCTGCCCCGCGCGGTGTAGTTGTTCGCCACACCCGTAGTGGAAGCCGTGTTCGCGGCGATGGTCCCCGAGGGATAGCCGTACTGGTCGACTTCCTCCCAGCCGCCCGGGGTCTCGACCTCGACGACGGAGTAGATCGTGCCGGCGGGCAGATCGGGGATCACGATGGTCTGGCCGGCCTTGCACTTAACGTAGACGACGCCCTGCGTCGGCTCGAGCACCTCGTTGGGGTTCTCCTTCCACTGGGCGTAGAGCGTCACCTCCCCGCCATCCTCGGTCGAGAGGTTCTTGACGCTGCCGCGGTCGGGGTAGAACGCGCCCGAGCCGTCGGCCTTCGTGTTCCATCCGATGAAGAGCGCACCCGTCTTCTGGTAGCCGTTTGCCTTCAGGGGCGCCTCGACACCGTACGCGAGCGTCTGCGGCTCGAGCATCTGGCCCGAGTCGGCTCCGTTCCCATCGAACACGACGTTATACGTGTGGCGATCGTAGCGGTACTCGATGACGAGCGAATCGTCCTCGGCGACCGTGCCCGTCTGGGTTTCCGGTGCCGTGAAGCCCTCGTAGTCCTTGACCGCCGGCGTCACCTCGGTGCCATAGTCGGCCTCGAACGTCTCGGTATCGACGAGGTCAAAGCCCGACAGCGACGCATTCTGCTGGTAGTGCTTCACCTGGTACTCGCGGATGGGAGAGTCGACCCATTGCGCGTAGAGCGTCGTGCGCTCGCCCATGTGGATGAGGCCCGTCGCAGTCGAGCCCGGCGCATACGAGGTGCCGCTGCCGTCCTTCTCGGTGTTCCACGAGTCGAGCGCGAAGTGCGGTCGCTTCGTCGTCGTTCCATCTGGCATGGGAACGGACGCATCCTCGGATTGCGACGAGAAGTCCTCCGCGGTCGTCATGCCGCCGTTGGGGTCGAATCGCACCGCGCCCTTGCTGTCGTCGACCTCCCAGATCCAGGTGCCGGCCATGGCCGAGGGATCCCAGTTCGTACGAGACATGTAGCCCGTCGCCGTCAGTTCCTCGGGCGTGTAGGGGCCATATACCCCGTCAACCCGAATCCATTTGCCCGTGGTGTACGAGTCGGGAGGAGTGGGGAGATAGAGCGTATGACGCGCGTCATTGGTATCGCGGACCACGAAGAAGAAGTGGGGGCCGAGAACTATCTCGCGCAGCGACGTGCAGTTGTTGAACAGACCCTCCTGAGTATCGAGTGCACCGCCGTATTGCGGGCTGCCGAATACACCGGGACCTCCGAAATACGAGTACGGGTAGTACAGGCCCATGTTCACATTCTCGCGAGAGGTGTAGTCGGATGTGCAGAAATTCCGGATATCGAGCCTCTCGAGGCTCGTGCAGTTCGCGAACATCCAATCCATCGAGTACACGCGGGAGGTGAAGCGCTTGGAATAGCGGCCCGTCGTCGTGTAGGGATGGTATAGGTTGAACGAACTCAGATCGAGCTCCTTGAGGCTCGAGCAGTTCGCGAACATCCGCTCCATGTACAGGGCGTTGCTCAGGTCGTTGTCGGGACTGAACGTGATGCGCTCGAGGCTTTTGCAGTTCTGGAACATGAAGTTCAGGTTCGTCACGCGGCTCGTGAGTGGGAACGTGCTCAGGTCGAGCTCCTTGAGGCTCGTGCAATTCACGAACATGTCGGCCATGTTCGAGCAGTTCGATGAATCGAAGCCGCTCATGTCGACCCGCTCCATCTTCTTGAGCCCGCTGAACGTGAGCAGGCTGATCGAGGGTAGCTTGATGGTGCCCCGGGTCGTCGCCTGCGTGATCTCGTCGGGGTACTGGATCCACGGGGGCCGCGTGCTGAGGTTGTACGAGCCAAGCGTGCCCTCGTCGCCCGACTTCGGGCTGAACAGCAGCGTGCCGTCGGAGTAGATCTCCCAGATGCAGGTGCCCGACGTGCCGGAATGCACGACCGTGGCCCCATCCGCGATCTCAATCGGGTCGGCCATGGTGGTGAACGACGCCTCGTCGTCGGAGACGGGCTCGGTTGCCGCAGGGGCGGCAGCCTGAGCCGCGTCGCCCGCATCGACCTCGACGCCGTCCTCGACGGGCGGCGCATCCTCGGGATTGCCCTCGTCGTCCACGGGCTCCTGTGCGGAGTTTGCGACGGCGGAGTCCGCCGCGGAGAGCGCCTCCTCGGCACCCGCGGATGCAAACGGCTCCATCGTTCCCTGGTCGGGTTCGCCGCCGGCGCCCTCGTCCGGATTCTCGTCGGTCGGCGTGGCGTTGTCCACACCGTCGATGTACCAGCTAATGCCGTCCTCGGAGCCCAGGGGCAGGCCGTTGGGGTTCTTGAGCGTCACCTTGAACGTGAACTCGTCGTCCTTGTTGGCGTCGGTCACAGGCGACGCGTACTTGGTGATGCGCAGCGAGCCGGGGCGCGACTTGTTGTTGAAGGCGATGCCGTCTGCGTCGTAGGTCGTGGTCGACGAGAGGGTCCCGTCCTCGTTCTGGACGACCTCGACGGTGACCGTCTCCTCGTGCATGTCGTAGTCGACCGAGTCGCTGTTCGGATCGACCTCGCGGATCGTGTAGGTGTAGGTCTTGCCGGCATGCTCGGAGGTGAAGGAAATCGGGGCGAACTGGATGAAGCCGCCCTCGAGCGTCTGCACCGTCGTCTCCGCGGGCATGGGAGCGCCATCGGAGCCCTCGATCGTGAAGCTGAACGCGCCGGCCTCGGCGGCCCTGCCGTCGAGCAGCTTCGTGCCGTTGAACTGGACCGTCGTCTTGTCGGGCTGGTACTGGTTGGTGAACACGGCTTTCGCCTCGTCCGCGGGCTTCACCTCGCCGGAGGCGCCGCTCTGCTCGAGCAGCGCCCATCCGTCGGCTGTCTCCTCCCAGACCTGGTAGGCCGTTCCGGCGGCGATGTCGTCGAACAGCGCCTTCTCGCCGGCGTGCAGCGCGATCTCGAACTCGCCACCGCTGATCGTCGCGGTCTCCTCGCGCGGCTGCGCGGCGTCGCCGTCACCGGCCGCCTGCGAGACCGTGTAGGCGATGTCGCCGTCCTCGACGGCGTCGCCGATGAGCCTCACATGGAACGTGAAGACCTGGTCGGGATTGGCCGACGAGGCATCGGCGACGTTCTTCGTCACGGAGAGCGAGCCTGGCTTCAGCTCGTTGGTGAAGACCGGCATATCGCTCGAGCCGCCGGCGTCGACGTACGCACCCGCTTCCTCGTCCCACTTGACCTGCCGGTTCACCTGGTCGAACGAGAGGAGCCCCTCTCCCTCGTCGACCACGGTCACGCGGTACTCCCAGACCTCGTCCGAATACTCGATGCCCTCGTCGTCTCCAGCGACCTCGCGGGCGTAGTAGGTGACCGTGCGCCCGATGTCGGCCGCCGTGAAGTGCATCGTCTTCCACGCGACCTCGCCGTTTCCGTCGTTGGTCGCCGTGTCGACCACGTCGCCGTTCTCGTCGAGCAGCTCGAATGTGAACGCGTCCTTCGCAGGCCTTCCGCCCACGAGGTCCTTCCACGCGCGCGGCGTGAACCAGCCGTTGGCGGTGTAGGAGTTGGTGAAGTCGACATCGGCCTGCTCGAGCTCGTTGCCCTCCTCGTCGCGGAACGACTGCGTGATGGCGAGCGTGCCGTCGCCGTTATCCGCAACGTCCACGTCGATGTAGTAGACGTCGTCGCTGTAGGTGTAGCCCTGCTTGTCCTGGGCCTCCTCGACCACCTTGAAGGTGTGGGTCCCCAGGTCCGTCTCCGTGTAATCGAGCCTGCCCAGCGAGACGGCGGCGGTCGACGAGGCGACGGTGCCGTCATCGCGGCGCTCGACCTCGGTGGGAATGGCGTTCGAGGCGACGCGCACGAGCGTGTACTCGTCCGAGTCGCTCCACTCGACCTTCTCGTAGAGCGAGAAGCGGAACTGGTACGGGATGAGCATGCGGTTCTCGAGCGTCTTGAACGCCTTCAGCTGGGTGTGGCCATTGGCCGCGTACCTGTTGGAGAAGCGCACCTTGGTGTCCTTGTTGGGGGTGATGGATCCCTCGTCGTTCTCGACGTACGTCTGGGTGAAGCCGGGCGTCTCGGCCTCGGTCACCTTGTAGTGCACGTGCTCGGGGACCTCCTTCACGCGGATGGTCTGACCGCCCTTGATCTTGACGGTGCGCTTGCCGAGCGTGAGCATGCCCGTCGAGACGACCTCCCCCTTCGAATCGGTGACCTCGTAGGCGAGGTCGTCGGTCACGGGCTTGGCACCCGCGCCGTCGCCGGTGGTGAGGTCGAACGTGAACGCGAACTCGGTATCGGCCGACACGCCCGTCGCGCCGTAGATGCTCTTGGAGACCACGAGGTCGCCGAAGGGGTGGTAGGAATTGGTGATGTCGTACCCCTCGACAGCCGGCATGTACGACTCGGCCTCGGCCGTCACCGGGACCTCCTTGACGGTGTAGGCAATCTCCTCGCCGTTGGCGTAGCGGTAGAGGTTGTCGAACTCGTACTGCCACTCCCCCGCCGCATTGGGTCGGACATCCTGCTCGTCGACCTTCTCGCCGTTGGCGTAGAGCTCGACGCGGATGTAGCCCGGCATGGTCGACTCCGAACCGCCGGACCAGTCCTTTGTGCCCGCGATCGAGATGCGCTCGGGATCGTGGAAGTTCGTGATCGTGGCGCCATCATGGGTGTAGGTCGCGCCCTGCTCGTATCCCTCGACCGGGTCCTCCTCCACGGAGTACCTGATCTTGTTCCCCTCCCCGTCGGTGTAGGGGATGTTGTCGAAGGAGCCGCTCCAGACCTGCTCGCCGGTCTGCTCGTCGGTCTGGGGCAGCGTGAGCGTCAGGCCGGTGTCCTCGTCGTTGGCGTAGAGGTGCAGCGTCACACTCTCGGGGCGCAGCGCGTCGCGGTCATCGTCGTCACGCCACTTCTTGTTGACCTCGAACGAGAACTCCTCGATGCCGACCTTCGTGTAGTCCTTGCGCACGAATCCCTTGTCATCGGGGACCGGCTGCATGGTCGACTCGTCGAGCGAGGTGCACTTCAGAAAGACGTTGTTGTAGGCATGGGCGTCGTCCGCTATGGGCTTGCGCGCATCGTCGCCGTACGGTGCCTTCATCTTGATCAGGGCCGACACCGACTCCATCGGGTTCAGCACGAAATCCGATCCGTCGGCCTTCTTGCGCGCGTCGATGGCGATGGCCGTCACGGTCGAGAGGTCCTCCGGCGGCGTCGCCGACCACACGTCGCTCTCGTCGAGGTCGACGTACATCTCCTTGACGCGGATCGGGTCTGCCTCGTCGGCGAGCTGCAGGTTCTCGACGGTGCTGTAGTACACGACGGGAGCGCAGCCCATCTGCTCGAGCTGGCTCGTGTCGACGCCGATGAACGTGCCCTGCCAGCGCGGTGCGTCGATGTCGGCCTCGTCGTTGCCGTCCCCGGCGTAGAAGTTCTCGAGCGAGTCGTACATGACCAGCCCGGTCGAGACCGTGCCCGTGTTGGCGGCCATGCGCAGGCGGTAGGTGTAGCTGCCGCCCTCGTACACGGTGCGCTTGTCCTCGTAGGTGCCCTCCGACCAGCGGCCGTCGTTGTTGACCTGCACGTCCTTGGTCAGCGAGGTGCGCGCGGCGGAGAGGATGCTGAGGCGCGTCGTGGCGCCAGCGTAGAGGAAGCTCGGGGTGTCACGGTCGTCGTTCAGATCGGTCATGGCCTCGCGCTCCGCGTCGTCGGCGAAGGCGCCGGGAGTCGCGATGTTGTTACCGGCGGTCGGGTCATCCGGCTCGCCGCGGTACCCGTCGATCGAACCGAGCTCGTCGATGCCGGACTCGTAGGAGATGACGTTGTGGATCGGCTGCGAGTTCTGCTGTATGGCGTTCAGGCCGTAGTAGTCGGCCAGCTCGTCGAAGCCGATGGTCGCGTCGAACGAGATGCGCGGCACATCCATGAAGTACTTGGCGCCGTTCGAGCTGTAGAGCTCGGGCGTCGGCTTGAGCTTAGCCTCGACGACGAGCATGGTCCTGCCCGTCCCCTCGTAGTCCTCGATCGTGAACGCGCGCGTCACGAGGTCCTGATCGCGCACGGCGACCGAGTCCATGTCGGGCACCATGCCCTTGGGGAGCAGGTCGCGCCAGATGCACTTCGTGTCCGCCTCGAGGCGACCGTCGGCGATCGCCTGCGTGTACGCGCGGTAGTCGCCGATGAGGCTCTTCTCGTCGACCTCGGCCGCATAGTGGAGCGTGACGTTGCGCGCATCGTAGTCGATGTCCGCGTCGGAATGCTCCTCCGTCTTGAGCGGCGACGCCATGGTCTTCGTCGTGTAGCCGCGGACCTCGTCGTAACCGTCCTTGTCAATGGAGCAGAGGACCTCGTCGGCATCGGCTCGCTCCGCCGTCATGTTCGTCGAGTTGTAGATGTACATCGCCGGGTTGTCGCCGGCCGCGAACGCGTCCTCTATGAGCGCGACCATCTCGGGCGTGCTCTTGAGCTTGACGAGCGGTCGGATGTCATAGTCGAGGGCGGCGTTGGCGAACGTGACGCGCGTGCGGATGTTCTCGGTGCCCTCGGGGACGGCGACCGTGCCGCCCGAGCGGTTCCCGTCGGCGTCGACCGTCTGCCATCCAGTGGTCGAGTACGTGGCCGTCGCCCACTGCTCCCACTCGCCATCGCGCTGGATGTCGAGGAAGAACTCGGGGTAGTTCGCCACCTCGTCGTCGCGCTCGTACTCGAAGGTGCCGTCGCCCGCATAGCGCGCCACCCAGGAGCCGTCGGGCCTGATGTTCTTCGGCGTTCCCTTGTAGACCCAGGGCTCGCCGGCGAACTCGACGGAGACGAACTCGTAGTCCTCGCCGACCGTCAGCTTCTCGCCGTTCCTGCCGATGCTGAGGCCGGTGTCGGTGGTGGTCATCGTGATCGGGCGCCTGAAGTAGTTGTCGAGGATGCGCGCGGGCGGGATCACCCACTCGTCGGGATTGTCCTCGCTGCGGGTGCCCGGGTTAACCTCCTCGTACGTCCAGGGCATGATGAAGCCGACGGAGTCGATCGTGTAGGAGAGGTTGACGTCGTTGCCGTCCTGCAGGTCGTTGAGCGCGGACGGGTAGGAGCCGTACCAGCCGTTGCCGGCGTTCGCGCCTCCCCCATCGCTCTGGCCGCGATGCGTGTCGCGGGCCGAGCTGCCGCTGCGGTGCGTCAGGTTGAGGTACGACTTGCCGTCGTTGCCGTTCTTGAAGACGTTGAAGTGCCCCTGCGGATCCTCCCACTTGGGATCGGTGTAGCTCCAGGTGGTGGTGGCCTCGACGGAGTCGGTCGTCACGAGCTTGGGGTCGGTGCCCTTGGAGGGATGAACGATGTCATCTGGCGCCGAGCGCTCCCGGTCGACCTCCTCCACGGTCATGGAGATGCTGTTCGAGAGCACGTAGTCCTTGTCTGGATCGAACTGGTTCATGGGGTATGCCGTGTAGAAGGCGAGGATCTCGGTGTGGGTCTGGTCGCCCATGGGCACGCCGTCCTGGGTGACCTCCCGCCCGTCGGCGGACACGGTGTAGCCCTCGCCCGGCGCGACGAAACGCCGGATGGGGTCCCCGCCGAGCGCGTTCTGCACGTATTCGGCCAGCAAGATGAAGCCGTCGTAGTCGCCGGTCATCGTGTCCGTCGCGGAGACCGTGAACGCGGTGTTGGCCGTCACGCTGCCCACTGCGTACCACTGGACGACCAGGTAATCGTCCACGCCCTCGACCCGAAGCTGCTCGGGGATGGCGGCCTTGTTGACGATCTCGGTCTTGCCGACGGGGTCCTTGGAGGCGGCGTCGATCTTGGCCTCGGTGTCGAACTGAGCAGTGAGCTCGCCAGATTTGAGCGCGATGAGGTTGCCCTTGTGCGTGATGACCTCGATCGTCGCGTCGAGCGGGGCGGAGACCTCCATGTCCACGAGCTCGGAGGGCGAGACGCCCTGGATCTCGCACTGGAAGTAGCCCGTGGTGGCGGCGCTCATGCGGCGTGTGTTCGTGAGCACGTACGTGTCGTCGACGAGCTTCCAGTTGAAGTCGTTCTCCATCGACGGGTCCTCCTTGAAGGGGAACTTCGTCGTGCCGTAGTCGTACTGGTCGCTCCCGCGTTTCTTGAAGATATGGGCGGGAATCGTGATGACGACGTCTCCCGGCTCGTAGTTATGCTCGCCGGAAAGCGCGTAGTTGACCTGGAACTTCAGGCTCTGGGCGTTGCCGGCCGAGGACCTGACGTACAGGAGCCCGTCATCGCCGTTGTCCTCGGTGTCGGCGGTGATCCAGCGCGCCTCGATGTACTCGATGTTCGAGCCGTCGAGCTGGCGGGGAACCGTCGCCTCGGGCTCATCGTCTGCGAGAAGGGCGAATCCGTCGTCCGTGACGTCCTCCGCGGTTGCCGGCTGCCCGTCGAGGGTTCCCGCCTCATCCCCGAGCGGGGTGAACAGCTGGTCGCTCGCCTCGTCGGCCTGCTGGCCGTCGACCCCGGGAAGCTCGCCGAGGGCCTCGGCGGCCGCATCGCGACCGGCCGCAGCACTTCCCTCGACGAGGGCCGCCTCGAGACCGGCGCTCTCGAGGAACGACGCATTCGCGTCCTCGTCCCCATCGTCCTCCTGCTGGTCGGCGGCCTGATCGGACGGCACGTCCTCGGCCTCGGGCGTCGGAGCGGTTTCGTCGTCCATGGGTTCTGAGGTCGCTGATTCGCCGATCGTGGCATCCTCGACGGTGGTGTTTGCCGTCGCGGCTTCGTCATTCTGAGCTGCGGCGGCCGCATCGTCTAACGAGCTGACGGTATCGGCCGTCGCCGATTCGGTTGCTTGGTCCTGAGGCGCCGACGACTGCTCCTGCGATACCTCGCCCTGCGTGGCGGGCTCGGAGAATCCCTGGGCCGGAACCATGGAGAGCGCGAACACCACTGCGAGGAAGATTCGGGCCGTGTTCGTGCAGATGCGCTTCGCATCGTGTTTGCGAGCGGCTGTGGGCGAAGCCTGTTCCCCACCGCGAGTACCCCCGCGCAGTGGGCGTCGATGCATTCCGAACGACATATGACATCCCTCTATCCGAAAGCCCGGAACGCGCACGCTCCCATGCGTACGCATCCCCAAAAAGCAAACTAGAGCAACTCACTTATGTATAGTCTTTCAATCGTAGCACTTACGTACGTCAGTTTCACCGATTAGCGGGAGTAATAAAAAATGGAACGCTCCGCCAGGGAGCGTTCCATCTGGTAACTTTATGCAACTTGCGGAGCACTCCCCCGCGGGAGCGTTCCAAAACCCGCTAGAGGGTCTCGTCGCGCATATGGGGGAAGAGCAGGACGTCGCGGATGGAGGCGGAGTCCGTCAGCAGCATCACGAGGCGGTCGACGCCGATTCCGATGCCGCCTGCCGGGGGCATGCCGTACTCGAGCGCGCGGATGTAGTCCGCGTCGTAGCCCATGGCCTCCTCGTCACCGCGACCCGCGGCCTCGACCTGCTTGATGAATCGCTCGCGCTGGTCGGCCGGGTCGTTGAGCTCGGAGAACGCGTTGCCGTACTCGTGTCCGCAGATGAAGATCTCGAAGCGGTCCGTCATGCGCGGGTCATCGGCGTTGCACTTGGCGAGCGGCGACACCTCGCGCGGATACTCGTAGACGAAGATCGGGCCGACGAGATGCTCCTCGACGAGGGCCTCGTACAGCTCGGCGATGAGCTTGCCGCTCCCCCAGTCGGCCTCGGGCTCGATGCCCTGTGCCTTGCACAGCTCCACGAGACGCTCGAACGGCGTGTCCATCGAGATGGCCTCGCCGACCTTCTCGGAGACGAGCTCGCACATGGTCTTGCGCTCCCAGTCGCCGCTCAGGTCGAGGGCGACGCCCTGATACTCGATCTGAAGCGTGCCGCATGCGGCGAGGCACGCCTGCTGGATGACGTCCTGCGCGAGATCCATCATGCCGTGCATGTCGGTGTAGGCCTGATAGGCCTCCACGGTGGTGAACTCGGGGTTGTGCATCGGGTCCATGCCCTCGTTGCGGAAGCAGCGGTTCAGCTCGAACACGCGCTCGAAGCCGCCGACGAGCAGGCGCTTGAGGTGCAGCTCGGGCGCGACGCGCATGTAGAAGTCCTTGTCGAGCGCGTTGTGGTGCGTGACGAAGGGCTTGGCCGTGGCACCGCCCTGGATGGCGTGCAGCATCGGCGTCTCGACCTCCATGAAACCGCGGCCCTCCATCGTCTTGCGGATGGAGGAGACGATCTTCGAGCGAGCCTCGAAGACCTGTTTGACCTCGGGGTTCACGACGAGGTCGACGTAGCGCTGGCGATAGCGCGTCTCCTTGTCCGTGAGGCCGTGGAACTTCTCCGGGAGGGGGCGCAGCGACTTCGTGAGCAGCTTCACCTCATCGGGGACGATCGACAGCTGGCCGCGCCTCGTGCGGCACACCTTGCCCACGACG
>JBMNUM010000022.1:0-31837 GCA_050946275.1 Coriobacteriales bacterium
TTCTCGTCGACCAGGTAGCCGGCCTCGGCGTCGTAGGCGTAGCGGGTGAACACGTCGTAGAAGACCTGGGTCTCGGGGTTGTACAGCCAGCCGGACTCGGGATCGTAGGCCAGCACGTGGTCGTAATCCCAGGCGGTCTCGGTCTCGGCGTCCCACATCAGGCCCTCGGGAACCTCAAAGGGCGCCTTCTTGTTGGCCTTCTTGGCGGCGCGGGCCATCTTCTTGGTCTCGGCCTCGAGCAGGTTGATCTGTCCGCGGGACAGCTCGACGGGCTCGCGGGTGTCGACGGCGTAGTAGTTGCCGGCGGCGTCGACCAGGCGGCCGATCATCTTGACGTACTCGAGCGTGTGGGTGTCATCCCAGGCGCTGCCGGTGGCCTCGTCCCAGATCAGGCCCTCCGGCACCTTGAAGGGCGCCTTCTTGTTGAGCTTCTTGGCCTTCTTGGCGATCTGCTTGGCCTCCGCCTCGAGCATGTTGATCTGTCCGCGGGACAGCTCGACGGGCTCGCGGGTGTCGACGGCGAAGTAGTTGCCCTGGCCATCGGTCAGGCGGCCGATGAGCTTGACGTACTCGAGCGTGTGGGTGTCATCCCAGGCGCTGCCGGTGGCCTCGTCCCAGATCAGGCCCTCCGGCACCTTGAAGGGCGCCTTCTTGTTGGCCTTCTTCGCCTTCTTGGCGATCTCCTTCGCGCCGGCCTCGAGGCGGTTGATCTGTCCGCGGGACAGCTCGACCTCGGTGCAGGTGGCCTTGTCATAGTACTTGCCGGTCTCCGGGTCGAGCATGCGGCCCGTGATGGAATCGTACTCGAGCCTCTCGGGCTTGGGAGCCAGGGCACCGAGCTTGCCGGCACGGACGAAGTTCTCCTCGACGACAGCCGGGGTGGCGGCGGCGATGGCGGCCTTCACAGCGGCCAGCGGGTCGGCGGAAGCATCGACCGCGACCGCGGGAGCGGCCTCGACGACGGGCTCGGGCTCGGGGGCAACCTCGGCCTCGGCCTCGGGCGAGTAGTCGAGCGGATAGTGCTGGCCCGTGGCCTCGTCCATGAGGTCGCCGGCCTCCGGATCATACGCGAAACGGGTCGTCGGGCAGTAATAGACGCCCGTCTCGTAGTTGATCAGCCAACCGGACTCCCGGTCGTAGTAGCACGTGTAATCCTCGGTCCAGTAGTAGCCGCTCTCGGCATCGTAGACAAGTCCGGCGGGAACATCCATGGCAACCTCCTCTGCGGCCTCGGCCTCGGGGATGTAACCAAGCGGATAGTGGTTGCCTGCCTCATCGACAAGGTCTTCAGTCTCGGGATCGTAAGCAAAACGGGTGGTCGGGTCGTAGTACACGCCGGTCTCGGCGTTGATGAGCCAACCGGACTCCTGGTCGTAGTAGCAGGAGTAATCGGGCGTCCAGTAGTAGCCGCCCTCCTCGTCGTACACGAGGTCGGCGAGGGCGTTGGCCGCCGACATGTCGTCGAGCGGCTCGCGGGTCTCCAGGTCGTAGCGATAGCCATCGCCGTCGACGAGACAGCCCTGCTCGCCGTCGTACATGAAGCGCGTGACGAGGTCGTAGTAGGTGCCCGTCTCGGGATGGTACAGCCATCCGGACTCGGGGTCGTAGGCCAGCACGTGAGCCTCGTCCCAGGCGGTCTCGGTGTCGGGATCCCAGACCAGGCCCTCGGGAACCTCGAAGTCGGGCTCCGGCTCAACGTAGGGAACGAGCTCGTAGGCCAGCGGCTGGTCGGACGGCATCATGGAGACGCCGGGGGTGTCGGCAGAGCCGGGGATCGACCAGGAGATGTCGATCTGATCGCCGGGCTTGACCTTGTAGACGCGGCAGAGCAGGCCGCGGTTGGCCCAGCTGCCGCCGATCGGGTCGCAGTCCCAGTCGTCGACGGACGTCAGGACGTTGACGTTGGACTCGAGGCAGCCGAACGGGTCGATGCCCTGCGGGCCGCGCTCGGGACGCCACCAGCCGCGCTGCGCCACGATGACGCGCGGGTCGATGGCGGGCTCGACGTTCGCGCGCTGCTTGATGCGGCCGCGACGCGTCTCGATCCAGCACCAGTCGCCCTCCTCGATGCCGAGCTCGGCGGCCTTCTCGGGGTTGATGGTGAAGTACGGATCGTTCTTGATGTAGCGCATCTTCATGTTGTTGAAGTGCTCGGAGTGATGGAACGGCATGAAGCCGCCGCCCGTGGTGAGGACCAGCGGGAACTGCGACGCGACATCCGGGTTCTCCTCCTCGTTCTCGGAGGGGGCGATGTACGTCGGCAGCGGCGGGTAGCCGAGGCGCTCGAGGATCGAGGACTTGAGCTCGACCTTGCCGCTGCGGGTGCAGAAGCCGTTCTTCGTGTACTTGTTGAACTCCTGCGGCGGGTAGTAGTAGCGATACTTCTCGACGAAGTCGTCGTAGCTATCGCACTCGTAGCCCGTCGGCGAGATGATGTAGTAGAAGGCCTCTTCCTCGGTCTCCCACGGCCACATCTCGGGATCCTGGCCGCAGGCAAGTCCGAGCTTGCGCCAGAAGGTGTAGTCGGTGTGGCGGTCGTACAGCGGCTGGATTGCGCGCTGCGAGCAAACCAGCGAGTCGGTGACGCCGTAGTTGTTGTGCATGACGGGACGCTCGAGGGCGCCGGCCGCCGGAAGGACGTAGTCGGAGTACGCAGCCGTCGGGGTGATCCAGTAATCGACGGTGACCATGAACTCGATGCGCTTGTAGGCCTCGAAGATCATCTTCGAGTCGCCATAGCAGCTGATCGGGTTGGTGGCGTTCACGATGAGAGCGCGAATCTGGTATGGGTCGCCGGTGATGATGGCCTTGAAGATGCTCGGTCCGTGGGCCTCGCACATCCACTCGGCGGTGGGAGCCTTGCCCCACGTGGCCTTCGCCGTATCGGCAATCATCTGATAGCCGGGCCACGAGGTGAGCTTGAACTTGTTGGAGCCGATCTGCTTGGCCTTCTGCTCCTCGGGCAGCCAGTCGTTGGCCTCCATCTCCTCGTCGGTGATGTAGTTGGCCGCCGGACCGGGCATGAGGTCGCCACCGGGGCAGTCGAGGTTGCCGCAGATGGCGCGCATGATCGCGCGCGCATGGGCGCCGGCGCCGGCACTCTTGCCGACCTGGTCCCACGTGCAGCCCCACTGGATGTTGCCGGGAGTGTTGTTCGCGTACATGCGAGCGGCCTCGCGGATGAGCTCCGGGTCGAGCCAGGTCTTCTCGGAAGCCCAGCGGGCCGTGTAGGGCTTGACGTGCTTCTTGAGCTCGTCGAAGCCGATGCACCATTCCTTCACGAACTTCTTGTCGTAGAGGCCCTCGTAGATGATGGTGTTGAGCATTGCAAGCGACAGGGCCGTGTCCGAACCCGGTCTGAGTGGGAGCCAAATGTCGGCGTGTGCTGCGGTCTCAGAATAGCGCGGGTCGACGCAGATGATCTTAAGACCCTTCTTCTTCAGGTCGGTGTAGCCGCGCATGCCGGGCATGTTCGACGCACCGGGGTTGATGCCCCACAGGATGAGGCATTTGCTGTTGCCAAGGTCGGTCTCGAAGGGACTCCAACCGCTAACAGCCGTCTCGATCATGAAGGTCGGGATCCAGCACAGGAGCGCGTTATGGAAACCGTTCGGGCTGCCGAACTGGTTCATGAAGCGGCGACGCGCCCAGTCATCCGTGCGCAGCGTGCCTCCGGCAGTTGCCACTGCCTCGGCGCCCGACTCCGCCTTGATCTGGTTGAGCTTCGCGGCAATCTCCTCGATCGCCTGATCATAGGGAATCTCAACCCACTTGTTCTCGCCCTTGGCACCAGCACGCTTGAGTGCATGGTTGACGCGGGCAGGATGGTCAAGGAAGTCGAAACCGGTGGTGCCGCGGCAACACAGGCCTCCCTGACTCGTGATGTGATCCGGATCGCCCTCGATCCCGATGCACTTGCCGTCCTTGACGTAAGCCAAGACACCGCAGTTCTGATGACAGAAGTAACATGCGGATTTCTTGACTTCTACGCCTGGGGCGTGGAAATCAACTTTCTCTGCCATTAATCCCTCTTTTCCTTACGACCCGACAACATCGCCTCCACGGCGATGCACCATGCAGGCAAAGTACTCCCAACCAGACGATCATGTGCAGCGCCTAGTTAGTCAACCATTATAGAGTGAACAAAGCTACATTTGCATTATAAACTGGGGAGTCAACGGTGACAGGATGAACAAAACGCCCATAACCATAGAGCATTATGGAAATATTAACCAAAACCGTCGTTAAAGACTCCAAACGAAATATCGCCACTTGTGAATAAAGATGCCCAAAGAGCTGTCAATCGCCACATGACAGAGGGGTGTGACGTCGCCGTCATGCGACGCCGCTGAAATGCCGGCTTGCTCCCCTAACGCTCGGTGAACCAGGAGAGGGGCTTCTCCATGCCGAGGTACACGCTGAGGTCGCAGTTGCCCCAGACGCCGGGCATCGAGCCCACGCTCGTGAACTGGTGCAGGTCCGAGGGCACCGAGGCGTACGTCGACACCGTGCCGTCGTTCACGCCGTAGGCCGCGCACCAGTTCGCGCAGCTGCCGCGCAGGTCGTCGAGCTGCGCGATCCAGCCGTACTCGTCCGCATACGCGCGACTATAGTATATGAGGCACTTGTTTCCGCTGGCCACGATGTGGCGCGCCGCGGCCTCCACCTGGGCCGCCGTGGGACGCGCACCCGCATAATCCTCGACGTCGAGGACGTATCCAGCCGCACCATCCGAGCAATCCATGAGGAACTGGGCCTGCGCGATGGCGTAATCGATCGAGCCATCGCCATACTCCATGAACGTATAGTCCCAATGCGGGAGTCCGGCCGCGTTGAACGCGGAGGACCATTCGTAGTAGCGGGCGTCGATCGACCAGCCGAACTCGCCGGCTCCCTGGGTGCACTTCATGATGGCGAACTCGGAATTCGCGATGAGCTCGTCGATGTCGTAGACGAGGTTCCAGTGCGAGATGTCGGGGATGTAGCGCGTCTGATAGCCGTCGAGTTCGGCGACGTAGAACCCGAGGGTGCGGGCGATCTGCTCGCGGGTGTCCGCCGACACGGCCTCGTCGTCGCCGACGATGCGCGCGTTGGCGATGCCCGTCTGGCCCATCGCGTCGAATACAGCTGCGTTCTCGCCATCATCGACCAGCAGCAGCGCCGAGGCCGTCTTGCCCTGCAGGACGGAAGCCGCCAGCGCATCGAGCTCGTGGCCGCGTCCCGCGAAGGCGGTGTTGCTCCACTTGAGGTAGTCGTGCCCCGTGGCCCACTGCGAGATGGCGACAGCCGCGTCGGCGGGCGCGTCTTTCCACACACGCTCGACGATGCCCTTGCCATCGGCCGCGTGCGACCCGGCGATGGAGCCGAGACGATCAGCCAGATCGGCGGAGAGTTCCCCCTCGCCTCCGACGAGGATGAACTTGATGATGTCGCTGCCCTCGAGAGCGGTGACCTGGTTGGGATAGAGACCATCGCCATCGGGAACGACGAACACGGGGATCTTGAGCTTGAACGCCACGGGCGCCAGGGCGACGGCCTCCTCGCCGAGGCTCTCGGGAACGACGAACGCCGTCGTTGCGTCCCACAGCTCGTTCTCGAGACCGAAGCGGTAGATGGCCATCTGCGTCTTCAGCTCGCTCGCGCCCCACACGCGCGTCACGGAGTAGCCCTGCGAGACGAGCTGCTCGCGAACCGTGTCCCCGAGCTCGTCAGGCGAACCGACGAGAACGGTATTCTCGACCCCGAGCCGGCGCATGGCATCCAGCGTCGCCGACGGGGCCTTCGACGAATCGGAGTAGAGCACCGGGGCATCGAGGGCACCGGCGAGCGCGAGGGCGCACAGGCCCGTCTCGCTGGAATCCTGGCTCTTGTCCAAGATGACGGCCGTCCTGCTCGCGACACCGCCCGGATAGGCAAGGCGCGCGATGGTGGCCGCCATGCCCTCCTGCGAGGACGAGGAGATGCCGCGGATCTTCTGCGTGTGGCCCGTCGTGTAGGACAGCCCGTCGCCACCCAGCGCCGCAAGCGGAAATGCAAGCGCCGCGACGAGGAGCACGGGGATGGCCGCTATCCATGTCTTCCTGCTGAAATGCATCGGCGCCACCTTATCGTTCTCGAAAATAATTGCAGGTTATGCACTATACCACATGCGAGAACGCCGAGGGGAGCGACCTGTCCGGAAGAAGGCTTCGCAAAACGTGTTTTCGCTCCGTCTCTGCATCTGCGGAGGGAACGCCTTCGGCGTTCTTTAGTCCTCGATAAACGCAGAGACTCCGCGAAAACACTGCTACGCAATTCTTCCGGACAGGTCGCTCCCCTCGGCTTGCCGGCTAGCGGCTACTTCTTCTTGAACCAGGCGAGGGACTTCGTCGTGCCGTAGAAGACGCTGAGGTCGCAGTCGCCCTTCACGCCGGGCATGGTTCCCGTGCTCGTGTACTGGTGCACGTCGCAGGTGCTGTCCGGCTTGGCCGACGCGCCACCGGAATTCTTCCCCCAGCTCGCCGCCCATGTGGCGCACTTCGCCCTGATGTCGGATTGGAAGGCGACGAGCCGGTACGCCGGGTTCATCGAGTTGTTGTAGTAGATGACGACCTTGTAGCCGCGCTTGGTGGCGTAGCGCACGGCGGCATTGACCTGCTCGAGCGTCGGGAGCGTCTCGTCGCCGCCCTTGTACCATTCGACGTCGAGCACGAGACCCACGGCGCCATTGGAATGGTTGATGAGGTATTGCACCTGCTGCTCCGCGTATTTGACCGTGCCGTTGCCCTTGAGCATGAACGTGTAGTCCCAGTGCGGCACCTTGGAGGCGTTGAGCTGCTTGACGCGCTCGTTGTAACGCGGATCGACGATGTTCGTGCCCTGCGTGCACTTGATGAAGACGAACTCGGAGCTCTTCATGAACAGGTTCATGTCGGTGATCTCGTTCCACAGCGAGATATCCGGGATCAGCTTGATGGGGTGGCCCTGGATCTCGCTGAAGGGGAATCCGAGCGCGCGGGCGATATCCTCGCGCACCGCCTGCGTCACGGCCTTGTAACCACCGAACACGCGGGCGCTCGAGATGCCCTTGCCCTTGACGGACGCGAGCACCTCCTCGTGCGACTTCTCGATGAGGAGCAGCGGCGCGCCCACCTTGCCCTGCAAGACGCCACCGGCCAGCGCGTCCTTGGCGAGATAGCCGCGCGCGAAGGCGACCTTGTTCCATGCGAGGTACTTCTTCTGCACACCCCACTGGGCAACGGCGGCCGATGTCTTGAACGCGTTCGCTCCCCAGACGCGCTCCACGGTGCCCGAGCCGGCCGCGTTGGCGTCGGCGATCGTCTCGAGGCGCTTCTCCGTGGTCGCGGGTATGGCCTTCGTGCCGCCGACGATGACGAAGCGCGTGATGTCGCTGCCCTTGAGAGCGGCGAGCTGCGCCTTGGAGAAGTTGCCCTTCTTGGAGGTGATGAAGATCGGGTACTTCTTGCGCACGGCGATGGGCGAGACCGAGAGCGCGTCGGCGAAGGAATTGCCCGTCGCGACTATGGCGTTGGAGGTGTTCCATAGGCCGTTCTTGACGCCGTATTTATATATTGCGAGCTGAGTCGCCTGCATGTTCGCGCCGGCGAGGCGCATCACATCCATGCCGGCGGATTCGAGCTGCGCCCTCGCTGGATTGCCGACGACCTTCGTGCCGCCGACGATGATCACGTTCTTGACGCCGAGGGTCTTGAGAGTCGAGAGTGTTACGCTCGGCACCGAGCTCTTGGCGGTGTAGAGGATCGGACAGTCGAGCGCGCCCGCGAGCGGAGATGCGCTCATGGCGTCGGGCCAGGCACTCGTCGCACCGCTCGCGATGATGGCGGTCTTGCTCTTGACGCCCTTGGGATAGGTCCACTTCGCGATCTTGGCAGCCGTCTCGTTGTGGCCGGCCCCCGCGATGCTTCGGATCTTGGCCGACGACGAACCCGGCGAGAGCGTGTAGGTGATGGCGCTAGCCGCCTGCGCATCGCGCGGCGTGGCGACGAGGGCAGCAGCCGCTACGAGCACCGCGCATGCAAGTGCGACGAGCGCGGGAAGGATTCTCGTTCTCGTAACCATGGCGCACCTCCGGGATGGAGCGGATGGGAGCCGGTCCCCTCGCCCCGCTTAAGCCCTCTTGACGCGGTTGATGATCGGCTCGAGATGGTCGTAGTAGTCGCTCATGCCGGCCCAGCGCACGCCAAGCTCCTCGACGGTCGGAGCAAAACCCCGGCCCATCCATTTCGCCGTCTGCGCCCAACGCTCGTACGCCGCGGGCTTGGCCAGCGGGTCCTTCGACGCATAGAGCTTCATATGCTGGATCTGCGCGCGCAGGCCAGCTCGCACGTTGTCGAACGGGAGGGCCGCGCTACCGCCTCCGCCGAGACCGCAGAAGTTGCACTTGTTCTTGGCGTTCGACGACGTCAGCCAGCCGGTCTCGAACATCGTCATCGCGTAGACGAGCTCGGGCTTCACGCCCTCGGCGTTCGCCTCGGTGACGAGGATCTTGCAGAACTCCTCTATGTTCTTCGCGCCCTTCTTCTTGAGCGCGTCGGGATACGAATGGCCCGTCGCCTTGTACGCGCGGACGAACTTCGCCTGCGTGAACGACGGCGAGGTGCCCATGACGCGATGCCCGGTCTTCGGACCCCAGCCGAGCTCATACGTGATATCCGCGCGCACGCCGCTGCTGATGGCCTTCACGCCGCCGAAGATCTTCACGACCTTGGCGCCCTTGCCCTTGAGCGTCTTGAGCGTCGTCTCGTTCTCGGGCTCGATGACGAGCAGCGCGGCGCTCTCCTTGCCCTGCAGGACGGAACCCGCCAGCGCGTCGGCGCTGTCCTTGCAACGCGCGAACGCGGAGCGGTCCCATTTCAGGTAGTTCCTCTTGACGGACCACTTAGCGACCTCGGCCGACGTGCTGTAGGCGTTGGCGCCCCAGATGCGGTCGATGCTCGCCACCTTGCCCGCAGCCTTCGCGTTGTTCTTGGCTATGGTCGTCAGGCGCTTGTACGCGGTGGCGTTGACGGCCTTCTCGCCGCCGATGGTCCAGATGCGCGTGATCTTGCCGTTGGAGAGCGCGCGTGACTGCGCCGTCGTCAACGTGCCGTTGGGATTCACGAGGAAGATCGGGATCTTGTACTTGAAGGCGAGCGGCGAGATGGACAGGGCGTCCGTGAAGGACTTGCCCGTCACCGCGAACACCGTGTTCGAGTTCCAGAGATTGCGCTTGCGGCCGTAGTCGTAGATGGCCATCTGCGTGCCGTAGACCGTTTTGCTCGTGGTGCCGAGGCGGTTGACCTTGAAGCCGGCCTTCGACGCCTTCTGGACCACGGTCATCGTGACGTTCTCGGGACTGCCCACGATGAGGACGGTGTCGACCTTGAGCGCGTTGAGCGCGTTCTTCGTGAGCGTCGGGAACGACGTCTCGCCCACATAGAGGATGGGGCAATCCATCGCGCCGGCGAGCGGGGCGGCGCACAGCGCGTTTTGCCACGACTTGTAGTTGACGAGGATGGCGCGCTTGGACGGCACGCCCTTGGGATAGGCGGCCTTGGCGACCTGCGCCGCCGTGCCCCACACGTTCTGGCCGTACAGGGACTGCACCCCCTTGGCCGATGTCGAGCCCAGGGTGTAGGTTGCCGCAGAAGCCGTGGCGGGAATGAGGAGCGCAACCGCGAGCATGAGAGCCGCGATGGCAGCCGAGATCTTCATTCCCCTGGATGCAAGCCGCGTATCGATATCCCATCACCTTCCCTGATCGTCCGGATAGATAAGAACGCGCGAGCCGGATTCGACTCGCGCGCGGTGGTGCGATTTAAAGTGCCATGATGCCGTTGACGATCTGCGTGGAGACCTTGCCTTTGCCCGCAATCTTGGGGCTCGCCGTTCCCTCATTCGCCGCGTACTTCTTCATGTTGCCCGGCGTGTCAATGAAGCAGATCTCGAGCAACGTCGAGGGCAGCTTGCCGCGCAGGATGGCCACGTCCTGATGACGCGCGTTTCCGCTGAGGCCCATACCCTTCTTCAGGTACGTGAGCATGTGCTTGGCCACCTTCGGCGACCACTCGGATCCGCCGCTGTTGTACAGCGCCAACGATCCGGAACTGCTGCCGTTGAGGGCATCGAAATGAACAGAGACGATCACGTTGCAGCCCTGCGAGATGGCCTCGGCGTGGCGGAGCGCATACCAGCCGCCGTCGGTGTTGAGGTAGTAGTCGATACCCTGGGCCTTGAGTTTCTTGGCGATGGAGGTGGCCAGCGCCTTCGTCTCGTTGTACTCGTAGAATTGCTTGCCCTTCTTTTTGTCTTTGCCGTTGAACCCGACGGTCTTGTCGTACCAGCAGCCAGGTGCGCCCGAGTCCTTCGCGCCGTTATTCGTGTTGTTCGGGCCGTGGCCCGCATCGATGTAGACCTTGAAGCCCTGGATGTCGTTGAGCTTGAACCCGAGGGTGTACGCGATCTCGTCGCGGACGAAGGGCGAGACGGCCTTCTTGCCGCCGAACACGCGCAGCGTCTTGACGCCCTTGCCCTTGAGCGCGTCGATCGACTGCGTGTTGCTGTCAGCCACCCACAGGATGGGCGCGCCCGTCTTACCCTGCAGCACGCTGCCGGGAGCCGAGTCGAGCGACGAGGTGCCCGTCGCGAAGGCGGTGTTGTTCCACGACAGGAATTTGTTCTTGACCGCCCACTGCGCGAAGTACTTCGAGGTGGTGTAGGCGTTCCAACCCCAGATGCGCTCGACGGAGGAGTTGCGACCGGTCTTGTCGGAATTGGCATCTGCGATGGACTTGAGCTGGTTCTCGAGAGTCGGGGTCACGGCCTTCTTGCCACCGATGATGTAGAACGTCGTGATCTTGCTGTTCTTCAGGGCGGTGAGCTGTTTCTTCCAGAACTTGCCCTTCTCGGGAACGTAGAAGATGGGGTACTTCTGCCTGAAGGCGACGGTTCCCGCGGCGAGCGAATCCTCGTAGCTCTTGCCCGTCGCAACGAAGGCCGTGTTGGCGTTCCAGATGTTGCGGTCCTTGCCGAACTCGTAGATCTTGAGCTGCGTGTCGATGAAGGTGTTGCCCCAGATGCGGCTCACCGTGTAGCCCTTGTCGATGAGGGCATCGGCCACCTTCGGCTTCACGGCTTTGGAACCGCCGACGATGTAGACCTGCTCGACCTTGAGCGACTTGAGCGCGTTAGCCGTGCCGCCGGGGAGCGAGCCCTCATACGTGTAGAGAATCGGGCAGTCGAGCGCGCCGGCGAGCGAGGACGCCGCGACGGCGTCGGGCCAGGCCTTCTTCTCGCTGCTCACGATGATGGCCTTCTTGCTGGGCACGCCGGACGGGTAGGCCTTCTTGGCGATGGCCGTTGCCGTGGTGATGGCCGAGGCGCCCTCGATCGACTGGATCTTATAGGTCCTGCTCGTCGTCTTGACGTCGTCGGAAAGCGTGTAGGTCGCCTGGTCGGCGAACGCCGCCGCCGGCAGGATCAATGCCAGGCAGATTGCGACGATGAAGATGGATATGCCAGTCCTATGCTTGCCCATGCGCTTCATACCCCCATCAAATTACGTTGCGTGCCGCGTTTGTTCTTCGAGCCGTTTTAGGCTGGTAATGCACTATTATACGATTTTCGACGTTTTTCTCCAAACCGCCCCGCATGAGCGGCGAGTCCAAAGCGGATGTAGCCGGAAGATGGCGGCCCGTCCGGGGGAATTGCGGAGCAGTGGCTCCATGGAGCTTCTGCGGGAGCGAAGGCCCTAGAACGCCGAAGGCGTTCCCTCCTGAGCTGCAGAAGCGGAGTGGAGACACGCTTTGCGGAGCCTTCCCCCGGACGGGTCGCCCTCCCCCGGCTCCATCTCGGCTACAGCTGCGCGGCTATGGCATCGCGGGCTGCTTGCGTCTCCCGCATGGCGCGCTCGACGTCGATCGTGAGATGCTCGCCGTCTTTGTAGAGGACTTCGCCGTCGACCATCGTCAGCACGACCTCCGATCCGCTGGCCGCGTACACGATGTTGTCCGCCATGCTCGTGACGGGTTGCATCCAAGGCACATCCACATCGAGCACGATGAGGTCCGCACGCTTGCCCTCGGCAATCACGCCGCAGTCGTCGCGTCGCTGCGCATGCGCGCCACCGGCGGTCGCCGCTCGCAGGACGTCGGTGGCGGAGACGCCGACCGGGTCGAGTTCGGCTCCCTTGTGCGCGATGGCGGCCAGGTACATGTCGCGGAACAGGTTGAGCGCGTTGTTGCTCGACACGCCGTCGGTTCCAATCGCGAGGTTCGCTCCTGATGCGAGGAAGCGCCTCGTGCTCGGGATGCCGCTCCCCAGCTTGAGGTTCGAGGCCGGACACGTCGCCACGGTCGCGTCGCGCGCGGCGAGGATGGCGAGGTCGTCGTCGGTCGCCCAGACACAGTGCGCCGCGGTGACCGGCACGTCGAGGATGCCCAGGCTCTCGAGGTAGGCGACCGGGGTCATGCCGGTCATCTCCATGACCTGCTCCTGCTCGGCCCTCGTCTCCGCAACGTGCACGTGAACGCCGATTCCTCGATCGGCGGCGTGCTCCGCCATCGCGCGCAGCACCGGCTCCACGACCGTGTGAGGCGCATGGGGTGCCAGCTCGATCTTCAGACGGCCGCCGAACACGCCGTTGAACTCGTCGACGAGCTTGTCGGAAATCGCCTTCTCGGGCATCGCGTCGTAGGGGACGCTCGGGTCGAAGGCGAGCACGCCGTGCGCCATGTTGCACTTGATGCCGCTCTCCTCGATCGCCCGGATGCGCGCCTCGCTGAACGTGTACATATCCGTGAGGGAGACCGTCCCGAAGCGGAGCGCCTCGGCATAGGCGAGGCGTGCGGCGGGCAGAGCCGTCTCCTCGGTGATGAGGGCCTCGAAGGGCCAGATCATCTCCTGCAGCCAGCGGTCGAGCGGCAGGTTCTCCGCGTAACCGCGCAGCAGCGTCATGGGAACATGCGTGTGCGCGTTCACCAGCCCGGGCATGATGACCTTGCCCCGACCATCGTAGCGCTCGCCGTAATCGGCTTCCGGCTCGGTCGGCCCCACGTACGTGATGAACGCGCCCTCGACCCCCACGAACCAATCGTCGTGCAGCTCGAACTCCCCGTCAATGACCCCGATGTGCGCGAACAGCATCTCAACCGCCTTCCGTCATTGCAATCGCGAATTACTAGACTATATCAAATAGAAGTTGAACATTCCTCGGTCGAGCGTTCCGCAAAGATGGAGCTCTCCGAAGACTGGGACGCTCCCCGGGGGAGCGTTCCACAGGCGGTGCGCTCGCGTGTGCGTTTCGTGTTTACGTTGAATCCGCACTATAATTAGTGTTTACGTATAAGCGAACCAAGGGGGATATTCCATGCCTTCGAGAGCGCGTAGGCGTCAACGACAGAAGAAGAGCCTTGCCTTCGGACTCGTGCTCGGCTTCACGGCCGCCATTTTCGCCGTGCTCGCCATCGCCGTGACCAGCGGTTACGGCATGGTCATGAGCTGGCTGCAGGACCTGCCCGACTACACGTCGGCCGAGGCGTACACGGTGTCGCAGAAGACCCGCGTGTATGCCGCCGACGGGGAGACGCTCCTCGCCGAGTTCTACATCGAGGACCGCGACCCGGTCACGAGCGACGAGGTGGCGCAATGCATCAAGGATGCCACGGTCGCGACCGAGGACGAGCGCTTCTACGAGCATGCGGGCGTCGACCCCGCCGGCATCATCCGCGCGCTCTTCGTCAACATGACCGGCGGACGCGTGGAGGGCGCCTCGACGATCACGCAGCAGTTCGTGCGCAACACGCTGCTTGCAGACGAGATGCAGGAGCAGACGATCAAGCGAAAGGTGCGCGAGGCGTATCTCGCCATGCAGGTGGAGAAGCAGTACTCCAAGGACGAGATCCTGATGATGTACCTCAACACCATCAACTACGGCGACGGCGCATACGGCATCGAGTCGGCCTGCCAGCACTACTTCTCGAAGAGCGCGAAGGACATCACGCCCGAGGAGGCCGCGCTGCTCGCCGGCATCCCGCAGTCGCCCACGAACAACAACCCGAAGACGAATCCCGATAAGGCGCTCGAGCGCCGCGACCTCGTGCTGAGGCGCATGCTCAGCAACGAGTACATCACGCAGGAGGAGTACGACGAGTACGTTGCCTCCTCGCTCGAGCTCAACCCCATGGACGACCAAGACGACCGCCAGGACGGCATCTACGAGTACCCGTATTTCACCTCTTGGGTGCGCACCGTCCTCCTCGACGGCGAGGGCGAGTTCGCCTTCACCTCCGACGAGGTCTACAAGGGCGGCCTGACCGTCTACACCACGCTCGACCCGCACTGCCAGGACGCCGCCGAGGCGGCTTGCGACGCCAAGCTCGAGTGGATGGACGAGGACGTCGAGGTCTCGCTCACGTCCATCGATCCCGACACGGGCTACGTCGTCGCGCTCGTCGGCGGACGCGACTACGACTCCGACCAGTTCAACCTCGCCACGCAGGCGCGCAGGGCCTCCGGCTCGTGCTTCAAGATGTTCACGCTCACCGACGCCATCGAGCACGGCATCAGCCCCTCGACGACGATCGACTGCAGCTCGCCCGTCAAGATCGGCAACTGGCGCGTCGAGAACTACGGCAACGCGCAGATGGGCAACATGTCGATCCAGCAGGCCACGCAGGTCTCGTCGAACACGGCGTACGCGAGGCTCGTCACCAAGCTGGGGCCGAAGTCGGTCGTCGACGTCGCGCACCGCATGGGCATCACCGTCGACTTGAACCCCGTCCCGTCGATCACCCTCGGCTCCGAGGGCGTCAACACGCTGGAGATGGCCTCGGCCTACGGCACGCTCGCGACGGGAGGCATCCACCATCCATACAAGTGCATCACCAAGATCGAGGATAAGCACGGCAACGTCATCTACGACGCAGAGGAGGACCTCGAGGGCGAGCGCGCGCTGACTCCCGAGGTCTCGCATGCGGTGACCGAGGTCCTGAAGTCCGTCGTCACCGGCGGCACCGCGACGAGCGCCCAGCTCTACGGCCAGGTCTCGGCGGGCAAGACCGGAACGTCCAACGACTACCGCGACTCGATGTACTGCGGCTACACCCCGCAGCTCTCCACGTCCGTGTGGATCGGCTCGCGCAACAACCGCCCCATCGCGGACAACATGGGTGGCTCGAACTGCTGCCCCGTGTGGCGCAACTACATGGAGGTCGCACTCGAGGACATGCCCTACGAGGACTTCCCCGAGGCCGGCGATCCCCCGTATGACGAGAGCGCTGGCGACGACCTCGCCGGAGACGAGGAAGAGGAAGAAGAAGAGGACGAGGAAAAGGAAGACGAGGAAAAGGAGAAGGAGAAGGAGAAGGAGCAGCAGGCCCAGCAGCAGAACACCGATGCGGCCACGAAGCCCGAGGCCACTGACAACAGCGGCAGCTCCAGCTCCGAGGGCGACTCCGGCAGCGGTTCCGGCGGCAGCACCGACTCCGGCAGCGGTTCCGGCGGCAATACCGGTGGTGGCGGCAGTTCCGGCGGTGAGACCGGCGGCGGCGGTGAGACCGGCGGCGGCGGTGAGACCGGCGGCGGTGGAGGCGAAACCGGAGGAGGTGGAGGCGAAACCGGCGGCGGCGGTGAGACCGGCGGCGGCGGAGGCGAAACCGGAGGAGGAGACGCCTAGCGTCGCCGGCTGACAAGAGGAAAGCACAAGGGCCCTGCTCAAACGAGCAGGGCCCTTTTCATGTGCCACCCTCCCCGCTGGACCATCCTCCGCGGGCAATCGCTGACACACGCATGCCGCTCCGAGCGGCTTGGCGGCCGGAATCGCTGACACACGCGTACCGCTCTAGGTGACCTGGGGGCCGGAATCGCTGACACACGCGTACCGCTCTAGGTGACCTGGGGCCGGATTGGCAATTTGGTTCGAAAAAGGGCGTCGTTTCGGACCCGAAGAGCCCGATTCTGGCAATTCGAATCGAAAAAGGGCGTGTAAAACGCCCTTTTTCGAACTAAATTGCCAGGCATTCGACACGCCGCTTCTCGCCGCGACGCGCATGCCGATGGTGTTGCAGGAAGTTATATCCGCGACGAACCGAAGAACCTTCTTCGATTCGTCATCTCCCCCGGCTACGCGCGGTCGGCCGCCTCGATGGCGTCGGCGATCTCGCGCGCGGCTGCATAGGCCGTCTCGTCCTCCGTCGCCTCGACCATCACGCGGATACACTGCTCGGTACCCGAGGCGCGGACGAGCACGTGGCCGTTATCGCCCAGGCGCTCCTTCACGCCGTCGATTGCCGCGATGACGGCCTCGGAGGTCTCGTGGATCTCCTTGTCCCCCACCTCGACGTTGATGAGCGACTGCGGGAAACGCTCCATGGCAGTCGCGAGCGCCGAGAGAGGCTTGCCGGAGCGGACCATGACCGACAGCAGGTTGAGCGCCGTCACGAGGCCATCGCCCGTCGTGTTCTGCTCGAGGAAGATCATGTGGCCCGACTGCTCGCCGCCGAGGATGTATCCCTCGCGCTGCATGCACTCGAGCACATAGCGATCGCCGACCTTGGTCTGCTCGAGCTCGATGCCCTCGCGCTTCATGGCGCGGATGAGGCCGAGGTTGCACATGACGGTCGAGACGACCGCATTGCCCTTGAGCTTGCCGCGATCCTTGAGGTCGATGGCGCAGATCGCCTCGATCTGGTCGCCATCTACCTCGTTGCCGAGCTCGTCGACGGCCAGAAGGCGATCGGCGTCGCCGTCGTGGGCGAGACCCAGGGCGGCGCCATGCTCGGCGACCACGCCCTTGATGGCGCCCAGGTTCGTCGAGCCGCACTCGACGTTGATGTCATCGCCGCTGTAGTCGGTGTTCATGGCGATCACGTCGGCGCCCAGGCGCCGCAGCGCCTCGGGCGTTGTGCGGCATGCGGCACCATGGCCGCAATCGACCACGATCTTCATGCCGGAGAGGTCGATGCCGTCGGACAGCAGGGGCTCGACGGCATGCGCCACGTAGCGATCCATCGCATCATCGATGACAAGCGCCTTGCCCACGAGCTCGCCGACGACCTCGTCGCCGGAAACCTCCGCGCCGGACTCGATGAAGGCCTGCATCTCGTCCTCGAGCGCGTCGGGCAGCTTGAAGCCGTCGGCGTTGAAGAACTTGATGCCGTTGTAGCGCGGCGGGTTGTGCGACGCCGAGATGACGATGCCGCCGTCGTAGTCGCCGGTGCGCGTGAGAAGCGCAATGGCCGGCGTGGGAATGACGCCGGCAAGATGGACGTTTCCGCCGGCCGACATGATGCCGGCCGCGATCGAAGCCTCCAGGACGTCTCCGCTACGACGCGTGTCCTTGCCGATGACGAGCTCCTTGCCCAGGAACTCCACGGCGGCACGGCCGAGGTCGAACGCGAGCTTCGCGGTCAGATCGGTGTTCGCTATCCCGCGCACACCATCGGTGCCGAACAGGCGCTTGGCCATGATTCCTCCGAAATCCTCAAATCCCCTTGTATAAAAGGCGGAAGCCCGCAGTGCGAACCTCCGCCTTCAAATTGTATATGCAAGCCGCATGGAAGGCCATACGGGCAAGCCGTAAGCCTAGCGCTTCGAGAACTGCGGGCGCTTGCGGGCCTTCTTCAGACCGTACTTCTTGCGCTCGACCATACGGGAGTCGCGCGTCAGGTAGCCGGCCTTCTTGAGGTCCGCGCGATAGTCGCCAGCCTCGAGGAGGGCGCGGGCGATGCCGAGCCTCACGGCACCGGACTGGCCGGAGATGCCGCCGCCGTTGCAGGTGGCGATAACATCGAAGTGGCCGACGGTATCGGTGACGATGAACGGGGTGAGCGCATAGTTGAGCAGGCCCTCGCGGCCGAAGTACTCGAGACCATCGCGCTTGTTGATGGTGACCTTGCCGGTGCCCGGCTTGATCCTCACGCGTGCAACCGCATTCTTGCGGCGGCCGGTTCCGTAATAAACTGCTTCGTTAACCATCTATTAACCCTCCAACTCGATCTTGCGCGGGTTCTGAGCCGCATGGGGATGATCGGGACCAGCGTACACCTTGAGCTTCATGCCCATGGCGCGGCCGAGCGTGTTCTTGGGGAGCATGCCCTTGACCGCGTGCTCGATGACGCGCTCGGGATGCTTCACCATGGCCTCCTGGAGCGTCTCCTTCTTGAGTCCGCCCGGATGGCCGGTGTGGTGGTAGTACTCCTTATCGGTGACCTTGGCACCGGTAACCTTGACCTTCTCCGCGTTGATCACGACGACGAAATCGCCGGTGTCGACATGCGGGGTGTACTGCGGCTTGTGCTTACCGCGAAGGATGGTCGCAACCTGGGCGGCAAGACGACCGAGGACGACATCCTCAGCGTCGACGAGCAGCCACTCGCGCTCCACCTCTCCGGGCTTTGCGTAGTAAGTCTTCACGTGCTTCCTCCATTTTGTTACCTGGACGTGGTTTCCATTAAGCTTTCACGGGGCCTGATGAAAACGAACTGCAAAATCTTATCCCGCACGTGCGCTCCCGTCAATCGGAGTAGGCGCACCCAAGCGGGCGAACGGGCGATTTGGGTGTCAGGGGGTCGAAGGACCCTCCGGCTGTGACAGGTCGTCCGGTCGTTTCCATGACAGTTTCCGCGGCGACGGCGTGCTCGGCCCTCGGCCGGGGCGGTCACGACCGCAACCATCGACCCGTCGTTGCCGCAGCCCATCGGCCGCGTGGTAGCCTCACCCGTAGAGAATTTGTCGAGAGAGGGCGCGCAGCCGGCCAAAGTGCTAGAATGCCTTCTATGCGCTGAAGTATTAACCTCGAAACACGCAATGATTTGCAAGGAGGAGACAATGGGTAAAGGTGGAGCTTTCTTCGTCGGCGGCCTGATCGGCTTTGCGGCGGGTGTTTTCCTGGCCCCGAAGGCCGGTCCCGAGAATCGCGAAGATGCCAAGGAGTTCATCCGCGGAATCATGGGCCAGGGCCAGGGGTACAACAAGCAGGGTTCGGAGCGCTTCACGTCCTCCGTCTCCTCTGTCCGCTCCGATGACCCCAAGGCCGACCAGCTTCAGGCCAAGATCGATGCGGCCCGCAAGATCATCTCCGAGCAGGTTGCCAAGAACGCTGCGGCCGCCAAGGAGACCATCGAGGAGAAGGCCGAGGAGGTCGCCGAGATCGTCGAGGACGTCGTCGAGGACGTCCAGGAGAAGATCGAGGAGGTTGCCGAGTAGCAACCGACGCGTAAGCGAAGGCAACGGGGGCGCGGCTCGCAGATGAGCCGCGCCCCCGTTCTCGTTTCCATCATGTGCGTGTCAAATGGACAGGGCGTTTGACACGGGCCGATCGTCAATCGGGGTCGGACGTGTAGTCCGCGAGGTACTTCCGGGTCTCCCCGATGTAGAGCTCGCCGAGGCGGCTGAGCACCATGTTCCTCTTGGAGATGTAGACGATCTCCATCGCGCCGGCGGCCCTCGCCTGGTCGCCCGCATCGAAGGGAACCGCCACGTAGTCCGATCCGTTGAGCTCCTCGCAGATGATTCCCGAGCAAAGCGTGTAGCCGTTGAGGCCCACCATCAGGTTGAGCATCGTGGCGCGGTCGTTTGCCTTGATCGTGCGCGAGTACTCGCTCGTGCTCAGGATCTCCTCGGCATAGTAGAACGAGCTCTCGGCGCCCTGCTCGAACGACAGGCAGGGGTAGTCGGCGAGGTCCTCGAAGCAGATGGAATCCCGGTCCGCCAGGGGATGCCCCTTCCAGATGTACACGTACACATCGCAACTGATGAGGTGGTGATGGTCGAGCCCGTTCGACGCAAGGATCTTCTCGATGGCCTTGCGGTTGAAGTCGCTCAGGTACAGGATGCCGAGCTCGCTTCGACCCGAGGCGACGTCGTCGATGACCTCCCGCGTCTTGGTCTCGCGGATGGCGAACTCGTACTCGTCGGAGTCGACGCCCTTGACCATCTCGACGAAGCTCTTGACGGCGAAGGAGTAATGCTGCGTGGAGACGCCGAACTTCTTCTTGAGCGACCCGCCCTTGCCGTAGAGGTCGAGCAGGCGGTCGTACTGCTGCACGACCTGGCGGGCGTGCTGGATGAACTCCACGCCATCGTTGGTGAGCGTGACGCCGCGGCTGTTGCGGTTGAAGACCGTGATGCCGAGCTCGCGCTCGAGCTCCTGGATCGCGCTCGTGAGCGACGGCTGGGAGACATAGAGCGTCTCGGAGGCCTTGTTGAACGATCCCGCCTCGGATATGGCAATGGCGTATTTGAGTTGCTGGAGCGTCATGCGCGCCCTCCGTCATCTATCGCTAGCGGTGATCCATCTTGCGGGCGACGAGGTTGCCGAGCCCCTGGAACACCTCCACGATGATAACGCACAGAACGACGGCGGCTATCATCACATCGGTCTGATAGCGCTGATAACCGTATCGGATGGCGATGTCGCCCAAGCCGCCCGCGCCGACGGTTCCCGCCATGGCGGCGAAGCCGAAGAGCGTGACGAACGTCATGGTCAGTCCGCGCACGAGGCCGGGAAGGCTCTCGCGCAGGAACACCTTGTACACGATCTGCCAGTTGCTCGCACCGAAGCTCTGGGCCGCCTCGATCAGGCCGCCGTCCACCTCGGCGAGGCTCTGCTCGACCATGCGCGCGACGAATGGCGCCGCCGTAATGGTCAGGGGGACGATGGCGCCCGGCACGCCGAGCGATGTTCCCACGACGAACCGCGTGAACGGAATGATCGCGACGAGCAGGATGATGAACGGCACCGAGCGGACGATGTTGACGATGGCCCCGAGCACCGAGTGCAGCGTTCTATTCGGCTTGATGCCGTTGGGCGCGGAGATCGTGAGCAGCACGCCGACGGGCAGGCCGATGACATAGGCGGCGATCGTCGCGACGAGCGTCATGATGATGGTGTCGATCGTACCGTCGAGAAGCATCGGGCCATACTCCGAGAAGAAATCACCCATCGGTTACACCTCCTCTTCCCCATGCGTGTCGACGAGCGCAAGCTCGAGGTCCTCGTCGAAGGCGATCGTCAGGTCCTGCGCCGCGCGGTTGTTGTCGATGAGCTCGCGCAGCGTGTTGCTCTGCGGGTTCGCGAACAGCTCGCGCGTGTAGCCCCGCTCCACGATCTGGCCGTTATCGATGATCGCGACCTTCTCGCACAGCGCCTCCGCGACGTTCAGCGCATGCGTGATCACCACGAGCGTGACGCCGAGCTCGGAGTTGATCTTGCGCAGCAGGTTCAGGATGGACACGGTCGTGCGCGTGTCGAGGGCCGACGTCGCCTCGTCGCACAGCATGATCTTGGGGTTGTTGGCGAGGGCGCGCGCGATGGCGACACGCTGCTGCTGCCCGCCGGAAAGCTGGCTCGGATAGCGCTTCTCGTAACTGCCGAGCTCGACGATCTCGAGCAGCTCGCGGGCGCGGCTCACGGCCGCCTTGCGCTTCTCCCCGCGCAACTCGAGGGGGAAGGTGATGTTATCGAGCACGGTGCGCTGGGCGAAGAGGCTGAAGCTCTGGAAGATCATGCCGATCGAACTTCGGAGCCCGAGCAGCTCCTTCCCGCGCAGGCCCGTGATGTCGCGGCCGTCGATGCGCACGACGCCCGACGTGGGCTGCTCGAGCAGGTTGATGCAGCGCACGAGCGTCGACTTGCCCGCACCCGACTGCCCGAGGAGCGCGTAGGTGTCGCCATCCTCGATGACCAGGTTGATGTCGTGCAACGCCTCGTGCGGATTCGCGTCGTTGTAAACCTTGTATAGATGCTCGATCTCTATCATTCTCTTCTCCGTCTAACGGACGTCGCCGTAATAGCGTGGCTGGGCGACCGCCTGGTGCACCCAATTGATCAATGTGATGAAGTCGAAGACCGGCAGGCCGGTCGCCTCCTGCAGGTCGGCCGCATAGGGCGGCAGGTCGCTGCACTCGAGGAGGATGGCCCCTATCTCGGGATGCGCCTCGATCTGCGCATTCGCCAGGTTCTCGAGATCCGCGATGAGGGCCCCGTTGTCGAGCACGGTCCTCCCATGGCGGATGGGCGCGAAGGCCTCGCGGTCGCCCAGGTTCTGGACGATGAGCCTGCCACCGGAGGCTCCCACCTGCGAGAGCAGCTCGTCGTCGACCGAATCCCCGTCGGCGGCGAACACCAGGATCTTCTGCCCGGGCTTGAGCGCCAGCTCCACGAGGGGAACCTGCACCAGGCTCGAGAGGAACACGGGGACGTCCACCGCCGCGGCGACCTGCCGCTGGAAGTGGGCGAAGAACCCGCAGGCGCCCACGATCGCGCGGGCACCGCGCGCCTCGAGTCTCCCCGCTGCCGCGATCACAGCATCGGCAAGCGCCGGGTCGCCCTCGAACAACTGCTCGATCTCGAACACGACCTCCTCGTAGAGCACGGGAAAGTCGAACGTCTGCGCGTTGACGACGTTCCCGGGCATCTTGGGATAGTCGAGCCTAATCGCGATGATGCCGACCGGAAAGCCCGCCGTCGTGCGGGGCACCGCCTCGATGATGCCGTGCCTGGCCGCCTCGTCGCGAACGCCGAGCGTCGCCATATCAGGCCTCCTCGAAGACGCCGTCATGGAGATACGCGAGCAGCGCGTCGCGGTCGAGATGGGCGATTCCGAGATCGTCGAGCGTCACGCCGGTCTCGAAGTAGTCCGCGTGGCTCATGATGCCGCCGAGCAGGATCATCGAGTCGATAACCGGGGTGGGAACGCCGAACTTGCAGCCGAGCTCATGGTAGATGTGGCATCCGACGGGAACGTCCTCGGTCACGTAGCGGTTCTGGATGGTGAACGGGCCGGTCTGATAGCCGACGGGCCACTGCTCGCTGAACGGGACGTCGCACTCCTCCCCCATGTACTCGCTGCCGAGCACGCTCGTGCGCTGGAAGAACACCTTCTTGGGGAAGGGCTGGATGCCGACGCCGATCGCCGCGGCCACACGGCACTCCTCCTGGTAGAACTCCCACTGAACCTCCGAGATGGAGGGGCAGAACGCATGGCTGTAGATCGAGAACTGCTTGGGGTCGTTGCCGCCGTAGATGCGGCCGAAGTTCTCCATGACGCCGACGCCGAGCAGCGTTCCGGGCACATGGATGACGGGGTTGACGTTGGAGAATCCGATGTCGAGCACCGTATCGCCGGCCACGGCACCGTCTCCGTCGGTAATCGCGTCGAAGCAGCCGAGCGCCTGGGAGCTCTCGATGAAGACATCCGTGTCGCGCGCGGGAAGCGCTGCGCCGCGCAGGGTGATGGCCCGGTACACGAGCGACACGTGCGCGTTCATGACCCCGCCCTCGGTGTCGATGCGCGTGCCATAGGGCGCGCTCGACCAGCCGCCGACGATCACATCGACGGTGCTTCCCGACTCGCGAAGCATCTTGCGGAGCTTCAGGGAACCGTAGTTGTCGGGGATGATGTGGACAATCTGCCCGTCCTCCAGATGGGGGATCAGCTCGGCGAAGAACGTCTCGTGGGCGACGGAGGGCATCGCGACGATGACCAGGCCCGCCCCGGCGACGGCCTCCTCGATGCGGTTCGTGACGAGCGCGAACTCGCCGCGGCCGAAGCGCTCGAAGCCGTATTTGCTCTGAGTGGCGGGCGGCTTGGCCTGCAGGGTGATTCCCGTGCGAGCCACCGTGCCGAGCGATTTCGAATAGAACGGATCGAGGTCGCAGATGCGCACCTCCTGACCGGCGAGGGCGCAGTCGGCCCCGCATGTTTTGGCGACGGCTCCGCCGCCGAGCACTGCCACCGGACGGTTGCGCAGTGCCGCGATATCGATATGTGCCATGGTTCCCCTTTCGGTTGGAGACGGGAAAATCGCCTCCCGCATGTTCAACAGAATAATTGTGGGGGTGCCTTTGCCTTTGCGGTAATCGGTAAAATACATTGCCTGTAATAGATTCGTCCTTTAACGAATCCGGTTATCGCCAAAACCTAACGCCCACGATTGAAAAAGCATATTAACCCCGCTATTGCAACGGAGTTTTCAACGCCGTACGATGCACAAGACGATTCAACCGTCCCGAATGCGATTCCGCATCCGGGTGCATCCGAAAGAAAGAGGGAGATCATGACAAAGACCGAAAGCAAGAACAAGATACTCCGCGCGCTGCTCGTCGCCGTGCTGGGCGCGCTGCTGGCCTTCGCGCTGAGCGGCTGCGGCGGATCCAGCGACCAGGCGGCCGATAACGCGGCGGCTCCCGCCGGCGATGGCGAGACCATCACCGTCGCGGCGGTTCCCACGCCCCATGCCGAGATCCTCAACGACGTCGTCGCCCCGATTCTCGCCGAGCAGGGCTACCAGCTCGAGGTGAAGGAGTTCACCGACTACGTGCTTCCCAACACCTCGACCGAGGAGGGGGAGGTTGACGCCAACTACTTCCAGCACAAGCCGTACCTCGACGACTTCAACGCCGAGCAGGGCACGCATCTCGTCGACGTCGTGGCCGTCCACTACGAGCCGTTCGGCATCTACGCCGGCAAGGACAAGTCCCTGACGAGCCTCGACGACCTGCCCGATGGCGCGAGCGTCGCAGTCCCCAACGATCCGACCAACGAGGCACGTGCGCTCCTCCTGCTCCAGCAGGCCGGCCTGATCACGCTCGCCGATGACGCCGGCATCACCGCCACCAAGGCAGACGTCGTCGACAATCCGAAGAACCTCGACATCATCGAGCTCGAGGCCGCGCAGACCGCGCATTCGCTCCAGGACGTCGACATCGCGGCCATCAACTCGAACTACGCGCTCGAGGCTGGGCTCAACGTCTCCAAGGACGCCATCGTCACCGAGAGCGCCGACAGCGAGGCCGCGCAGACCTACGCCAACCTGCTCGTCGTGAAGGAGGGCAACGAGAACAACCCGGGCATCCAGGCTCTGGCCGAGGCCCTGAACTCCGATGCCGTCCGCGATTACATCAACGACAAGTACGAGGGCGCCGTTCTCCCCATCTTCTAATCGGCGCCGCACCACCCGCTACGCGAAAAGGGAACCCGGGCCAATCGGTCCGGGTTCCTTTCTTTGCCTGCAGAATATGGCGTGTCAAATGCGCAGCGGGCGTTAGCCGCGGGCGACTGCGCGATCGAGGAGCTGGGTGAGGAAGTCGCCCAGGTCGATGCCCGCAGCCGCGCAGGCGGCGGGCAGCAGCGAGCTGCGCGACATGCCGGGCGAGACGTCCACCTCGATGACGTTGGCGTGCTCGCCGTCCCAGATCATGTCGACGCGGGCGACGTCGCGGCAGCGGAACGACTCGAAGATCTCGAGCGCCGCGTCCTCGATGGCCTTCAGCACCTCGGCGGCATCGGCGCCGTCGCGGGAGAGCGACTCCTCGCGAGGAGGAGCGAAGAACTCGACCTCGTCGGAGTCGAGACGGGCGGATGTGTCGAAGTACTCGTGCTTCGGAGCGATCTCGACGGGCGGGAGCACCTTGGCGTTGCCGTCCTCGTCCTCGATGACGGAGACGCCGACCTCGACGCCCTCGACCCACTCGCCCACGATGACCTCGTCGTCATACGAGAACGCGTCGAGGATGGCGGGAGCCAACTCGTCGAAGCACTTGACCTTGTGGAGTCCCATGGCGCTACCGCCGCAGGCGGGCTTCACCACGAGCGGGTAGCCGGAGAAGCGTCCCGCGATCTGCTCGAGCGTGCCCGCGGCACCCATCTCCTTGAATGCGTCGAGCGACATGCACACCTGGGGGAACCAGGACGCCGGGCCCGTGCCGTCCCCATGGGCGCGGTACGCGTCGAGCACGCAGACGACGTTGGCCTTGTTGCGCGTGCGGCGGCACACATGCGGCGTGCAGCCCACATAGGGGATGCCGAGCACCTCGAGCAGCGACTGGATCGTGCCGTCCTCGCCGTGCTTGCCGTGCAGCGCCACGTAGGCAACATCCGGCTTCTCGGCGCGCAGCGTGTCGACGAGGTCCGACGTCGTGTCGAGCGGCACCACCTCGTGGCCCGCCGCCGTCAGGATCTCGCACACGTTCTTGCCGCTGTTGAGGGAGAACTCGCGCTCGAACGATTGCCCTCCCATGAGCACTGCAACCTTGTAACCCATCTTCGCTCCCTTCGTAAGGCGTGACGCGCGGTGCGCCCGCCGTTATTCCTCGATAGCCCCGGCCTTGATGAAGGCGCGGTACAGCTCCATGCGCTCCTCGATGACGAGCGCCAGACGTCGAATCGCCTCGTGGATGTTCTCGGGCGTCTCGTAGCAGAACGCCAGGCGCATCGAGCTCGTGCACCCTCCCGCGGCATCGCATCCCTTGCCCGGCACGTACGTGACGCCCTGCTCGAGAGCGAGCGACAGCATCTGGTCGGTGTCCACGAACCGCGGTAGCGTCACCCACAGGAAGAAGCCGCCGTCGGGATGCGTCCACTCCGCCTCGGGCGGGAAGAACTCCTCGAGAGCCGCCAGCATCGCATCGCGGCGCTCGGCATACTGCTTGCGCAGCGCCTCGAGCGTCTCGCGCCAGGGGGTATCGTTGAAGTAATGCTCCACGACCACCTGGTCGAGCGTCGAGCCGCAGAGGTCGGCGGCCTGCTTCGTGAGGTTGATCTTCGCGAGAATCGGCTTGGGCGCGATAATCCAGCCCGTGCGCACGCCCGGCGCGAACATCTTCGACACGGTGCCGAGGTACACGACGTTGCCGTCCATGGAGCGCAGGCTGGCGATCGGCTCGCCCGAATAGCGCAGGCGGCCGTACGGATCGTCCTCGATGACGAGGATGCCATGCTTGTGCGCGACCTCGAGGAGGCGCTTGCGGCGCTCGAGCGACATCGTCACGCCGGCCGGGTTGTGGAAGTTCGGAATCGTGTAGATGAACTTCGGCTTGCGGTCGCCGAGTTTTTCGAGCTCCGCCTCGAGCAGGTCGATGCGCATGCCCTCGGAGTCGAGCTCGATGCCGTGAATGTCCGGCTGGTACTGCGAGAACGCCTGCAGGGTTCCCACGTAGGTCGGCGCCTCGAGGATGATCGGATCACCGGGGTCGATGAACGTCTTTCCGATGAGGTCGAGGGCCTGCTGGGCACCCGAGGTGATGATGATGTCGTCGGGCACCACGTGGATGTCGAGGTCCTCCATGAGGCCGCACACGACCTCGCGCGTCTCGACACGGCCGATGGACGAGCCATACTGCAGCGCCTTCACACCCTCCTCGTCGATCGCGGACTTCACGGCCTGCGCCACCGCATCCAGCGGAAGGACGCTGATCTCGGGCATGCCGCCGGAAAGCGAGATGACGTCGGAGCGCGATGCCGCAGCGAACAGGTCGCGCACGGCGCTGCGGCGGATGCTGTGCATGCGCTCCGCGTACTTATCGGTCCACTCGTCGAAAACCATTCTCGTCATGCGAATTACCTTCTATCGCGTATCTGAAATGAGCCGGGATGTCCTCTGGCCCATTCTCGAAATCATATCTCCTCAATATATTGTGCCACCAGCTGGCATGCTGCAAGCATTCCCTCCCCGGTGGCGGCGCAGTCCGTGCTCGAAAGGGTGATGCGCGCGAGGCCGCGCCGGCGGTCAAGCCAGACCGTGTAGCCGGCGATGGGATCGCCCGGCTCCGCGCGACGCTCGACGAGCAGGTCGATCGCGACGTGCTCGACCAGATGGGGCATCGTCATCGGCTCGTCGTCATCGTCGTCCGATGTGCACGTGTGCTCCGCGAGTGTCGGCCGCACGGCTTGGAGCGCAGCGACTAGCGCAGGAGAGGCGGTGTCGCCGCCTCGGACGCGGAGCTTGAAGTCGACGGCCCCGCTCCTCGCGCGGACATCGACGAGCTCCAGCCGGCCGCCTGCGAACGCGGCGGGCAGCGTCGAGCGCAACGAGCGCAGGTTGGGAACTTCAGCCATGCCGGGATGCTCCGCTCGCATCGTCGGGGCCGGGAGCTTCCCCGTCCCCCTCCTCGTGCATCTCGACCTTCAGGAACGAGATGCGGCGGCGGCGCATCGACTGCACCGTGATGTTCATCGGGCCGATGGTGAAGCGGTCGCCGATCACGGGAATGAAGTCGATCGTGTCCATGAGCCAGCCGGCGACCGTGTCGTACTCGTCGGACTCCTCGATGGGCAGGCCCTCCTCGATGGCGTCGTCCACAGGCAGGCGCCCGTCGATGACCCACTCGTTATCGCCGAGCTTGGTGATGTACTTGCGGTCGGGATCGTACTCGTCGGCGATCTCGCCCACGACCTCCTCGACGATGTCCTCGATCGAGAGCAGACCCGCCGTGCCGCCATACTCGTCGACGACGATGACGAGCTGGTTGTGCTCGCTTTGCATCTCGCTGAGCAACGGCAGGATGTCCTTCGTCTCGGGGACGAACACCGGCTCGCGCATGTACTCGGTCACGAGGTCGTGCTCGCGATCGTCCATGATCGGCACGAGCAGGTCCTTGACCATGGCGACGCCGATGATCTTGTCGTGGTCCTCGTGGAACACGGGGATGCGCGAGTAGCCCGTGCCGCGCATGCGCTCGATGACCTGCTTGACCGTCATCGTGTCCTCCACGAGCTGCATGTCGACGCGGGACACCATGATCTCGCGGGCGACGGTGTCGCCGAGGTCGAAGATCTCGCCGATCATGCGCTTCTCCTCGTCGAGCAGCGTCTCCTGCTCGTTGACGAGGATCTTGATCTCCTCCTCCGAGACGGGCGATTGGTCATCGCTCGACCGCACGTGCAGGAGCTTGGCGACCGCATTCGTCGAAGACTGGAGCAGCTTGACGAGCGGACGCGTGCACAGCTCGAAGACGTGCATGGACTTCGCCAGCTTGATGGCGACCTTCTCGGAGTTGGCCATGCCGATGCGCTTGGGCAGCAGCTCGCCGAAGACGAGCGTGATGTAGGCGATGAGCAGCGTCATGAACGCGACGGCGATGAAGCTGGCCGCCGAGGGGTTGACGCCGAGGGAGACGAGCCAGCGCGCGATGGGGTCCGAGACCGCCGTGGCCGAAACCGCGGACGCGCAGAAGCTCGCGATGGTGATGCCGACCTGCATGGCCGCGAACATGCGGTCCGTGTCGCCGGCGACCTTCATCGCCATCTCGGCACCGGGGACGCCCTGGTCGATGGCCTCCTGCAGCTTGGCCTTGCGCGCGTTGACCATCGCCATCTCGGCCATGCAGAAATACCCGTTCAACAGCACGAGCAGGATGAGGATGATGATGCAGATGGCTACGAACACGACGTCACCTCCGAACCGCAAGGCCGAAGAGGCGCACGAAGTCGAAGGGTCGGCGAGATTGCAGCCGGCGAGTACGATAACCGCATCGAGCGGACGAGCGTGCGCACGCGAGCGAAAGCTCGACAGCGGCTAGCGCGCCAGCAGATGCGATTGCATCGTCGAGGGCCTGAGTCCGATAAATCCATCACCGTCACCTACTGGGCCTGCTCGGCCTTGAAGGCGGCGAACTTCTCCGCGAGAGCGGTGTCGCCGGTCGCGATGATCTGAATCGCGAGCAGCGCGGCGTTGCGGGAGCCGTTGATGGCGACGCACGCCACCGGAACGCCCTTGGGCATCTGGACGATCGACAGCAGCGAGTCGAGGCCGCCCAGGTCGCTCGTCTTCATGGGGACGCCGATGACGGGAAGCGTCGTGTGCGATGCGACGACGCCGGGGAGCGCGGCCGCCTTGCCAGCTGCGCCGATGATGACCTTCATGCCGCGGGCTGCTGCGCCCTTCGACCACTCCGCCACCTTCTCGGGGGCACGATGGGCCGATGCGATGATCAGCTCGTAGGGAACACCGAACTCCTCGAGGGTGTCGGTGCACGCCTGCATTGCCTCGGAGTCGGACTTCGACCCCATGATGATTCCGACCAGTGGTTCGCCTGGCATTTGGTCATTTCCCCTTTCGAAAAAAGTCGTTTCGAACCGCTCCGCTGACTCTCGGCGCGGTAGACCGGCTCGTTGGGCTTACCGCTCGCCCGAGCTGGCCAGCACCAATGATACCATGCACTCAAAACGAGAACGGCCGTCTGGGGAGCGATTTCCCCCGGTGAGGACGAAAGCGCGGCACGCGATGGGCAAGACGCAGACAACGGAAGAGTATCGCCGCAGGGTCGAGCAGACCCCGTACGTGAGCAGTTGCGTCGTCATCGACGACGAGATCGTGCTCGCGTCGGGCGAGACCATCAGCGACGTCACCGTCGCCTACGACGCATGGGGCACGCTCAACGAGGCGCGCGACAACGTCATCCTCGTCGAGCATGCGCTCTCGGGCAACTCGCACTGCGCAGACGCGTTCCGCAAGGGCGAGTTCAAGGAGGGTTGGTGGAACCGGCTCATCGGGCCGGGCAAGGCCATCGACACAGACAAGTACTACGTCATCTGCTCGAACGTCCTCGGAGGCTGCTCGGGAACGACCGGCCCCTCGTCGATCAATCCCGCCACGGGCAAGCCGTACGGCATGAGCTTCCCCGTTGTCACCGTCAAGGACATGGTGATGGTGCAGCACCGGATGCTGCAGATCATGGGAATCGACCATCTCGCCGCGGTCATCGGCGGCTCGCTCGGCGGCATGCAGACGCTCGTGTGGGCCAAGAAGTTCCCCGAGATGGTCGAGCGCTGCATCGCCATCGCCACGACCTGGCGCACGTCGGCGCAGTCCATCGCGTTCAACGAGGTGGGCCGCCGCGCAATCATCAACGACCCGCTGTTCAACAGCGGCGACTACGACAAGGACGTCCCGCCCGCCAACGGCCTGGCCATCGCGCGCATGATCGGGCACATCACGTACCTGTGCGAGGAGTCAATGAACCGCAAGTTCGGCCGCGAGCTCGTCGGCGAGCGCCCGGGCTTCACCATGGGCAAGGAGTTCCAGGTCGAGAGCTACCTCGAGCACCAGGGCTACAAGTTCGTCGACCGTTTCGACGCGAACGCGTACCTCTACATCACGCGCGCCATCGACTACTTCTCGCTGTGCCACTCGTGCGAGGCGATCACGCGGCGCTTCAAGGACTCGCCCGTCAAGTTCTACATCCTGTCGTTCGATTCGGACTGGCTCTTCCCCACCAACCAGATGGAGGAGCTGCTCTTCGCGCTGACCACGGCCGGCGTCGACGCGACGTTCGCCGAGCTCAGCTATCCCTTCGGGCACGACTCGTTCCTGCTCGAGGAGGAGATTCAGAGCCAGTACCTGCGCGCGTTCCTCGACGACGGCGTGCTCGACGAGGACACCGTCGAGGAGGGGCCGATCGGGCGTCATCACAAGTCGATGGACGAGCGCGCCGACCTCATGGCGATCACGCAGCACGTGAAGGAGGGCAGCCGTGTCCTCGACCTCGGATGCGGCGACGGCCTGCTGCTCGACTGGCTGCGCGCGAACCGCGGCTGCTCGGTGTATGGCGTGGACTTCGACGAGGAGGAGGTCATCGCGACCTCGAGCCGCAACATCCCCGTGCTCAAGCACGACCTCGACCGCGGGCTGCCGATGTTCCCGGACAAGTCGTTCGACGTCGTGATCCTGTCGCTCGCGCTCATGCAGCTCAAGCATCCGGAGCGCTTGTTCCGCGAGATGCTGCGCGTGGGCAAGAAGGTCATCGTCGCGTTCCCGAACTTCGGTTACTGGCGCCTGCGAAACTACCTCATGTTCAAGGGCCGCATGCCCGTGGGCACGTCGATTCCCTACACGTGGTATGAGACGCCGAACATCCATCACACGACGCTGCTCGACTTTCGCGACTTCGTGCGCGACAACGGCGGCGTGATCGACTGCGAGAACTACATGCGCGAGCGCGGCGGAAACCTCACGGAAATCAACTTCATGCCGAACATGCGCGCCGACACGATCATCACGGTCGCCCACAGCGCCGAGTAGCGAGGCGACGCAAGGCCATCCGACAACGCAAGCGGGG
>JBMNUM010000023.1:0-31260 GCA_050946275.1 Coriobacteriales bacterium
GCACGTCTCGTTCGCCCGTTATATACGAGACCGAACCTGCCGTGAAGGCATGGGGAAGGCGTTATGGTCCGCTACGGTTCCCCCTGTCGATTAGCCATCAAGATTTCACATTCACCCGCGTCGGCGGTCCTCTCCGGAAAGCTTTATCTCATGGCACATCTGCCGCAGCCTCGACACGATCGCACGCGCGCTCTCGTGCTCTCCCTGGCGAGCAATGCGCTTCTCCAGGCCAGCAAGATCGTATTGCGACGTGACGATGAGGGGCCGCATGGCCTCGTAACGGTAGTTGACGATCTGGAAGATCATGGAGGCCGACCATGCTGAAGCCGATTCCTTGCCGAGGTCGTCCAAGATGAGGACGTCGCTGCTCGCGAACCGGAGCACGGCATCCAGCGACGACGCCTCCTTGCCGTAGGTATCCTGGATGTCCTCGAGCATCGCCAGCGTGGTCGTGAGCACCACGGAGTAGCCCGCATCGATGAACGTGCAGGCAAGAGCGCTTGCGAGGTACGTCTTCCCAGTTCCAACGCTGCCGTGGATGTAGAGCCCGCGGCCGTCATCGGAGCCGAACCTCTCCATGTACTGCTGCGCCTTTACCTCGTCGACCGTCGCCTCCAGGTATCGCTTCTTCACACCGGAGCGGATGAGCTTTACCTTGCGCTCGCGCTCCCTTGCCTCGCGCTCGCGCGCCTCAGCCTCCTTCGCCGCCGCCGCCTCGCCGTCGCAGCCGCACGGCTCGTACGCCACCCAGGCGACGCGTCCGTTCAGCATGACGCCTCTGGGTTCGAGCATGCGGCCACACCAGGGGCATTCCGCGTTGCCGCTCTTCGGGGCGTTCAGGCCGCGCTCTTTCGCCTCTTCGGGTGTAATGAAACCGCTTTCGCTTGCATGTTCGCCGGACATATCAAAGATCCTCTCCTATGAACTCTTTGTTTTCGCACTTTCTTATCGGATGAACTTCTCTCAGGCGACGGCATGCAGTCCCTTCATGGGGCACGGCGTCGCCGCCTGAAGTATCTTCATGGGGTAACGTTTCGCCGCATGAATTCCCTTCATGCGGAGGGACACCCCCTGAAGGATTCTCAGGGGGAGATCCTTCAGGGGCGTTCCGCTCTGCGTCATGGGCATCGTCGTAGGTAGGCTCCGGGGATTGCCGCTTGGCGCACGTCTTCCTAGCCGCTTCGGACTTGGTCCTTGCGGAAGGCGCCCGCGCGATGCGATACACCTTGGTGCTTCTTCCCACCCCGAGCTCGTGGCTTCCTACTTCGTAAATCAGGCCCCTGGCGGTGAGCTCCCTGATCGAATGGAATACTGTTCTCTCGGATAGGCCTAGGAACTCGGCGGTCTTGGGCTTGCTCTCGTAGAAATCCAGGTTGCTCGTCTCGCAGAACCCGTAGATCCTCGCATATACCAGGAGAGTCGCGCCCTTGAGTCCGAGTTCTTCAATCATGAACCGATGCACCACGACGAACTCGTCACCCGAGCCGCCGTTTGTCATCATGCTCCTCTTTCAGTCGTCGTCTATTCTTGGCCGCCCTCTTGCAAGTAGAGGAAGTTCCTGTCGTACCAGTCGATGAGCTCGTCGCGCTGGATGAGATAGTTCCTCTTCCTGCCCTCAAAGCGCCTAATCGGTAATGGGTCCACCTTCCTTTCGGCCATCGTGTAGACGCGACCCCTGCTCCAGTGCAGAAGAGCTGCGACCTCCCTGACGTTGTAGAAGTCCTTCAGGAGGACCAGCGTTCCGCTCCCGTGTTCTATGCTGCGTTCATCTGCTGCCATTGCTACCTCGTTTCTGAAGCATCGCAAGGGCCGAGCAGGCAATGACACGAGCGCCGGGCACAGTATCGCCGAGCATGTAAAATGCTAAACGTTCGGCCGTTCCTGGGTGTACCCTATAAGGGTCACCTAGAAAATGCTGTCTCACTGGTCATCGCCCCCATCTGCGATATCGACGGCCATCTGCTGCGCGCTCTGCAGGTACTCCTCGAGCGCCTTTCGGTTGACTCGGATGGTCTTGGTTCCCAGTTTCACTGCCGGGATCTCGCCCGCGTGGATGAGCTTGTAGATGGACGTGAGCGAGATCTGCAGATACAGCTGCACTGTGCGCACGTCCAGCCACACGTCCGAGCCGTCGCCCGGCATGTTGAGGAGCTCCATGCGCTGGGCGTCCCCGGGGCCGGTGGGCAGGTAGACGCCTGCGTCGTCCGTGAGTGGAGCGAACCCGGCGGGCGCTCCGTAGGCAAAGTAGGGGTTCGGGATCCGGCTCGCGCCCTGGGGCGCGGCGGGTTGTGCTTGCATCGATATACCTCCTGTCATGGCGTTCCGTTTGCGACGTTAAATCGAATGCGGATGCATCGCTTCAATGACAAGGGGTTTTACATGGTGCGGCGAGTGGCGGCAAGTCGCGGAAAACGCGGATAGTCCGCTAGAGTTCTCTATGTTCATTAATCATGGAACCCACATCTTCGATGGCGCCTCGGGGCGGATGAGCGGGTCCACCCCGAACGCATCGAAGTCGGTTGCGCGAGGAAGCCGGCAGGGGGGAATAGGGCGATATTTCGGACACCCGCAGCCTCGTTGCTGCGACGCGGGCTGGGTTTCCGATTCCCCCCGCTGGTGCCGCGAAGCGCCGCAAACCGCGCGACATCTCGAGAAGATTCCCCCCGAATTCCCCCGCGAGATTATCTCCAGAATAGATAAAAGGGGCCTGGAAGCCGTGATTTCAGCGACTTCCAGACCCCTTTCCGAGGGTCGAAAAACAGGCTGCGGGGTAAACTTTTTCGGTCGGAAAATTCCCCCGCAAAGAAAAAACCCTGACCGTTTTCGCAGGTCAGGGTTGTAATTTTGGTCGCGGGGGCCGGATTCGAACCGACGACCTTCGGGTTATGAGCCCGACGAGCTACCAGACTGCTCCACCCCGCAATATGTAATACTGCGTATTCAATTTTCAATGCTGCGACGTGGGTTATGAGCCCGACGAGCTACCAGACTGCTCTACCCCGCAATATGGGTGATATTTCCTTGTCAATGTTTGCGGGTTATGAGCCCGACGAGCTACCAGACTGCTCCACCCCGCATCATCTCCGAGCTATCGCTCGGCAGATAGATTATAGACACGACTCTTTGCCGTTTCAAGGACGAATTGCCGGAAATGCCGTTGGCGGCATGTTGGGGAAAGACGGCCTCCGAGGACCCTGTTCCACGAACCCCTAGACCCGTGATACTTTCTTCGCACCGCTGCCGAATCGGCCGGTTGCACGAAAGTGAATCTATATAAGAAAATAGACTTACGACCTCCGTGGGTTCGAGCGGGGTTGGCGAACCCTGGAGACCGGTGCAAAGGAGCCTCAATGCTGATTCTCGTGCTAAATGCTGGCAGCTCGTCGTTGAAGTGCCAGCTTATACAAACCGAGGATACATCGGTTCACATGAAGAGTGTGGCCGAGAAAGTCGGCACGCCCGATTGCTATATGAGCATCTCCTTCGCCCCGGATTTCGAGAAGAAGGTCACGCAGCTCCCGAACATGAACGTCGCCGATTGCCTTGAGAAGGTCGTCGAGGCCCTTGCGGAGGACCCTGACTCCCCGATCATCAGCCTGAGCGAGATCGAGGCCGTGGGAAATCGTATCGTCGCCGGTGGAGAGTGGTTCGACGCGCCGACCCTCATCGATAACGAGGCCCGCGCGTATCTCGCCTTGTGCGAGGAGCTCGCTCCCCTGCACAACCCTCATGCAGATGCGTGCATAGACATGATGCGCGAGCTGCTTCCGAACACGCCTCAGGTTGCCGTGTTCGACACCGCCTTCCATCAGACGATTCCGCCGAAGGCGTTCATGTATCCCCTGCCCATGCGCTATTACGCGGAGCACAACATCCGCCGTTACGGAGCGCATGGAACGTCGCACGAGCATGCAGCCATGGCGGCTGCGAAGATGCTCGGACGCGACCTCAACGAGCTCCATCTCATCACCTGCCACCTCGGGTCGGGCGGCTCCATCGCCGCGATCAGGAACGGCAAGTCCATCGACACGACGATGGGATTCACGCCGCTCGAGGGCATCATGATGGGCACGAGGTGCGGAAGCATCGACCCGGCCATCATCACGTTCCTCATGCGCCGCGATCACATGACGTTCGACGAGGTCGACAACATGATGAACAAGCAGTCCGGACTCCTCGGCATCTCGGGTGTTTCCGATGATATGCGCGACGTGGTCCAGGCTGCGAAGGAGGGCAACAAGAACGCCGAGCTCGCCCTCGAGATGTACTCGTATCGAATCCAGAAGGTCATCGGATCCTATTACGCGATCATGCCGCACATCGACGCCATCGTGCTGACAGCCGGCGTCGGCGAGAACTCGGCCGAGATCCGCGAGCGCATCTTCTACGGCCTCATCCATCTCGGCATGGTGCTCGACATGTACAAGAACCGGGACGAGGAGACGCGGGGAGACCGCATTATCTCGCACCCCGATAGCCCCACGAAGATCTGCATCGTCGAGGCCGACGAGGAGATGCGCATCGCCCACGAGACGGCCGACCTCCTCGGTATCCCCTGGATTCCCATCATCGATTAGGCGGCTTCTCAAGTTGAACAGGTTCGCGATAGGCGTTTTCTGCGCGCTCGCAGGAGCTTGCATGTGGGGTTTTTCGGGCGCGTGCTCGCAGTTCCTCTTCGCTCACTACGACATATCACCGCTATTCATGACGCTCATAAGGACGCTGTGCGCGGGCATCGTGTTCATGGTTGTTCTTGGCATCGGCAAGCGCAAGGTGCTCGTCGAGATGTTGCGCAGTGGCAAGACCGTGGGGAGCCTCTTCATCTTCGGTGGCGCCGGCTTGCTCACGAGCCAGCTGTCGTATGTGATATCGGTTTCCTACACCAACGCTGGAACCGCCACCGTGCTCCAGAGCGTCAGCATCGTGTTCGTGATGCTTGCGACGTGCGTCATGATGCGCAGGGCTCCGACAAGATGGGAGCTTCTCGGGCTCCTGTGCGCCGTGCTCGCGACGTTCCTGATTGCGACGAAGGGTGATGTCGGCACGCTGGTCCTGCCCCTCGCCGGCCTCGTGTGGGGAATAGTCAACGCGATCACCGTCGCCTTCTACGTGATGTACCCGAAGAGGATGTTCGAGAGATTCGGCAGCTTCGCCGTGACAGGATGCGGCATGATGGCCGGCGGGCTCGTGATGCTCGTGCTCTGGCTCGTCCTTGCCGCAGCCAGTAGCGCTGCAGGCGGCACCTCCCCCATCTCCCAGCTCGTGCAAGCGCAGGTCTTCGTTCCCCATCTCGATGCGATTGGCATCGTCGTGCTCATCGTCTTCATCTTCATCGGCACGCTGGGAGCATTCTCGCTCTACCTGCATGGTGTCTCTATCGTCGGTGGTGTCAACGGGAGCCTGCTCGGTGCGGCCGAACCCGCGAGTGCTACGTTATTCGCTTCTTTGTGGCTTGGAACCGCCTTCTCGTGGGGTGATTGGGTCGGTCTCGTCTTGATGATCGCGACCATCGCACTCGTGTCGATAAGGCCATCGAGGACAGTCGACGGGTAGCGTCCGATTGGGCAAGTTGATGATGGTATATACTTTCGTCCATGGATAATCGGAATCCCTACTCGAGATCAAACAGAAGACCTCCTTCTCGCCGTCCTGCGAACGAAGGCGGCCAGCAAAGGCCGCAACGCCGCGGGCAAGAGGAGTATTCGCGGAACCGGGCCCAGAAAAGGAAATCCGAGAAGCTCGCCGCCGCGCTCATCATCGTCATCCTCATAGCCGTCATCGGCTTCGTCGCCTGGTGGGTCTCGGGCAACGGGGGTCTCGGGGCAACGTTCGAGAAGGGCATCGACTCGAGCCTCGACGGAGTGGATGGCACCAAGGCAAAATCCCTCGACAAGAAGGACAATCGCAACGTTCCCGTCAAGCTCCTCGGGTCCGATGAGGAGATGGACGAGAACGGCGTCGTCCACGGGACTACGCCCGGCGGCATCAGCTATGTGCTCTACGGCCGCGGCGAGAAGTCCAATGACAAGAAGACGATCACCCTGTGCGCCGTCGGCGACAACATGGGAACGGATTCGAACCTTCCCGTAGCCGATCGTTTCGATGGCGGAACGGGAGACGGCGCGTATGACTTCAAGCCCTTCTACACGGAGCTCAAGCCCGTCGTCTCCAAGTATGACCTCGCGTTCATAAACCAGGAGACCATGACGGCCGGAACTGACAACGGTCGATCGTATACCGGATACCCCGAGTTCAACACGCCGGATTCCGTCGTGGATGCCATAGTCGACGCGGGATTCAACATCGTCAACATGGGGTCCAACCACACATGGGACCAGGGAGAGGACGGTGTCCTGCGCACCCAGGGCGTCATCGATTCCTTCCCGGGCGTCATGCGGCTCGGAAGCTACGAATCGGCTGCCGACCGCAGCGCGGTGCGCCTCCAGGAGCGCAATAAGAAGACCGTCGCCTTCCTCTCCTACACCTACGGCGACAATCATTACGCAACCATCGACGAGTTCCCGAACACGTATTACTCGTGTCCGTTCGACAAGGACGCCATGCAGGCCGAGATCAAGCGTGCCCAAGCGGTTGCCGATGCCGTCGTCGTGTACGTGCACTGGGGCACCGAGTACACGAGCGTTCCCAACGACCAGCAGCGCGACTACGCGCAGTTCCTCGCCGACCAGGGCGTCGACCTCGTCATCGGAAGCCATGCGCATATCATCCAGCCCGTCGAGATGTACACCTCCTCGACCGGCAAGCAGGTGCCGGTCGTCTTCGGCCTCGGCAACCTGACGAGCGGTTGGGATACGGCCGAGTATCTGCTCAGCGGACTCTTCTCCTGCTCCATCTCATGGGATGACGAGGGAAACACCCAGATCGGCGACATGAAGTGGAGCTCGCTCGTCGAGTGGTCCGACGGTACGGATCAGTACGTCCGCTTCCTCAAGGACATGGATGCAAAGACGGCCGACCAGAACCGCCTCACCTCGAGCGTCGCGAATGACAAATCCTACTTCGAGAAGAAACTGAGCGAAGTAAAGTTCGACTGCGAAACGGAGTAGTTCCGCCGTTCGGTAGAACGGCCGGAACCATTACTCTTTTCCGGTCCAGCAGTAGGTGCAGACCTTCTCGGGGTCGATGCCGATTGCCTCGAGCATGCCGTCGAGGGACTGATAGCTCAGGGAGTCGAAGCCCATCTCGTCGCATATCTCCTTGAGCATGCACTTGCCGCGTTCAGTGGTGAAATCCGCATACTCATCGAGGTGCCTTTGTCCGGCGTCGCCCTCGAGTTTCTGGACGGTGCGTCGGGCAATGAGTTCCATATCGGAATCGCTGCGCGAGAACGTCAGGTACTTGCAACCGAACATGATCGGCGGGCAGGCCGACCGCATGTGCACCTCGGACGCGCCGGAGGAGTACAGGAAATCGACCGTCTCTCGAAGCTGCGTGCCACGGACGATCGAGTCGTCCACGAATAGGAGCTTCTTGTCCTTGATGAGCTCCGGAACGGGAATCTGCTTCATCTTCGCAACACGATTGCGGATGTCCTGGTTCGCGGGCATGAACGAGCGGGGCCATGTGGGCGTGTACTTGATGAATGGACGGCCGAACGTCATCCCGCTCTCATTTGCATAGCCTATCGCATGCGGGATACCCGAGTCCGGGACGCCTGCGACGTAATCAACCTCGGGGAGCATTCCGTGCTCGCGCTCGTCGCGTGCCATGATCTCGCCGTTGCGATAGCGCATCATCTCGACGTTGACGCCCTCGTAGTTCGAGTTCGGATAGCCGTAGTAGGTCCACAGGAACGCGCAGATGCGCATCTTGTCGCCCGGTTCCGCCATCGTCTGGTAGCGGTCTGGCCAGATCTTGACGATCTCGCCGGGTCCGAGCTCGTATTCATCCGTGTACCCGAGCTTCTGGTACGCGAAAGACTCGAAGGACACGCAATATCCGCTGGCATCCTTGCCGATGAGCACCGGGAGCCTGCCGTACTTATCGCGAGCCGCCCAGATCGTTCCCTGGTCGGTCATGATCAGCATCGTGAGGGAGCCGTCTATTATCTCCTGCGCGCGCTGGATTCCCTTGACGAAGTCCTGCTCGCGGTTGATGATTGCCGCGACCAGCTCGGTCGAGTTGACCTTTCCCGAGCTCATCGCCATGAACTGCGTGCCACCCGTCTCGAAGAACTGCTGCACGAGCTCCTCGGCGTTGTTGATGGCACCGACCGTGGTGATCGCGAACGGCCCCCAGTGGGAGCGGACGAGCAGCGGCTGCGGGTCGGTATCGCTAATGCAGCCGATGCCGGACGTGCCGTGGAACTGCGGAAGATCGTGCTCGAACTTGGTGCGGAAGGGAGTTGTCTCGATCGAGTGGATCTCGCGCTGGAAGGAGCCTTGATCCTGGATGATCATGCCCGCTCTCCTCGTGCCCAGGTGCGAGTGGTAATCGACTCCGAAGAACACGTCCATGACCACGTCGCGGTGGGATACCGCCCCGAAGAAACCTCCCATGAGTTCCGCCTTCCATCCGTTCCCTGTTTCCTTTTCGAGTATACGTCGTGGTGCGTGGCGTTCGCGTCCTCATTTCACGATTTGAGCACGAACGTCCGTTAAATCTATGTTTCGTCAAACGGAATATAATTTTGATGTTCGCTTGAGAAGAGAGGCCGGCATGCATATCGTGAGGAAACCCATCGCTTCCGAGCTCGCCGAGATCAAGAGGATCATGGGCGAGTCGTTTGCCGGTGACAACGTATTCGCAGCGTTTGACGTCGACGGGCGCAAGCGAGAGCTCGTTTGCGCGTACATGGCCTGCTACGTCGACTTCGCCATCGCGTGCAAGAAACTGTACGCAAACGAGCAGGGAAACGGGTTCGTCGTGCTCCAGCGCGAGAACATATCGCATCCCCTCCGCGAGATGAAGCTCGAGCGCAAGCTAGCAGCTGCTATACCCGCTGATTGCCTCGCGGGACTCAACGCCTTCGCTTCGGAAGTCGCCGATACATCATCTCGGTATCGACTCAATCCGCATCTCGAATTGATGAACCTGTGCGTGGACGAGAGATGCCGCGGCAAAGGCCTGGGGGGCGAGATCGTGGATTGCTGCAAGCAGGAGGCCTCTCGACAGGGCGTGCCTCTCGTGCTCGATACGGACATGCCCGGAAACCGCGACATGTACCTCCATATGGGATTCGAGCTTTACCGGTCCTTCACGGCAACGAACGGCATAACGCGCTACAACCTCGTCTGGCTCCCGTAGGACTGTCGGAAATCGGGTGGTTCTTAGAGCTCTCCCCTCTTGAACCTCATCACGAGGTTCCTCGTCAAGCTGAGGTTGTCCTCTTCCTCGAAGATGTCGTTCCGATGCACCCACTCGGCGTACTTGAGCTCGTTCTCGTCGATGTGTATCTCGTCGCTACCATCGAGCTCTGCGGTGAAGCCGAGCAGAAGGTCGCCGGAGAGACCCCAGGGCTGGTTATCGACATACCGGATGTTCTTGATGCTGACCCCCGTCTCCTCGAGAACCTCGCGGGCGACCGTGTCCTCGGCAGTCTCGCCAATCTCGCAGAAACCGGCCACGAGGGCGCGCTGCGTGTAGGGACGGTTGGCATAGCGCGTCATGAGAAGGCGGTCTCCGTCGGTGACGGCGACGATTATGGCGGGGTTGATGCGGGGATAGGAATGGTTGCCGCAGGAGGGGCATTCCATCATGCGCTCGATTGTCGAGCGGGACATCTCGTGGCCGCATCGTCCGCAATACCGCGTGCCGGCATACCAGCGGGCGAGCTGCAATCCCGTCGCGTATGCGAACTTCCAGTAGTTGTCTTCTGCATCGAAGAGACGGTGCATGTTTGCAAGCTCGAGGTACGGGGGAAGGGAGCATCCACCCGGCAGCTCGATGAGCCATGTCGGGGCGATGAAGAACCTCGTTTCGTCTATGGAGAACGCGTAGATGAAATCGGCCGTCCCTATCCCCAGCGCGTCTGAAGCATCCTCCACCGTCGGGAACGGGTAGTTTTCCTCTCGACTGTCGACGAGGGCATCCCAACCCGCGAAGGCGAGCGCCTTGTCGCCAGGTTGCGCCTCGATGACGGCGAACATGTTGTCGAACGAATGGCTCCCGATATCCTGGATCATGAAACACCGCCTTAACACTGAAAGTTTATGTTCATGATATAGCAAAGGGAAAAGCGCCAATGTTGGTCTCTGGCGGACTGCGCATGATACCATGATTGGCAGCGTGTTCGATTCGGATAGAGGGTGAACCATGCTGGACAAGATCGGATTCGACAAGTCAAAGTACATCTCCATGCAGGCAGAGCGCATTCGTCAGCGTATCGACGAGTTCGGCGGAAAGCTGTACCTCGAGTTCGGCGGGAAGCTTTTCGATGACTACCATGCGACACGCGTACTGCCCGGATTCGAGCCCGATATCAAGCTCAGCATGCTCAAGAGCATGACGGATGACGTAGAGATCATCCTCGTCATCAGCGCCAGCGACATCGAGAAGAACAAGGTCCGCGGCGATCTCGGCATTACCTATGACGAGGACCTGCTGCGCCTCATGGGCATCTTCGTGAACATGGGCTTCTTCGTCGGAGGCGTCGTGATCACGCGCTATACCGGCCAGCCCAACGCCCAGGCGTTCCGCAAGCGCCTCGATGGACTGGGCGTCAAAACGTACCTGCACTATCCCATCGAGGGCTACCCCAACGACATCAACACGATCGTGAGCGAGGAGGGCTTCGGCAAGAACGATTACATCGAAACGCAGCGCCCCCTCGTCGTCATCACGGCACCGGGCCCGGGCAGTGGCAAGATGGCCACCTGCCTCTCGCAGCTCTACCATGAGAACAGGCTCGGCAACAAGGCGGGCTATGCCAAGTTCGAGACATTCCCGATCTGGAATCTCCCGCTCGACCATCCGGTCAACATCGCCTACGAGGCGGCGACCGTCGACCTCAACGATGTCAACGCGATCGACCCGTTCCACCTCAACGCCTACGGCGAGACGACGGTGAACTACAACCGCGACATCGAAATTTTCCCCGTGCTCCGCAACATACTCGACAGGATCCTCGGCGAGTGCCCGTACAAGTCCCCGACGGACATGGGCGTCAACATGGCGGGAAATGCAATCGTAGACGACGCAATCGTTCAGGATGCGGCCAAGCACGAGATCGTCCGCAGGTATTTCCAGGCCGCTGTCGACCTCAAGCGCACGGGAGCCGGCGAGGAGTGCGTCCAGAAGCTCGAGATGATGATGAACAGGGCGGGCGTCAACCCCAACCTCTCCCCCGCCCACAGCGCGGCTCTTCTCAAGGAAGAAGTGAGCGGCGGCCCTGCGGGTGCAATGGAGCTTCCCGATGGCCGCATCATCACCGGCAAGACCTCGACGCTGCTCGGAGCCGCCTCGTCCGTTCTGCTCAACGCGCTCAAGGCCGTCGCCGGCATCGACGACGAGATGTACATCATCAGCGATGCCGCGCTCGAGCCGATTTGCCATCTCCGCACGGAGCAACTCGGGCATCAGAACCCGCATCTTCACCCAATGGAGATGCTCATCGCCTTGTCGACGACATCGCTCACGAGCCCGCTTGCCGCACGCGCGATCGAGCACGCGGGTGATCTGCGCGGCTGCGATGCGTACTTCTCCGTCATCATCTCCCAGGAGGACGAGCAGCTCTACAAGACGCTCGGCATCAACGTGTGCTGCGAGCCCAAGTACGAGCACAAGTTCCCGGCGATGTAGGGATTCCGGCCGCTTTGATCTGAGATTCGAATGCCCCTTGGTTCCTAAGCCCCTCCGGACGATGTCCGGAGGGGCATTTGTGCTGATAGATGGCGATTGTTCTGTTGAAACCTAGCGACATGATGGTATTATGTTTGTCGAGGTAAACTGTACCAGATTTGTCAACTATTGAAAGGAACCTACCAATGGGCATCTATGATTTCAATGTCAAGGCGAAAGACGGTTCGAGCGTCTCCCTCGCCGATTTTCAGGGCAAGGTCCTGCTCATCATCAACTCTGCGACCGAGTGCGGATTCACTCCCCAGTACAAGGAGCTCGAGGAGATGTATGCGAAGTATCGCGGGCAGGGCTTCGAGATCCTCGACTTCCCGTGCAACCAGTTCGGAGGTCAGGCGCCTGGCACCGATCAGGAGATCTCCGATTTCTGCGCGCTGAAGTTCGGCACGGAGTTCCCGCAGTTCTCGAAGATCGACGTGAACGGCCCCAACGCCGATCCGCTGTTCGCCTATCTCAAGGAGCAGAAGGGTTTCGAGGGTTTCGGCAAGGGTCTCAAGGCCAAGGCGCTCGCTGTGGCGGTGAAGAAGATGGACAAGAACTACAGCGAGTCGAGCCCCGATATCAAGTGGAACTTCACCAAGTTCCTCGTCGACCGCGAGGGCAATGTCATCGCGCGCTTCGAGCCGACCAAGGATATGGGCGAGGTTGACGCCGAGGTGGCCGCTATCCTCTAGGTTCCGATCGTCCTGACGGACAATCGGATCCCTCGATGCTGTGATTGCATCTGCTGGCACAGGAGCCCCGTTGAGCTTACGTTTAGGTGCAATAAAAGCACGCTCGCACGCTCAACGGGGCTCCTGCACTCAGCAGATGCAATCTCGCTGACCCTACGAACGAGCTCATCTAGAAATCGGCTAGCATCATTTGTCGATGGATTCCCGCGGGTCCACGAGGTTGTTCGGGGCGATCTTGAAATCGAAGAGACGCAGTTCGGCCATTGCCTCGGCCGTCCTCCAGGGAACGGGATCGCCCGTGCTCTCGGCCGCGTAGCATTGCGCCTCCACGAGCGTTGCGCTGTGGAAGAGGTCCATCATCGTGTCCACATCGGGAATGGGCGGCAGATACCTCATGGGAATGCCCGAGGCTCTCGCCTTCCTCACGTATGCGGGCAGGACGGTGAGTCCGGTTTGGTTGTAGTAGATGCCGGAATGGTCGAACTCCGTCTCGCGCGTCCAGCCTATGGCGGACACGCCGAGCTCCTGGTCTGGGGCGAGCACGATGCCGGCCTGTCCCCTTCCGTGCATCTCGATGAGAGCCTCGAAGCCGCGAACCACATCGTCTCGAGTGAGCGCCGGCATATCGACGCCCATCGAGAAGATAGTCGATGCACCCATGTTCCAGACCTTGGAGAAGGCATCGTTGTAGTGCTCGTCGAAGCTTGCCCCCTCGTCGTGGATGAAGGTGATCTCACGGGGCCATTCGCCCGACTCGGCGAAGAGATCGCGCATACGCCCTTCGTTCTCCGTCGGGGTGGTCGATATAACCAAATCGAATTCGTGGCCGTCATATGCGCTCTCAAGTGCTTCCAGGGCCCTACAGCATGTTTCCGTAACGTCGAATAGCATGCAGTGGAACAGCCATGAGGCGATTTCGGGCTTGTACCATCCATCTTTCAGGTTGGTGAGCCTCGTCTTGACCATGCCCGCCCCGGGCACCTTGCTGAAGAGCAGCAGCGCATGTCTCATAGTGGCCATTGAACCGTATCTCCCGTATCCCGTTGGTTTGCAACTGCTAGTCTAGCAGGAAGAACCGTTTGCGGTTCGAGGGTTTGAATACCTACAGATTAGTAGGATAATCGGCAGCAATATCAACCGGGGAATGGAGTAGAACATGTCGTACAAGCGCATCCTCACGATTCAGGACATATCCTGCTTCGGTCAGTGCTCGCTCACCGTCGCCCTGCCGATCATCTCCGCATGCGGGATCGAGACAGCCATCATACCGTCTGCCGTCCTCTCGACGCATACCGGCGGTTTCACCGGCTTCACCGTGCGCGACCTGAGCGACGACATTCCCGGAATCGCCGACCATTGGGATCGCGAGGGCATTCGCTTCGACGCCTTTTACACCGGATATCTCGGCAGCATCGCCCAGATCGACTACGTGATGGACATCATGGAGAGGCTGGGCCGTGGCGATCGCCTGAGGATAGTCGATCCGGCCATGGCCGACAACGGCAAGCTCTATCCCGCCTTCGACATCGATTACGTCGAGGCCATGAAGAAGCTCGTGGGTATCGCGGATTACGTCTTGCCGAATATAACGGAAGCGTGCTTCCTCACCGGCATCGAGTACAGAGAATCCTATGACGAGGAGTACGTGAGGTCCTTGCTCGAGGCGCTCACGGGACTCGGGGCGCGCAACGTGGTGTTGACGGGAGTCGGCTATCGCGAGGGGAAGACCGGCGTGGTGGTTTACGAGAACGGCGAGTACGCCTACTACGAGCACAGGCTCATCTCCAAGGGGTGCCACGGCACCGGCGATGTGTACGCCTCCGCCTTCGTCGGCATGCTCGTCAACGGCCATCCCGCGTTCGAGTCAGCCAAGGTTGCAGCCGACTACACGGTTCGCGCCATCGAACTCACCCAGGGTGACGAGCACCATTGGTACGGTGTCAAGTTCGAGCTTGCCTTCGACGAGCTCCTGTCGCATATCTAGGAACCGTAACGGATTCGCTCTTTCGTCGTGCGACTGCTAGATGAGCGTCAGCAGGAAGTATGCGACGACGCCCGTGATCGCGCTGAGCAGCAGTGATTTGGAAAACTTCGCCACCACGACGACTATGGCTGCCGCGACTAGCGGTGCCGCCGCAGGCCAGATGCCGGCGCCGAACATGCCGGGTGTGAGGATGTCGTTGGCAACGAGTGCAGCGAACGCGGCTGGTGGGATGTAGCCGAGTGCGCGCTCGACCTTCTCGGGAAGCTCCCTGCCCTTCAAGATGAACATCGGAGCGACCCTGCAGATCAGCATCGTTATGGTGCAGATGATGAAGATGATCCAGAAGTCAGACCACTGCATGGCCTCAACGCCCATCTTGGGTCACCTCCCCGGGGTCTTCCGCGGGGGCTCTTCTCGCCTTGATCGTTGAGAAGACGAGCGCGCATGCCACGCCGAAAAGGGCACCGATGAGAATCGCCGGGCCCGTGAGTCCGACGAGCTTGCAAACGTAGACACCTATGATCGCGGTCACGGCGGCGATGACGTTGCCGGCGTTGAGCTTCTGCATCACGAGCAGGCAGATGAAAATCGACGTCATCGCGAACGCTGCGATGGCGAGTGGTATTCCGATCGCATTGCCCACGAGGACGCCTATGACGTTGGAAATGGTCCAGGAGCTCATCGAGAACACGTTGACGAGCGTCGCGCGGCCCACGGACCAATCGGCTGCCTCGAAGCGGTTGAGGTTCACCCCGAAGCTCTCGTCGGTGACCGTCGCCGCGAAGTAGAACGCTAGTTTCTTGCTGGCGCCAGCGGTTTTAGGTGCAAGCGCTGCCGAATAGAGCATCTGCCTCGTATTGACGAACGAGACGCTGAGGATGATGGAGGCAAGCGGCGAGCCGGCAAGCCACATGTTCGGAATCATGAACTGCCCCGCACCAGAATAGAACGTGCATGACATGATGAAGGCCTGGAACGCGTTGAGTCCTATCGATGAGCATAGGATGCCGCAAGGTATTCCAATGGCCACATAACCGAGGATGATGGGAAGGGCGGCTCGAAAGGCCTGCCGTACCTGCGTTGCCGATCTCACGCTTGCTCGAAGTCTAATCGGCTCGGTTCTGAACTGCGAGTTCCGACAGGGGACGCCAGCTACGATCCCGAAGCTGCTCGAGCGTAACGTTCCCGAGGAAGCTCTCGAGTTGGTCTTGAAGCTCCGAGTAATAGGCGTGGACGCTGCAGTGGGACGTTGCTTCCCTGTTGCATTTCCTGCTGTCATCGAGGCAGCGGTTCATCTTGACGGAGCCCTCCATGACCTCGATGATGTCGAGCAGTGCAATCTCCGAGGGGTCCTTCGTGAGGGTCCATCCCCCTTTGACGCCGCGGGTCGCGACTGCAAGGCCGGCCTTCTTGAGCTTGCCCATGACAGCGTAGAGATAGTTGTCGGGGATGCACATCTCGTAAGCGATCTCGGATGAGCTCGCCTGCCTCCCGCATGTGGCGAGGTAGAGCAGCGACCTGATGGCGTAGTCGGTCGAAATGTTGAGTTGCATCGTGTCTCCCGTCAAAACTAAATCTCTATGGTGAAGTATATTTTAGAACCGCTGCCGAGCATGCGCAAGAAACGCGACTGTCAAGTGGCTAAACAAGACAGTCGGCTCTGCAGGGAATCTTGCGACGCTCGATCTAGAAGCGGAAATCCCTGCGGTTCGAACTGCGTATCGCCTCGATGTTCTCCTCCGCGATGCGCCGCACCTGCTCGGTCGGGATCTTCGCGAGCTCATCGGCGATGACGCGGTAACCGAGTTCATGCGTTTCGGGGCTGGCGTAGTCCTCGAGATACTCCGAGAGCGTCATGAGCGCATTCGGGTGGCAGTAATCGAGGATCTTGCCGCTCTTGCAGAAGTCCATGAAGCGGTCGCCCGTGCGGCCGGCTCGATAGCACGCGGTGCAGAACGACGGAATGTGCCCGTTTTGCATGAGCCAGTTCACGACCTCGTCGAGGGTCCTCTGGTCCGACACGTCGAACTGCTCGGTGTCGTGTGGCCTGACCTCCTCCGTGTATCCTCCGACGGAGGTACGCGATCCGCCGCTGACCTGCGAGATGCCGACATGCAGGGCCCGTGCTCTCACGGATTCGCTCTCGCGCGTGGAGATGATCATGCCCGTGTAGGGAACCGCGAGCCTGATGCAGGCCATGATCTTGATGAACATCTCGTCGGGAATCGAGTTGTCGAACGCATCGGGGTCGATGTCGTCTGCATGCTTGACGCGCGGCACGCTGATCGTATGCGGGCCGACGCCATGCACGGCCTCGAGGTGCTCCGCATGCATGATGAGCCCGACGAACTCATAGAGGTACTTGTCAAGTCCGAAGAGGACGCCGAGGCCGACATCGTCGATGCCGCCCTCCATGGCTCGGTCCATCGCCTCGGTGTGGTAGTTGTAATCGTGCTTGGGGCCGGTGGGATGGAGCTCGAGGTAGCTCTCCTTGTGATACGTCTCCTGGAAGAGGATATAGGTGCCGATGCCGGCCTCCTTGAGCATCCGGTACTCGTCGACCGTGGTGGCGGCTATGTTGACGTTCGCGCGCCTGATGGCACCGTTCTTGTGCTTGACGGAGTAGATGGTGTCGAGGCACTCGAGGATGTATTCGATCGGGTTGTTGACCGGGTCCTCCCCCGCCTCGATGGCCAGGCGCTTGTGGCCCATGTCCTGAAGCGCGATGACCTCGGCGCGCACCTCGTCCTGCGTGAGCTTCTTGCGCGGTATCGTCTTGTTCTTGGCATGATAGGGGCAGTACAGGCACCCGTTCACGCAGTAGTTGGAGAGGTAGAGCGGGGCGAATATGACGATGCGGTTGCCGTAATACGCGAGCTTGATCTCCTCGGCCGTCTTGAAGATGCGCTCGTTGACCTCGGGGATGTCGCATGCCAGTAGGACGGCCGCCTCGCGATGCGTGAGGGCCGCGCAATGGTCGCCGCCCGAAAGGAGGTTGGCCGGACGCGCCTTCTCGAGGATCTCGTCGATCAGATCGATATCGTGCTTATGCTCCTCTGCATACGCGAGCGTGTCCAGGATCTCCTGATGGTTGATGAACTCGTCCGCGCATAGCGATTTCGGATCGTACTTGTACATGGTTCCACCCCTTAGCGGTTCTTTGCATCATGTGGATCGGTTCGCGCGTCGCCGCGGTCGACGACGATGTTGAGCCCAATCCGTTCCATTCGCGCATGCAGGCATCCGCGGCACTCCGCCGCCTCGTCTCCTGTGCAGATCTTGTTGTCGTACAAATCGTATTTCTTCCTGACGGCTACCGGTGACAGGTTCGGCATCACGACGTTCGCACCCGCCATCATCCCCTTCTCGCGGCCCAAGGGGTCTATCGTTCCCAGCGCTGTGGTTGCCGGCAGGTTGACGGCAGGCAACGTCAGCCGGATCAGCGAGAGCATGAAGCAGGTCAGTTCCACCGTTCCGCCCTCATGGCCTGCGAAGCAGGTTGCATGATGGGGAACGAACGGGCCGATTCCACACATATCGGGCTTGAAATCGCGCAGGAACGCCAAATCAGCCGCGAGGTGCGAGGGCTTCTGGAACGGAGAGCCCACCATGAAGCCTGCTCCCACCTGGTAGCCGATCTCCTTGAGGTCGCGCAGGCAGCGCATCCTGTTGTCGAACGACATCGTCTCGGGATGAAGGAGGGCGTAATGGGCGCTGTCGGCCGTCTCGTGCCTGAGGAGGTAGCGGTCGGCGCCTGCCGCGAATAACATCTCGTAGCTTTCTCGGGAGCGCTCGCCGAGTGATAGCGTCACGGCACAGTCGGGATACCGTCCCTTGATGGACTCGACGATGCCGCACATACGCTCGTCCGTGTAGTAGGGATCCTCCCCTCCCTGCAGGACGAATGTGCGGAACCCGAGCCCGTATCCCTCGACCGCGCAACCGAGGATCTCCTCTGAAGTCAATCGGTATCGATCGCACTCGGTGTTCGAGGCTCGGATACCGCAGTAGAGGCAATCGTTCTTGCAATGGTTTGAAATCTCGATGAGACCGCGTACGAACACGTCGTTGCCGTAGACGCGCTTGCGCGTCGCGAGCGCCTCGTGGGCCAATAGCCCCGCGAGCTCCTCGTCGCGATTGACGATGAGCGTCTCGTATTCGCTTGCCGTCAGGCCATGCTCATCAACGAGCTTCTCGGCCAGTTCCCTCATGCGGTTATCCATATCGGTTCCCGATGCTCCGAGGCCTATCGCGTCCGGCGCTAGGCGTTCGAGTAGGCTACCTTGGCGCTTACGCCGGAGAGGCTTCCGATCTTGCCGGAGAGCTCCGCGATGCGTTCCTGCGGAGCGTCGACGGCGATGCTTATGATGCTGATCTGACGCTCGCGATACGGAATGCCCATGCGTCCGATAATGAACTCCCCGAATTCATGGAGAATGCGGTTCAGGGATTCGACGGAATTCCTGTCCTCGACGATTATCCCCACGACGGCGACTCGTGTGCCCATTTCCTCTCCCCCAAATAAAAAAGCCGTGCGGAAAGCACGGCATGGTAATCCCCTCGTTTATGCGCGCCTTCCACGTCAGGTCCTGAAACCTTGATGTCAGGTGCTTCAAGTGTATGCCTTGCGGGAAATCCCGACAAGACCGCTTAGGTATTCGGCAAACGAGTCAAGGGCGACCGTCTATTTCGCATCCGCCCATGTTTCGCCATAGGCGACTGATACCTCGAGGGGTACCTTGAGGTCGACGACGTGCGACATCTCGTCTGACACCATCTCTCTCAGGCGGTCGATTTCTCCTGCCGGGCAGCTGAAGTCGAGCTCGTCGTGAACCTGGAGCATCATGACGGCATCGAAATCGGCGAGCTTGCGCGATACGGCGATCATGGCGAGCTTGATGATGTCGGCGGCGCTTCCCTGCATGGGATGGTTCATCGCAATGCGCTCCCCTGCCTGGCGCTGCATCTGGTTCTTTGAGAGCGCCTCGGGGACATGACGCTTACGGCCGAACATCGTCTCGACGTACCCATACGTCTTAGCCTGCGTGACGAGGCTATCGAGATAGGGTTTCACCTGCGGGTAGGCCGTGAAATAGCGGTCGATGATCTCCTGCGCCTCGCGCATGGATATGCCGAGGGAGCGTGCAAGCCCGAAAGCCTGCTGCCCGTATACGATGCCGAAATTGACGGCTTTCGCACGGCTGCGAAGCTCGGGGGTGACATCGGAGGGGTCCAGCCCGAAGATGCCCGCGGCGGTCGCGGCGTGGAAGTCGGCATGGTTCCTGAACGCATCGATAAGCCCCTCATCGCCCGAGAGATGGGCGAGCAGGCGCAACTCGATCTGGGAATAGTCGGCCGAGAGGAACACGGCGCCGCCATCTTGCTCGGCCATCTCGTGATATGGTCCGAAAGCCGTTCTGATCTGACGGCCGAGCTCGGTTCTCACGGGGATGTTCTGCAGGTTGGGGTTCGACGACGACAGGCGTCCTGTGGCGGTTATGGTCTGGTTGAACGACGTATGAAGCCGCCCGTCGCCCATGACGAGCTCGGGCAGTGCGTCGAGATAGGTGCTCTTGATCTTCGAGAGCTCGCGGTACTCCAGCACGAGGCCGGGCACGGGATGGTGGTCTTGCAAGTCGGCTAGGACGGACGCATCGGTAGAATATCCGGTGCGGCTCTTCTTCTTGGCCGGAAGGCCGAGTTTCTCGAAGAGTATGTGGGAGAGCTGCTTCGGGGATCCGATGTTGAACTCTTCGCCGACCAACTCGAATATGCTCGACTGCACCTCGGCCATGTTCGCCCCGATTTGCTCCGAGAGCTCATGGACGCGGGGGATGTCGAGCTCCAGCCCCGCGCGCTCAAGCGAGACGAGAACGGGAACGAGGGGCATCTCTATATCGTCGAAGCACGCCCGGGATCCGTCCTGCTCGAGTCGGTCGCGCAAGACGCTCTCTATTTCGAAGAGGATGGCAGCGCGCCGCACGAGCTCCCCGTCGTCGAGCGAAGGGGCGGGCTGCCCGCGCTTCGGCTTCTCCGGAACGGCGAGCTGAACACCCGCGAATTCGAAGGCAAGGTACTCGATTCCGTAGCTCGACCTAGACGAATCGAGCAGGTACGCGGCGATGCCGAGGTCGAAGATCCTCGAGGGATCGACCTCCGCAATGTCTATGAGAGCGGGAAGCGAAGAGTCGGCTGGGGCGAGCTCCTGCAAGAGCTCCTTGGAGTCGACGGTCACGACAGAGGTGCCGAGGATGATCCTGGCGAGCTGCGGCGCGATGTCATCGTTCTCGAGCATCGCCGCCTTTCCGCCGCTGCAGACGACCATCTTCTTGCTCGCTCCGAAGAGCATGCCGCCGTCCTCGCTCTCATCGAGGAGAACCGCGACGGTCTCCCCCGCCTTCACGAGCTCGTCGACGAACGCGGCGGCCCGAGAGGAATCGATGAGCTCGACGGGTTTCTCGTCCGCGGCGGGGGTTGCCGTATCTGCTGACCCATGGCCGTCTTGAAGCGCGAGTATCTTCGGTACATGCGACGTGATGTGGAGCTCCTTGAAGGCCCTGACGACCTCGGAGGGGTCGAACGACGGGAAGACCACCGAGTCGAAATCGACGTCGATGTCGAGGTCGCGGACGATGGTCGCGACTTTGCGCCCGGCTTCGATAACGTCGATGTTCTCGGCGATGTTGGTCGCGGTCTTCCCCTTGAGCTCGTCAACGTGGTCGATGATGCCCTGAGCGGATCCATACTGCACGAGCAGCTTGGCCGCGGTTTTCTCGCCCACTCCAGGAACCCCGGGGATGTTGTCGCTCGAGTCTCCCTTGAGGGCGATGAAATCGGGAACGAGCTCCGGGCCTATGCCATAGCGCTCGGTGACCTCATCGGGGCCGTACACCTTCACGTCGCTCAAACCGACGCGCGTGGCCACGATCTTCGTCGTCTCCGATGCGAGTTGGAATATATCGCGATCGCCCGAGACGATGTACGTCTCGACTCCCCTGGCATCGCCGAGCGCGGATAGCGTGCCGAGCACGTCATCGCCTTCGTAGCCGTCGACGCGTATCACCTCGATGCCCATGGCGCGCAGTACGTTCTCCATGAGCGGGAACTGCTCCTTGAGCGCAGGGTCGGTCGGAGGCCTCTGTGCCTTGTAAACCTCGATTGCCTCCATGCGAAACGCCGGTATACCGGCATCGAAGGCGCATATGATTCCATCCGGTTTGAAATCGTCGATCAGCTTGAGGAGCATCGAGACGAAGCCGAACACAGCGTTCGTGTGCGTTCCGTCGGGGGTCATCATGTAATCGGGCACGGCGTGGAAGGCCCTATGCATCAGGCTGTTCCCGTCGATAACCGCTATTCGTCGCATGTCATCACCGTTTGTTTCTCGTAGCCGCCTGTTCATAGCTCCAAAGATAGCCGACACCGCGAACCGTCTTGAGGTGCTGGGCAAGATCGGGTCCGAGCTTGGCCCTGATCCGACGCACGTGCACGTCAACGGTGCGCGAGCCGCCGTAATAATCGAAGTCCCAGACGCGATTGAGCAGCGCGTCGCGTGAATACGTCCTGCCGGGATGCGTGATGAGGAACGAGAGAAGGGCGTATTCAAGATATGTGAGGTCAACGGGTTCGCCGCCGATTCGCACCTGGTAGGTGGCGAGGTTGAGCGTGAGAGGCCCTTGCCGGACGAAATCGTTCCTGCCCGCTTCTTCTCCTGGCCACAGGAGGTTTCGGATCCTGGCGCGTATCTCGGTCACCGACGCCTCGCTCGAGGCGAAGTCGGCGAGATACTGGACGGGAAGCCGGAAATGCTCGATGTCGGCGGGGTCGACGACGAAAAGGATGCGGAGCTGCTCTTCTTCTCCGGCATGGAGCGCATGATCGGGAAGCGCGTCCATTATGAGCAGGTCGCAATCCCCCCGGGATACTATCACCTGCAGCTCATCTGTGGATCGAACGCCGCATGTCATATGCACATCGAGGGCCTCGCAGGCATCGGAAACCCGGGCGATGGTCTTCGGCGATCCGATGGAGGCATGTACTATCATCTGATGCACGGATACCTCCTAGAGCCTCGAGAAATACCGCTCGGTTTCCCAGGCGGATACGTCCCTGTTGAAGAGCGTGCACTCGCGACGGCCGTATTCGAGGAGGTATGCATGGAGGCGATCTCCGAGTACTTCCTTCATGAGGCTGGAATCCTCGAGTCGATCGAGGGCATGCGAGAGCGTCGGGGGCATGCACTCGGCCTCACACACGTCCGAACCCTGGAGCGGGTCTCCGAGAGTTAACCCCTCCTCGATACCCTGGAGCCCGGCGGCAAGTGTCACGGAAAGCGCGAGGTAGGGATTCGCCGCCGCATCGGGAACGGAGAGCTCGACGCGCGTGGCGTTCTCATCTTCGGGCCGATACGCCGGAACGCGAACAATCGATCTGCTGCTCGCATGCGACCAGCAGATCCTGTTTGGAGCATCAGGTGCCGCGAGCCTCTTGTAGGAGTTGACGTGCTGGTTCGTGATGGCGCAGTAGGCTGGCGCATATGCGAGCAGCCCGGCGATATAGCTCTTGGCCGTCGCCGACAGATTGAGTCCTGACGGGTCGTGGAAGACGTTCGTCCCCTCCTCGTCGAATAGCGATTGATGCAGGTGCATCCCGCTACCATGCAGGTCGATCGCGGGCTTGGGCATGAACGTGGCGTACACGCCATGGGCAAGCGCAACCTCTTTCACGACGAGCCGATACGTCATGATCGCATCCGCCACGGAGATCGCGTCGGCATAGCGCAGATCTATCTCCTGCTGCGACGGCGAGGACTCGTGATGCGAGTATTCCACGGGGATGGACATCTTCTCGAGCGTGAGAATCGTGTCGCGCCTAAGGTCCGATGCGTGGTCATCGGTCGTCAAATCGAAGTAACCGGCGTTGTCGAGTGGCTCGAACGCCTCTTTACCTCGCGAATAGTAGAATTCCAGCTCCGGGCCGACGTTGAAGGAGAACCCGAGGCCCCGCGCACGCTCCACCGCCCGCTTCAAGACGTTTCGGGGATCGCCCGCACACGGCATGCCATCGGGTGTGCGGACATCGCAGAACATGCGGGCAACGCCGTTGTCCTTCGGTCTCCAGGGTAGAACTTGGAAGGAGCTCGCGATTGGGAACGCGAGCATATGGGAATCGACCTCATCGCAAAATCCGGCGATGGAACTCGCATCGAACCCCATCCCCTGCTCGAGGGCGCTCTCTATTTCGCTATCGGTAACGGCCAGCGATTTGAGGTTTCCGAGCGCATCGGTGAACCAGAGCCGTATGAAATGGATGTCGCGTTCCTCGATTTGCCTGAGGACATAGTCGTGATCGTTGAGCACCTCGAGCACCGTTCCCTTCGCCGAAATTGGCATGTTGCCCGTACTTCATGCGGTATATGGGTGCATCGAGCGCACTCGTTCCGGCCGCATACCTCATAAATGATACACTTCGACTAGGCTTTACAGAAAGGGGACGGCATGGCCAAGACCGCCGAAGTCTATGGTAAGTGGGTTTTCAACGATCACGTGATGAAGGAGCGGCTCCCAAGCGCAACGTACAAGCAGTTGAAGACCGCTGTCGACGAGGGAATCAAGATCACGCCCGAAATCGCCAACGTCGTGGCGCATGCAATGAAGGAATGGGCCATAGAGATGGGCGCGACGCACTTCACCCATTGGTTCCAGCCCCTGAGCGGTGTCACGTCGGAGAAGCACGACAGCTTCATCAACCCCCTGCCAGATGGCAGGGCGCTCATGAGTTTCTCGGGCAAGGAGCTCATCCAGGGAGAGCCAGATGCATCCAGCTTCCCCTCGGGCGGCCTGCGCGCCACCTTCGAGGCCCGTGGCTACACCGCCTGGGATCCCACGAGCTATGCGTTCATCAAGGACCATGTCCTGTGCATTCCGACGGCGTTCTGCAGCTACACGGGCGAGGCGCTCGACAAGCGCACTCCCCTGCTCCGTTCCATGGAGGTCGTTTCGAGACAGGCACAGCGGGTGCTCGATCTTCTCGGCGATGATATCGGCCGCATCACGACGTTCGTCGGTCCCGAGCAGGAGTATTTCCTGATCCAGCGCGGTGATTTCTCGAAGCGCCCCGACCTCATCATGACCGGTCGAACGCTCTTCGGTTGCAAGCCGATCAAGGGGCAGGAGCTCGAGGAGCATTATTTCGGGGCTATCAGGCCGAGGGTCATGCGCTTCATGAAAGAGCTCGACGAGGTCCTCTGGGAGCTTGGCGTGCCCGCCAAGACCCGGCACAACGAAGTCGCCCCAGCGCAGCATGAGCTCGCACCGCTGCACTCGAAGACCAACATCGCGATCGACGCTAACCTCATCGCGATGGAGATGATGAAGATCGTCGCGACGCACCAGGATATGTGGTGCCTGCAGCACGAGAAGCCCTTCGCCGGCGTCAACGGTAGCGGCAAGCACAACAACTGGTCCATCGGCTCGGACACCGTCAATCTGCTCGAGCCCACGAAGCACCCGGCCAATAACCTGCGTTTCCTCATTTTCCTGACGGCTGTCATAAAGGCCGTCCACGACTATGCCGACCTGCTGCGCGCCAGCGTTGCGACTGCCGGCAACGACCTGAGGCTCGGCGGCGACGAGGCTCCCCCGTCGGTCGTGTCGATCTTCCTCGGCGACGACCTCAACGGCCTCGTTGAGGCTCTGATCGAGGGTGCCGAGTACAAGGAGACGCCCGAGGGCCACATGGATCTCGGTGTCAACGTGATCCCGAGCCTCAAGAAGGATTCCACAGATCGCAACAGGACGTCGCCATTCGCCTTCACGGGGAACAAGTTCGAGTTCCGCATGCCCGGCTCCGCAGTCAACCTGGCAGATGCGAACTACGTTCTGAACACGGCTGTGGCCAAGGTTCTCAAGGATTTCGTGGACGCCATCGAGGGCGCTCCGAACATCAAGGAGGCCGCCTTCAACGAGGTCTCGCGCCTGCTCCGCGAGAGCAAGGACGTCATTTTCAACGGCAACGGTTACAGCGAGGAGTGGGAGAAGGAAGCCGAAAGCCGTGGCCTGAACAACCTCCGCACCACCGTTGATGCGATACCCGCGATCATCGACGAGCGCAACATCGCCCTTTTCGAGGAGATGGGCGTGCTGACGAGGACGGAGGCGGAGAGCCATTATGTCGCCAAGCTCGAGCAATATGCGAAGGTCGTCAACATCGAGGCGCGTTGCATGCTCAGCATGGCCGGAACGCTCTACGTACCGGCGATCAGCAGGTTCTCCGGTCAAGTCGCATCGTCGCTTGCCGCCAAGAAGCAGCTCGGTGTCGAGTGCAAGGGCGAGGAGAAGCTTCTCGCCAAGCTGAATGCCGGGCTCGACGGGATTGCCGAGTGCATCGATGAGCTGACGCGGGCAGAGGAACATGCCAACAGCCTCGACGGTGAGCTCGAGACCGCGCGAGCGCATCTCGACGAGGTGATCCCCGCCATGCAGTCGCTCCGCGAAGTCGTCGACTCGATGGAGATGATCTGCCCGGAGGATATGTGGCCTGTTCCGAGCTACAACAAGATGCTCTTCTACTCGACGAAGTGCCCGCCTTGGGTCAAGTAGAAATCGAAACACTCCCTAGGGGGCGAACCGCAATCGAGAAGGGGCCGGGATGCTGTATCCCGGCCCCTTGCCATCTCGTTGTTCTCGCCCGGGTTACTTCATCAGCCCGGTGACGAGATTGGCGTACTCGATCGGATCCTCGACCGGCAATCCCTCCATGAGGAGCGCCTGGCTGTAGAGGATCTTCGTATAGAGCGCGACCTTGTCTGCATCCCCGGCTTCCTGCGCGGCCTGGAGCGTCTTGAAGATCTCGTGGTCGGGATTGATCTCGAGCACGCGCTGGGAGCGAATCTTCTCGCCGTTGGGGTTTTGCGAGAGGATCTTCTCCATCTCGAGGGAGACGGGACCCTCGGCGGTGAGGCACACCGGCGCATCGGTCAGGCGGGTGGAAACGGCGACACGGGTGACGAGATCGCCGAGAGCCTCCTGCATGGAGCCCATGAGACCCTCGTTCTCCTTGGTCACCGCTTCGGCTTCCTGCTTCTCCTCCTCGGTCTCGAGGTCGAGGTTTCCGCCGGCTACGTTGGCAAACTCCTTCTCCTCGAACATATGCATGGTGCCGAGGCAGAACTCGTCGACATCCTCGGTGCACAGGAGCACGTCGAATCCCTTGCCCAGAACGGTCTGGACGATCGGCATGCGCGATAGCAGATCCTGCGAATCACCCGAAGCGTAGTAGATCTGCTTCTGGTCGCCCGCCATCGCGGAAACGTACTCGCCGAGGGTGACCATCCTCTTCTCGCGTGCCGAGTAGAAGAGCAACAGGTCGGACACGAGCTCGACGTCCTGACCGTAGCTCGCGTACACGCTGTACTTGAGCGTACGTCCGAAGTTCGCGAAGAACGTCTCGTACGTCTCGCGGTCATTGTCTCGCATCGATGCGAGCTCGGACTTGATCTTCTTCTCGATCCTGCGCTCAATCGCTCGCAGCTGGCGATCCTGCTGGAGCATCTCGCGGGAGATGTTGAGGCTGAGGTCCTGGCTGTCGACGACGCCGCGCACGAAATTGAAGCAATCCGGAACGAGGTCCTCGCACTTCTCCATGATCATGACGCCGGAGGTGTAGAGGCCGAGGCCCTTCTTATAGTCCTTCGAGTAGAAATCGAACGGCTGGCGGTTCGGGATGAAGAGCAGGGCATCGTAGGAGAGCGTGCCCTCTGCCTTGAACGAGATGACCTTGGCAGGATCCTCGAAGTCGTGGAACGTCTGCTTGTAGAACTCGTTGTACTCCTCGTCGGTCACCTCGGACTTCGCGCGTTTCCAGATCGGAATCATGGAGTTGAGCGTCGTCACCTCGACGTAATCCTCGTATTGCGTCTTGTAGTCGGGGCCGGCATCCTCGGGCTTGGGCAGTGCACGTTGGAGGTGCTCCTCCATCTGGATCGGGTAGCGGACGTAGTTGCTGTACTTTCGAACGAGCCTCTTGATCTCGCCCTCCTCGAGGAAGCGGCTGTAGGGCTCCTCGTTGGAATCCATCTTCAGCGTGAGGATGACGTCGGTTCCATGCTGGTCCTTCTCGGCATCCTCGACCGTGTAGCCCTCGACGCCCTTGCTGACCCAGCGGTATGCCTCGTCGCTGCCATAGGCACGTGTCACTACCTCGACTTTCTCGGCGACCATGAATGCCGAGTAGAAGCCGACTCCGAACTGACCGATGATGTCGATGTCACCGCCCTGGCTCTCGCTGTTCTCGGTTTTGAAATCGAGGCTGCCGGAATGCGCGATGGTCGAGAGGTCCTTTTCGAGCTCGTCCTTCGTCATGCCGATTCCGGTATCCCGAATGATGAGCTTGCGCTCGTCCGGGTCGATATCGATCACGATGCGGAGGTCGTCCTTGGAGAGCTTCACATCGGTGTCCGTCAGGCTCTTGAAATACAGCTTGTCCACTGCATCCGACGCGTTCGAGATGAGCTCGCGGAGGAAGATTTCCTTGTTCGTGTAGATGGAGTTGATCATGAGATCGAGGAGCTTTTGGCTCTCTGCCTTGAACTTGCGCATCTATTCCCTCTTTTCTTCGTTCATTCGCAATTTAGCACTCTCGCCTTTAGACTGCTAAACGATTCTAGTCCGGGCGTATGGCGGATGCAAGGACGCATCGGCAAAGGATTGCACGAGCCGACGCGCGCCTAGGTGGATTCTCGTGAAATGAAAGGGGCCGCGGTCGAAACCGCGGCCCCGTAGCCGGTTTGCCAAATCTGCTAGATGGCCTCGTATGCGATCTTGAGCTTCTTGAACGCCTCGCGCGAGTTCTCGATCGTCTCCTTGGAAACGCAGTATCCGACGCGGACCCAACCGCCGATACCGAAGCTCTCGGACGGGACCATGAGTATCTCCTTGCCCAGAGCGCAATCCGCGAACGCGCGGGCGTCGCCGTCGGGGGACTTGACCCACAGATAGAACGCGCCGCGCGGATCGACGTACTCGAAGCCGTTCTCCTCCATGATCGAGCGCAGCAGGCGCCTGTTCTCGTCATAAGACTCGACGTCGGTCGGCTCGTTCACACAGCGCTCGATGACGCGTTGGAACAATGCGGGCGCACAAACGTATCCGAGGGCACGGCCTGCACCGCTAATCGCGTAGTAGACGCGCTGCGAGTTCGTGACGTTCGAGGGTACGAGCACATATCCTATGCGCTCGCCGGGAAGGCTCAGGGACTTCGACCACGAGTAGCACACGATGGTGTCGGAATAGATCGAGGGAATCCACGGCACCCTCGCTCCGCCATAGACGATTTCGCGATAGGGCTCGTCGGAGATGATGTAGATGGGATTGCCATACTCCTCGGACTTCGCGCGGAGCACATCCGCGAGTCGGGCGAGGCCATCGGCCTGGTAGACGGTTCCCGTGGGGTTGTTCGGACTGTTGAGGATAATGGCGCGCGTGTGCTCGGTGATGGCCTCCTTGATGGCCTTCACGTCGAGCTGGAAATCCTCCTGCCGTGCGAGGACCTTCACGCAGGTCGCCCCGGCCGCCTCGATCCACATCTTGTACTCGGGGAAGTACGGGGCGACGACGATGACCTCGTCGCCCGTCGAAACGAGGGCCTTCAGCGTGCATGCGAGCGATGCCGCCGCACCCATGGTCATGTAGAAGTTGTCGGGCGTGTAGGCGGTGCCGTATCGCTCATTAAGGTTATCGGCGATGGCCTGTCGGGTCGAAGCGAGACCGCGGGCATCAGTGTATCCATGCAGGGCAGAGGGCTCCTCGTCGGCGAGGTCGCGAAGTGCCTGTGCAACCGCAGGCGGTGCGGGAATGGACGGATTGCCGATGCTGAAATCGAAGACGTTCTCCTCGCCGATCTCGGCCTTTCGTTTCTGCCCATAGGCGAAAAGCTCGCGGATCGCAGAAGGCGCTGCGCCGAGGTCGTGCATCTTCTGGTTGAAGATTCCCTGGTGCGGCTCCTCGTCGACGAGCTCCTCGTTCGGACGGTTCTTCCCCATCCAGATGTGAGCGACGTGCTCCTCTTTGTCCACCGATCCGTAGCTCTTGTAGCCGAGCTGCTGGTAGAAGGGGGCAACGCGGCATTGCGCATGCAGGATGACGCGTGCCGCACCGCACGACCAGGCGATGCGCTCAGCCTCCCAAACGAGCTTCGCGCCAAGGCGCTGGCGGCGGAACTCGGGCTTGATGGCGAAGCGTCCGATGGTCCACGGATGGGCCTCATCCTCGCCTCCCGGCACGACACGGCCGCACCCTGCGAGCTCGCCGTTCACGCGAGCCGTGATATGGATGGTCTCCTCCATGTCATCGTACTCATCGTGCTCCTCGACGAAACCCTGCTCGTTGATGAAGACGCTCTCGCGAATCTCCCAGGCTCCCTCGAAGTCGTCTCGGTTGAATTCGATCTCTTCGCTATCGATCATATGCTCCATCTTCATGCCCTCCGTTGGTTCTACTTGGCGGTTGCCGTGCAGCGGACGACTTCGAGGTACTGCCCGTCCTCGACCGTGCACGTAGCCGTCGAATCGAAGTTGTTGTTCTCGATGATGCTTGCCTCGGGCGTCGAGTCACCGTAGATCGCGTAATAGCCCATGCCCATATCCGTCGAAAGCTCGTACTCGCCGGCCGGGCAATCCTTGCCGACAAGGCACGTGCCGTTGCTCTCGAGCGTTATGGACGAAGAATAAGTGTATGCATCAGCGGGCACCATGGTCGCATTCTGGACCTCGATGACCTGACCGTCCGCCACGGTGACGTATTTGACGGTCGTGAAGCTCGAGTTGCCGATGATGTCGGTCTTGGTGTCATCGGGATAGATGCAGTAGTAGCCGTCACCGTTTGCCATGAGTCGGTACTCGCCGGCATCGAGGTTCTGGCCGACCGTGTAGGTACCGGCCGGAATCGAGCCGCTGGACGCGGCTGCAGAGGTATCGTTCTCACCAGCGATCGGAGTTGCATCGATGGGCGCTTGCTGGCTGGGCTGCGAAGCGCCGTTGGCGAGACTGCCCTCGGTGGCCGGTGCCGATGCCGCGAGGTCGGACGATTTCGTGAACGTCATCGTGGACCCGTTCCCGTCGAGCGTCAGCTTTCCGTTGGCAACCGTGCAGGTAACGGATCCGTCGAACAACGCGACGGTCGCCGTTCCGTTATCGAAACTCCATGTGCCGGGGTGATTGTATCCGAAGGCGTTGAGGGCTGCGGTGTCATCCGCAGCGAGGATGAGAGTGTAATCCTGGCCGAGAGCGCGCTTCTCGGCGAGCTCCTGGTTCGTCGCCTCGTCTACGACGCCGTCGACGGTAGCGGACTCGAGGCTCCAAACGCCGACGATGTCTTCCTTCACGAGTTGCTCTGCGCACCCGGCGAGCGCGACAGAGAGTGCGAGTGCGGTGCAAATCGCCATAACGGTTGCGATTAATTTGCGTTTCATATGCGGCTCCTTAAAACAATAAAAATGGCCCGCCCAGTAGGATTCCCGCCTGCTCCCTTCGGTCGCATGCTAGGACCCTCGCCTTCGGCTCGGGTATCGACAGTCCACCGGACTGTCGATCCTTCTCAGGTTCGAATCCTTGCGAGTTTAGGTCTCATGCAAGCATCCATGACTGAAACTAGCCAAAATAGTGGCCCGCCCAGTAGGATTCCCGCCTGCTCCCTTCGGTCGCATGCTAGGACCCTCGCCTTCGGCTCGGGTATCGACAGTCCACCGGACTGTCGATCCTTCTCAGGTTCGAATCCTTGCGAGTTTAGG
>JBMNUM010000024.1:0-30890 GCA_050946275.1 Coriobacteriales bacterium
CCCGGACCCATCCCGAACCCGGAAGTTAAGCCTTCCATCGCCGATGGTACTGCGGAGTAGTCCGTGGGAGAGCAGGACGCCGCTGGCCGCACCGGGGGCTCTTTGCATTCACGAGAAGGGGCGCAGCCTTGATGGCCGCGCCCCTTTTTCTTTCTCTTTCTTTCGCCTAGCGCCCTTTGAATTCGGGAGGACGCTTCTCGAAGAAGCTCCTGGCACCTTCCGCCGCATCTTCAGATGCCTCGGTGATAGCGAGCTTCTCCCGCTCGAAAGCATCGGCTGCATCGCGCGGGCCGTTCGCGGCCATATTAGCGGCTTCCTTCGCGTATCTGACTGCAAGCGGCGCCTGCTGCGCGATCTGCCGGGCCCACGAGAGAGCCTCGTCCATTAGCTCTGCTGCCGGAACCACCTTGGCGACGAGACCTTTTTCATACGCTTCCCATGCCTTCATCTTGCGCGCCGTGAGGGCGAGCTCCTTCGCAAGCGCGACGCTCGTTGCACGCGCGATGCGCTGGATGCCGCCTGCTCCGGGGATGATTCCCAAGCCGACCTCGGGTAGCTTGAAAACGGCGTTCTCGGCCGCGATGCGGATGTCGCAAGCGGCTGCGAGCTCGACGCCGCCGCCGATGCAGTAGCCGTTGATTGCAGCGATTACCGGCTTGCAATGATTCTCGATGCGGTCGCAGGCATCCTTGAGCGGATTGGGCTTGTCTTCTGGCGAGGGGTCGCCGTCATCCTCTTCCCGCACGAACTGGCTCACGTCCATTCCCGCGGTGAACGCCTTGTCGCCGGCGCCGGTGACGATGGCGGCCCGGATATCGACGCTTTGCTCGATGAAATCGAGAAACCGGTGCAGGTCGGCGAGGCTCTCGGGGCCGAAGGCATTGAGCTTCTCAGGGTTGTTGAACATCAAGACCGCGATGCATTCGTCTTCGACTCGGATTTGCATCTGCTCCAGTTTGGGAAGCTTTCCCTCGGTCGAGTTCATGATTCCTCAGCTTTCCAGATACGCCTTGAGCGCGGGCCATTGACGCTGCGCCTCGAGATATCCCTCGAGGTAGAGCGAGAACACCTTGACGCGGCTCGTCTCCATGCGGGCGACGTCGGGGCGCGTCGGGGGATAGATGGCGAAGATCTCGCCCTTCTCGTGCATTTCCGCCACGCGCTTGCGCTGATCGTTGTACACCTCGTGACGGCACTCCATCGTCTGGCAGAAATCAGGGTAATCGCGGTAGATGAGGCGTCCGATGGAGAACTTCTTGTTCTCCTCCTTCACATACCCTCGGTCCTGGGTGAGCAGGACGATGTGCTTGTCGGCGCCGATCTCGAGGGAATGGTCGAGGGGGATCGGGTCTGCGATGCCGCCGTCGAGATGCGGCGCTCCGTCGAGGTCGACGGCATGCGAGACGAAGGGCATCGCCGACGAGGCGCGCAGAACAGGCCAATCGACATCGGGATTGATGACCGGGAAGTAGTCGGCTTTGCCGGTCTCGAGATTCGTGCACGGCGCGATGAGGCGGCACGGCGAGTTCATGAAGGCCCTGTTGTCCTGCGGGCTGTACCGCTTGGGAACCTCGAAGAAGGCGAACTCGACGCCATATGCATTGCCCGTGACGAAGAACGACTTGAGGCTGAGGTAGCGCCACTCGTTGCAGAAACGCGTGTTGATGTACGCGGTTCTTCCCCGCTGTCCGCTCACGTAGTTGAACCCGCACAGCGAGCCGGCGGAAACGCCGATCAGGTTCTTCGCCCAAATGCCCATATCCATGAGGAAGTCGAGCGCACCCGCTGCGAAGATGCCGCGCAGCGCACCTCCCTCGACGACCAGGTTCAGGTCGCGGGCCTCATGTCCCTCGAATGCGGGTCGGTAGCCCGGGGTATCGCTGGGGATGTAGATCTCGGGTGGCAGGTAGATGTCATCGACGACTTCGCTCATGTGCAGTCCTCCTGAAAATCGAGGTTTCTCATTGAATTCTATTCTTTCTCGCATGCGGGGAGCCTGTCGTGGCCGTGAGCGTTCATCGAATACATCGGGGCTTTCGGGGAAGCATGTGCTAATGTCAATCCCGATAAAATCAGTAAAGGATTTGCGTGCTGTATGCGCGCAGCGGCATAAGGAGACAACGATGGTTGATAAGAACATGGTTGCCGAAGTTATCGAGCTCATCCGCCCGCAGCTGCAGGCCGATGGTGGCGATCTGGCCCTCGTCGATGTCGACGATGACGGCACGGTCACGGTCGAGCTTCAGGGTTCGTGCAAGGGCTGCCCGATGTCGCAGCTGACGCTCGCCCACAGCGTCGAGCGCGTTCTCAAGGAGAACGTCCCCGGCGTGCAGCGTGTCGTTCCCGCCAACGACATGCCCCAGATGTTCTAGAGAGCATCCTCTCAACAAGACCTTCGCGACCGTGTATCCTAGGTATGGATGCGCGGTCGCGGCATCTATTGCCCGCATGAAAGACAGTTGAAACGGAGAGCGAAACACACATGGAACTTCGGAGTGCGCAGATAGAGCAGACGTGCCCGCATTGCGGCAAGGTCCTCGTCGAGGCAGATTCGTTCGACAGGGCCTCCTATACCAAGGAGGGTGTCATCACGCTCTCGTTCATCTGTCCCAAGTGCAGTGCTCAGATCAAGTCCGTGTACGAGTTCGGCCATGATGTCTCCGTGCAGATCACGAATATGGCGCTCGTCGCGATCGAGGATTACGTGACCGCCTCCCCCGAGGCACGCGAGATGCTCGAGCAGACCATCGGTCTCCACACCTTCCAGGAGGTGGATGAGGAGGAGGTTGCCGCCGAGGAGAAGAAGCCGGCTGGCCTCACCATCAACTACATGCAGGTGAACCCCAACAGGCTCATGTCGTTCGACGTGACCCTGAACTCGACGCCCCCTGCGGATCCGGCGGAGGCTGTCGAGAAGCCCTACGAACCCGATGAGGACCAGGCGGCCCAGCTCGAGTACTTCCACCGCCAGCTCGAGGAGCTTGACACGGTCGATGAGGCGATCAGCGAGATCGACTCCGGCTACAACCTGAGCGACGATTCCGAGGGCGAATAGCCCCGCGACGGTGACCTCCCGTGCTCCAGGCGATATATGACTCCATCGATCCGGTCGCGTTCTCGATAGGGCCGGTGTCCGTCCGCTGGTACGGATTGGCGTATCTGGCGGGTTTCGTCGTCTGCGCCCTCGTGGCGTATCGCGTTGCCAAGCGCTGGAAGACCGGCATGACGAGCGACGACATGATGGTGCTCCTCGTGTCGATCATGGTGGGCACGATCTTGGGCGCGCGTCTCGGATACGTGCTGTTCTACGGCAACGGCTACTACCTCCAGCATCCGGGGCAGATCTTCGCCTTCCAAAACGGCGGCATGTCGTTCCATGGCGGCCTCATCGGCATGGTCATCGCGGGCATCGTCGCGTGCAAGATAACCAAGATCAGCTATTTGACGCTCGCCGACCTCGTGGCCATCGCCGTGCCCATAGGCCTTTTCTTCGGGCGATGCGCGAATTTCATCAACGGCGAGCTTTGGGGCGCGGAGACGACGTTGCCCTGGGGTGTCGTGTTCGCGGATGGCGGGCCGAACCCCCGTCACCCGAGCCAGCTATACGAGGCGATGCTCGAGGGTGTCGTGCTCTTCGTCATCCTCTACCTGCTCTCGCGTAAGAAGCCGCCGTTTCCGCGCGGAAGCTATCTGGCGTTCTTCCTCGTGGGGTATGGCATCTTCCGCTTTCTCATCGAGTTCGTGCGCCAGCCCGATGCGCAGCTCGGCTATCTCGCGGGCGGATGGCTCACCATGGGCATGGTGCTGAGCATCCCGCTCGTTATCGCGGGAATCGTGCTCTTCCTCTGGTCGCGCAAGAAAGCCTTGCCGCAAGAGGGTGCGAAAGCGGTTCCGAAGCAGACAAAATAGGCAGTAACGGCAACCGGCCCCGACTCGCTCGAGATGAGTCGGGGCCGGTTGCCGTTATCTGCTCACCGGTCTCTAGCGCAGCGTGATTCCCTCGGGAAGGTCGAGGTCGTTGCGCCAATCGTCATCGTCTTCCTCTTCGGTAGCCGCCTCGACGACCTGCTCCTCCTTATGGCCGAACGCGTCCTGGAAGGCATCGAGATTCGGACCTCCGGGAATCGCGAAGACCACCTTCGCGAAGATGTTGGGATGAGCTTCGAGCCACTGCTTGAAGAGCGCCGCAACCTGCACGGGATCGTTGCCGAACACACCACAGCCGAAGGCGCCAAGCACGAGCGTGTCGCATCCCTGATCGGCGGCGATGGCCATGACGGTCTCGATGCGGTTGGCGAGGTCGGCATCGATCTCCTTCTGGTCGCGATGGTGCTCGAGCGCCCAGATGCGGTTGGGGGCGGCCGTCACGATGACTCCCGCCTTGCGGACCGACCCGCCCCGTGCGAACACGACGTCCGGCACGAACAGCGAGCGATCGGTGTAGAGACCCCCTCGGCTGTACTGGCGGTTCGCGTCGTAGAAGGTCTCCTTCTGGCTCGCAAGGATGGGGTAGAGGTTGCTCTCCGAGCACAGGGCCTCCTCCTGCGCCCAGGCGCCGTTGGCGTAACCTCCTCCCGGATGGATGAAGGAGGCGAAGTCGAGCACGATGACCTTGCCCTTCGCCGCGTAAATGGCCGACACCGCGTTCGTGCGCTCGACGGCGATCTCGGTCGATTCGGCCGTCGCCTCGGGTGCCGGCAGCTCGCGTGCCTCGCCGTCCTTGTACTCGCGGATGCCCTCGATGGACTGCGCGGTCTCGCTCGAGAACACCGCGTTCATGGTCTTGATGTGCTTCTCCGCGTCGGCTCGGCGCTCGTCTTTCCTGGTGGCCATGATGCTCCTCACTCGCAAATAGCGTTTCCTGTAAGCTATGGTACCACCGTAAAACGGCCGATGAGTCAAAACCGGACAGCCCAATCCGACTCATCGCGACGCAGCGGCCGCCGATGAGTCGAAGGACGGCCCTTCGGCTCATTTTGGGTGATAGGCTATCCCCATGGATCAAATGCGGGCCATCCCGCCCATCGAAGTAAGGAGCATGCACATGGAGCGCAAGAACGCCTGGAAGACGTATGACGACGCGCAGCTCGCCGAGCTGGAGGAGCTGGCGGCGGGCTACATCGACTTCATCTCGGAGAACAAGACGGAGCGCGAGTGCGCCGAGGCGGCCATCGCGCGAGCCGAGGCGGCGGGATACGAGCCCCTGTCGGAGGCGATTGCGAGCGGCCGCGCCCTCAAGGCCGGCGACAAGGTCTGGGCGCACACGCACGGAAAGGCGCTCCTGCTCGTGCACATCGGCACCGAGCCGATGGAGAAGGGCCTCAACATCCTCGGCGCGCACATCGACTCGCCGCGTCTCGACCTCAAGCAGAATCCCGTCTTCGAGTCGAACGACCTCGCGCTGCTCGACACGCATTACTATGGCGGCATCAAGAAGTACCAATGGGTGACGCTTCCCCTGGCCATCCACGGCGTGGTGGCGCTCAAGGACGGGACGACCGTGCCCGTCGTCGTCGGCGAGGACCCGGCCGATCCGGTGTTCTGCATCACGGACCTGCTCCCGCACCTGGGAGCCGACCAGATGAAGAAGGACGCTGCCCGTGTGATCGAGGGCGAGGCTCTCGACCTGCTCATCGGCGGTCGCCCGCTCAAGATCGACGCACCGGAGGAAGGCGCCGGGGAGAAGGATGCCGAAGAGGACGATGACAGCCTTGCTTGGGAGAAATGCGCGAAGAAGTCGCCCGTCAAGGCCATGGCGCTCAAGCTCCTGCACGAGCAGTACGGCATCGACGAGGAGGACTTCCTCTCCGCCGAGATAGAGATCGTCCCAGCAGGTCGTGCGCGCGAGCTCGGCTTCGACCGCTCGATGGTGCTTGGATACGGGCAGGACGACCGCGTCTGCGCGTACACGAGCCTCGTCGCGCAGCTCGCCATCGAGGTCCCGGCCCGCACCGCCGTGACGATTCTCGTCGACAAGGAGGAGATCGGGAGCGTCGGAGCCACGGGCATGCACTCGCTGTTCTTCGAGAACGCCATTGCCGAGATCATGGAGCTTGCCGGCGAGGGCGGCACGCTCGCCCTGCGCCGTGCGCTCGGCGCCTCCAAGATGCTGTCGTCCGACGTGTCCGCGGGCCTCGACCCGACGTATGCGAGCGCCTTCGAGTCGAAGAACGCAGCCTATCTCGGGCGCGGCCTCGTGTTCAACAAGTACACGGGCGCCCGTGGCAAGAGCGGAAGCAACGATGCCTCCGCCGAGTTCGTCGCATGCGTCCGCAGGGTCATGGATGATGCGGGCGTTGCCTTCCAGACGGCCGAGCTCGGCAAGGTCGACCAGGGCGGCGGCGGCACGATCGCCTATATCCCCGCTCGCTACGACATGGACGTCATCGATAGCGGCGTGGCCGTGCTCTCGATGCACGCGCCCTGGGAGGTTACGAGCAAGGCCGATATCTACGAGGCGGCCCGCGGCTACGAGGCCTTCCTCCTCAACGCCTGATCACCAGCTGTTGCGCGCGTCAAACGGTTCGGCCCTTTGACGCGCGCAACACTCCCGCGCTTGGTTCGCTAGCCTTCCCCGGCGATCGGAGCTGTCGACGCGCCCTCGTCGCCAAACGCCTCCGCCGGCGCATCTTCGTCGCCAAGAGCCTCCCTTGCCCGCACGGTCACCTTGCGGTCGTAACCGGCGAAGCACATCTCCACATGTTCCTTGCCCACTCCCCGGGGCGTGATCAGGCTGATGACGGGGAAGGCGACAAGGGAGACGACCATGGCTATGGCGCCGCAGTTGATGGGGCTCGCGATGAGCGGGGTTCCCATGATGCCCATCACCAGGTTGACGACCGTGAGGCCGACGCCCCAGACAAAGCACGCCCAGACGGCGATCTTACTCGAACGCTTCATGTACAGGCCATACAGGAACGGCGCGATGAAGCAGCCTCCGAGGGCTCCCCAGCTGTATCCCATGAGCTGGGCGATGAAGGTGACGGGGCTGTTGTATTGGAGCAGCGCAATGGCAGCGGAGATGACGACGAACACGGCGAGGAGCACGCGCATCCAGCCGAGCTGCCCCCGCTCGCCCATCTTCTTGGCGAAGACGGGCTTGATGAAGTCGAGGGTGAGCGTCGAACTCGACGTCAGCACGAGCGATGAGAGCGTCGACATCGATGCGGACAGGACCATGACGACCACGATGCCGATCAGGATGTCGGGCAAGCCGGACAACATGGTTGGGATGATGGAGTCGTACACGGGGATCGTCGCCCCGCCGGCTCCCGTCGTGTAGGCGATCGAGTCGCCGAACAGGCGGCCGAATCCACCGAGGAAGTAGCTGCCGCCGGCGATGACCAGCGCGAAGATCGTCGAGATGATGGCGCCCTTGGTGATGGCGCCCTCGGATTCGATGGCATAGAACTTCTGCACCATCTGCGGCAGACCCCAGGTTCCCAGCGAGGTGAGGACCACCACGCCGAGCAAGTTCAGGGGGTCTGGCCCGAACATGCTCGCGAACACACCTGCCGCCATCTCATTTCCCGCAGTCGGGTCGGTGACCAGCGAGAGGTCCGTGAGCGCGTTGACGAAGCCGCCATGCCCGTTGAGAACGCAGATGATGACCGCGATGATGGCGACGATCATGATCGAGCCCTGCACCGTGTCGTTGAGGGCTGTCGCGGCGTAGCCTCCCCAGATGACGTAGATGCATGTGATGACGGCCATGCCGATGATACAGACCTCGTAGGGAAGGCCGAACGCCATGCCGAACAGGCGGCTCAGGCCGTTGTAGACGGAAGCGGTGTAGGGGATCAGGAACACGAAGATGATGAGTGCGGCGGCGATTCGCAGTGCCTTGCTATCGAAGCGCTTGCCGAAGAACTCGGGCATGGTCCTCGCGTTGAGGTGCTGCGTCATGATGCGCGTGCGCCTTCCGAGGATGAACCAGGCCAGCAGGGAGCCGATGATCACGTTGCCGATGCCGGCCCAGAAGGCCGCGATGCCGAACTTCCATCCGAACTGGCCGGCGTAGCCGATGAACACCACAGCCGAGAAGTACGAGGTGCCATAGGCGAAGGCGCTCATCCACGGACCGACCTTGCGGCCTCCGAGAACGAAGCCGTCGACGCTTGATGCCCTCTTGCGGCTGTAGTAGCCGATGTAGACGGTCGCCGCGACGAAGATGACGATCAATGCGATTTTAAGAAACATGCCAGTCCTCCGTGTTCGGTCGCATGGGAAGTGCCCAATACCTCTGGCATCTTAGCGGTGGTCGCATAGCTGTAACGAAACTAATAATCGATATAATGTTTTGTTATAGGAAAAAGGCCGATGACCGGCATCGGAGGATACGGCGGTTCGGGAGGTGCCGAAATTGGACATCAGGAGGTACGAGGCGTTCGTCGAGGCGACGGGCAGGGGTACCATGAGTGCCGCGGCGAAGAAACTCGGCTACACGCCGAGCGGCATCATCCGCCTCATCAACGCGCTGGAGGACGAGGTGGGCTTCCCGGTGCTCGCTCGCTCGAGCACGGGCGTGTTCCCCACTCCGGAGGGCGAGAGGCTGCTGCCCATCTTCAAGAAGATCATCGAGTACGAGGAACGCGCCCAGCATGTGAGCGCGCGCATCCGCGGATTGTCGGAGGGAACGCTCTCCGTTGGGGCCCTTGCGAGCCTTGCCACGTTCTGGCTGCCCGCCGTGCTCCGGGATTACCAGGCGCGCTTTCCGGATGTTCACGTCAACGTCGTGAGCAGCAGCAACGCCCGGCAGTTCGCTCTGCTCGCAGACCATCAGATCGATTGCTGCCTGTGTCACGAGGGGTCGAGGCGGACGGGGATCGACTGGCTGCCGCTGGGTCGCCAGGAGGTCGTCGTGTGGGCGCACCGCGACCTGCCGATCGCCCAGCATGGGTCGGTGGATATCGCCGAGCTCGACGGCAAGCCCTTCATCGCGACGAATCCCGACGACGGCTCCCTCTTCGACGACCTCATGCTGTCGCACGGCATCGAGCCGGATTTCCGCTACACGACGAGCGGGTGGTCGGCTACATACGCGCTTGTGTCCGCGGGCCTTGGCGTGTCAGTGTGCGGAGGCGGGATTGCCGAGATGCAGGGAGGGAACGTGGTCGCCCTGCAGCTGCGTCCGCGGCGTTATCTCGAGTTCGGCATCGCGACGCCAGCCGGCAACGGCCTGTCCCCCGCGCTCGAGGAGTTCATCGCCATCGCAGGGAACTACGAGGGGCAATGGCCTACGTACAGGGGAGTCACGGCGCGAGCATAGACGTTCGGACCCAGCATCAGGCGTGCGATGGCTCGCTCGTGCCATGGCGCGAGCAGATGGTCTGCGCGTCAGATGGGCGGGTCGTTTGACGCGCCCCGCTTGCAGGCGCGGGTTTCCCGGCGTTGTCCTTATGCGATATTATTAATGGTTGCAACAAGGGGTAACTATGCGGGTGCCGGGCGCATCCGCTTTGAATTGCCAACTGATACGACGCGAAGGGGAAGTCAGATGTCTGGACATTCAAAATGGGCGACAACGAAGCATCGCAAGGCTGCACAGGACAAGAAGCGCTCGGCGCTGTTCTCGAAGCTCTCCCGCAACATCACCGTTGCGGCCAAGGAGGGTGGCGACCCCAACCCCGATAACAACGCATCGCTGGCTGCCGCCATCGAGAAGGCGAAGGCCAACAGCCTTCCCAAGGACAAGATCAAGACGGCTATCGAGAAGGCCTTCGGCTCCGGCAGCGACGGCGCCAACTACGAGACGGTCGTCTACGAGGGCTACGGCCCGGCCGGCATCGCCGTCTACTGCGAGGCTCTGACCGACAACCGCAACCGCACCGCGGCCGACGTCCGCAGCGCCTTCACGCACGCTGGCGGCAACCTGGGCACGACCGGCTCCGTTGCGTTCCAGTTCGAGCGCAAGGGCCAGATCATCGTTCCCAAGGAGGTCGAGACGGGCGACAAGAAGAACCCCGTCAAGGCGAACGGCCCCGCGGCCGATGTCGACGAGTTCGAGATGGTCGTCATCGAGGCCGGCGCCGACGATTACGAGGACGCCGAGGACGAGTGGGTCGTCTTCACGTCCCCCGAGGATCTCATGGCCGTCAAGAAGGCCATCGAGGAGCAGGGCTGCGAGACGAAGGGCGCCGAGTTCACGATGGAGGCCACGAACCCCGCGGCCGTCACCGTCGCCGATGCCAAGAAGGTCATGCGCCTCGTCGACCGCCTCGAGGAGCTCGAGGACCTGCAGAACGTCTATCACACGATGGACATCACCGACGAGATCGCTGCCGCCCTCGACGAGGAGTAGTGATTCCGGCCGTTTTACCAAACGGCCGGACTGCTTGACGCTGTGAGGCGCCACAGCACGCCGCCTTGCCGTTCAACAAGAACCTCGCGGGCATAAGCCCAGCGAGAACCTTGTTTCGCGGCAATTCGACGCACTGTGGCGCCTCTCGCTGTCTTTGCGAACGATGCCCCGGCTTTTTCGTCTCGCTGTCTCTACGAACGATGTCCTGCCCCCCCCTTCGTCGAAACCGACTATTCCCTTATTGCGTTCGAACAGATGTTCGTTTATGATTGACGAGTACTTGGCAATCGTTATCGAAATGTAGGAAGCCTTTCATGACCGAACCTGTTCTCATACTCGGCATCGACCCCGGTCTCGCGAATACGGGATGGGGCGTCATCGAGGTGCGCGGCTCGCGAAAGCGCTGCATCGCCTACGGGTGCCTGTCGACCTCGTCATCCGACCAGATCGACAAGCGCCTCAAGGAGATTCACGACGGCATCCGTGCAGTCATCGCGCGTTACCATCCCACGGAGCTCGGCATCGAGTCCATCTATTTCAGTACGAACGCGAAGAGCGCCATCGCGACCGGGCAGGCGCGCGGTGCCGCTCTTGTCGCGGTGGCATCCGAGGGTCTCGAGGTAGGGGAGTACACCCCGCTGCAGATCAAGCAGACGGTCGTCGGCACGGGCTCGGCCGACAAGGCGCAGGTTCAATACATGGTGCGTGCTGTGCTCGGCTTGGATCATGAGCCGCGGCCCGATCACGCGGCTGATGCCCTCGGTGCGGCCATTTGCCACGCCAACTTCAGGACATCCCCGGCATACGTTCAGGCTCGGAAGGAGCGCAACGCCGCGCTGGCGGCAGCCAAGGAGGGTGCTCGATGATCTCGCATGTACGCGGAACGGTCTTCTCCAAGGGATTGCAGGGGGCGGTGATCGACGTCGGCGGCGTCGGCTACAGCCTGACGATGGCCACGACCAGCATCGCCGCGCTCCCACAGGTCGGCGACGAGGCGATAGTCTTCGTCTCGATGCAGGTGCGCGAGGACGGCGTCTCGCTCTTCGGCTTCCTCGACGAGCAGGAGCGCTTCGTCTTCGAGAAGCTGATCACGGTCAACAGCGTTGGTCCCAAGGTCGCCATCAGCGCGCTGTCGACCTATCCGGCGCGGGAGCTGATGAACATCATCGCCAGCGAGGATGCGACGAGGATCTCGAAGGTGCCCGGCGTCGGCAAGAAGACGGCGCAGCGCATCATCGTCGACCTCAAGGGCGTGTTCGAGGCATCGGGCACAGGCCCAATCGTCGCAGGTGAGATGCAGGCCGTTCCCGCCGAGTCGTCGGAGGCGGTCATGGCGCTGCTGGCGATGGGCTTCACGGACGAGGAGGCCCAGCTCGCCCTCGCGGGATATACTGGTTCAGACGACCTGCAGGAAATCGTCCGCTATGCGCTGAAGCGCCTTGGCGGAGCATAGGAGGTGAGCCATGGCAAACAGCGGATCTGTGCTCTGGGAGGCCGATGGCGCCTCCTCCCCGCAACCCGAGGAAACGTTCGGCCATCGTGCCGTCGATCCCACGCTGACGGAAGAAGACCTGGGAATCGACCGATCGCTGCGGCCGAAGATGCTCGACGAGTACATCGGCCAGAAGCGCGTGAAGGACAACCTCGGCGTGCTGATCGAGGCGGCGCTGAAGCGCAACGAGACCATGGACCACGTGCTGTTCTCGGGTCCTCCCGGCCTGGGGAAGACCACGCTTGCAACCGTCGTCGCCAACGAACTCGGCGTGAACATCAAGGCGACGAGCGGCCCAGCGATCGAGCGAGCCGGCGACCTCGCGTCGATTCTCACGAACCTCGAGCGCGGTGACGTGCTCTTCATCGACGAGATCCATCGGCTCAACCATGCCGTGGAGGAGGTCCTCTATCCCGCGATGGAGGATTACTTCATCGATATCGTCATCGGCAAGGGGCCTGCGGCGCGCTCGCTGCGCCTCGACATCGTCCCGTTCACGCTGGTCGGCGCGACGACCCGAACGGGTTTGCTGACCGGCCCGCTCAGGGATCGATTCGGCATGGCGTTTCGCCTCGACTACTACACGATCGAGGAGCTGGCGGACATCGTGACGCGGTCGGCTGGCAAGCTCGGCGTCGGCATCGATCGCGATGGCGCGCTCGAGATAGCGAGCAGGAGCCGGGGGACCCCGCGCCTCGCCAACCGTCTGCTGCGACGTGTGCGCGACTTCGCCGAGGTGCGGGCCGAGGGCTTTATCTCCGACACCGTCGCCAGCGAGGCGCTCGGTTTCTTCGAGGTGGACGAGCTCGGCCTCGACGTGATGGATAACAAGATACTCAACCTGCTCACGGTGACATTTGCCGGAAGGCCCGTCGGCCTGAACACCCTCGCCTCGGCGCTCGGCGAGGATCCCGACAGCATCGAGGACGTCTACGAGCCGTTCCTGCTGCAGAGGGGTCTCATCGATCGCACGGCCAAGGGTCGCGTGGCGACGAAGCGCGCGTACGACCATCTGGGAATCTGCTATCCTAGCGAATAGCGGCCCCATGGGCGGCACGTCAAAAACGTCGATTGAGCGGGAACGATGATTCGCAAAGACTATTTCATGCGCATGATCCAGGAGATGGTCACGATGGTGCGCGTGGGCCTCAGGCTACCGGACAAGGACAAGGGTAGCTGGCTCGACGACCTCGAGAAGGCCATCGGCGATGCGGTCAAGATCGACCACAATCTCCTCTTCTCCCTCGACCCCGAGAGCACGGTGACGATGCTCGATATCGGAGAGGTCGACAAGGACCTGGGGCTGTACGTCGTGCACGCGATTATTCTCGAGGCAACGATGCTCGAGGCTGAGGGCCAAATGGCCAAGGCCGACTTGCGCAGAAGGCAGGCTCGCGCAATCGCCGAGTACGTCGGATGCTCGATGCCCGCCTCGGATGCGACGACCGAATCCCTCTCGCAGTTCTTCATGGACGATCCCGAGCTGCATGTGGGCAAGGATGCATCAGGAGGAGCGGCAGGCGATGCCGAGGAGAGCCGACTGGCTTCGGGACTTGTTCTCAACGGCTCGCTGACACAAGACGAGATGGATAGGTTCAAGTTCTAGGAGCATTGTGCTCCGATGGTGGAATAGGGGGCAAGGCGCTATGGGAAAGGTCATCTTAATCATCATAATCATCGTCATCGTGGTCGCCGTGGCCGGATACTTCGTGCGCCAGCGCACGAAGATGGCGGGGGACCCCGAGTATGCGGCGCGCGTTACCAGGCGCAAGGCAGATAGGGTTGCCGGCAGGCAGCGCAGGAAGGCCGAGCGCGCCGAGATGAAGGTGAAGAAGGCGAAGTTCCAGGAGGCCATCGCGCCCGAGAAGGCGGACTATGTCCGCGCGAAGCAGGAATACAACTCCCGCGTCGATGCCGCCGAGGACCATCTGAGGAGGATGACCCGCGAGCATGAGAAGGTCATTCGCGAGCAGGAGCGGGCAATCTCGGATATCGAGAAGCGCTATTCCGCGCAGGTCGCCGCTATCGGTCACCTGAAGCTGTTCCTCGACCACATCGCGACCCGTGACGTCACGGCGATGCTCAACGGCACGTTCACCGCACAGGCTCTCAACGGCAACGACCTGCTCGCAGCGGTGGGGAGCTTCCCCGAGTTCGCGCTCGCGCCGATATCCGCGGACAACATGAAGCCCGCATCTGGCGGCTCGGTCATCGGCGGAATCGGTTCCCCCGAAGAGCCCTGGCCTGTCGTGGTCGATCCTGGCTACGATTATCTGATCGTGCGCGGCACGGTTGTGGAGCAGGGGAGCCAGCAGCTCTTGCTGATGGTTCCGCTCGACGAGAAGAAGCGCGACGATGGGCTTGCGATGGTTGACCACATCAACACCACCGCCGCGTCGTCGGAGGCCAATGATCGCGCCAAGCAGGAGGAGCTGCAGGCCGCTTACGAGGTTCTCGACAGGCTGAACGAGGACACCGAGAAGATCGAGGAGGCCCAGGAGGTTCTGGAGCGCGAGCGCGCGGATCACCAGGCCGTCGACGAGGCGCAAGAGCGGCTCAAGCGCGCCGAGCAGAGTGCCCGCGAGGCTCTCGACTACCATCGATAGGGACATTCCTTACAGATGTCTTTTTCCGCGGCAACCGGTGTATCTGGAAAACGAAAGTTTGCATATAACGTTGTGATTCTATGATAGAATCAACGGGCGGTTCGAAGGGAACCGTAGGGGAGGCCGTATCCAGGCGAGGAAGCCGGGCGGCCGAGTCAACAGCTCTAAGAGCAGAAAGAAAGGCAAGACATGGCAAGAGGTAGGGTTAAGTGGTTCAACGCCGACAAGGGTTATGGCTTCATTTCCCGCGAGGACGGAGACGACCTGTTCGTGCATTATTCTGAGATCCAGGTCGAGGGTTACAAGACCCTGGACGAGGACCAGGAGGTCGAGTTCGACATCACCACTGGCCAGAACGGCAAGCTCCAGGCGAGCAACGTTCGCAAGCTCTAATCAACATCAGAATTAGAGGAAAGAGGGGCGGCGGGCAACGCCGCCCCTTTTGCATTGTTGAACCATGAAGATCGTCCTCCATGCCTGCTGCGGCCCTTGCTCCACGGTACCCCTGAGGGTTTTCTCGGAGCAGGGTCATGAGCTCGAGATTTACTACGCGAATTCGAATATCCATCCCCGGGCCGAATACGACCTGCGCCGGGACACCATCGCCTCGTATGCAGAGAGCCTGGGCGTCCCCTTCGCGGAGGGTACCTACGAGCCTGACCGGTGGCTCGAGGCGATCGGGGAGCATCGCGATTACGGCGTCGAGCGCTGCCGCCGCTGCTACCGGATGCGCTTCGAGGAGACGGCGCGCCACGCCGCCGAGGTCGGGGCCGATGCAATCGCCAGCTCGCTCACGATCAGCCCCTATCAGTTCACGAACGCCATCAACGAAGAGCTCGTGCGCGCCGCGCGGCAAGCGGGTGTTGCGGCGATAGAGTCCGACTACCGGGACAGATACCGCGATTCCGTCATCTACTCGCGCGAGGCGGGAATGTACCGGCAGAACTTCTGCGGGTGCATGTTCTCGCAGATCGAGGCGGCCGGCCATCGGGAGAAGGCACGGGCGGAGCGCAGGCTAAGGCGCGCCGCGCGCCGCTTGGCCCGGTCCGAGCATGCCGCGCTCGACCATGCGGGCCTGGTGGGCGATGCCGACGACGCGTTCTTGGAGGAAGCATAGTGCTTACCAGCGATTTCTCATATGAGCTCCCAGAGGAGCTCATAGCCCAAGCCCCGGTTGAACCGCGCGACAGCTGCAGGCTTCTCGTCTTGGGGAGGCGCGACGGCTCCATAGAGCACCGCGTCTTCTCGGACATCATCGAGTATCTCGAGCCGGGTGACCTGCTCGTCGTCAACGAGACGCGCGTCCTGCCCGCCCGTCTGCTGGGATTCAAGCGCGGAACCGGAGGCAGGGCAGAGGTGTTCCTGCTTCGTCAGCTGCGTCCGGATGTCGGAGATGGCACGGCCCGGTGGGAGGGCCTGGTTAAGCCGGGCAAGCGCCTGAAGCCCGGTGCCGTCGTCGAGTTCTTCGACGAGAGCAGCTATGATGCGGAGACCGGACGTCCGCTGCCCGACGCATCCCCCGTGCTCGAGGCGACGATTGCCGACTGGGCGGAGGGAGAGGCGCATGGTCTGCGCATCATCGACCTGAAGGCGCCCGGAGGGTCGTTCGACGAGGCGGTCCATGCGGCCGGCAGGGCCCCGCTGCCCCCGTACATCCATGGTTACCAGGGTGATATGGAGCTCTACCAGACCGTCTACTCCCGCAACGAGAGCTCGGCGGCAGCCCCCACGGCGGGCCTGCACTTCACCGAGGAGCTTCTCGACGCGATCACCGCGAAGGGCGTGAAGATCGCGACGGTGGAGCTCGAGATAGGGCTCGACACCTTCCGCATCGTCGAGACGGAGCGCGCCGAGGACCATCCGATGCACTCGGAGGTGTTCCACATCTCGCAGGAGACCATCGACGCCATCGAGGCTGCCAAGGCGCGCGGCTCGCGCGTGATCGCCGTGGGGACGACATCGATGCGGGCGCTCGAGAGCGCATGGGACGAAGAGCGGGGACGCCTCGTCGCACGCGATGGGGAGTCGACCTCCCTGTTCATCCTCCCCGGATACGAGTTCCACGTTCCGGACGCTCTGATCACCAACTTCCACATCCCGCGCTCGACGCTCATGATGCTCGTGAGCGCCTTCTCGACGCGGGAACATATAATGAACGCATATCGCGCCGCGATAGAGGAGCGCTACCGCATGCTCTCCTTCGGCGACGCGATGCTGATCATCTAGATTGCTGATTCGTGCTTGAAACCCCTCGGGTGTCCCGGGAGCGTCATGTTGCATGCATGCCTCAAGGGATCGCATGACAGGAGGCACGCATGGGTTTTTCGTTTGAGCTGATAGCCGAGGACGGGTCGACGGCGGCGCGCAGGGGACGGTTCTCCACGCCTCATGGAGATGTCGAGACACCGTGCTTCATGCCGGTTGGCACCGAGGCGACGGTCAAGGGCATCACCGTCGACGAGCTCGAGGAGCTCGGGGCGAACGTCGTCTTGGCGAACACCTACCACCTCTACCTGAGGCCGGGTGCCGATATCGTCCAGGAGGCTGGCGGTCTGCACCGGTTCATGAACTGGAACCATCCCATCCTCACCGATTCGGGTGGCTTCCAGGTGTTCTCGCTGGCGGACACGCTCAAGCTCGACGCCGAGGGTCTCACGTTCAACTCGATCTTCGATGGTTCCAAGCACCGCTGGACGCCCGCCGACAACATGACTGTCCAGGAGGCGCTCGGCGCCGACATCATCATGCAGCTCGACCAGTGCACGCCGTATCCAGCCGAGAAGGACTTCGTCGCCGACGCCGTCGATCTCTCAGCCGCATGGGCCCGCGAGTGCGCTCACGCCCATGCGCCTCATGCCGACAGGCAGGCCTTGTTCCCCATTGTCCAAGGCGGCGTGTACGGAGACCTGCGCCTCGAGTCGGTCGGCAAGCTCCTCGACATGGAGGGCGAGGTTGGCCGGCATCCGGGCTTCGGCATCGGCGGCTATTCGGTCGGCGAGCCGCACGACCTCATGTTCGAGACGCTGCCCGCGGTCACGTCGGCGCTCCCCGCCGATCGCCCGCGCTACCTGATGGGGGTGGGCAATCCCACCACGCTCGTCCGCGGTGTGGCGGCCGGCGTCGATATGTTCGATTGCGTTTTGCCAACGCGCACGGGCCGCATGGGAACGGCGTTCTCGAGCGAGGGTCGTCTCAACTTCAAGAATGCGCGTTTCGCCCGTGACTTCGGGCCGGTCGATCCGCATTGCACGTGCAAGGTGTGCCGCGAGTACTCCCGCGCATACATCAGGCATCTGTTCAATCGCAAGGAGATGCTCGGCTCGATCCTGCTGTCCTATCACAACCTCCACTATCTCATCGACCTCATGAGGCGCGCCCGTCTGGCGGTCGAGGAGAACCGCTACGGCGCATTTCTTGCGGAATGGATGGCATCACCTGCCGCAAACGACTACTAGAGGTCGCTTTGCAGTGATAAACTCGAAAATTGTGAATTTAGGAGAATATATTCACGTTCGATGTGAATGGAAGGGCATATGGCAAGGTTCAAATACAAGGAAAAGACACCGGAGAGGCGGTTGCCCGTCACGGCGCTTGTCGTGGTCGCGGTCCTGATCGTCGTCTCCATCTTCCTGTTCATGCCGCCATCCCAGCGCATCAACCAGGGCCTCGATATCCAGGGAGGCATCTCGGTTGTCATGACCGCTGAGACGACGGACGGGGGAGTTCCCGACGACGAGTCCATGGAGTCGGCGGTCGCGGTTCTCCAGAACAGGGTGAACTCCCTCGGTGCATCCGAGGCGACGGTTCAGCGGCAGGGCGCCAATCAGATCCTCGTCCAGATTCCGGGCGTCGATGACCCGCAGACGGCCATCGAGACGATCGGCAAGGTCGGCTACCTCGAGTTCATCGATGTGGCGCAGATCACCGACGAGAACGCGCGGATGTCGATCGACAACGGCTACACGGGCATCACGCTCGACGCGGATTCCTACGAGCCCATCTTCACCGGCGCGAACATCAAGAACGTCACGGTGGGCATGGAGTCCGAGGTGAGCGCGAACTACGCTGTCGACCTCGTGCTCGACTCTGCGGGCACCAAGGCGTTTGCGGAGAAGACGGCCGAGCTCGCCCCCTCGAAGGGCAAGATCGCCATCCTGCTCGACGGCGTCGTGCAGTCGGCGCCGGCCGTGCAGAGCGAGATTCCCAACGGCCGCGTGCAGATCACCGGTAACTACACGCTCGACGAGGCGAACAACCTCGTCACCATCCTGCAGTCCGGCTCGCTGCCCGTCACGTTGTCGTACTCGCAGTCGCAGGTCGTCGGCCCGACGCTCGGTCAGGACTCGCTGCTCGCCGGTCTCATCTCGGCGATCGTCGGCATCATCGTCGTCATCCTGTACCTGCTGTTCTACTACCGCGGCATGGGCATCCTCACCGCAGGCGCGATGATCTGCTTCGCGCTGCTGTACCTGGGGTTGCTCGCCGGCCTGTCGCTCATGGGGCTCTTCTCGCTGTCGCTCGCCGGCATCGCGGGTATCGTCCTCACCATCGGCATGGCGGCCGACTCGTCGATTCTCGTCATCGAGCGCTTCCGCGAGGAGATCCGCATGGGACGCTCGGTGCGCGCATCCTCGATCAGCGGCGTCAAGCACGGCATCTTCACCTCGCTCGACGCCGACGTCGTCACGATGATCACGGCCGTCGTGCTCTTCATCGTCGCGACCGGCTCGGTCAAGGGCTTCGGCCTCACGCTCGGACTCGGCATCTGCTGCGACATCGTCACGATGTTCCTGTTCAAGGGTCCGGTCATCCGACTGCTCGCCCCCAAGGTCATCGCGAACAACCCCGGTTTCTGGGGCGTGAAGGGAGACCTGGAGGAAGCAGCCGAACGAGGCGAAGTGGTGAGAGGAGGCGAAGATGGCTAGGTATTTCAAGCACGATCTCAACATCCTTGGGAAGCGCAAGATCTTCTTCACCATCTCGGCGATTCTCATCGTCCTGGCCCTGGTCGGCATCTTCGGCCGCGGCATCAACCTGGGCATCGAGTTCCAGGGCGGCACGAACGTGACGTTCACGAACACGGGCGACATCACCATCGAGCAGATGCGCGATGCCTGCTCCGAGGCCGGCATGGAGAACCCGATCATCCAGACGTCGGACTCCGGCACGAACCATGGCTTCATCATCCGCACGGGTGAGACCGACCCGAATGCGGCCGCGGCAACGGCGCTCGAGGTTGCGAACTCCCTCGAGCTTCCCGATACGGCCTACGAGGTCCAGACGATCGGACCGGACTGGGGCACGAACATCTTCAAGTCGTCGCTACTCGCGTTCATCATCGCCATCGTCGTGCTCATCGTCTACATCTCGATCAGGTTCGAATGGAAGATGAGCCTCACGGCCATACTCGGCCTCGTGCACGACCTCGTGATCTTGGTGGGCATATACGCGCTCTTCGGCCTCGAGGTCACGCCGAACGTCATCGCGGCCATCCTCACCATCATGGGTTACTCGCTCTACGACACGGTCGTCACGTTCCACCGCATCAACGAGAACGCCTCGCCGACCATGAACCACTCGTACATGACCGTGGCCAACCACTCCGTCAACCAGGTGCTCGCGCGTACGATCAACACGACGCTCACCTCGCTGCTGCCGGTTCTGGCGATGCTGTTCTTCGGTGGCGACACCCTGAAGGACTTCGCGCTGGCCATGACCATCGGCCTGATCCTCGGTTCCTACTCGTCGTTCGGTATCGCGACGCCGATCTTCGCCATGTGGAAGTCGCGCGAGCTCGTCTACGCGAAGCTCGCCGTCAAGTATGGCGAGGGCGTCGACGATTTCTCCCAGGACATCACGGAGATCCTCAAGGAGGAGCACCAGCAGAAGTCGGTGCTTCGCCGTGCCAGGGAGAAGAGACCCCCGAGAGACATAAGCGATATCTAGGAAAGGGCCCCGAACGGGGCCTTTTCCATATGAGGTGAAGTCGTCGCCGAACGAGGAGTCCCACAGGGGAGGAGACCCTTCCAGGACAAGGCTCCGCAAAGCGTGATTTCGCTCCGTCTCTGCATCTGCGGAGGGAACGCCTTCGGCGCTCTTTAGTCCTCGATAAACGCAGAGACTCCGCGAAATCACTGCTCCGCAATTGTCCTGGAAGGGTCTCCTCCCCTGTGGAACGGCAACGATATGCGGTGAAGTATTCGGCTTCCTTCTCGATACGGGGTTTCGAGGGCCTTGCGGCTCATGGCAAAAGTGTTCGAAAAAGGGCGTCTGCGGCACCCTTTATCGATCAGAATTGCCACGATTGGGGTTTCAGGGCACGAAAAGACGCCCTTTATCGAACAAAAATGTCAAGCCAGCCCAATAGACTGTCCAGACGGCCGTTGCGACCACCTTGCGTGCTTGCGGGAGCGAGCGGCTCCAGCCGTTATGCGCTGATGATGCGAGGGAGCGGGATGTCGTGCTCCTCGTGGGGGAGCCCGCCGTAGAACTGCTGCGCGGCGAAGAAGGTTCCGAACGCCGTCCCATGGAAGTCGGGCCGCGTCAGGTAGGTGTCGTAGTAGCCTCCTCCGTAGCCCATGCGGTATCCCTGAGAATCAAAGGCGAGGCCGGGCACGAACATGAGGTCGATGTCCGAGGCATCGGCAATCTCAAAACCCTCCGGCAGCGTCGTGATGCCCGCAGGATCCTTGAGGAAGTCGAGGTCGGAGGCGCCGGGCAGGATGCTCTGGGGCTCCACGTACACGAACTCCATGCGGCGATCCGCCATGGTCACGGGGACGACGAGCCTCTTGTCGGCGGGGAAGTCGGTCGCGAGCGCATCGAAGCACAGCTCGCTGCCGAATGCGGTGTATGCCGCCACGACGCGCGCCTGCGCGAACTCGGGGGTTTCCGCTATGAGCTCGCACACGCGACGGGAGGCGTCCGCGCGCTTGCTTGCGGGAATGGACTTCCGCACGGCCTTCATGAGTTTGCGCGCGTAGCCCTTTCCGTCGTCGACACCGGCTGTATCCGCAACACCAGCCAGCTCATCGAGGAATCGCGCCAAGGGGAATCCGACGACGTTGTCGTAATCGCCCTCGATGTGGTTGACGAATGCCCCGGCAGCGCCCTGGATGCCATACCCGCCGGCCTTGTCGAACGGCTCGCCCGAGGCGATGTAGTCTTCGATTTCTCCAGCTGAGAGCGGCCGAAATGTCACATCCGTCACCTCGTGGAACGCATGGGCCTTCCCGTGCGCGAAGATGCATACGCCGCTCACGACCTGGTGCGTCGAGCCGGAGAGTTCTCCGAGCATCGCCCGGGCCTCCTCGGCTGTCTGCGGCTTGCCGAAGATTCTTCCGCCGTGCACGACCATCGTGTCGCACGAGACGATGGGATGCGAGTCATCGCCTCCGAGCAGCTCGAGGGCGCCGCGTGCTTTGGACAGGGCGACGCGCTCGGCTTGCGTCTCGGGCGGGAGGGTGCCGTCGACGCTCTCATCCACGCCTGGAACGAGACATGCGAAGCGGAAGCCCTCGCGCTCGAACATGTCCCTGCGCCTGGGTGAGGCGGACGCGAGCACGATCAAGGTGCCCTTGCCAGCCGGGAATTCGTCTTGCGTCATCGAAACCCTCTCTTCGATCCTAGGTTGCCGTGCCCATTATACCCGGCGTGGCCCTCTGGCAATCGCGCGGCGGAGCTTCATGTGGCATAGGCTGCGGCCGGCTCATCGAGGAGCGTCCGCGCCCGGGCGATGCGCTCGTCTACCACCTTGCACGCCTGCCAGAAGATGCGCGTTATCAAGAGCTTATCGTGCTATCTTTAGTCTTTGCTTAAACCAACTTTCCTACATGCCTTGAAGAAGGGGAAACGATGGCTAACGTTCGTAAGAAGCAGAAGGATACCGTTTCGCAGGAAGTCGTGGAGTCCGCCGAGGTCGTCGAGACCGAGGTAGATGCTGCTCCCGAGGCCGAGGCGGAGATCGCGCCCGAGCCCGTGGAGGCTGAGGTCGAGGCTCCCAAGGAGGAGGCTGCTCCGGCCAAGGAGGCCGCTCCCAAGAAGAGCGCGAAGGCCAAGAAGGACGCTGCGCCCGCCAAGGAAGAGGGCAAAGGCAAGAACCCGTTCGGGAAGATCGCCCAGAACATGCGCGAAGAGGGCGAGAAGACCAGGGCCGAGAAGAAGCAGAAGGAAGACGCCAAGGCCGCCTACCGCAAGCGCCGCATCGAGGAGATCGAGGAGCAGAAGGCCCTCAACCTCGACGGCTACAACAAGGCCATGGCTTTCGCCGAGGCCGAGGATGCCGAGGGTTTCGAGTACACGTCCGAGGACGTGTACGCCGCGACCGACAAGCCCACCTCGGTCATGGAGGGCAAGCGCACCCAGAAGAAGCTGAAGAAGGCCGGCCTGCTGTCGGACGCCCCCAAGAAGGTCCGCTCCAAGTCCACCTACACGATGAGGGAGAACAACCTCGAGGGTGGCGTCGGGGCCATCGACGGCATCATCGCCGCGCAGAGGGAGTACTACGGCATCGGCAAGTCCCGCTCCATCGAGTGGCGCACGAAGGCCATGGAGCGCCTCTCCAAGCTCATCCGCACCTACGAGAAGCCCCTCATCGAGGCCCTTCATCGCGACCTCGGCATCTCGAGGAGCGAGGCGTACATGACCGAGATCGCGCCGCTGCACGAGGAGCTTCGCGTCCTGTACGGCAACGTCGAGTCTTGGACCGGCCGCAAGATGCAGCGATTCGTTCCCAAGATGTGGAAGACCCGCTTCTACTCGTACTGGCAGCCGATGGGCACCGTCTGCATCATCAACTCCTGGAAGAGCCCGGTCTACATGGCTCTCTCGACGATGGCGGCCGCCGTCGCCGCGGGCAATACGGTGGTGCTGAAGAACTCGAGCCGCACGTGGCGCTGCAACGAGGTTATCGCCTCGGCCATCGTCGAGCTCTTCACGCCTGATTTCGTGCGCTTCATCTATGGCGGCGACGACGTTGACGAGGTTCTCGCCGTTTCCGACTTCGACAAGGTTGTCTACATCGGCGAGAAGGACGAGGCGCAGATGATGCGCATGGGCACGGCTCAGTCCGGCGCCGATCTCTCGCTGGTGCTCGATGGAAACTGCCCCGTCTTCGTTGACGGCACGTTCAGCGTCTCCCGCTCTGCGGAGCGCATCATGTGGGGCAAGATGCTCCACGCCGGCCAGACGAGGATTTCGCCGAGCGTCGCCTACGTCCGCAACGACGTCATCAAGCCGTTCGTCAACGAGCTGTTCAAGTACGTGCGCGACCATTACGGCAAGGAGCCGATCAAGGCGGAGGGCTATCCGCGCATGTTCTCCCAGATCGAGTACGACGAGGCCTGCGAGATCCTCGACAAGATGGGCGGCAAGGCCGAGATCGTCGTCGGCGGCGGCAGGGACGAGAAGCGCCTTCGCATCGAGCCGACGGTTATCCTCGTCGATTCCATCGACCATCCGCTGCTCAAGAAGAAGATCGTCGGACCGATCCTCGTCGTGGCGCCGTTCCATCATACGGGTCATACGCTCGCGAAGATCATCAAGGCCGAGACGCCTCCCGCGATGTACGTCTTCACGGCTAACGGTGCGACGAGGAAATACATCATGCAGAACGTCGACTTCGGCTCCGGTTGCGTCAACGATACGATGATCCAGATCTCCAACAGATTCTCCGCGCAGTCCGGCGCCGACGAGACCGGAATGGGGTCGTTTGGAGGAAGGATTGGGGTCGAGGCCTTCGGTTCCCGCAAGACCGTCGCCGTCAGCAGCAAGAACACTCACAGCTACCGCTTCACGGAGCCGGGTGACGATTACTCGAAGATCGCCCGTTGGTTCCACGCGGCGGCCAAGTAGCGCGCAGCGAGGATAGTGACCGACGGCATCAAGATACTCCAAAGCGTATTCGGGCCGCGCGATTTCGTCCCCGACATCCAAGTCGATGGGGAGAAATGCGCGGCCCGTCGTCATAAGCGCTCTGGCTGCAGGCTGTGCGTCGATATCTGCCCGAGGGGTGCCATCTCTCTCGTCGAGAGGATGCCGGAGGTCGATCACGACGCGTGCACCCATTGCGGTGCCTGCGTGACTGCGTGCCCGACGCAGGCGATCGAGTCGGCATGGCTGCCCTGGAAAAACCTCGTGCGCGATGCGCTTCATGCAGTGAGGGCGGGCGATGGCGTCGTGCGGCTTAGCTGCGAGGGGAACCCTGGAAGCGACGGGGACATCGCCTCGCGCCGGGGAGAGTGCATGGTGCCCTGCCTCGAGCGCGTGGATGAGGCGCTGTTGCTGTCGATGGCGGCGGCCGGGGCGAGGCGAATCGAACTCGAGACGGCAGGCTGCTCCTCGTGCGAGGTTGGTTGCAAGGGCGCCGTGTGGTCGCTCGTCGCCGAGCAGGTCACCGGGATGCTGCGGGCAGTAGATAGCGAGGCCGAGGTCGTCACGAGGGAGCGAGCGGTAGAGCCGGAACCTGCTGATTCCATCGGAGTCTCGCGACGCGATGCCATCACCGGTGTCGGGGAGAGCGCCATGCGCGTGGTGGGCGACATCGCCGAGGAACTCGTGCGCGAGTCGCGGTACGGCCAGCTTGCCGAGGCGCTCGGCCTGTTCGGCGAGGATTCTCCAATCGACCATGCAACGCGCGGTCGGATGTGCGCTTGGGCGCTGGAGACGGTGGTCCTGAGGTCGGCAGGCGGCAACGCCCGAGAAGCCCTCGACCGCTTCGGGGGCAAGCGCGTGACGACGAGGGTCTTCGGCGAGCCCGTCTTCGATTCCGAGAAATGCACGAACTGTTTTCTCTGCACCGCATATTGCCGCGAGCATGCGATCGAGAAGCTTAAGGAGGGGCCGCGGGTCAAGGGATTCCGCATCACGCCGCTTCTCTGCAACGGCTGTGGTCTGTGCGTGGATGTCTGTCGGCCGGGCGCTCTCGCCATCGGTCACAACGTGAGGATCGCGGACATCTTGCAGGAGAGCTCGTCGGACATTCTCTACGAGGATTGGGACCGAAAGCGGTAAAGGGGCGGATGGAATCGATCCCTCTTCGTCCCATGTGGAGCGGGAATCCATTGCGTGATACGGCCTAGAAATCGCCCGCGCTAGGTTCAGCTTTGGCCAAATGTCCAAGACATTGCTCGAAAACCTATGTTTTTGGGGTACATTACTGAATCTAAACGGAAGAGAAACGCGGCAGGAAGGAACATGGCATGAGCGACGATTCGCATCGCGAGGAAGTCATCAGGACCATCTCCCAGAATTTCATCGAGCGCAACACCATGGACCCCGAGCTCTTCAAGAAGTACCACGTGAAGAGAGGTCTGCGCAATTCAGACGGCACCGGTGTCCTCGCTGGAATCACCAAGGTGAGCAACGTGCATGGCTATGTGCTCAACGAGGGCGACAAGATGCCCGTCGAGGGGCGCCTGACGCTCCGCGGCCACGAGATCCGCGACCTCATCCAGCATGCGATCGACCACAACCGCTTCGGCTTCGAGGGCGTGAGCTTCCTCCTCCTCATGGGCGCGCTTCCCGAAGACGACGAGCTCGCGCGCTTCCGCGCCGCGATCGACCGCAGCCGCGAGCTGCCCTATGGCTTCACGGCCGAGAGCATCATGAAGGCCCCGACCAGAAACATCATGAACCTGCTCGAGCGCTCGGTCTCGCTGCTCTACGCCTATGACGAGAACGCCGAGAGCCTCGACCCTGTCCACGAGGTGGAGGTGGCCATCTCGCTGCTCTCGCGTCTGCCGCGCATCATGGTTCTCGGCTATCACGCGGAGCGTGCGGCGTTCCACGGCGAGTCGATGATCATGCACCGCTATGTGCCGGGCCATTCCACCGCGGAGACGATTCTGTCGATGCTGCGACCGGACCGCGAGTTCACGCATGAGGAAGCCGTGATGCTCGACATCCTGATGATGCTGCATGCCGAGCACGGCGGCGGAAACAATTCAACCTTCGTCTGCCGCGCCCTCACGTCGGCGGGCACCGACCCGTATTCGGCGTACGCCGGCGCGATCGGCTCGCTCAAGGGATTCCGCCACGGTGGTGCGAACATCAAGGTCGTCCGCATGTTCGACGAGATCAAGGAACAAGTCGCGGACTGGAGCGACGAGGGCCAGGTCGGAGACTACCTGCGCAAGATCGTGGCCAAGGAGGCATACGACCGGACGGGCCTCGTGTACGGCATGGGCCATGCGGTCTACACGCTGTCGGACCCGCGCGCCCTCGCATGCCGCCATTACGCGCGCAAGCTCGCGGAGGGGACGGAATACGAGAAGGAATTCGACCTGATCGACACCGTCGTCCGCATCTCGCCCGAGATCATCGCGAAGGGCCGCGGCACCGACAAGGCCATCTGCGCCAACATCGACATGTACACCGGCCTGGTCTACAAGATGCTCGGCATCCCCTCCGACCTGGTGACCCCGCTCTTCGCGTGCTCGCGCATGGCGGGCTGGGCGGCGCACCGCTTCGAGGAGCTCGTGAGCGGCAAGCGCATCATGCGCCCGGCATACAAGTCGATTCTGTAGCCCGTTGTCCGGAATGAGTCAAAGGACAGTCCTTTGACTCATTTCCCCTCCGATGCGCACTTGCCGATTCACGCATGTCCCGGGCGTGCGCATCTCCTATAATCAAAGCGCAACGTGCGGTTGAAACAACGTAAGTCCAGTTGTTCGCAGCCGCTTTTTTTCATGTCCTGAACCGGCTGCGATTCGGGGGAATCGGCAGAAAGGAACCGGACATGAACCGTGCGAACGCAAAACCCGTCCTCGCCGTGCTCTATCTCGCGGCTTTCGTCTCCGCATTCAACGAGAACATCATCAACGTCGCGCTCATGGACATCATGGCGGAGTTCTCCATCGCATCGACGACCGCGCAGTGGATGGTGACGGGCTACATGATCGTCACCTCGATCATCGTCACGGTCATGGCCTTTCTCTCGAGGCGGTTCACGACGCGAACCCTCTTCTTCATCGGAGCCGCATGCCTCGTGGCGGGCGAGGCCGTGTGCATGGTGGCGGGGAGTTTCCCGCTCCTCCTCGCAAGCCGCCTGCTGCAGGCCGTCGGCTCAGGCATCTTCATCCCGCTCATGATGACGTCGGTGTTGGCGCTCGCGCCGGGCGAGAAGGTCGGGTCGTACCTCGCGATCGGGAGCGCGGCCATCACGCTCGGGCCCGCGCTCGCCCCGGTGCTGTCGGGTGTGGCCGTGACGTTCTTCGGCTGGAGTAGCATCTTCGTGCTGCCGGGGGCCGTCACGCTGGTCCTGGCCCTCGCGGCCATCAGGGCCGTGGTCAACATCGGGGAGACGGGTCCCGCACGGTTCGACGTCCTCTCGCTCGTGCTCGCCGCGCTCGGTCTCACGCTGTTCGTCTACGGCCTGGGCGAGGTGTCCGCGCGCCCCGCGATCGGCATCGTCATCACCGCCGTCGCCGTGTGCCTCATCGTGCTCTTCATCCGCAGGCAGGGTCGCATCGACAACCCCATCCTCAACGTCAGCCCTCTCAAGAAGAAGCGCTTCAACGTGTCGCTGCTGCTCGTCGTCGTCGGCATGATGACGACGTTTTCCATGAGCGTGCTGCTCCCGCTGTACTTCGAGAGTGTGTTCGGGCTCAGCCCGCTCGCCGCTGGCCTCCTCATCCTGCCGCCAATCGTCGTCAATGCGGTGACGGCGGTGTTCGGGGGCAGGGTCATGGATCGGTCGGGCGCCTGGCCGCTCATCCCGGTGGGCTTCGCGCTCATCGCCGCCGGGCAGGTGGCCACGGCTGTCTTCGGAGCCGGCATGGGGCTCGTTCCTGTCGTGGCCTCGTCGGTCGTCGTGTACGCGGGCGTCGGCCTCGTGATGTCGCCCTCGCAGACGGCGGGCCTCAAGGAGCTCGTGCACGAGGAGCATCCGCATGGCGTGTCCATCATCAACACCATCATCATGGTCTCGGCATCGTTCGGCCCGTCCCTGTTCATAGGGGCGCTGTCCTCGAAGGCGGCCTCGGCTCAGGCGCAAGGCGTTGCTGCGGCGGTAGCGCAGGCATCCGGCTTCGGCGTGGCCGTGTGGATCGCTGCGGCCATCGCTATCGCGGGGCTGGTGGTCTCGGTGTTCTTCGCGCTCAGGGGACGGGTGAAGATCTAGCCGAAATCGCCGCGGGTTAGGGCCTTGCCCTCTCATCCGGCATGCGGGGGAGTAACGTGTACGTTTCGTGACGTTTTCCCAAAAGAAGGCAAACAGTGGGATAATCACTACCGGAAGCAAATGAGATGGGCGTTTGGCGAGAAGGTTGGAATGATCTTTTTCAACATATTCGGCTTCATGATGATGCTTGTCTTCATCGTGATTATCGGAATAGTGTTCTTCTTCGTGTCCGGTTTCCAGCGGATCAAGAGGTCGTTCCGGGGCGACCAGAACCCTGGCTCCGACAGGTCGTCCACGTCCACCGGCAGCTCGTATCAGCGCTATTACACGCAGAACGCCAACAATCGATCCCGTGCTCGCGCCCGCTCGAGCTCGCCCACGAGTAACGAGGTCATCGAGATTCCCATCCTCGAGGTCACCGACGTCACCGACAGCCCGGAGAAATAGCGCGCACCTTGTTGTAGTATTTCCTTTATGGAACCTAAGCTCATACGCAATTTCTCGATCATCGCGCATATCGATCATGGCAAGTCGACGCTCGCCGACCGCATCCTGCAATCCACGGGCACCATCCAGGAGCGGGACATGGTCGAGCAGGTGCTCGATTCCATGGACATCGAGCGCGAGCGCGGCATCACGATCAAATCGCAGGCCGTGCGCATCGACTACGCCGCCGACGACGGCCAGACGTACTACCTGAACCTCATCGACACGCCGGGGCACGTCGACTTCGCCTACGAGGTCTCGCGCTCGCTCGCGGCGTGCGAGGGCGCGGTGCTCGTGGTCGACTCGACGCAGGGCGTGCAGGCGCAGACCGTCGCCAACGCGTCTCTGGCCATGAACGCGAACCTCGAGATCATCCCCCTCATCAACAAGATCGACCTGCCCGCGGCCGACCCCGAGCGCGCCCGCGAGGAGATAGAGGAGGGGCTCGCCATTCCCGCCGACGAGGCGGTGCTCGCCTCGGGCAAGACGGGGGAGGGCGTGCACGAGCTCCTCGAGGCCATCGTGCGCCAGGTCCCGCCGCCCGTCGGCGATGCGGATGCGCCGCTCAAGGCGCTCATCTTCGACTCGTATTTCGACCCGTACCGCGGCGTGGTCGCGCTCGTCCGCGTGGTGGACGGCTCGCTTTCCAAGGGCCAGCAGATCAAGATGATGGCGACGAGCACGAACGCGCTCGTCGAGGAGGTCGGCATCCGCCGTCCGGCCGAGACGCCGGTGGGAACGCTGGGCGTCGGCGAGGTCGGCTACGTGGTGACGGGTCTCAAGGACCCCTCGCTCGTCAAGGTCGGCGACACGATCACGCTCGCCAAGCACGGGGCGGAGGAGCCTCTGGCCGGGTACCGCGACGTCAAGCCGATGGTCTACGCCGGGTTCTTCCCCATCGAGGGAGACCAGTACACCGCCATGCGCGACGCGCTCGACAAGCTCTCGCTCAACGATGCGGCGCTCGTCTACGAGCCCGAGAACTCGCACGCGCTCGGCTTCGGCTTCCGCGTGGGCTTCCTTGGCCTGCTGCACATGGAGGTCGTCAAGGAGCGCCTCGAACGCGAGTTCGACATCGACCTCATCGCCACGGCGCCGAGCGTCGAGTACAAGGTGTTCCTCAAGTCCGGCGAGGTCTTCATGATGCACTCGCCCAAGGACTATCCCGAGCCCTCCGCCATCGACCACATCGAGGAGCCGTATCTCAAGGCCTCCGTGCTCGTGCCGCCCGATTACGTCGGCGCGGTCATGGATGTCTCGATCGACCACCGCGGCACCATGGAGAACATGCAGTACCTCTCGACGACCACGGTGGAGCTCAAGATCTCCATCCCGCTCGCCGAGCTCATCATGGATTACTTCGACAAGCTCAAGAGCCGCACGAAGGGCTATGCCACGCTCGACTACGAGTTCTCCGGCTATCAGCCATCCGACCTCGTCAAGCTCGAGATTCTGCTCTCCGGCAAACCGGTCGACGCGCTCAGCTTCATCATCCACAAGGACAAGGCCTACAACCGCGGGTCCAACCTCACGCGCAAGCTCAAGGAGGTCATCCCGCAACAGCTGTTCGAGGTGCCGATCCAGGCGGCTATCGGTGGTCGCGTCATCGCCCGCACTAACGTCAAGGCGCGGCGCAAGGACGTGCTGGCCAAGTGCTACGGCGGTGACATCTCTCGTAAGCGCAAGCTGCTCGAGAAGCAGAAGGCTGGTAAGAAGCGCATGAAGGCCATCGGGAACGTGGAGATTCCGCAGGAGGCCTTTATGGCTATTCTCCAGGTGGAGGACTCCTAGAGTCTGACCGCCCCCGAAGGAGACGGCTCTCCCGGGCAAGGCTTCGCAAAACGTGATTTCGCTCCGGTGATGCAGCTGCGGAGAGAGCGCTTCGCG
>JBMNUM010000025.1:0-28492 GCA_050946275.1 Coriobacteriales bacterium
TGTGCGCAGACAAGCACAAGAAAACAGCCGGGGTATCGTTAGTGGAGAAGCCAGGGCATCGTTCGTAGAGACAGCGAGAAGCCAGCCCAGTGCGACGAATTCGCCCGAGCCAAGGTTCTCGCTGGGCTCTTGCCCGCGAGGTTCTTGGACCGGGCGAAGGCGGCGTGCTGGATGGCTTCGCAGCGTCAAGGGGTCCGAGCGTCCGGCAGGACGCTCGGAACTAGTTGAATTTGAAGATTTTCTGCGTGATGTGGTAGAGGTGCGTCATGACTGCTGCGCCACGGTCGCCGGGAAGGTTCACGACGCGGCCGAGGGCGCTGTTGCGCATGTGGGGGTAGATTCCCGGATTGTTCTTCTCGAGATAGGTCCAGATGTCGGCGCGCAGCTTGAACTTGTCGGGTCGGTCGGCGAGCATGCTGAACATGCTGCAGATGATCATCATCATGCGCAGGTAGCTCTCCATGTAGTCGCGCAGCGGCTTGTTGTGGACGTCTTCCACGAGGTCGTACGCATCGATCATCGTGCGCGTGACGCGGAGCTGTTGCTCGATGCGCGAGACCATGATCTTCTCGTTGACGGACTGATCGTCGCGGCCGATGAAGTAGCGGTAGAGGTCGAGGTCGACGTAGAAAATCGTCTTGACGTAGGGCAGCGGCACGTACACGAAGACGTTGTCCACGTAGAACGTGTGCTTGGGCAGCCTCACACCGCTCTCGCGCAGCACCTCGGTGCGGTACATGACAGAGTGCATGAGGATGAAGCGCCAGGGCGGGAAGTGCCCAGCCTCCTCCCAACCGAACACCTTGCCGACGGGAAGGATGTTCTTATAGTCCGCGACTTCCTGTCCGCGCGCCTCGTTCTCGTAGACATAGTTCGCGAGAATCAGGTCGACGGGCTCGGGCTGCTTTGCGAACTGCTCGATGAGCTCGAGCATCGCCTTCATCGACTCGAGGTCCACCCAGTCATCGGAATCGACGACCTTGAAGTACAGGCCGGTCGCGAGGGCAAGGCCGGAGTTGACGGCGCCGCCATGGCCGGCGTTCTCCTGGTGCACGGCGCGGATGACATTGGGATAGCGCTCCATCCAGTCGTCGGCCTTGTCCGCGGTGTCGTCGTTATACGAACCGTCATCGATGATCAGAATCTCGACGGCATCGAGATTCGCCGCGCAGCCGTCGAGGATCGACTGGATGCAGTGATCCATGTACTCGGCCGAGTTGTAGCACGGAATAGTGAACGTGATGAGCTTGCCCGTTTGTTGAGCGGCCATATATGAGGCTCCCTTCGATCAGCGTCCTCGCCAGCTGGCATGCAGGCGAGGCGCGAACCGACGCTTTGGTCAGTTTGTCCGAGGAACCACTATACAGTATCGGGCAGGGGAATCATCCGCACAGACATGTCGAGGGGCTTTGCGCTTAGCGGAGAGGTCGTGGCGATGCCGTCAATGCCGGTTTTCGCGTACTCGGCAGCGTTGCCCAAGTTGACGCCTCCCGCCGCGATGAGGGTGATGCGCGGGTTGATCGTGCGCAGCCCTGGCACCAGCCGAGCGATCTCGTCGGGAGAAGCCTTGTCGAACTGGATGCCGTCGACGCCGGCGCTCGCAAGCCGAAGCGCGTTTTCCACCGTCGACTCGACGAAGAACTTCTTCTCAATGCATCGGCGCCTCAAGACGGGAATCTGATCGATGAAGGCGTCGAGGCCGCCCATGAACTCGATGTGCTGGTCGAACACGAGCACCGTCTCGGAGAGACCGAGCCGGTGGGGATAGGCGCCGCCGAGCACGACGGCCTCGGTGATGAGGTCTTTCACGCCGGGCATCGACTTCCGCGTGGTCAGGACCTCGCAACCGGGGGCAACCGCGTGAACCGCATCCACCATCTGCCGTGTCTTGGTCGCGATAGCCGACAGGTGGTCGAGGAGGTTCAGGCCCACCTTCCACGTCTTGTGGAGGGCATCGGCGCTCCCCCGCACCCTCAGCAGGGAATCCCCCGCCGCAACCGCATCACCAGCCGCAACCAGCGGCTCCGCATCGCAACCGAGCGTCTCGGCAACCCGCGCCGCTTCGTCGATTCCAGCCACGACGCACGCCTCGCGGGTGAAGTACTCCATCTCACCCGTCGTGTCGGCGATGCCTAGAACATGGGAGGTGAGGTCCAGGTACGGGACATCCTCCCCGATGAAGTACTCGATTCTGCCGTGTGGGATATAGGCCATGAGACTCTCCGTCGCTCCGGTCTGCCGGTGTTGCACCTAGCCGCACAGCTCGTCGGCGAGCTCGAGCGCACGCACCACGATGGCATCCATGTTGTAGTAGCGATACTCCGCGAGCCGCCCAATCAGATGGAAGTCCTCGATGCCTTCGGCGAGCTTGCGGTAGCGCTCATAGTGAGCCTGGTTCTCGTCGCTGATGATGGCATAGTAGGGAATCTGGCCCGGCAGCGCCTCGTACGCGCGCGGGTACTCCTTCATGATGGTCGTCTTGCCGAGCTTCTGGCCCGTCATGTGTGTGAACTCGGTGATGCGCGTGTAGTCCTCGCTCACGGTGTAGTTCACCGTGCCACACGGCTGCCAATGGCTGCAATTGTGCGTCTCGTAGACGAAGTCGAGCGAGCGGTACGGCAGATGCCCGAAGCGGTTGCCGAACAGCTCGTCGATCGCGCCGGTATACACGAGCGTGCCGTGGAAAGGCTGCCTGCAAACGCTCACGTCGATGCGGCCGTCCTCGCCCGGCTCGGAGAACGCGAGGGCCTCGCGCCCATCGGTGCCGAGGTAGACGTCTATGAGCGGATGATCGAGCAGTGCCTCGAACAGCGCGGTGTAGCCCTGCGCCGGCATGCCCTGGTAGGCATCCTGGAAGTAGCGGTTGTCGCGCGAGATGAACACGGGAACGCGTGCGGTGACCGAGGGGTCGACCTCCTCGGGCGTGAGCCCCCACTGCTTCTGCGTGTAACGCAGGAAGACGTTGTTGTAGACGAAGTCGGCGATCTCCGCGAGCTCGGGGTCGTCGCTCTCGCGCAGCTCGATGATGGGAACCTTGCGCTCGTCGCCGAAGGTGTCGACGAGCTTCGTGATGTAGCGCTCGGCCGTCTCGGCGTCGAACACCGTCTCGATCGAGTTCTTGTTGAACGGGACGGGGATGTAGGGACCCGGCGCATCTTCCGTGCCCAGATTGGCGAGCACCTCGTGCTGGTAGTCGAGCCACTCCGTGAAGCGCGAGAGGTACGTGTAGGCACGCTCGCTGTTCGTGTGGAAGATGTGCGGCCCGTACTGGTGGATGAGAACACCCGCATCGTCGAGGCGGTCGTAGGCGTTGCCGCCGATATGGTCGCGCTGTTCGATGATCGCAACGCGCTTGCCAGCTCGCTCCGCCAGCTCGCGCGCCACGACGGAACCCGCGAAGCCGGCTCCTATGACGATCACGTCATACCCAGCTAGCTGGCTGCCGTCTCCCCGCTCGCAAATCCTCACGCCCACGACGTCTCCTCTCCCGTGACAGATCGTCTGGTCACATCCGCGACATCTTCCAGCGATGCGCGGGCCTCACATTCCCCATTCGAGAATCTCGAACACATACTCGACCTTCGTGTTCTCCTGCACGAAGCTGACCTGGTTTCCGCTCAGGATCATCTGGCCGTAGTCGCGAATCACACGCGGCTCATCGGTCGCCTCATCGTTGTAGATGAACGTGAAGAGCAGGTCGAAATGACTTGCGCGGCCGGTTACGGCAAGTTCACCCACGCACCCCGCGTTGGGATGCTCGGTGGACGAGACAAGCATTGCCATTCCGATGTATTGCGCCATGAGTCACCGCGTTTCGTATGTCGGGTCATCCTGTCTATCATACCGGATGAGTCGAAGGACAGTCCTTTGACTCATCGATTGACGACCAAGGGCCGTGCGCCGGTTCATCAGTGCTAAGCTTCCCACTTGAAACACATGCGACGAGAAGGAGCTGCCCGTGCTGGTGACCACCGAATACCGCGTAGGAATCGAAGACGTCGGGGAGAACAACGAGGTTACGAACAAGGCGCTCCTCGAGACGCTCACGAACGTCACGAACTATCACGGGTTCCTGATCGGACAGGGCACGGGACATCTCGACACGATGCCGCTCGGCTGGGTCGTGACCAACTGGAAGCTCGAGGTCTACAAGCGCCCGACGATCTGCGAGCGCATGATCGCGCGCACGTGGGTCGAGACCTACTCGCACGCCCTGGCCAACCGCGGAAACGACATCATCGCTCCCGATGGCAGCGTCATCGCGCGTGCTGCATCGACTTGGGTGGCCATCGACCTCGAGGCGGGCAAGCCGTACCACCTCGACGAGCGGGTCATGGGGCCCTACGAGGCGGAGCCGGGGATCCACGAGTGCGTCGACTGGCGCTACGGAAAGATCCGCGACGCGAACTTCACCGTCGAGGGTTCGGCACGCGTGACCGTGGGCAAGGCGATGATCGACATCAACGACCATGTGCGCAACCCCATGTATCTCGACCTCGTGATGGAGGCGCTTCCCTCGCCCCTCGATCGCGCGCACTTCGACTATCTCGAGGTCACCTACCGCGCCGAGGTGAAGGCGGGGGACACCGTCACCGTCGAGTACGGAACCCTGGCAGACGGGAAGTTCGGCGTGCGCATCCTCGATGACGACGGACGCGTGCACGTCACCATGATCATGGACAAGCGTCGATAGGCCTGCCGAACATTGACAAACAAGGCGGGGCTGATCGGCAGGTTTTTCATGAGCGCGCTCGAAAACCTGCCGATCAGCCCCGACTTGCTTGATAGGTCTTAGCCTAGTCGAAGGCGCTCTCGTAAATGGCGACCACGTCCTCGCGGTCCAGCTTCGCGAACGCGCCGAACGGCTCGCCCTTGTCGGCGATGACGCGATCGGCCAGCTCGTCGATATCGTCGCGCGTGAGGCCGAACTCATCGAGCGTGGCGGGCATGCCGATGGACTGGAAGAACGCCGCAAGCTCGTCGATTGCCGCCTCGATGGCCCACTCGCGCGCAAGCTCGTCGCCCTCGTAGCCCTCGTCGCCCTCCTCGACCGGCTCGATGCCGAAAACCTCACGGCCGAACAGCAGGAAGCGCTCGGGATCCACCGTCCACACATGGCGCATCCAAGCGGGAAGGATGACGGCCAGGCCGGCGCCGTGCGTGATGCGCGCATCATAGGCGCTCATGGCGTGCTCGAGCCCATGGCTCTCCCAACCGCCGGCGCGCGCCAGGGTCAGACCGCGTCCGCAGCCCACGAGGCCGTTATGGGCGAGCGTGCCGGCCCACATGATATTGGAGCGCGCGTCGAGGTCATTGGGATTCTCGAGCACGCGCGGCGTCTCCTCGATGAGGGAGCGGATGATCCCGTAGGCGATGTTGTCGGTGACGGGCACGGGGCCCACGCCGGAGAAGCTGCGCTCGCAGACGTGCGCGATCATGTCGGTGACACCTGCCGCCGTCTGGTAAGCGGGAAGGGTGACCGTGAGCTCGGGATCCATGAACGCGACCCGGGGGCGGAACGCATCGCCGGCGGCGCTGGCCTTCTTGCCGATGGAGTCGTCGTTGAGCACGCAGCTGCTGCTCCCCTCGCTACCCGCACCGGGCATCGTGAGGACGACGCAGATCGGCAGGCACTCGGCGACCTTCGCCTTCTTCGCGAAGAAATCCCACACATCCCCGTCGTAGAGCGTTCCGAATCCGATTGCCTTGGAGGCATCGATGACGCTTCCGCCGCCGAGGGCGAGAACGGCATCCACGCTCTCGGCACGTGCGAGGTCGATGCCGGCGCGAACGAACGTCACCTCGGGATTGGGCCGTGCGCCGCCATGCTCGACGCACGAGACGCCGGCTGCCGCGAGCGCATCCTTCACGCGGTCGAGCAGGCCGCTGCGCTTAGCCGATCCCTGCCCATACACGAGCAGGACCTTATTCCAACCCTGAGCGGCGAGCTCCTCGCCCACCTGGTCGACGACGCCGGGGCCGAACACATACTTCGTGGGTGCTTGCCAGGTGAACGGATTCATGAGCGCTCCTTATGAGTCAATGATGACAGTCATTATCGACTCATTGTACAACCTGCCAATCGGGGTGGGACTATTTGACGGCTTTGGCCAAACCTGTCAATCAGCCCCACCCTGATTGACAGGTTGCTCGGATGCTATCATTTGGGAGATGAACTCACGGCGAAAGGACCTTCCATGGGCACGTTCCTCGATACGATCATCTCCAAGGCATCTGCCGACCTGCAGACCATCGTCCTGCCCGAGGGCAGCGACCCGCGCACGCTCCAGGCGGCGCGCCAGGTGGTCGACAGGGGCATCGCGAAGGTCATCGTCCTCGGCACGTCCGAGGAGGTTGCCGCGCACGGCGTGTCCCTCGATGGCATCGAGGTTATCGACCCCGCGACGTCCCCCGACCGCGATGCGATGGCCGCGCGCCTGTTCGAACTGCGCAAGGCCAAGGGCATGACCGAGGAGGAGGCGCATGAGAAGGTCGCCGACGTTCTCTATTGCGGGGTCATGATGGTGAGCATGGGACTCGCCGATGGCATGGTCGCCGGTGCCTGCCATGCCACGGGCGACGTCCTGCGCCCCGCCCTGCAGATCCTCAAGACGGCGCCGGGCACGAAGCTCGTCTCCGCGTTCTTCGTGATGGACGTGCCCGATTGCGAGTTCGGTGCCAACGGCACGTTCCTCTTCGCGGACTGCGCGCTCAACCAGTATCCCGATGCCGAGGCGCTCTCCGAGATCGCGCTCGGATCGGCGCAATCGTTCCGCAGCTTCATCGGCGGCCAGCCCGCCGTGGCGATGCTCTCGCACTCCACGTACGGCAGTGCAAAGGGCGCATCCATCGACAAGGTGCGCGAGGCGACCGCCCTCGCCCGCGAGAAGCAGCCCGATCTCGCCATCGATGGCGAGCTGCAGCTCGATGCGGCGATCGTGCCGTCCGTCGGCTCCTCCAAGGCGCCCGGCAGCAGCGTCGCCGGCAAGGCGAACGTGCTCGTCTTCCCCGACCTCGACAGCGCCAACATCGGCTACAAGCTCGTGCAGCGCCTTGCCAAGGCGCAGGCATATGGCCCGGTCATGCAGGGCATCGCGAAACCCGTCAACGATCTGTCGCGCGGGTGCTCCGCCGATGACATCGTGGGCGTCGTGGCCATCACGGCCGTGCAAGCGCAAGCCGCCAGGCAGTAGAACGGGCGAGGGGCAAGGAGCCAGACCATGAGCCTGAGGTTCGAGCGCTACAAGAAGAAAACCATCCAGAGCGGCATCAAGGCGCGCATGATGCTTCCCCTCGACGAGCAGCTCGAGCTCGCACGCAAGGCGGCGGCGAGCTTCCAGGTCATGCTGCCGAAGGACTCGCGGGACTTCACCTACGAGCTCGTCGATGTCGAGGGCACGGTCTGCATCGTGATGCACAACCAGAAACCCATGGCCGTCAAGATGCAGAAGAAGCTCGGCGACCCGGGGCATCGGGCGATTCTCTACGCATATGGCAACGGCATGCTCATGCCGCCTGAGAAGGACTTCCTCATCTGCGCGCAGAATATCGGCATCGCAACGCAGCGCGACGTGTGGCTCCCACTCTACCCGACGTGTCTCGATGCGAGCGTCGTCGACGCAGTCGAGGCCCTCGACGCCGTGCATGCCCGCATGCTGGACTCGTACGACGGTCGCGATATCGCCTTCTACGGCGTGTCGTCGGGGGCATCCCTGCTGATGTCGATGCTGTCGATCAACAGCGGCCGCAAGCACCCTCATGCGGTTCCTGGCAAGCTCATCGCCATCTCGCCGCTCCACGGCGCCTACGGCAAGCTCGAGCGCGAGAAGATGGAGTACCTCGAGCCGGTCGATATGCACCTCAGCTACGAGTACGTGAAGATCCTGCCCGACATCCTGCGCAATGGCCGCGACGATGTGCCCGAGCACATGATCAACGGCAACGGACTCGACTGCACGGGCTTCCCCGAGACGCGCATCTATCTCGGAACCTACGAGCTCATGTCGGCGAAGAGCGCCCTCTACGAGCAGCAGCTCAAGAAAGAGGGCGTCGAGTTCGAGGTCAATTGCGCCGAGGGCATGCCGCATTGCTACTGCATGGACATCAAGTTCCCCGAGGCGACCGAAGACTACGAGGAAATCCTCGCAACCCTGCAATGAGCCAAAGAGCTGTCCTCGGACTCATGAAAAGAGGGCCCGCTTCTGCGGGCCCTCTTTGCTGGTGCTCTGCGGGTTAGCCGTTAGGCCGTCTGCTGAGCATCATCGTCGTCGTTCTCGTCCTTCTTCTTGCGGGAAGCGATTGCAAGAATGATCTCGACGATTGCGATGACCGCGAAGACGATGGTCCACTTGTCGAAGATCACCATCGGCTGGGTGAGGTCCTGCGTGAGGATAAACAAGACCACCGCGACGACTGCCGGGATGATGCCGGCGATTCGGACGCCGATATGACGCTTCGTCTTCGGCTCGTCCTCGTCCTGCTCCGGTTGTTTGTTCTCCTCATCCTCGTCCTCGTCGTCCTTGCGGCCGCCGGCAATGGTGATCAGCATGCCGAGGCAGAGGATGACGGTGACGATCGATGCCAGCAGGTCGAACAGCGACCAGCTGCCCTGCGGGGCGGCCATCGGGATTCCGTCATCGATGATGGTGTCCGCCATCGGCGTCGCATTGTCATCGATGGTCTCGGCTGCCGGAGTCGCGTCATCCGCAGGAGTCGGTGCCGCATCGGGCTCGGGTGCGGGCGTCACGCCGCGGTCCGGCGTCGGTGCGGGTGCCGGGGCGGGTGCCGCGGTGATCGTGAGCGTGCCGGGCACGAAGGTCACGTTGTAGTTGCCCTGGGTCGCTGCACCGCTCGGCGTAATCGCGTAGCTACCGACGGCCTCGCCAGCTGCACGGGAGATGTTCACCCTCAGGACGCCGCGGCTGTCGGAGCCCTTGAGGCCCGAGACCTTCCAAGTCAGCGCCGGGTCGGCCGCGCCGGCGACCTTGCTCTTGTTGTCGGCGGTGACGGTGAGCTTGGCCGGCGTGATGGTGAGCTTGCCGTCCTTGGCGACCTTGAACGTCACGTCGAAGTTGCCATTGGTGGTCGAGAACTGCCCGGCCTTCAGGCCCATGTTGTAGGAGCCGACGTTCTTGCCGGAGGCAGTGGCGTTACCGCTGAAGGCGATGTCGGACTGTGCGAGCTTGCCGGTCGGGTCGCTGATGCTCAGCGTGTAGCCCGTGGTGCTCTGCGTCGCGCCGCTGTAGACCTTGGAGGCGGTGTTGCCCGTGATCGTCACCGTGGCGGATGCCTTGGTGATCTCGAGCTTGCCCTCGCCCTCGACAGTGATGTCGTAGTTCGGGTTGTCATCGGCGGACACGCTCGCAGTGATCGGGTACTCGCCGACATCCTGGCCGGGCTCGCGGCTCAAGCTGTAGACCAGGGCATCGCCCTTCTCCGGCTTGCCGGTGACCGTGGCGGTCAGCTCCGGGTCGGTGCTCTCGTCACCATCGTAGACCTTGGTCTTGTCGTCGACCTTGATGGTGATGGGGCGCTTCGTGATCTCGAAGGTATTGCCCTCGACCGTGATGTCGTAGTTCGGGTTCGCGGCTGCATCGGCCGTGACGGTGATCGCGTACTCGTCGACATCCTGACCGGGCTGGCGGCTCAGGCTGTAGACAGGATCGACGCCGCCGGCGGGCTTGCCGGTGACCGTGGCGGTCAGCGTCGGGTCGGTGCTCTCGTCGCCATCGTAGACCTTGGTCTTTTCGTCGGCCTTGATGGTGATAGCGGCCTTCTTGATCGTCAGCGTGCCGTTCACATACGTGATGTCGTAGTTGTCCGTGACAACGCCGATCTTGACTGCACTCGGAACGATCTCGCCGGTGTAGGTGCCCGCGTCGGTCTTCTTGCCGCTCAGCGTGATCTCGGTGATCACGTTGGTGCCCTTCAGACCCTCGACCGTCACGTAGGTATCGAAGTCGGAGCTGTAGGTGCCAGCCGGGCCCTGCTCCTGGCCGTTGTAGGTGTACTCCTGCGGCTCGGCCGTGATGGTCAGCTGGGCCTTCTTGATCGTCAGCGTGCCGCTCACATACGTGATGTCGTAGTTGTTGGTCGCATCTCCAATCTGCGCCTCGTAAGGCCTGATCTTTTCCGGATACACGTTTGCGCGCCAGTCGTTGCCCACGAGCTTGATGGACGTGATCGCGTCGCCATTCTGAAGGCCCGTCACCTCCACCTTGCCGGAGATAACCTCGGAGTCGGTGTAGGTGCCGCCGAACTCGCCCTGCGACGTGGCGTTGTAGGTGTACTCCTGCGGCTTGGCCGTGATGGTCAGCGTCCTCTTCGTGATCTTGAAGATGCCGGGCGCGACCTCGATCGTGTAGTTCGGGTTCGCGGCCGCATCGGCCGTGACGGTGATCTCGTACTCGTCGACGTCCTGGCCGGGCTCGCGGCTCAGGCTGTAGGACGGGTCGACGCCGCTGGCGGGCTTGCCGGTGACCGCTGCGGTCAGCGCCGGGTCGGTGGTCGCGTTGTTGTCGTAGACCTTCTCCTTGTCGTCGGCCGTGATGGTGATCTTGGCCGGCGTGATCGTCAGCTTGCCGGCGACAGGCGTGATCGCGTAGTTGGCGGTCACGTCCTCGGTGCCGTGCATGATCTTGTAGCCGGGGGCGATCGGGTTGTTGCCCGCCGCGGTGTCGGCCACGTTGGTCACGGAGCCGGTGGCGGTGGCCACGAGCTCGTCGCCCTCGAACAGCTTGCCGGAGGTGACGGTGACGGTGCTGTTGGTCAGCGCCGAGCCATCGTAGGTCTTCGAGTCGCTGGCGGCGGTGATGGTGATCTTGGCGCTGGCCTTGTCCATCGTGAGCTCGCCGTTCGCGGTGGTCACGGTGTAATTGCCCGCCGTGCCGGAGGTGAACTCGTAGCTCGCCAGAACGTTCGTGACCGGGCTCTCGCTCGGGAACGTGATCGAGCCGGTGACCACGGCGCTAATCGCATCGTCGCCGACGAGGCCATCGACCGTGTAGTTGGCGTTGCTGTGCGCGGTGCCGTCGTAGGTGAAGTTCTCGGAGGCCGCGGTCACGGTAACGGCCTTCGGGTTGATCGTCAGCGTGCCGGCAACTGCAGTGATCGCATAGTTAGCGGTCACGTCCTCGTCGCCGTGCATGATCTTGTAGCCCTCGGCGATCGGGTTGTTGCCCTCGGCGTTGTCGGCCACGTTGGTCACGGAGCCGGTGGCGGTGGCCACGAGCTCGTCGCCCTCGAACAGCTTGCCGGAGGTGACGGTGACGGTGCTGTTGGTCAGCGCCGAGCCATCGTAGGTCTTCGAGTCGCTGGCGGCGGTGATGGTGATCTTGGCGCTGGCCTTGTCCATCGTGAGCTCGCCGTTCGCGGTGGTCACGGTGTAATTGCCCGCCGTGCCGGAGGTGAACTCGTAGCTCGCCAGAACGTTCGTGACCGGGCTCTCGCTCGGGAACGTGATCGAGCCGGTGACCACGGCGCTAATCGCATCGTCGCCGACGAGGCCATCGACCGTGTAGTTGGCGTTGCTGTGCGCGGTGCCGTCGTAGGTGAAGTTCTCGGAGGCCGCGGTCACGGTAACGGCCTTCGGGTTGATCGTCAGCGTGCCGGCAACTGCAGTGATCGCATAGTTAGCGGTCACGTCCTCGTCGCCGTGCATGATCTTGTAGCCCTCGGCGATCGGGTTGTTGCCCTCGGCGTTGTCGGCCACGTTGGTCACGGAGCCGGTGGCGGTGGCCACGAGGGTGTCGCCCGTCATGAGCGAGCCGGAGGTGATGGTGACGGTGCTGTTGGTCAGCGGCGTGCCGTCATAGGGCTTCTCAGCCGAGCCGGTCGTGACGGTCAGCGGCGCGGGCTTGATCTCGAGGATGCCGGGACGGACGTACAGGCTGACGCTGTAGTTCGGATCGACAGGCAGGTCGGCGAGTGTGACCGCGTTCTCGAAGTAGGTGTACTGATAGTTGTCGCCTACAGGACCTGCATCCGACTTGGCGATGCCGATATAACCCAGACCAGCAGCCGAGGGATCGTACGTTGCCTTGCTCTTGACGACATTCCACACGTCATCCAGATACTCGGTCTTATAGCCTGCATGGCTGATGATGACGTAGTCGGCGATTCCCTTGTTCGGATTCGTAAAGCCGGCCTCCTTCACATCGCCATCGTAAACGTTGCCGGTCCAGCGGTCGGGCTCGATACGGATGGTGACGTTGATCTTAGTCACTTCCAGCGTGCCGCTGATGTAGTGGAAGGCGTAGTAGTTGCTCGCGTGATCGGAGCTCTTGTTGGTCACCGCGTTCTTCGGGGTTACCGTTGCAACACCCGCATTCAAACGTCCGTTGTCAACATCGGCATTTGCGTAGGTGAACTGGATGCCCGTCAGGCTCTCGCCCTCCGGGAGGCCAGCGACGGCCACCTGTCCGCTCAGGCTCTCGGGCAGGGTCAGCGGAGTGCCGTCGTACTGCTTGGTTTTGCTGTTCGCGGTAATGGTGACCTTCTTCTGATAGAACAGCGTGAACTCGAGTCCGTTAGCGGTAGTCTCCTCGGTGATCTTGTATTCGTCACCCGCAGGGGTTCCGTCATAAGAGGTTCCCTCGACGGCCTTGTTGAGCTCCCAGCCCGCAATCGGCGTACGGGAGAGAGCGAAGTTGTTTCCAACCTTCAGGGTTTGCTTATAGTCGCTGGCAATCGGGTTGCCATCCATGTCGACGAAATGCACAGTCACGTCGGCGTGCTTGAAGCTCGAATATTTGAACGTGTATACGTTCGTCTCCGCACTTGAGGTCAGAACCAGCGTCTTCTCGACTTCATCCGGGTAGAACTCCAGCTGGGCCAGTTCGGGATGTGCGGCGCGCAGGGCCGCGTAGTCAACAGGCTTAGCCATCTCGATGACGGAGGCAGTGTCACCGGGGACATCTTCAACGGTCTTGGACTCGGCAACCTCGATGTTGCCCGGATACTCGGCCGGGTCGATGATGTATTTGACGAGATAGCTGGTGGTCGCAGCCTTTGCCGCATAGTAGAAGGTTATGACGTTCGCTTCCTCGTTCTCTCTCAGCGTTATCGTCTTGCTGTTCGTCGTCGGACGATACCCGGCGATGGCGATTGCCTGCTCGGTAATATCCTGGCCGGCCACAAGATTCGGATTCCTCACGACCTTATCGTCTGCCAGCGGATTATTGTTCTCGTCCACATAATGGACAGTGTAGCCAAGCGTGCTCTTCGCCCAGTGGGCATAGACGGTGGTGTTTTGCGTGATCTGGTTGCTCCAGTCATAGAGGGTGTTCCCGTCGGCCGTGGTGTACCAGCCCTCGAAGGTATAGCCGTCCTTGTGCGGCGTCAGCTCGGGAGCAGAGGCCTTCTTGTACTTCTCGACAGTCTGGCTAGGTGCTAGCTCGGTCGAGGGGCTGTCGCCATCGACAAAGGAGACCGTATAGGACGGCGCAACCCACTTGGCATAGAGAACCAGTGCCACGCTGCCGTTGGTCGCACCGGCGGGCATCTTGCTAAAGGCATACGGACTCCCCTCGCACTCTGGGTTGTCGTACCAGCCCGCAAACGTATAGTCGCTATCTACGCCACACTGAGCGGCCGTGGGCGTCCAGTTGTAGGTGCTGCCCGTGATAGTGGCATCATGCTTGACGTTCGAGATAGTCTTCAACTTGTCCGTGGCGTGATAGTACTCTATCTGATAGGTGTGCCGGTTGTAGTAGAAGTTGTATTCGTCGTAATAGGTCACCTGCCCCCAAATGTTGTAATGTGGTCCAACGTTGCGCTCGTGATCGAACTCATATCCAGCGATTTGTTTATGCGTATAATTGGCCTGCGGGACGGCTTGGCTATACAGCGTTGACAAAGTATAGTCGTCATCATCGGCGTTCTGGAGAAGGTAGTTGATTTGCACATTGCTGTTGTTGTTTCGCCACGCACCGGAAACCGCTATGTTTGTGCTTGTTCCGTTGGGGAGCAATTCGTCAGTTATTCTTAGAATCTTCGAGGCATACGGAGTATCTTGGCAGTTCCAATAATAGAAATATTGTTTGTTCCGATTATTGTTGTCCCAAATAGTTGCGTTGCCACCGTTACTCGGCCAATCAGCAGAAACATCTTGGCCCAGTTTTGCAGTAAAACTATATCGGTTGCTGGAGCTGTTTCCGTCCTGATAAGTCCTTTCCTTGATAGTCATTCTGTATCGATTGTCCGTGCTGCTGCCGTTAATATCAAACGTAAACGTGTACTCCCGCAGCTTGTAGTACACATATAGAACCGCACTGCCGTCCGCCTCAATGACAACGTTGGAGGCGGCGTTGCGCTCCTCGTCCTTCACCCAGCCTTTTTTGGTAATTTCGGGAATAGACCTATCGTTTGCATAAATCGTCGAGCCAACCGTGCCGGAGCCTGTTTTTGAATTGTCATAGACGAACGATGACGCCGTGCCAGCATCGTTATACTTCTCAAACATGTACACGATGGTGTAGTCAACCGTGTCGCCATTCCACTTCGCATAGAGCGTAGTGTCCTTGGTTATGGTGACCCTGTTGCCGGCAGCCTGGGTGCACCCGGGATCGGTGTACCAGCCCGCAAAGGTGTAGCCTGTGCGGGTCGGCACCGTGGTCGTGACAGCCTGCTCGGTTCCATAGGGCACCGTGACACCCTGGACATAGCTGCCGCCCTTGGTGTCATAAGAAAGCTGATAGTTCTTGCGGGTGTATTTGACTACCAGCTCTTGACCCTCGGCCTGAGTGATCTCAGTGCCCTGGGCACTTTCCAGCTCGGCATAGCTGAAGTTCTTGACCGTCGGAGTCACGTAGCTGTTCAAGACACCGTAGACATGCTCTCGCGAATCCGGGATCTCGGTGTATCCGCTCCCCGTCAGATCCTTGAGCATGTAGACGAAGTCGTACTCGGCGGTATAGGGAACGTACTTGATCCTGACCGTACACGCCTTGTGCTCATCAAAACCGGCTGCCTTCACCGTGACGGTCGGCGTCTCCGGATAGTAGATCGGCGCGCCGGGAACCTCTTGAGGGTCGGTCCGCGTCGTAGACGGAGCAGTGATGGTGTAGGGGATCTCATGCGCTTCTGCCTGCATGAGATCGGTGTTGAAGATGACCTCTTGGCCACTATTGTTGAGGTAGTAGTACTCGGCCGTGATGTTGTAGACGTCGATGGTGCGGAACTGTGCGACAGCGGTGATGCTGTCGTTGACGATCGTCTCCGCAGTGACCTCCTCGCCGGTGTCCTGATTAACCCACTTCTCGAACACCTTGCCGGCAACGAACGGATCCTGGGGCATCGTGCCGATGGCCTCTCCTCCCGTGCGGAAGTACTGATGCAGGTGCTCCGTGCTTCCCTCGACGACGAAGGTGACGGCGTACATGTCGGTGAAGTCCGCCGTTGCCGTTATGTCACCATTGACGACCGTGCCCGTGGTGACCTCGGCCCCGGTCTTGCTATCAACCCACTTCACGAACTGCTTACCCTCGACGACGGGCGCAGTGGGGAGCGAGAGCTCGTCTCCCTTATAGTAGGTGTCGGTCTGGTAGGTAGTATCCTCATCGAGCTTGTACGTGACGGTGAAGACGTTCTTCTCATACTCGGGCCAGACATCCGTATTGGCGGTGATCTTCACACTGTTGTTGAAGTCGCCGCCGCTGTAGACCCACTTGCCCACGTAACCGTCCTTGGCGGGCACCACTGGGATGTCGTTCAGGCAGTAGCTGGTGCTCGCATCGACCGTCTCCGTATCGATGGTCTGCGTCTTGTCCTCGTTGAGGAAGCTAACGGTGTAGGTGATCTTGTCGTAATCGGGAACGATGATGGTGTCTGCCGTGGGCACGAAGGTGCTGCCGATCCTAGGACCGAGCTCGTGAATCTCCGGACCCTGACCGCCTTGCACGATCTCGCCAACCGCCCAGTAGGCGGTGTAGTCCTCGCGATAGATGGTCGGAGGCAACTCGCCGATCGCCTCGCCCCTCGCAACGTCCACGGTCTGATATACCTGAGCGTCACGGTTGTAGAAGGTGACCGTCCAGGTGGGCGTCTCGTCCTTAGCGGCTTTCGCATTATCAGCCGCCGCTGTCAGCGTGAGAACGTAGGGGGAGAACTCCTTGGAGTTGAACGTCACCTGGCTGCCGCTTGCAGCAGCGCTGACCAGCTCGGCCTTTCCGCCATCGATGTGGACGAGCTTCACGCCCGCATCCTCATTCGACGTCGCCTTGCCGACGAGGCTGGACGTCAGCGAGACCTTCACGCTCTTTGCCGGGTCGATGGGCTTGCCGTCCTTGTCCGTGAACGTGATGTCAACGGCCTTGATTTCGGTGACCTCATCGCTCACGACGCCCTCAACGGCCGCCTGCACGGAAGAGCTCGAGAGCGCGGTGACCTTCAGCCTGGCACCCTCGGGCAGCGCACCATCGGGAGCAACGACGGTGACGGACACGCCATTGGCGGAGCCGGTCAGGGTGACGGCAGGCATCTTCTTCTCGTCGTCGGCCTTCTTAGCCTCGTCGTCCTTGTCGGCTGCATCATCGCTTGCGGCGCTGGAGTCGGTAGCGTCGCTCACAATGGCATCAGCATCGGAGCCATCCGTCGTGTCGGGGGTTTCGTCGGTTGCCGGAGTATCGCTGCTCGTGTTGGAGGATGCGTCGTCGGACGCGCTGCTGGCGGAGTCGGTGGTGCCAGAAGCGTCGGACGCATTCTCGTTATCGGATGCAGCGGGGGCAGCGGCGGACGAATCGCCGCTGGACGGGCCTCCCGCGGAGTCGCCCGCCTTGGTCGTGGTGGAGTTGTCGACCGTCTCGACGACGGCCTCCGGATTCTCGGCAGCTGCCTCGTCCGCGAACGCAGACGAGATGGCGGCTGGCTGCCACGTCATCATGGCGAAGCAGATCGCCAGGACAATCGAGATAACCTTGCCCTCGGGGGTATGGCTTCCCCGCGAGATTCTGTCCAAAATCCTCACCAACATGACCGACTCCGTTCCCTCTTGCAGCTCTGCGCAACAAGTGCGCCTTTCACATCTCCAGCCGCAGTATCTTCCCCGATAACTGTGCTGGCACACATAGTTGTCCCTAAAACTTCTTCTCCTAGGCGCTAACGATTGTCTCAATTATTTGAAAATTCCCCGCAGATGGAGCAGATTTGCACGTTTTTTGGGGCCATTTGTCGCATCTTCGCGACCGCTCGACTCCCTGAAAATCCACAACTTTAGCTTGGTAAAGCAGAGGCATGCATTAAAGAGCTCATTTTGGTATGCATGTTGATGAGTATTACAGGCTTATTTAGCTGTTTCGTCCTCGGGCTTGTAGAAACCGAGGCCGTTCCTTCCGGCTTCCTTGACCTTGTAGAGGGCCTCGTCGGCGTTCTTGAAGATCTCGCTGCCATCGCGAATACCGTCGCTGAACGCCACGCCTATCGACAACGTGACCGGCGGCAATCCATCCGACTCGTCCTGCATGCCCATCCTCAGGCCATGGGCCTTGGCCTCGACGACGTATCGCAGATCCTCGGTCATCTCGGTCATGAACACGGCGAACTCATCACCACCGATGCGGCACGGATAGTCCGTCGTTCTAAACGTGTGGGAGAGCAGGTTCGCGAGCTTCTTCAGAACCTCATCGCCCTTGTCGTGGCCGAGGGTGTCGTTGATGCTCTTGAAGTAGTCGGCATCGACGATCATGATCCCATAATGGTCCTTGGCGTGCAGCTGGAGTACCCGCTCGAACACGCTGCGGTTGTACAAACCGGTCAGGTGGTCGTGCTCGGCCTTGCGGCGCAAGGTGTCATGATTTCTCATGGTCTCCTCGTACATGACGTTGTACGCCTCCGCCAGCTCGCGCAGTTCCAAGGAGCCCGCCACGGGCAAAGACTCGTTGTCCGTGATGCGCTTGTTGAACTTCTTGAGCGGGAGGAGAACCAGCACGACGAGCGCGATAACCATGATGACGAGCACGATGAAGAGGAGGATGGCGAGTGCTTGTTGGCGGACGAGCAACGAATCCAGCTCCTCCTCGTTTTGCTTCTGCAGCTCATCCAGCGTCGACACGCGTCCTTCCTTGGCCTCGCTGACGCCAGCCTCGATCTTCGAGACGTAACCCATGTACTCGTCGCCGAACACCATGTCCATCGCCTTCTGGATCTTCCCCTCGGGCGAGAGAGCCTCGTCCTCCGCGCTTAGCTTGACATCGGAGAGATGCGCGGCGATCTCAGCAGCATGTCCTTGCGACTCGGCGACGAGCCGCATCGCGTAGAGCTCGAGGCCCATGAGCTCGTTCGATTGCTCGAGGGCCGACTTCAGCGGCGAACTCTCGGTGCCCTGGATTTCCTCGAACGTCTCGATGGCCTTGTCGCGACGCTTGTTCTCGTCGGCCTCCCAGAAATAGTTCTCGAGGTATCTCGGATCTTGGGTGACAACGTACGTGCGCACCTCAATGGTCAGATAGTTGGAGCCCGCCTTCATATCGCTCGTCGCCTGCTCGCACAGGATGTAGTCCTGCGACGCCTCATCGAGCGACTTGTATACGCTGTTGGTGGCGTAGACGGAGCTGAGGAATACGGCGGCAATCGCGGCGGCGACCACGGCGATGATTATTGCGATGGCGCGCAGGCGAATGCCACCGGCTTTGCGAACGCTTTCGCTCGGGATCCCAGGAGTTATGTCTTGTTTATCGCTCATAAAGCCCGGCAATCTGATCATCTTGGCCGCATGTGGCCTATTTAAACATCTTCAAAATATGAACTATATCGGCCGATTTTTCAAACCCGGCGCATCTTCCATGGCGGAAAACATCGGATGTTGACTATCCTCAACAAGCTGCCTGGCGCTCTCTGTTCTGATGCTCGCTGAGCGCATCCTTCATGGGTTTGCGAACGCGCACGGGGATGATGATGGACTCGCCGTCGGGAAACACGATGGCGCCGTCTCCGAGAGAGCGGACGTTATCGAGGTTCACGATGAACGAGCTGCCCGCCTTGACGAAAGCGCCATGACCCTCGAGCTTCTCGAACAATGCCTGAAGCGTCATGCGGACCAACGGCGTGCGTCCGTCCGCAAGATGGATGACCGCGCCACGCTTCGACGATTCCACGAACATGATCTCGTCGATGACGATGTTGCCCACCCCCTCGTCGAGCCGCAGTCCGATGACATCGTCGTGCTGGGAAATCAGATCCGCGGCCAGCGGGGAGAGGGCTCTCCGGAGGCCATCGGGGCCTTCCGAGGAGAGGAAGAACGCCTCCGCGCCGACGGCCAATGCGCGCCGGACATCTTCACGCTCCTCCGCGATGATGGCAATGTGCGCGGACTCCCCCTCCTCGCGCAGCGCCTGCAACACCGCGAAAACATCATCGGCCCTCGTGCCGACACAGCACACGAGCAGGTCGAAGAAACCGCTCCGCCTCTTACGGACCGTCTCATGCAGGTCCTCGGGAGTTCTGACGCGGTCGACACCGTGGTTTCGCGAGCCCAACGACGCCATGACAGCATCGACCGCCATGCGCAGGTTGCCGCATTTGGAATCAAGGCCATCGTATGTCAGGATGCGAATCATCGAGCGTCAGGCATCCCATCGCTCGCCTTGCGCGTGTTCCAGTGATCGTCGAGGAGCAGCGAGAGGTCCTTCGCGTTGCCAAACGTGCCGAGAACCTCCTGCTCGCCTTCGCCGTGAAGCGACGATATGCGCACAAGAGAACCCTTCCACTGGTCGATGACCGCATAGCCGTCCTCGCCCTCCGGCCTGTGGAAGCGCAGCCGCTCGGTCGCAATCATCAGGGACGGCTCAAAATCGTCGGGCAGGCCCGCGACCTCGAAGCCATATGACATCTCCACGAGCGACGTCGCGGCAAACATCACGAGCTGGAGGAAATCATCGCTGCCCTCGATGCGCGAAATCGGAACGTAGCCGATCTCGAAGTTGTAGATGCCCTCGTCTGAGAGATAGAGCCTGCGTATCATCTGCTCGCGCTTCAAGTCGCGATAGCCCAGGATGAACGCTCCGCAGGCCACGACGGCCGCAGCGAGGATCAGCAGCCAGAGGTTGACGCCCCGGTCGAAGTAGAAGATCTTCAAGCCGAAGTACAAGATCAGCAGGACGGCTATCACGACGAGGAGCGCGAAGAGGATGCTATATACGCGGGTGCGCCTTCCCATCGTTCCCCTTTCCGCATTCTTAGCCGGTCAACCGGCAAACCCACCCATCAATGATACTCGGAAATGAGCCACGCGTGAGAAGAGGCCATTGGGACAAGCGACCAGCCCCTTGTTCCGCCTAGCGGATACGGTGGTTCATCTTCTTGATGTTGCGGTTGACGCGATACACCTGCCAGCCGAAAACCGCGGCGACCACGATGACACCGGCGATGATGAACGGTTGCGCGTTGCGACCGATCGCGGCGGTGCGCCTCACGCCCAAGGGCACTTCCTCATCCTCGATGATTTCCTCGACGACCTGCTCGTCGCCCGACGTCTCATCGGCGACGGTCTCGACTGCGGCACTCTCGGCAGGGGCCGCCCAAGCGGCTTGGGGCGCGATGCACGCGCAGGCGAGCGCGAACAGCATCAGGGCAGTGGCAAGCAGCATGGCTGCACCACGCGCACGTGTCACCGTCCTCCTCGATTCCATTTGCCGCTCCCTGCAATCGGTGCATGCACCTATGGCCCGACGGGCTTTCGGGCATGCAAGCCTCCGGACATGCGTCCGGTGTCTGTGTGACCGATTGTAGCCGACGGGCTTCGCCTGCGAGTGGATGACAACGAATTTGTCGAGAATCTGCATCGATTTGTTGGATATTCCCGATATGTCACCGCTGGAACGCGCTGGCCCGCCGGCACGATGCGACGAAGCGGCTAGTCCAGGTCAACGTCGATGTCGGGGAAGTCCCTGGGACGATCGTTGTCGACCTTCACCGCTGCGTGCACATCGATCTGCGGGATCTTCACGTAGCCGGCTTCCTGCATGCGCACGCGCTCCTCGTCGTCGATGAGCTCGGCCGCCATGAAGTCGGGCGTGTTCGAATCATGGGCGCGCTTGTACTTGGCCCGGATGGAGAAGTACTCCGTCACGAGCAGCGCGAAGAGGATGCACTCGAGGATGAGGTAGCTCAGCACGGCACCGGGCAGTCCGGTGAAACCGATGAGAAGGAACGGCACGAACAGCGAGAACACGAACGCGATGAGGTAGAGCTTCATGACGTCCTTCTGGCGGCGCAGCACCGTGATGACCTGGTAGAGGAAGTCGATGCCCGCGATGATGCCGCCAGCGGCCATCATCACGTAGAACAGGCCGCGGAACTCGTTGAAATCGATGCCATACAGGAAGCTCAGGATGGGGATACCAATCGTGTTGACGATGATGATGACGACGACCGTGATGGCCACGATGATTCCCATCATCGCGAGGATGACCTGGTCGAAGCGCTTGTGCATCTTCGGATCGGCCCAGACATTGGCCAACCGCAAGAGCAGCGGGCGGTAGATGAGCTGCACGCCCACCAAGATCAGCTTCGCCGGGAAGTAGATGACGTTAAAGTACAGCTGGTTCTCGTAGCCGAGCATGCCCTCCATGACGAGCTTGGGCATCGTGTCGATGAACGTGAAGAGGAACAGCGCCACGAACAGCGGCGTGCACTGCTTGAACAGCTCCTTGATGCTGTCCATGCTCCACTGGCGCGAACGCGGGGTCTCGAACAGCGTGAGCGGCAGCGTCAGGAAGAAGAACGTGGCGATGGCCGCGACCGCCATGGCGATGGCCGCGATGCCGACGTCGCGCGAGATGAGCAGCACGATCGAGAACACGATGAAGACGACAACCGCGCGGAACGTCTGGGAGATGCCGGCGAGGTACAGCTTGTCGACCTGTTGCAGGCGCCCCTCGTACACGTCCGCAAGCCCGTCGATCATCTTGTAGATGTACACGCCGATGCTGATGGTGAACATCAGCCCCTCGTACCCACGGATATTGCAGTAGAAGCCGCCTACTATCAGCATGAGCACGCACGTGATGATGCGGTTGATCTGGTAGTCCGCGAACGTGTGCTTCTCCGACAGGTCGGAGATCTGATAGGTGCGCACGCCGTAGTTGCCCACGATCATGAGCAGCGCGGCGGTGACGAACACGAGCGAGAACATACCCGCCTGCTCCACGCCGGCGATCTGGGTGATGACGATGGTGAGCAGCGGGAACATGAGTCCCCACGAGGTTGCGCCTATGGTGTTCCAGACATAGTCGCGCGAGGTCTTGTGGGCGGCGTACTGTGCTTCCTGCTCGCTGAACGAACCCTCGGAGGCCGCGCCGAGCAGTCGGTTCCACCACTGCCCCGCGATACGCGATACGGGATTCTGCTTCCCCTCGGAGCGCGCTCTGGAGCGCGACGGCTCTCTGGTACTGATGCGCTCGATGCGCTTCTGGCGACGTCGTTCCTGCCGCTGCTCATCACGCTCGCGCTCGCGCTTCGATTGCGGTCGCGAGTAGTGCTCCTCGTTGCGTGCGGACCTGCTGCGGGTCTTCCGGTCCTCGGAGGGCGTGGAACCAGAACCCCGCACCTTACGAGAAGGTGCGGGTTCCCGGTAAGAACTCGAACGTCGAGAACGACTATATCGACTGCTTCGCGCCACCTACTGCGTTTACCTTTCGTTTAAAGCGCGCTGAACCCTACAGGCTGAAGTCGGTGACGCCGTTGAAGACCTCCAGGGCCTCCTGTGCGTCATAGTCGGCGAACGTGATGGCGCTGATCGCCTTCGTCAGGCGGACGGCCTCGTCGAGCGAGCGCTGGTGGATGTTGCGTCCGGTCGCGTTGCCCACGGCACCACCGACATGGATCTGCTCCCACAGCTGCGTGAGGAACGTCTCGGCGTCGACCGTCGAGCCACCTGCGCACACGAGACCGCACCTGCCTGCCGCAGACGAAGCACGGGCGAGCAGCTCCGCGGACGTCGCGTCATCGGTGGGCGCGGGCGGATTGACCTTCACGAAGTCGGCACCAAGGCACAGCGCGACACCGGCGGCGCCGGCTATGAGGTCGGCGTCCTTCTCGGCCTTGACGGCCTTGCCGCGCGGGTAGATCCACAGCACGACGAGCAGGCCGTTGGCATGCGCCTCGGCGATGAGCTCGCCGGCCTCGGACAGCATCGTCGCCTCGTACTCGGAGCCGAGGTAGATCGTGTAGCCGAGGCCCACGATGTTGATGCCCGCGTCGCGCATGGCGAGCACGGCGTCGAGCGAGGTGAGCTGCGGCGAGTAGGGATCGTCCTGGTCCGTCTTGACGAGGTTGGTCTTGGAATTCATCTTGACCAGGTAGTTGATGTTCGGGTAGTCCTCCGCGTAATGGGCGATGAGACCGCGCTGCGCGGCGAGAACGCCGATGCATCCCTCGCTACCGATGCGGAAGAGGTGCTCGGGGTCGGAGTCGGCGATGTCGATGCCCTCGCCGAAGAAGTCCTTGTTGAGATGCTCGACCTTCTGATCGCAGGCGAAGAGCATCAGGCGACCGGTCCCCTGCGTCGCTGCCATGTAGTTGTCCCGATACGTGTCCTTTGCCTCGGGCATAACATCAACGGGGATCTTGATATCATCGGCGGTGATCTTCGGCATGGAATCCTCCTGGTCGTAGCTCTCTTCCGGCTTCTCGTGATACCTGCACATGCAGGGTCTATCCGTCACCCAATAGGTTACTCCATTTTCGTGGACCTATCCCTGTACGCACAGGTTATCGGCCACGCGCGGTCGTCCTTGAGCGAGACGCCGTCGACCCACGGGCCGATCGGCTCGTTCGCACGCTTGTACTCGTTGTTCGTGATGAGGTTCAAGACGCGGTTCACGACGGCCGGGTCGAAGCCCTCCTCCACGATCTCGTCGGCGGAACAACCGAACTCGAGGTACAGGTTGCAGATGCCGTCGAGGATCTCGTAGGGCGGAAGGGTATCGTCGTCGCGCTGGTCGGGATGGAGCTCGGCTGACGGTGCCTTGTCGAGCACGTTCTGCGGGATGACGGCGCTCTGCTCGTTGCGCCATTCCGCCAGCTCGTAGAGGCGGGTCTTGTAGATGTTGCCGACGGGCGCATAGGCGCCGCACGTATCGCCGTAGAGCGTGGAGTAACCCACGGCGGCCTCGGACTTGTTGCCCGTGTTGAGCATGGTCCAGCCATAGCGGTTCGAGAGGGCCATGACATAGACGGTGCGGATGCGGGCCTGCAGGTTCTCGCGCGTCAGACCCTCGACCGCGCCGCCGCACGGCTCGGCGAGGACCTGATCGAAGGCCTCGAACGGGCCGGTGATGGGAATGGTCATGGTCTCGATGCCGATCCGCTGCGCCAGATCGAGGGAGTCGTCGATGCTGTGCTGCGATGAGTACACGCTCGGCATGAGGACGCCGTGCACGTGCTCGGAGCCGAGGGCGTCGGCCGCGACCACCGCGACCACGGAGGAGTCCATGCCGCCGGAAAGGCCGATGACAACGTCGGACATGTTGTTCTTCAGGATGTAGTCGCGCGTGCCCAGGCAGATCGCGCCCCAGTCGGCAGCCTCGTCGTCGATACCCTCCGCATCGAGATACGTCGAGAATCCGTAGTCACGGTCGTCGATCTCCTCGAGGGATGCCTCCCAGGTCCCCTCCTCAGAATCGATCGACAGCGAGAGCAGGGCCTCGTCGAAGAGCAGGACATCGGTCGTGAGCTCGCCCTTGGGCGAGATCGAATAGCTCGCGCCGGGGAAGATGGCCGAGTCCTGGGCACCCACGCAACCGCAGCGGATGAGCCAGGAGCCCGTCTCGAGCGCGAAGGCGCGGTCGTCCGCGATCATCTCGCCATCGACGAGAGCTGGGCGCTCGATGTCGTAGGTGGTGTCGACGAGATTGACGACGCAATCGGCCTCGACGCCCTCGCCCACGAGGTCCTCGACCTCGCCGAGGACGGCCGCGAACGACATGCCGCCGAGCTCGAACGAGGCAAGCTCGTAGAATTGCTCGCTGCTGCCCTCGAGGACGTCGACGGCACCATCGTGGAACAGGCACACCCGCTCCTCCACGACGAGCGCGGCTCCGGTCTCGGCATCGAACTCGGAGATGAACGCCGAGGTTAGAATGGGCATGGGGGTCTCCTCCGCGAGACGCTCGTGCGCCGCCGCAAGGCTGGCGAGGAACGTATCGGAGAACAGCAGGCCTCCCAGCGGGTAACCCGAGACGAAGAACGGCGGGAGCACCACGAGGTCGGGCTGCTCATCCGCGCGCTGCGCGTACTCGATGACCTCGAGTGCCTTGGACACGTTCTCGTCCATGGCACCGAGCTTGGCGTTGAGCTGTGCGGTGATGATCTTCATTTACAACCTCTCAATCCAAATCCGTTCGTCGCCGATCGTGCTCGGAGCCTCGTGTCCGGGCAACACGGCCACATCGTCGGGTAGTTCCATGAGCTTCTTGAGCGAGGCGACCATCTGCTCGCTGTCGCCGCCGGGGAAGTCGGTGCGCCCGTGCGTGCCCCGGAAGAGCGTGTCGCCGGAGAAGAGGACACCGTCCTCCTCGTCGTAGATGCAGATGCAGCCCTCGGTGTGGCCGGGCGTCAGGATAGCGCGGAGCTCGATCGAACCCACCTTGAACACATCGCCATCCTCGAGCATCACGTCGACCTTCTCGATCGGCTCGTAGTTGCCTAGGGCGTAAAACGCTGGCCTATCGGGGTTGAGGATCTTCGGCGTGTCGATGCGCGACGCGTAGACCGGGGCGCCGGTTGCGTTGACGATATCGGGCAGCGCGCCGATGTGGTCGTGGTGATGGTGCGTGATGATAATCGCGTCCGGCACGCGACCGCCGAGGAGCATCCGGACCTTCGCCGGCTCATCTCCCGGGTCAACGAGGATGCTCGTGTCATCGTTGTACATCAGGTAGCAGTTCGTCTGAATCGGTCCTACACGACATGCGTCGATTTGCATCTAATACCTCCTCGGTTGGCGCTATCGCCTCTTGCGCGAGCTCTCGCCCGGCTGCATTCTCCTCGCCTCGAAAACGCCCTCAACGGACCTGACCGCCCTCAGGATGGTGTCGATCTGCTCGGCACCACCCGTTTGAATCATGAAGCGCATCTCCACGAAGCCATCGGGCGTGGTGGTCGTCTGGGACGACATGATGTTCGTTCCCACGTCGCTGAACTTGATGGCGACGTCTTGCAAGAGCCGCGTGCGATCGACGGCTCCGATGAAGATCTCGACGGAGTACGTCGCGTCCTTGGACGAATCCCATTCCACCTCGATGAAGCGCTCGGGATTGTCCTTCAGATCTTTGATGTTCGGGCAGTCGACGCGGTGCACGGTGACGCCGCGGCCACGGGTGACGAAACCGACGATCTCGTCGCCGGGAACCGGACTGCAGCAATGGGAGATGTGCACGAGCGCGTCGTCGACGCCCTTGACGATGACGCCGGCCTCGTTCTTCTTGCGTGGATGGGACTTCTTTCCCTTGGCGATGTGCGATGTGAGGATCTCCATGCCCGCGACCTCGTTGAGGTGCGCATGGCCGCGGTTGTCCAGGTCCTCTGCGTTTTTCTGCAGGGTCTTGAGCATCATGTTCGCGACCTGCTTGCCCGAGACCTTACCCGAGCCGATCGCGGCGAACAGGTCGTCGGTCTTCGCGTAGTTCAGGTTCGCGGCGATCTCGCGCAGGGCTGCGACCGAGCGCGAAGACGAGATGCCCAGCCCGTGCTTGCGCATCTCGCGTCCGAGAACGTCGCGGCCGTGCAGCAGGTCGTCGCCCTTCGAGGCCTTCGAGAGGAAGCTGCGGATCTTCGAGCGCGCGGACGGCGTCTTGACGATGTTGAGCCAGTCGCGCGAGGGCGTCGAGTTCTGCTGGGTGAGGATCTCGACTCGGTCGCCCATCTGCAGCTCGTAGCCCAGCGGCACGATGGCGCCGTTGACCTTGGCGCCGACGCAATGGTGGCCGACCTGCGTGTGAATCGCGTAGGCGAAGTCGAGCGGCGTCGACCCGGCGCGCAGGCTGATGACCTCACCCTTCGGCGTGTAGACGAACACCTCGCTCGCGAACAGGTCGACCTTGAGGCCTTCCATGAACTCGCGTGGGTCGTCCGTGTCATCCTGCCAGTCGAGCATGCGGCGCAGCCAGGCGAGCTGCGAGTCGAAGCTGTCCTCGGAGACGCGGCGGCCGGAGTTCTTCTCCTTGTAGCGCCAGTGCGCGGCGACGCCGTACTCGCTGATGCGGTGCATCTCCTTCGTGCGGATCTGCACCTCGAGCGGACGTCCGGCGGGGCCGATGACCGTGGTGTGCAGGGACTGGTACATGTTGAACTTGGGCATCGCGATGTAGTCCTTGAAGCGGCCCGGCATCGGGTGCCACAGCGTATGGACGACACCGAGGCTCGAATAGCAGTCCTTGACGTCGTCGACGATGATGCGCAGCGCGATGAGGTCGTAGATCTCTGAGAAGCCCTTCCCGCGCTGGGTCATCTTCTGATAGATGGAATACAGGTGCTTGGGGCGCCCGGTAATCGACCCCTTGATGCCGACCTTGTCGAGCTCCTTCTCCAGGATGTCGATGGCCTGCGAGAGGTACTCCTCCCTGGCCTCGCGCGACTCGGCGACCATGCGCGAGATCTGCGCGTACTTGACGGGCTCGAGATAGAAGAACGACAGGTCCTCGAGCTCCCACTTGATCGAGCTGATGCCCAGCCTGTTCGCCAGCGGGGCGTAGATCTCCATCGTCTCCTTGGCCTTGTAGATACGGCGGTCCTCCGGCAGCGCCATGAGCGTGCGCATGTTGTGCAGGCGGTCGGCGAGCTTGATGACCGTGACGCGCACGTCCTTCGACATGGCGACGAGCATCTTGCGGAAGTTCTTCGACTGCGACTCCGTGAGCGACTCGAACTTGATCTTGCTGATCTTCGTGACGCCATCGACGAGCTCGGCAACCTCCTCCGAGAACTCCTCGACCAGGTCCTCGTGGGTCACGTCGGTGTCCTCGACCGTGTCGTGCAGGAGCGCCGCGACTATCGTGGGCGGGTCCATGCGAATCTCGCTCAGGATGTACGCGACCTCGGTGGGATGGTTGATGAACGCCTCGCCCGACTTGCGGAACTGGCCCTCGTGCGCCTTGCGAGCGAACTTGTAGGCCTTCTCGATGAGGGCGACGCCCTCCTCGTTGAGATAGGTCTCGGCCTGGGCATGGAGCTTCTCGTAGTTATCCTCCGCCTGCTCCTTGCCGCGATCGAATTCTTTTACCGGGTCGTTGTGCATTCCTGACCCCTTACTTTCCGCTCTTTTCTCTCGGATTTACTCTACCGCAAAAGGTGGAATTGGTGACGGACTTCGTTGGGTTTATCGGCTGTGACTTTGCGAGAGTCTGCCCGCCAGCGGGAAGGGAGGGCCCCTCGGAAGAAGGCTTCGCAAAACGTGGTTTCGCTCCGGTGATGCAGCTGCGGAGGGAACGCCTTCGGCGTTCTTTAGTCCTCGCTGAACGCATCACCTCCGCGAAACCACTGCTCCGCAATTCTTCCGAGG
>JBMNUM010000026.1:0-25494 GCA_050946275.1 Coriobacteriales bacterium
CGATCCAGTCGCCCACGTCGAGGTCGGTGAGACGCGCGTAGGCCTCCTCGCCCATCAGGTTCAGGCGGCAGAACAGCTGGATCTCGTCGGTCGCGTCCTTCACGACGACGAAGCAGATCTTGCCCTGGTTGCGGATCGCCATGATGCGGCCGGCGATGCTGTAGGTGTCCTCGGTCTCCTCGCCATCGGCCAGATCGGCGTACTTCTCGTTGATCTCGACGAGGTGGCAGTCGTAGTCCCAGCGATGCGCGTAGGGCAGCTCGCCCGCGTCGATAATCGCCTGGCGCTTGTTGTAGCGGACCTTGATCGGGTCGTCCTCGATGACCTCGGGAGTCTCTTCGATGTTGGTGGTGTCGTTGCTCATGCTCGTCTTGCCTGTCTCGTAGATGGTCGTATACGCCGAGCATGCGCCCCGGGTCGTGCCCGCGCGGCGCATGCGATTGGAAGCCTCCCCTGCCGTATGACCGGCGCGTTCCTCTCGGGCACGCCGGGTGACGGGAGGAGACTATGCCTTCTTGGAGCTGCTGATCTTGAGAACGGTGAACTCGGTCTTGACGCCGGTGGGACCGACGACCTCGACCACGTCGCCCTTCTTGGCGCCGATCAGCGCGGCACCGACCGGCGACTCGTTCGAGATGCGGCCGTTGAAGAAGTCGACCTCGGCGGCGCCGACGATGGTGTAGACCTGCTCCTTGCCGTTGGACTCGACGGTCACCGTGCTACCGACGTTGACCTTGCTCGAGCGCTTCGGGGCGTCGATGATGGTCGCATTGGAAAGAATCTGGTTGATCTCGGCGATGCGGTTCTCGAGAACAGCCTGCTCGTTCTTGGCATCGTCGAACTCGGAGTTCTCGGAGATGTCACCGAACTCGCGGGCGATCCTGATGCGCTCGCCGATCTCGGCGCGCTTCTCGTTCTCCAGGTAGTGCAGCTCCTCGACCAGCTCGTCGCGTCCTTCGGGAGTGAGCACCATTTCCTTAGCCATCTCGTCTTTCCTTTCCCACGCGTCGCGTGCTTCCCACTGTCAGACCCGTTGTCCAGGGTCATAAGATACGGCATGCACGGCCGATTTCACCGGTTGCGCACGCCGCACGGTTAATCCCATGTATCGGGCGGGGCTAATCCTCGCTCTTGCCGGCCTCGTCGTCGGCCTCGTCGGCCTCGTCGGACGAACCGCCCTTGCCATTCACGCCATCGCGCAGGTTCTTGACCGTCTTGCCGAGCGCCGCCCCAAGCTTGGGAAGGTTCTTCGGCCCGAAGATCAGGAGAATCGCGATGAGAATGATAAGAAGCTCAGGAAGTCCTATCCTTGGCAAATCAATCACCCGCTTGTCGATGTCCGATATTGACTCCTGATGATAGCACGCGCAGGCCAACAGCGCGCATTCGCCACGCCAAACGATAATACGAGCCGGTCAGGGGCCGGGACGTCACGAAACGCACACGACACGGCTCCGGCACCGCTCCCTTGTACGGGGCAACAAAAAAGCCGCCTCGTGGCGGCGATTTGTTTTGGGATGGTCGGGATGACTGGATTCGAACCAGCGACCTCTGCGTCCCGAACGCAGCGCTCTACCAAGCTGAGCCACATCCCGACAAAGCGGTACTCTAGCAGACAATCAGAACCGATGCCACAACGAACGTCAAAAATTCCGCGAGCGACAAACGGAAGGCGAAGACAGCAGGAGCATTTCCCGCAACATCGAACCAGAAGCCCGGGAATCGTTCGTAACGTCAGCGGGGTTCGAACGCCCGGAAAACGTGCCGGTGGCACGTTTTCAGTGAGAACGGGACGGCTTTAGCCGACCCAAGAGGCGCGCAGCTGCTGAGTGCACGAGCCCCGTTGAGCGTGGGAGCGTGCTCTTGCACGTGACCGTAAGCTCAACGGGGCTCGGGTGCCAGCAGATGCGATCGCAGCATCGAGCGGTCCGGCCGTTCGGCTAAGAACGGCCGAAACAACTAGTAGCGGAGCGCGTAGGTGAAGGCGCTGTTGGCGTTCTCGCTGACGATGACGCCGGTGCCGTAGTCGGAGGCGTGGACGTACCTGTTGCCGCCGAGGGAGATGCCGACATGGCCATTGACCCACAGCACGTCGCCGGCCTGCGCCTCGCTGACGGGGACGCGGGACTTGGCGTTGGCGTACAGGGCAGAGGACGAACGGTACGGTGCACCCGCGGCATAGGCCAGGCCGGAGCAGTCATAGGCGTTCGGTCCGGTCGAGCCCCAGTTGTACGACTTGCCGACCTGGGTGAGGGCCCACTCGTAGTTGAGCCCGCCAGCGCTGCCGCCGTTGTTGACGTAGCTGTAGCCGCCACCGTCGGACGAGCCGCTGTCGGCGTAACCGTCTCCGTCAGCGTCCTCGGCATAGCCATACTCCTCGTAGTACGCCTGCGCAGCCTCGGCCTCGGCCTGAGCTGCTGCAGCGGCAGCAGCCTGCTGCTCGGCGATGATCTGGGCCTGCAGCTCGGCGCTCAGGCTCTCGTAGACGTTCTGGTACTCGGCAGCAAGGGCCTCGACCTGGGTCTTGGCCTCCTCGGACTCCTTGAGGTGCTGGGCGGCGAGCTTCTCCTGCTCGACGTACTCCTCGTAAGCGGCCTCGGCCTTGGCCTTGAGGTCCTTGATCTCCTCGATGAGCTTGGCATCGTTCTCGTTCATGTCCGTGAGCAGGTTCCATGTGTTGGCGAACTCCTCGAACGACGAGCTGCCGAAGATGACATCCATGAGCGTCGGCGAGCCGGTGCGGTACATCGACTTCGCGCGCGTGGCGAGATGACCCTGCTTCTCCTCGAGCTTGGCCTTGGTCTCGTCGAGCTCCTTCTTAGCCGCATCTCGGGCCTCGACGGCGGCATCATGCGCGTCCAGGGCCTCGTAGTACACCTCGGTCGCCTCATCGACGGCCGCATTGGCGGCATCGAGCTGGGCCTTGGCCGCCGCGACATCGTCCTCGGTCACACCGAACGCGGTCGACGTGGCGAGCACCATGAACAGGCAGCACGCGAAAACTGCTGCAACGATGAATCCGAATCTGCTGGCTACTCTCGAGTTCCTCAAAACCAAACACACCTCTTTAGGTCGTCCTAACCCTTGCATAGTTGGATCTAGCTTAGCATAAATGAGGATATGGGGAGCGAACCCGCCCTTTTACAGGTGCAAGCACACAGAAACTCCACCTAGTCTTCACATTGACGAGGCGCTATATTTTGTGGTTCAGGGCGTCACGATGACGCATATCTTGTTTCGTTTTGCGCCGTCTACCGGCGCGTGCTTCGTTTCCGCAGCCAAGAGCCACCGGCTCACGCTCATCCCGAACGGGACAAGCGAGCCGCTTCTTCGTTTAGCTCTCCCCTACACGCGAACAGCGCAGGACCACATGCTCATGTACGACGAGATCTTGACGACGTCGCCGGGCTGGGGCGCGTGGATGAACTGGCCGCCGCCGATGTAGATGCCGACGTGTCCGGGCATCCAGAGGATGTCGCCGGGCTGCGCTGCGGACAGCGAGATAACCGTGCCGCAGTAGTGCTGGGCGCCGGAGGTGCGCGGCAGGGAGATACCCGCCTGGGCGTAGCACCACGAGGTGAGGCCGGAGCAGTCGAACGAGTTCGGGCCGCTTGCCGCCCAGACGTACGGGCAGCCGAGGCGCGAGTACGCGGCCGCGACGACCGTGTCGCCCACGCCGGAGCCGGCCGGGATGTTCACGCTCGTGCCCTCAGAGCCGCTATCGGAGTCGTCGTCATCGGAGCTCGAGCTGGAGCCGCCGTTGTCGTCCGAGTAATCGCCGGAGTCACCCTGGTCGTCACTCTGCGCGGCCTGCTGCTGCGCAGCTTCCTGTGCCGCCTGCTGAGCCTGCTGCTCCTCCCAGGCAGCCTGCTCCGCCTCCTCGCGGGCGGCCTCCTCCTGGGCGAGCAGGTCCGCGACCTCGGCGTCGAGGCTGGCGACCTCACCCTCGTATTGCGCGACGAGCGCCTCGGCCTCCTCCTTGGCGGCGTTGGCCTCCTCGAGCTTGTCAGCCGCGATCTGCTCCTGCTTGTCGTACTCGGCATAGGCGGCCTCGGACTGCTCCTTGAGATCCTTGTTCTCGGCGATCAGACCGGCGGTGTCCTCGTTCCACGACACGAGGAAGTTCCACGTGGTGGAGAAGTCCTTGAACGAGTTGGAGCCGAGCAGAACGTCGAACATCGAGATCTGGTCGGTGCGGTACATCGTGACCGCGCGGTCCTTGAGCTGGTCCTGGGATTCGGCGATCTGGCCCTTGAGGCTCTCGATCTTCGCCTTCTCCTCGTCCATCTTCTTGACGGCAGCGTCGTGGGCCTCCTGGGCCTCGAAGTACTTATCGGATGCGAGACCGAGCTGCGTGCGCACATCGGCGAGGCGTTCGCGGGCCGCATCGGCCTGGGCCTGCTTCTCGCTGGCAGCCGCATGGGCGGCGTCGGCCTCGGCCTCCTTCTCGTCCGAGGGTGCGGCGAACGAGGCGTCGGGCACGATGAGCGCCACGAACGCCGCCGCGATGAGCAGGCTCACCACGGTGCGCAGGGCCTTCGAGAACAGGCTGGTCTGTGTTGTCTCGCGCATAGCACTAACTCCATTCCAAAACCCGAATGGCGAATCGCTGGCAACCGCATGTGCCAAAACGTTGTGTCAATCCGCGGATCCACCGCGGATGCGACGAGCTTGATTTTGATTAAAGATGCCCGACTACTGCAATTGCTGTGCGATTATTCAGGTTTTCATAGCTGTCCCGCACGGTATTACGCGGGACTCCGCCCTGCTCGAGCGGGTAAGTCGATACTAGCAAAAGGGTTTTCGTATCGCAAACGTGCACAAAATCATCACGGCATTATTGTCCGGAAAGACTCCGCGAGCGGATTCTCTCGACGAGTTCTCCACAAAACTGAAGGAATTGCCCGAGGTCTCGGCGCCTCCGGGCGCGGGCGGCGCGCTGCTGCGAAATCAAGGTCTCTTTGTCGGTCGAGCCTGTAGTCTCGACCGAGTCGAGACGAATTGACTTCTCCGCAGCGCACCGCAGCGTCGGCCCATTCCGCCGTTCGTCTGAGAACGGCGGAACTTACAGCATGTAGCGGCAGTCGAAGACCGGCTTGCCCTTGGCGTACTCGGGGACCACGCGGAACTGGCGCCAGGGCGTGGCGATGATGACCACATCGCAAGTGTCGCAGAGCTCGCGGACGCTGAACGCGTAGGAGATGTTCATGTGGTAGGCGGCCGCGAAGTCGTCGTTGGCGATTGGGTCGTAGGCGCAGATGTTCTCGTACCCGAGGCTCAGCAGCTGCTGGATGATGCGGGCCGGCGCGGAGTTGCGGACGTCGCCGGAGCCCTCCTTAAACGTGAGGCCGAGGATGCCGATGCGGGCGTCCTTGTCGACCTGGGAGGCGATGTCGGCGGCGATGTTGGCCGGCAGCTCGTCGTTGATGGTGATGACATCCTCGAGCAGCGGCACCTCGGCCCCGCTCTCGTGAGCGAGCTGGATGAAATCGCACGTGTCCTTGGGCAGGAAGATCCCGCCGAAGCCGCAGCCGGGGTACACGTACTCGCGCATCGTGTTCTCGGACCAGCGACCGTCCATCTGCGCGATGCGGAACGCCTGCGAGACGTCGATGCCGCCAACCGCCTTGGCCGCCTGCGCCATCTCGTTCGAATAGCTGATCATGGTCGCGAGCAGCGTGCTCGACATGTAGCGGATGAATTCGGCCGTCGCGTACGACGTGGCGACGACGGGAGCCGAGAAACCCGCATAGCAGCGGCGCAGGATCTCCTCGTCGCGCTCGTTCGAGACGCCGATGACGATGCGGCTCGGGCTCGTGAAGTCGTGCCAGCACTTGCCCTCGCGCATGAACTCGGGGTTGAGCGCCAGACCGCAGTCGACGCCGAGCTCGATGCCCTTCTCCTCGAGATGCGGGACGATGACGCCATCCATGGTGCCGGGCAGCATCGTCGTCTTGACCGCGATCGTGAAGTAGTCCTCGAAGCCCGAATCGACGATGTCGTCGATGGCGGAGAGGATGCGGGAATGATCGGCCTCGCCATCCTTGATCTGGGGCGAGCCGACGCAGATGAAGAAGCACTCGACGCCATCGGGCACGTCATCGAGATCGTCGAGGACGTGGAAGTGCTCGTTGAGGTTGCGCTCGAGCGCCTCGTCGAGGCCAGGCTCGAAGTACGGGATCTTGCCGTTACGAATCAGACCGGTGCGGAAGTCGTCGATATCGACACCATAGACGTCGATGCCGGTCTCGGCGAAACCGAGGGCAACCGTCAGGCCTATGAATCCAAGTCCGACAACCGCGATCATCTTGCAACGACCCCAATCACTGTCCAATCGTACATAAGGATTTATAGCTCAACGACCGCCGTTGGACTCCACCGAATCCGTTAATGAGCGAACGCATGCGGTGATGGAATTGGCGAGCGGATTGACCCGCGGGAAAACGCAGACAGATGACAGGGATTGACGAGCGGGAGGGCGGGATCCGCCGCCTTTCGACTTATGGGCGGCTGCCGGATGGATTAGTGTACACAAGTTGCTATTTAGAGGTCATTTTTGGCCAAAAATGAGGTAATTTAGGCAACTTGTGTACACTAACTCGCTGCACATCAAACAATGAGACGGATGGAGATGGTCCCCATCCGTCCCAGAAACCTGTCAATCAGCCCCGGGCTGTTTGACAGGTTTTCATGCTCTCCTACTCGCAGAGGTGGCTCATGCCCGTCGCGAGAATCGACTTCACATGGTCGTCGCACAGCGAGTAGAACATGCTCTTGCCCTCGCGGCGGAACTTCACGAGGCGCGCCTGGCGCAGCGTGCGCAGCTGGTGCGAGATCGCGGACTGCGACACGCCCACGGCCTCGGAGAGGTCCGAGACGCTCAGCTCCTCGTCCATGAGCGCGTAGAGCACCTTGATGCGCGTCGTGTCGGCGAAGATGCGGAACAGGTCGGCGAGGTCGTAGAGCATCTCCTCGTCGGCCGCGGATTCGTCGATTCTCGTGACATCGGACATGGCGCTACTCCCTCACCTTGCCGCCCGTGGCCTTCGTGACCTTCTGCACGACGTGCGCGTGCTTGGCCTCGACCTCCTCGGACTTGAGCGTGCGCTCCGGGTCGCGGTAGACGAGCGACAGCGCGAGCGACTTCTTGCCCGGACCGACCTTCTCGTCGTCGCGGAAGACATCGAAGAGATGCACGGACTCGAGCATCTTGCCGCCCGCGGAGGTGGCGCACTGGATGACGTCGAGCGCCGGCGTGGACTCGTCCACGACGATCGCCATGTCGACCTCGACGGCCGGGAACTGCGGGATGTCGACGTACGGGCGCGCGTAGTTCGAGCACTCGATGAGCACATCCGTGTTCAGCTCGAAGGCGATGACCGGGGCCTTCGCGTCGAAGGCGTCGCAGACGAGCGGGTGCACGACGCCGATCCAGCCGAGGCGGCGCTTGCCGCTCATCACGGTGGCGGCGGCGCCGGGCTGCAGCCACGGGGCCTCATCGGCGGGCAGCGCCTTGAAGCGCAGCTTCGGGATGGCGAGCTCGCGCACGAGGTTCTCCACGACACCCTTGGCGTCGAAGAAGTCGAGCGGCTGATCCGGGATGTTCCAGCCCGCGTCGTTCCACGAGCCGGAGAGCACGGCAGCGACGTGGCTCGGCTCATTGGGCTGTGCCTCGCCCTCGCGGCCCTCGAACACGCAGCCGATCTCATAGAGGTGGATGTTGGAGACGCCGCGGCTCTGGTTGTACGCAACGGAGCGCAGCAGGCCGGGCAGGATCGCGCGGCGCATGACGCCCATCTCGGAGCTCAGCGGGTTCATGAGCACGACCGGCTCGCCCTGGACGCCCAGCTCCATGCGGGCGCGCTCGACATCCTCGTTGGGAACGAAGGAGTACGTGAGCGTCTCGTTGAGTCCGCACGAGCGCAGGACGCTGCCGATCTGCGCGACCTTCTTCTGGTGCTCGGTGAGGCCGCCGGCGACGCCGAAGCCGGAAGGCAGCGTGTCCTCGACGTTCTCGGTGCCCCAGAGGCGCAGGACCTCCTCGTAGAGGTCGATCTCGCGCGTGAGGTCGGGACGGAACGTCGGCGCGAGCACCGAGAGCTCCTCGGCATCGGCGAGCGCGCCGGAGACGGGCTCCACCACGCAGCCGAGGCGGGTCAGGATGCGGTCGATGTCGACGTTCGGGATCGGAGCGCCGAGCATGGCGCGGAGGCGGTTCGGACGCAGCGTGAGCTTGCGGGGCTCGACGGGCGCGGGATAGGCGTCCACGACGCCCTCGCACACGGTGGCGCCGGAGACCTCGGCCATGAGGGCCGCCGCGTAGCGCGAGAACTCCTCGACCGTGGCCGCGTCGACGCCGCGCTCGTAGCGGGCCGACGACTCCGAGAAGAGCTGGAGGTTGCGGCTCGTGCGCGACGTGCAGCCGGAGTCGAACGTCGCCGACTCGAGCAGGATGTTGACCGTGTTGTCGTCGATCTCGCTGTCGAGGCCGCCCATGACGCCCGCCAGGGCGATCGGCGTGCCGGCCGCGGCGTCGGCGCCCGCAACGGTGCAGGGGGCGTTGCCGTCGGCGATGACCGTCATGTCGGCGGTCAGCACGCGGTCCGTCTCGTCGAGCGTGGTGAACGGCTCGCCGTCGAACGCCTTGCGCACGACGATGTGCGCGCGTCCGTCCGCGTCCTTCGCGAGCTTGTCGAGGTCGAACGCGTGCAGGGGCTGGCCCAGCTCGAACATGATGTAGTTCGTCGCGTCGACAATGTTGTTGATCGGACGGGCGCCGGCGGCGATGATGCGCTCGGCCAGCCAGTCGGGCGACGGGCCGATCTTGGCGCCCTTGAGGATGCGCGCGGTGTAGCGCGGGCAGCGCTGCGCGTCGTCGATGGTGACCTGCGCGAGGTCCGCGGCCTTCTCGGAGGGATCCTCCACGAGCACCGGCGGCTCGAAGGTCATGTCGGCGTCGAAGATGGCGCCGACCTCGCGGGCCATGCCGAGCATCGACATGCAGTCCGGGCGGTTCGGCGTGATCTCGAGGTCGAAGATGACGTCGCCGATCTCGAGGTAGTCCGCGATGGGCATGCCCACCGGCGCGTCGGCCGGCAGGATCAGCAGGCCCTCGTGGTCGTTGGAGATGCCGAGCTCGCGGCCCGAGCAGTTCATGCCGCACGACTGGATGCCGCGCAGCTTGGACTTCTTGATCTTGATGCCGCCGGGCAGCACGGCGCCGATCAGCGCGACGGGCACCTTATCGCCCGCGACGAAGTTCTGCGCTCCGCACACGATCTGCAGCGGCTCGGGCTTGCCGTCCTCGCCGAGGTTGTGCTCCCCCACGTCGACCGTGGTGACCCACAGCGTGTCGGCGTCCGGGTGCTTGTCTCGCGTGAGGATGTGCCCCACGACGATGTTGTCCAGCGACGCGCCGGACTGCTCGACGCCCTCGACGCCCGTGCCCGTCATGTCGAAGCGGTCGCTCAGGTACTTGATGTCGCTCGCCTCGGCGGGCAGGTCGACCATCGTCTTGAGCCATTTCAAACTAACCAGCATCTCGCAAACCTCGTTTTCGGTTTCAGATTCCTATCGTCTCGGCCCTGAGGCCGTCTCGTTCTCGTCTCCCCTAGAACTGGCGGAGGAAGCGCATGTCGCCCTCGAGCAGCATGCGCAGGTCGGGCACGTTGTACTTCAGGCACGCGATACGCTCGGCGCCCATGCCGAACGCGAAGCCGGAGTACTTCTCGGGATCGATGTCGACGAACCCGAACACGTTGGGGTCGACCATGCCGCAGCCGAGCACCTCGACCCAGCCCGTGCCCTTGCAGAAGCGGCAACCCTCGCCGTGGCAGATGCCGCAGCTGACGTCGACCTCCGCGGAGGGCTCGGTGAACGGGAAGAAGTGCGGGCGGAAGCGCGTCTCGCGCTCCTCGCCGAACATCTGCTTGCAGAAGTAGTCGAGCGTGCCCTTGAGGTCGCCGAACGTGATGCCCTCGTCGACGACGAGGCCCTCGACCTGCGTGAACTGCGGGAGGTGCGAGGGGTCCGGGACGTCCTTGCGGTAGACCTTGCCGGGCGACACGACGTAGATGGGCGGGCGCTGGGCCTCCATGGCATGGATCTGCGTGCCGGAGGTCTGCGTGCGCAGCAGGACGTTCGACTCGCCGCGGACGTTGGTCTCGGCGCCGCTGGCGTCAACGACGTAGAAGGAGTCCTGCAGGCCGCGCGACGGATGGTCGGCGGGCGTGTTGAGCGCCTCGAAGTTGTAGTACTGCGTCTCGACCTCGGGACCGGAGATGACGCGGTAGCCCAGGCCGATGAAGATGTCGCAGATCTGATCGGTCACGTTCGCGATGAGGTGGCGCGTGCCGATGGGATGCGAGCGGCCGGGCAGCGTGATATCGATGGCCTCGGCGCTCATCTTCGCCTCGAGCTCGGCGGACGCGAGCACGGCCTTGCGCGCCTCGAGCGCCTCCTCGATGGCCTTGCGCGCGAGGTTGGCCTCCTTGCCCACGGCGGCCTTCTGGTCGGCGGGGACCTCGCGCATGGTGCGCAGGATCGCCGTCAGGCTCCCCTTCTTGCCGAGCAGCGAGACGCGGACGGCCTCAAGCTCATCGGAACCCTGCGCGCCCTCGATGGACGCCAGGCCGGCGGAGCGGATCTCGGCGATGTTCTCCAAAACAGACATATCGTTTGCCTCTCGTTACAGCGGCTGCCGTATACAGCCGCAAGACTTCCAAACTCGAATTATGGCAGAACTGGACGGCGATGGCGCGACCTGCGCGGCAGTCGGGTGGAACGCTCCCCCGAGGAGCGTTCCAATCGCAAAAAGTGGAACGCCCCCGGCAGGAGGCGTTCCACTTGCAAGCTGGGTGTCGGACGCACGCTATGCGCCGGCGTCGATCACGCCGACGTACACGTCCTTGTCAGTGCAGTCGGCAGCGACCTCGAGCGTCTTGTCGCCTGCGGCGAGACGCACGGTGTAGGCCGCCGGGTCGACCTGGTCGAACTTGAAGTCGCCGAAGTCGTCGGTCGCAAGCGTCGCGACAACTGCGCCATCCGGCGAGACGAGCTCGGCCTTGGCGCCGATGACGACCTCGTCGGCCCCGATGTCGACGAGCGTGCCGACCACGAAGCGCTTCGGGATGTTGAGGTACCAGATGCGCGAGCCATGCGCCTCCCCCTCGGGCGTGCGCGTGGCGCCGAGCGCGATGGCCTCCTCCTCTTCGACGAAGCGCAGGCCGTCGGTCGCGCAGGCGTCGACGCAGCGCGGTTCGATCCAGCCGTCGTCGAGCAGGTGCGCGCAGCCGGTGCACTTCTGCGCGAGGCACAGCTCCTCGTTGAAGTACACGGCCCCGAACGGGCACGCCTCGGCGAGACCCTCGATGCCGCGCGCCTTCTCGGGATCGATGATCACGAAGCCGTCATCGCGGCGGTAGACCGCCTCCGGAGCGGCCTTCATGACGCCGCAGTCCTCGCAGTGGTTGCACATCGTCGGCTCGTAGGTCACCTTGACCCATGGCACGCGCCCGCGCTCGATGTCGTCGATCTTCATCCAGAACTGACCGACGATCGGCTGGGCGGCCGTGTACGGGGGCCACGCCTGGTCGCAGTGCTCGTCCTTGCAGGCCACCTGGCAGCCGCGGCATCCGTTGCAATGTTCGTAGTCGAACAGAAATACCTTCGCCATGTCAATCACTCCTCGATGTATGCCGTCGCGAGCAGGCCGTTGACCTCGTCGTAATCGCGCGAGAACTGCTCGGGATACTGCTTGGCGAGCTCGATCACGTCCACCTTCTCGACGCCCACGAGGAAGCTGTTCGTCACCTCGCCGGCGGCGTTCTTCGATGTCGTGGCGTTCGGGCAGATGAGGTTGTTCGCGCCGCCGCGCTCGAGGCCGCCGGTGCCGGCGACGATCGAGTCGATGCGCGCGCCGTGGTCCTGGTAGACCGCGCCGGGCATGATGCGCTCGCTCACGCGCACGCCGCCGAGGACGGCTCCGCGCTCGTTGAAGATCTTGACGATGTCGCCGCTCTCGATGCCGAGCTTCTCGGCATCAACCGGGTTGACCCACAGCGGCTCGTAGAGGTAGCCGTCCGGACCGGCGACCTTGCAGGTCTCGATCTCGCGGAACCACGGGATGTCGTCCATCTGCGCGTGCACGCGCCAGCGCGGATGGTTCGTCACGATCAGGAACGGGTAGTCCTTCGCGCGCTCGGAGGTGATGCGGTCCTTGTGCTCGTCGGTCTCCTCGATCCACTTGGGATAGGGGCCGCGCACGTCGTCATCGGGGAAGTTCTCCGCGAGCGTCGTGGAGTAGTACTCGATCTTGCCCGTCGGCGTCTGCAGCGGGAAGCGATGCGGGTTCTCGGCGAAGTAGGCCATGCCGGCGGGCGTGGTCTCCCACTTGGGATTGATCGGACCGGCCCAGAACTTCTTCTCCATGAGGTCCTCCCAGGTGAAGTCCTCGGGAAGGCCGCTCTCGTCGAAGCCCTTGCGCAGCGTCTCCTCGTGGGTCATGTCCTTCATGAACTTCGCGCGCAGGCCCTCGTACTTGCCGCCGAAGCGCTCGAGCGCGCCGGCGATGTCGGCGACGATCTCCGCATCGGAGCGCGCCTCGCCCACCGGGTCGATCGCCACGTCCTCGATGTAGTACAGCGGGAACTGGCCGCCGAGGCTGTCGGAGGCGATGTCGCTGCACTCGAAGATCGTCTTGACGGGCAGGATGATGTCCGCGAAGAGCGTGTCGTTCTCCATCCACGGGTGCTGCACCAGCACGAACTCGATCGACTCGTGGCGCAGCGCCTCCTCGTAGATGTTGCCGCCGTTCCAGCACGTCGACCAGCACGGCGCGTCGGCCCAGATCATGTGGAGCCGCTCCTCGCCGTCGCGCGGGAACTTGAAGTGCTCGAACTGGTCCTCGCGCGGGTAGGTGCAGATGCCGTGGCCGTGCCACTCGATCGGCGGGTTCAGGATGGCCTGCGGGATGAGCGTCTTGATGATGTGGCGGTTCGGCTCCTCGCCGGCGAGGTCCCAGCCGTGGTAGGCTGCCTCGTTGCTCGGGACGAACACGGGCTCGGGCAGCGGCGACATCGAGAGCATGCCGAGCATCGTCCACTCGATGAACTTGATCTGATGGCGCCCGGGCATGCCGATGCCCTGCATGCCGAGCAGCGCGACCTCGAGGCGTGCCGGCTCATGCGCGAAGGCGGCGCGGATGTAGCCGCCGCCGTTGCAGTGCGCGATCGACACGTTGTGCTTGGCCCAGTAGCGCGCGAACGCCTTGATCTCCCACGAGGGGATGCCGCACTTCTCGGACGCCCACTTGGGTGTCTTCGGCACGCCGTCGAGGTTGCCCAGCACGTACTGCTCGAACCAGTCGAAGCCCACGGCGTGGGTCTCGATGTACTCCTTCTCGTAGGTGCCCTCCGTCAGCCAGACATAGGCGATGGCGAGCTGGAAGGCCGCGTCGGTGTTGGGCAGCACCGGGATCCACTTATCGGCGTGGCAGGCGGCGCCGTAGTTCACGTCGGGGCAGATGTAGATCGACTTGACGCCGATGTCGTTCCACCAGAAGCACATGCGCGAGGGCTGCTGGCCGTTCCAGCCCCATGTGGTGGTCTCGGGGTCGCAGCCCCAGAAGAGGACGGCGTCGCCGTTTTGCGTGATGTCGCGGAACGTGCCGTTCGCGTTGATGCACTGGCCGAGCGGCTCCATGCCCCACATGTGCTTGGCGCCCCAGTACCAGCCCTCCCAGCTGTCGGGCTGGCGGGCCTGGATCGTGGAGCCGCCGCAGTAGGCGAGCATCTCCTGCGGACAGCCGTGGGCGCCCGCAGCGACCTTGCCCTCGCCGTGGCCCTCGGCCTGGCAGTAGATCGAGTGGGGGCCGTACTGGTCGTGGATGCGCTTGATCTCGTCCGAGACGATCTCGAGCGCCTCATCCCACGAGATGCGGCGGTACTTGCTGATGCCGCGGTTCTGCGGGTTGCGCTCCCCCTTCGGGTCCCAGTCGACGCGGATCAGCGGCGCGGGAACGCGGTTCTTCGAGTACGCGCGGTTCTTGTAGGCGATTGAGAACGGCGGGATCAGCGTCTTGAAGCCCGGTTCGAAGACGTGGCCGTCCTTCTCGAGGTAGTAGTAGTTAAGCTCCTCCTTCGTGTAGGACTCGTCGAGGTGAAGCGGTCTGATTCTCACGACCCTGCCGTCCTTGACGTCAACGCACGACGTGTTGGCGTTGATGGCGAATCCGCAGAACCCGAGATTCTTCAGAACCGTCTTGTCTGCAACCCTGCCTGAAGCCATGCTCTCCACTCCTTCCCTTCCCTACGTACAGGCCCCTCAAAAGGGCCCCCTATCCCCCAATATGGCGATTATAGGACCATGGAATGGGCACGTTACCGGCGAGAATGGTTCTTTCTGAGAAATATAGGAATGGGACGAATCACCCATGATGATTCAAAGGGCAGCGCTGCCGCCTCACTCCCCCACGACGAACCGCCGCAGATCGATGCCAAGGCGCTCGGCGATCTTGCAGAGCTCGATGCCGTCGGCGCGCTGGATGTCCACGACGTCGATGAGCGCCGCGGGGAACCCGGAGAACATGGCCGTGCCGCAGTAATCGAGCAGGTATGCGCGCAGCTTGTCAACGTCGATGGTCGCCATGGGAGCTCCTTTCACGTTGGTACGACGGTGGCACATATTGCCATCAGTTGTCCGGGCATCGTTCGCAGAGACAGCGAGAGGCGCCACAGTGCGCCGAATTGCCGAGAAACAAGGTTCTCGCTGGGCTCATGCCCGCGAGGTTCTTGTTGAACGGCAAGGCGGCGTGCTGTGGCGCCTCGCAGCGTCGAGCAGTCCGGCCGTTCCGATAGGACGGCCGGAACCTTAGAAGCTGATCGCTCCCTTGCCGATGCGGTGGATCGTCTTGATGAACTGGACGGCCTTGGCCTCGGCGCTCATGACGACCGCGTCGGTGGTGATGTAGTCGTCGGTGATCTTGACGCCGCTGACCATCTCGCCGTCGGTGACACCGCAGGCGATGAAGGCAACATCATCGGTCATGACGAGGTCGTCCATGCGCAGCAGACCGTCCACGTCGACCGCCGCGGTGTCGAGCGCGCGCTGGCGCTCCTCCTCGTTGCGCCACTGGAAGCGGCCCATGAACTCGCCGCCGACGGCCTTGAGGCCCGCGCACGCGAGCACGCCCTCGGGCGATCCGCCGGCGCCCATGTAGAGGTCGATGCCGGTGTGGTTGACCGCCGTCGCGATGGCGCCGAAGACGTCGCCGTCGTCGATGAGGCGCACGCGGGCGCCCGTCTCGTAGACATCCTTGATGAGGTCGGCATGGCGGTCGCGCAGCAGGATGCAGACGTTGACCTCCTCGACCGGCTTGCCCAGGCACTCGGCCACGGCGTGCACGTTCTGCGCCGGCGTGTTATCGATGTGCACCGCGCCCTTGCAGGCGGGGCCGGCCGCGATCTTGTCCATGTAGGTGTCCGGGGCGAACAGCAGCGCGCCGCGCGGGGCGATGGCGATGGTCGTCAGCGCGTTCGGACGGTTGTACGCGCAGAGGTTCGTGCCCTCCAGCGGATCGACGGCGATATCGATCGCCTCGCCGCCTAGTCCGAGCTCCTCGCCGATGAAGAGCATGGGCGCCTCATCGCGCTCGCCCTCGCCGATGACGATGCGGCCGGAGAAATCCATCTCGTTGAACGCGTCGCGCATGGCGGTGGTGGCTGCCTGGTCGGCGGCCATCTTGTCACCGCGGCCATTCCATGCCGCAGCGGCGACGGCGGCCTTCTCGGCGACCCTGAGAACGTCCATCACATGAGACTCTTGCATGTCATGCTCCTCCTCGATCGGGAAGTGTCGAAATCACAATCGCTTACATAGTACTACCAAAACGCGCCGCACGGACGACGATGCCGACCCCCGGCAAAAGGGCTGCCTCTCCGCGCCGATTCCCGCGGCGTACCCGGCGACTACCGCCTACTCCGTCACTCCGAGTCCGACGCCCGCTCCACCATCCCGCAACCACTAGCCGCTCCGCACCCAGCGGCAGTCATCGCCCGCTCAACCATTTCTTTCGAAATAGGACGTTTGGGACGTCCTTTATCGAAAGAATTGGTCGCGAAAAACCCTTATCGACGTTTACGGACATCCTTTATCGAAAGAAATGGTCATGGGACGAGCTGCGGGCGCGACCGCAGGAGGAGCGATGCGCAGCGAACGCGATGATTGCTGCGAATGGAACTGTTTTGACCGGGTCGGATCCGTCCCACGCGCTATTTGCGCACGAGCTTGGCCATGAAGTGGACGTCGGGGCCTCCGGGGCGCAGCATGCCCATGACCGCCTCGCGGCCGCCGATCTTGGCGAGCGCGAAGGCCTTCCCCTCCTCGCTGGCGAGGAAGCGCTTGATGACGTCGCCGTTCTCCTCGCTCGTGACGGTGCACGTCGAGTAGACGATGAAGCCGCCGGGGGCAACGCGCGGGGCGGCGCTCTTCAGCATCGCGAGCTGGACCTCGGCCATGGCGTCGATGTCGGCCGCCTCGAGGCGCCAGCGGATGTCGTGGTTGCGCCGCAGCGTGCCCAATCCCGAGCACGGCGCGTCGATCAGGATGCCGTCGAAGGTCTTCGGCAGCTCGGCGATGGAGTCGAGATCCGTCGCGTCGCCCGCGAGCACGTGCACGTTCTCCAGCCCGTAGTCCGCCGCGCGTTTGGCGAGGACCTCCTTCTTGAACTCGTGCTTGTCCACGCACCAGACGCGCGCCTGCTCGCCGTCGCGCACGAGCGCGTTCGACTGCAGCATGACGGTCTTCGTGCCGCGGCCGCTGCCCACCTCGAGGAAGCGGCCTCCCTTACGCGGCGTCGCCACGAGCGCCGTGAGCTGGGCGGACGCGTCGGAGACGAGTGCCTTGCCGCCGCTCAACACGCCGGAGCGGATCGCCGCACGCTGGTCGGTCACGAGGATGCAGCCGCGCTCCTCCGGCCCGACGAACGACGCGCCGGCGCCGCTGTCGTTGAGAGCCTGCAGCACCTCGGCCGGCTTCGCCTTGATCTGGTTGACCGCGAGGTACATCGGCGCAGGCTGGTTCGACGTCGCCATGAACACGACGGCCGCGTCGTGCCCCAGCTCCTCCACGAGCAGGTCGCCCAGCCAATACGGGAAGCCGGTCTTGCGCGCGAGCGCCTCGTCGTCGGTGTTGGGATTGCCCCACGGGAAGGCGCGCGTGTCGTCGATGATGCGGCGGAGGACCTTGTTGCCGAGGCCGGCCGCGCGCGGCGCGACGAGCTTCACGAGCTCGACGCCCTGGTCGGCCACCGCATGGGCCTGCTTGCCGAGGAAGACGAGCTCGTACACGCTGATGCGCAGGGCATCGCGCACCTCGGCGTCGATGTCGTTGGGGTGGTTAAGGTTGCGGTCGATGATCTCGTCGAGCGTGCCGAGCGTCTGCGTGACGCCCGTCGCGAGCAGCTCCGCGAACGCACGGTCCTCGTGCGGCATCTTCGCCCGGTGGATCATCGAATTCACGACGTTGTCGACATATGCGTCGCGCTCGCGCACCTGCGCGCATGCCCGCAGCGCCAACTCGCGTCCAGCACTCAGCTTCCCCATGATCGCTCCCCCTTCAAAAAACCTGTCAATCAGGGCGGGGCTGTTTGGCAAGTTCTCACGTAAGACCCGTCAACCAGCCCCGCCTTGATTGTCACGTCCAGCTGGCGTCGCCGGACTTGAGCTGTGCGTTGATTCCCGCCGCGAAGCTGCGGGCATCCATCTCGCGCTTGCCGTCGGGCTTGACGGCGAGCACTTCGACCGGCCCATCCGCAGCTCCCAGGAACAGGCGCTTAGCGACGAAGGCGACAGCGCCGGATTCGAGCGACACAGCCTCGGCGGGGCACTCCCCCGCATCGCACACACGCGCCTCGAGGACCGTCAGCCCGCGACCGCACACGGTCGCCTTCGCGGGCGCATGGTCCGACGACGCGCGCACGCGCAGCACGTTGTCGCGCGCACCGAGCTCCGGCGACAGCAGCATCTCGGCCTTCGAGACCTTCTCCGCATACGTGACGCCCGCCTCGTCCTGCTCGGTCCACACGGCCTCGCCGGCGGCGATGGCCGGCAGCGCCTCGAGCAGCGTCGTGGCGCCGAGCTCGGCCAGGCCGGCCGTCAGCTCCGGTGCGCGCAGCTCGCCCACGGGAATGCTCGCCTGCAGGCAGAAGGCGCCCGTGTCGAGCCCCTCCTCCATGTTCATGATGCTCACGCCGGCCTCGGCGTCCTCCGCAAGGATCGCGCGCTCGATCGGCGCGGCGCCGCGCCACCTCGGCAGCAGCGAGGCGTGCACGTTGATGCAGCCGAGCGGCGGCACGTCGAGCACCTCGCGCGGCAGAATCTTGCCGTAGGACGCCACGACGATGACGTCGGGCGCGAAGGAAGCGAGCTCGTCGACAACCTCCGAGTCGCGCAGCGTCTCCGGCGTGCGCACCTCGATGCCGAGCTCCTCGGCGGCGACGCGCACGGCCGACGGCTGGGGCTTCTTGCCCCGTCGCGAGACGGAATCGGGTTGCGAGTACGCTGCGACCACCTCGATGCCATCGGCACCGGCGAGCGCGCGCAGCGAGGGTACGGCGAATTCAGGCGTCCCCATGAAGACGATGCGCATAGCTTGCTCCTCTGCGGTTTGCGGAACGACCGGTTAGGCGACCTCGCCGGCCTCGGCCAGCGCCACCTTGTACTCCTCGAGCTTGGCGAGGCGGTCCATGACCGGCATGGTCTCGAACAGCGTCCTGCCGGAGAGGTGGTCGATCTCGTGCTGGAGGCAGCGGGCCAGGAAGCCCTTCGCCTCGATGGTGATGTCCTCGCCCGCGAGGTTCTGCGCCTTGACGGTCACGTCCTCGCAGCGCGCGACGGGAACGAGCACGCCGGGAATCGACAGGCAACCCTCCTCGTCGACGATCTTCTCGCCGCGCACGCTCTCGACGTACGGGTTGACGAGGAACATCGGGTTCTTATCGCCGCTGGGACCGTACTCGACGTCCACGACGATGAACTTCTTGGCGATGCCGACCTGCGGGGCCGCCAGGCCGCAGCCGTCAGCGGCGTACATCAGCTTGGCCATCTCCTGCGCGAGTTCGGCCAGGCCGGGCTCGTTGGCGACATCGATGTCGGCGCACTCCTCGCGGAGCACGGGATTGGGGGCGAGCAGGATCTCCATGATGGCAACCTTTCGAAACGTCGCGCGGGGCGGCGGATTTATTCTTCGGCTTGATTGTACACCGGCGCAGTAGTGTTTCGGCAGCGCGCCGGCCGATGGAGGCGTTGGCCAGCCGGGACACCTCCCCGGACTTCAGGACTATTACCACACCGGATGGGCTGAATGCACTGATCTCCGCATTTTGATTCACCTAGCGTGGCTATTTGATCGAGGTGGGCAGTGGGCAACGCTAGCCGCCTGCGGTGTAGGCGGGAGTGACGGTCACCTGCTCGACTACCACGGTTTGCCTGGTTGTCTTGGTGCTGTCGACCAGGGCTTTCTCTGTGGCGGCGCTCACGACGCTGGTGCCTCCGAGGACGTAGGCGTTGGGAATGTTCGGCTTGTTCGCCTTGAGGAAGTTGGCCGCGTTGGAGTAGTGGTTGCCGCCCTTCGTGTCGGCGAGCAGCATGACGCTCCTGTTCTTGCCGCACAGCGCGGCGCCGGACAGCGCGTCGAGCCAGTTCTGGCCGGTGGATACGGCGAGCTTGTCGACCCTCATCTTCACGGCCGGCTGGAACCTGACATAGGTGATGTAGGCGCCCTTGTACCTGTCGTGGTTGCCGTTGCCGAGCTTGCCCATCGTCCACCTCGCGATGAGCTCCGAGGTCCGGTAGGCGTTGGCGCCGGCCAGGCGCGTGATGCTGGTGACGCCGGCTCCCTTGAGCTGCGCGTCAACGCTAGCCGGCAGCGCGATGGGGCCGCCGACGACGATGGCCTTCTTGAACTTGGCCGACTTGATGTAGCCGAGCGTGGCCGAGCTCAGCTTCTTGTTCGTCTCCGCATAGAGGATCGGAGACTTGGTGGCGTAGCTGTACGGCGCGATGGAGAGCGCGTCCTGGAAGCCGTTCTGCATCGCGATGATGACGGTGTCCGACTTCTTGCCGCCGACCTTGGCCGCGGCGACGGCGCGCTGGCTCGGCGTGGTGGCGGCGACGCGGACGACCTTGGCGACGCCGGTGCCCGACTTGAGCTGCTTCTCGACGGTGGCCGAGACGTTGGCCTTCGAGCCGACGATGTAGACCGTCTTGACGCCGCTGGCCTTGAGCGCCGCCTTGGTCTGCGGCGTGAGCGACCCCTTCTTCGTCATGAGCACGAGGCCGTTGCACTTGCCGGCGAGCGCCGATGCCGCCAGCGCGTCCTTATAGGTAGAGTCGGTCGTGACGACCGCGGACCCCGCCCTGCCGAACTTCGCGGCGATCTTCTGCATCGTGACCGGCGCCGTCGCGCCCCACACGCGCTCCCAATCGGTGTTCTTGACCGTGGTCGTGGTTGTGCGCCTCTCCCCCAGATCGCAGCCCGTGCACGCCCTGGTCTCGACGAGGCGGGTCGCCGTCTTGCTCGCGACTCGCCACGGGCCGAGCTCGTGGAGATGCCGCGCCTCGACGGCTTGCGATGCGCGCGCGTTTCCATATGAGCGCACGGTGAAGAAGTCGGTGCCGCCGTCGCCCGTCGTCACCGCGAGGTACATCTTCCTGTTATCCCGTGGATTCACGCTCGCGTTGGCGCTCCTCACCAAGCTACCGGAGAGCTCCCAGGTGTCGGCGCCGCCCTCCACGAGCCAGACGTCCCGCGTCTCGCCGAGCGCAAGCGCGCCGGAGTACGCGCCGTTGGAATTGGCTTCGTAGGTGGCGCTCAGGTACCTGCCGTCATGGCTCCTGATGTAGTAGCCGTCCTCGGTGCCGGCGGGCTCGAGCGACCACAGGATGTCCTGCGGAGCCGAATCCCCGGCGGCATACGGGACGGATGCGAGGCCGCGATACTCGAACCCCATCTCGTTGGTCGCCGCATCGGAGGAAGCGCGGCAGCTCATCGCCTTGTCGCCGATCGTGATCGCGACGAGCCTCTCGCCGGTGCCCTCGGAGACCGTCGCCTCGCACGCAGCTTGGAAGCCGCCGTCGCCAGACGTCGCGGTGATGGTGGCCGTTCCGGGGGCGATGCCCCGCACCAGCACGCTCGTGCCCGTGACGGCACCACCGCCCGAGCCCCGCGGGCATGGCATGGCGACCGACTCGTCGCTGCTCGTCCACGTGACGACCCTCCTCGTCGTGTTGGCCGGGGTGAACGCGACGGAGAGAATCCCGGCCCTCCCCGCCTCGAGCCCGAGCCTGTCCCGCGAGACGGAGATGCCCTCGGCGGCCACGGGAGCAGGCTCCCCGAAGATCTGGCCATAGGGCTCGGTGACGTTGGCGCCGCTCGCGTCGCGATAGGCGAAGGCCAGGTTGTCGTCGGCGTCGATCGTGATGACCAGGCCCTTGCCGAGCACCGAGCCTTCCCCCGCGAACTCGGCATCGCACATGCAGCCTGCCGCGGCATAGTAGAAGTCGATATCCTTGGAGCGACCCCTCCGGTATTCGAGGCTATCGCCGGGGCAGAAGACCTGGTCGTAACGCGGGTCGCCCTGCGAATGGTTGTGCCCCCACAGGAAGACGATCTTCTTGCCGTCGGACACCGCCTCGTTCAGAGCGTCTATCACCAGGTCGGCATTGTACGTGGTGCGCGACGACTTGTCGGTGATCCTGAGGTAATGCAGAGGGTAATGCGTCATGACGATGATGGGCCCGTCGGTTCCCGCCCTTTCCAGATAGGCTCGCAGCTTCGCCACCTGCCCGGGCGTGTAGTATGACTGCATGTTTTGCCAGTCCTCCGTCCCCAGGCAGTAGATGAGGTAGTTCTCCCCGACCCTTCCCTCGGCATCGATGGTGTAGGCGTCGCTCACCGGGTTCGTCGTCATGGCGAACCCGCCAGGGTAGAACTCGTGGTTGCCGGTTGTGTAGACGGCGTCGACGCCCTTGCCCGCGACCACGTCCATCACGGCCTGCGCGTACGTCCAGAATTGGGATTCGCTCGTGTTCTCGACCGAGGCCATATCGCCGCAGAAGCCCATGACGTCGATGTGGCCGTACTCTTCAACCACGCTGTCGATCCACGCGTCGAGGCGCGTTGCGGTCGCGTTGTCGGACCCGTTGTGCACGTCCGACGTGAACGCCAGCACCGTGGGGGCATCCTCGGCATACGCAGCCGGCATGCCCGCGGTCAGACAGGCGAGCACGGCCAAGGCGAGCGCCAGGGCCAAGGCGGAGCATGCGCCAGCGAGTCTGCCTGCGATCCTGCCCACGATACCCCCTCCCCGCTACTTCCTCAGGTAGGGCCGTATCTTCACGAAGACGTAGACCGCCAGCACCACGCCCACGACGAGGCCGATCACGCCGAACATCGGAACGCCGCCCAGCAGGATGGCCGTGTCGCTCGAGCCGAGGATGCACGCGCCCACGATGAAGCCGACAGCGATGAGCGCGATGGCGACGAGACCCGCGGCGGCGCGGATGTCGCGCGAGAGCTGCTCGCTCGACGAGAGCTCCATGCCGACCTTCACGTGGCCCTTCTGAAGCATGTCGAGCGTCTCGTTGACCTTCGTGGGAAGGCCCACCATGGCGCCGGCGCTGTCGACCGCTTTGCCGAGCGCGTTCCTCGCGGTGCGCTCGAGCGAGCCGATGTCGAAGCCGGATGTCATGTAGTCCACGAGCACCGTCATGATGTTGAGCTTGGGCGAGATCAGGTGGATCGTCCCCTCAAGCGTGACCAGACCGCGGCCGAGGTTGGTGAGGAAGGGATCGATGTCGAGCGAGACCGACTCGAGCGAACCCGTGAGCGAATCAACCAGCGCCCCCGTGTCGAACCCCGCGAGGTCGGTGTCGACGAACTGATCAGAGATGTTCTCGCACATCTCGAGCAACTTGGAATGGTCGATCGGCCCCTTGGGCTTGGCGATCTTGAGCACGGCGCGCTTGAGCCCGTAGTTATCGCCCTTCACGAGCGCCACGATGAGGTCCTTCAGCGCGTCGCGCTGGCTCGCGGTGACCGTGCCCATCATGCCGAAGTCGATCCACTCGATGCCGCCCTCCTCCGGCAGCATGATGTTGCCGGCATGCGGGTCGGCGTGGTAGAAGCCATCCTCCATGATCTGCTGCATGTAGTTCTTGGCCACGAGGTAGCCGAGTTTCTCGCGATCCTCGTCGCTCAAGCCGATGGAATCGATGTCCTCGACTGCGGGTGACGAGAAGAAGTCCTCGGTCAGGATGGCACTCGTCGTGTACTCGTCATAGCACTTCGGCGACTTGACCCCCTCGCGGGACTCGTTGTTCGCGTAGAAGCGGTTGAGGTTGCTCGCCTCGTTCATGAAGTCGAGCTCCTCCATCGAGGTCTTCACGAGCTCGGAGACCAGGTCCTTGAGGGACATGCCATCCTTGCCCTTGTTCAAGAAGTCGTAGATCTCGACGAGCTGCTCCAGGATGGCAAGGTCGTTGGTCACCATCTCGACGACGCCGGGGCGCTGGACCTTGACCGCCACGACCTCGCCGGAGGGCAGCACCGCGCGGTGAACCTGGGCGATGGATGCCGAGCCGAGCGGCGTCTCGTCGAACTCCGTGAACAGCTCGTCCACGGGCTTGCCGAGCTCGGCCTCGATCTGGGACTTCACGTCCTCGATCGGCAGCGGGCGCGCCTTCGTGCGCAGCTTGCCGAGCGCATCGCAGTATTCCTGGGGCAGGACGTCGGGATGCGTCGAGGCGATCTGGCCGAGCTTGACGAACGTCGTGCCGAGGTCCTGGATCAGGTCGACCGTCTGTTCCGGCGTCATGTCGTCCTTGATGTCGTGCTTCTTGAGGATGGCGAGGATCTCCTTGAAGCGCTTCTGCGACTGGGCCTTCTCCTCACGCGTGCGCTTGCGTGCCTTGTTCATCGAAAGGCTGACGTTTGCCATGACCGGTCTCCTTCAGGTCGACGTGCGCGTAGTTGCTGGCTCTTAGTTGCCATACACATGTTAACCGGAAAAGCCGGAGACGTTCGCAAGATGTGGTGGCGCCAAAGAAAATCAGGCTCGGCAGGCGCGTAGACTCGGCCGCGAACCTGACAATCTGGCACGCCCTGTTTGGCAGGACCTGTCAATCAGCCCCGCCTTGTTTGGCAGGACCTAACAATCAGCCCTGCCTTGATTGGCAGGTTTTTAGAAGAGGTCGACGGGATCGACGTCCACTGCGGCGCTGACGCCCGTCGCGGGCTTGCGGGCCTTGAAGACGGCGCGCAGGACGGAGGGGATGTCTGCTCCGGCGGGCGACTTCACGAGGATGTGCCAGCGGTACGTGCCGCGCAGGCGCGACAGCAGGCACGGGCTCGGGCCGAGGACCTCCCACGTGCGGTCGACGCCGGCGGCGCGCAGCTGCTCGTCGATCGCGGTGCGCAGCTTGCCGGACTCGGCAGCCACGGCGCGCTCGTCGCGGCCCCAGACCAGCACGTTGGCCATGCGCATGTAGGGCGGATAGCCCATCTCGTCGCGCACGGGCATCTCGCGCGAGAGGAACATCGCGCGGTCGTGGCGCGACGCCGCGACGATGGCGGGGTGGTCGGGCCAGTAGGTCTGCACGATGACGCGGCCATCCTTCACGGCGCGCCCCGCCCTACCCGCGACCTGCTCGATGAGCTGGAACGTGCGCTCCGGCGCGCGGAAATCCGGCAGCTTGAGCATCGTGTCGGCGATGAGGACGCCGGCGAGCGTGACGTCGGGGAAGTCGAGTCCCTTCGCGATCATCTGCGTACCGAGCAGCACGCCGCCGTCAGCTGACGCGAACTCGGCGAGCAGCTTCTCGTGCGCGCCCTTCGTGGAGGTGGTGTCCGCGTCCATGCGGACGATCGGCACCTCGTCGCCGAGCAGCATGCGCAGCTGGTCGTAGGCGAATTGCGTGCCGGGGCCGAGCTGCCGCAGGTACGGGCTGCCGCACTCCGGGCACGTCGGCGGCACGGCGAAGCGCCGCCCGCAATGATGGCACATGAGGAAGCCGCCCTGGTGATGGCGCCCCTCGTGGAACGTGAGCGAGGTCGAGCACTGCTCGCACGTGGGCACGAAGCCGCACTCGCGGCAGAGCAGGAACGACGCGAAGCCGCGGCGGTTCAGCAGCAAGACGGCCTTGTCGCCTGCCGCGACGGTCTCCTTGAGCGCGTCTGCCAGCGCCCGGGAGAACATGGTCTTGTTCCCGCGCGCGAACTCCTGGCCGAGGTCGACGATCTGAACCGGCGGCAGCGGCTTGCCGCTCGCACGCTCGGGCAGCACGACGCGGCGCCATTGCCCCGTCTCGCAGCGGTGGAGCGTCTCGATGGCGGGGCTGGCGCTGCCGAGGACGAGCGCAGCACCCCGAAGCTCGGCGATCTTGGCGGCCACGTCGCGCGACGTGTAGCGCGGCGACGAGCCCTGCTTGTAGGACGACT
>JBMNUM010000027.1:0-25448 GCA_050946275.1 Coriobacteriales bacterium
CACAATGAGGAGGCGGCCACCCTTGGGCGGCCGCCTCCGTTTTCACTTTTGTTGCTTGCCGGCTTACGACTCCGGCTCGAACATGTCCTTGCCGACTCCGCACAGGGGGCAGACCCAATCCTCGGGGATGTCCTCGAAGGCCGTGCCGGGGGCGATGCCGCTATCCGGGTCGCCAATCTCGGGATCGTAGACGTATCCGCAGGTGACGCACACGTATTTCATGGCCGTTCTCCTCTCCTCGGTTTCGATGAATCGAGCGTATCGGAACACCGCCGATGAGTCAAAGCTGATGCCCCTTTTCGACTCATTGCTAAGAATAAGCCGATAAAGGTTTTCGTCTTTGAGACCTCTAGCGAGACAGGATGGCGACGCTCTCGACGTGGAACGTTTGCGGGAAGAGGTCGACGGGTGTCACGCGCTCGATGGCATAGCCCTGCTCGACGAGCTTCTTCAGGTCGCGGGCCAGCGTCGTCGGGTTGCACGATACCATTGCGATCCTGCCTGGCGACAGCTCCTCGATGCGGTCGAAGACCTCGGGCGCAAGGCCCGCATAGGGCGGATCGACGACGAGGTGATCCACCTGGCCGATGCCCGCGGATTCGCGCGCCGCGTCGCCACCGATGACTTCGGCGTCGAGGCCGTTGTCGTCGAGGTTGCGCCTCAGGTCGCGCACGCTGCTCGATGCCGCCTCGATCGCGAACACCTCGTCGCAGCGCTCGGCCAAGGGGAGCGTGAACGTTCCCGCCCCGCAGTAGAGGTCACAGGCCGTCGAACCCTCCTCCACGCCCAGGCCATCCATGACGAGTGCGATCAGGCTCTCTGCTCCGCGCGTGTTCACCTGGAAGAACGAGGGGGCCGAGACGCCCATGTGCATGTCACCCAGGCGCTCGTGCCACTGCTCGATACCGTCGAGCAGCTCGACGCCCTTGACTTGACGCGCCTTCATCTCGCCCTTGACGAGCACGCGGACGAGGCTGTTGTGCTTCATGGAGCTCTTGAGAACATTTGCAGCCGCCGCGCGGGGGAAGCCGCCGGGTTCCGTCCACAGGGCTATTTGCGCCTCGCCCGTTCTCGTGGAGATGCGCACGCCCACGCGCTCGAGACCATACTCGTCTGCCTTGAGGTAGCGCAGCGCGCCGGCAAGGGACTTCGGCGCCTTCGAGAAGGCGCGGGGGAGCATCTTGCACTCGGTGACGGGGACGACCTCGTCGCTGCCGGAAGCGTGGAAGCCGAGGGAAAGCCGCCCGTTCACGATGCTGGAGACGAGCTCGACCTTGTTCCGGTATTCCCACTCCTTGTTCGAGCGGATGCAGGGGCGCACGATCTCGTCTGCGTCGGCAAAGCCTCCGATGCGCGTGAGCGAATCGACGACGAAGCGGCGCTTCCACTCGAGCTGCGTATCGTAGGCGACGATCTGCCAGGGACATCCCCCGCACAAGCCGCTATACGGGCATTTCGGAGCGATGCGCTGTGGCGACGGCGAGAGGACCCCGGCCACCTTCGCCTCGGCGAGATTGGCCCGCTCCGCCGTGACCTCCGCCTCGACCACGTCGCCCGGACAGGCTCCCTCGACGAAGACGGTCTTTCCGTTAGGAAGGTGAGAGACCCCTTTGCCGCCGTAAGCGAGTCTCTCGATGCTCAGTTCGATTGACAATGAAAAATGCTCCTTATAAAATCGGCTAGGGTCAGAGGCCGCTCGCCGAGAAATCGGATAAGTTAGCGGTTTCTAACTTCTAGGGCTTTGACAAAAGGTTTGCCATATGCAAGCTTTTGCGGCTTCAGGAAAGGCCGCTTGCCTCGCCCGCGAAGCACGACCTGCTTATTGTATGCGATTTCACATCGGGGCATGTGGGATCAAGAGTGTGAGGAGCAAGAAAAATGGCTGTTAAGATCACTGAGGATTGCGTGGGTTGCGGAGCTTGCGTTGACGCGTGCCCGTCTGGCGCTCTCGAGCTGGGCGACGAGGGTCTGGCTGTCGTCGATGCCGACAACTGCGTTGACTGCGGTGCCTGCATCTCGACCTGCCCGTCCGAGGCTATTCTCGAGGGCTAATCCCGCGAACTCATGTTGATGGTTTCGGCGCCCTTCGGGGCGGCCGATCCACGAGGAAAGGGGAGCGGCCGCATTGTCATGCTGGGGGCATGGCGATGCGGCCGCTTTTCATTTGCGCCGCATGCCGAGCGAGGCGGGGCTGTTTGACAGGTTTTCAGGCCTTGCTCGGTAAAAATCTGTCAAACAGCCCCGCCTTGTTGACAGGCTTGCCGCTTGCGGCGTGTTTTCAGGTTGAAACGATAAGGTGCGGCCTCTGGCCTTGACGGGTCGCGGCGCGCCGCCTGTATATTGGTAGCGTGTGTTACAGGTGATTCCCCGGCTGACCAGCTCGTTTGCGGGCTGGATCGTGATAAGGACCGTTCGTGGACAAGACAAAGCTGATCTATTTCCTGCCCATCATCGCCGGCATCTGCTGGGGCTCGGTGGGTGTGTTCGTACGCTTCCTGAATGCGGGGGGACTCGATAACTACACCATCGTCTGCGCGCGTATGATCGTCTCCACCATCATTCTCGGGGTGTTCCTCCTCGTCACGAACCGCGAGAATTTCAAGATTCCGAAGAAAGCCATCGTCGTGCTCATCATCGGCGCGGTCGTCGGCAGCTCGTACATGAACGTCGTGTACAACGTCGCGATCCTGCACCTGCACCTTGCGCTCTCGTCGGTGCTCATCGGCCTGTTCGCGCTCTGGGCCCTATTCCTCGGCCGCATCTTCTTCGGCGAGAAGATCACCAGGCGCAAGGTCATCTGCATCATCATCGCGCTTGTGGGCGTCGTGCTCGTGACGGGTGCGCTCGAGAAGACCGACTTCGGCACGCTCTCGCTCTATGGCCTATTCATGGGCATCATGTGCGGCATCATGTACGCGGTCAACGGCGTAACGACGCGAGTGCTGAGCGACTGGGGCATGAAGTCGACCACCATCAACTTCTGGTACTTCCTCATCGGCGCCATTTCCCTGTTGCCGCTGTGCAACTGGGGTCAGGTGACGTCGTATATCTCGGCTGATCCGCTCACGGCCATCGCCTGGCTCATCGGGCAGTCGTTCGTGTGCATGATCCTGCCGTATCTGGTCTTCACCGTGGCGCTGAGCAAGATGGAGATCGCTCTCGCTGGAACACTCGAGCTCGTCGAGCCTGCTGCGGCCCTGATGTGGGGACTTGTCCTGTTCGGCGAGGTGCCGACTCCGTTGATGGTCGTTGGCGTTGTCGTCGTGATCGTCGCCCTCGCCATGACCATGAGGACGCCCAACAAGAAGGGCTCTGGCGGAGACGGGCAATCGTTGCCCTCGGAGCAGGAGCCGGCGCTCGGCGAGGGATAGGACCGCGAGGCTCGGGGCGACCCCCGGAGGAGAGCGAACATGGATAAGTCGAAGCTCTACATGATCCTGCCTATTCTCGCCGGCATAATGTGGGGTATCACCGGCGTCTTCGTCCGCTATCTGAGTGCTGGCGGACTCGACAATCCGACCATCGTCTTCACGCGCCTGCTCGTCTCGGCGATTATTCTCGCCGTGTTCATCCTCATCAAGAACCGGCAGGAGTTCAAAGTCCCCAAGAAGGCCATCATCCTGCTCATCGCCGGATCGGTCATCGGCTGCTCGTACATGAACGTCGTGTACAGCATCGCGATCCTGCACCTGCACCTCGCGCTCTCGTCGGTGCTCATGGGCTTGTTCGCGCTGTGGGCGATCTTCCTCGGCCGCATCTTCTTCGGCGAGAAGATCACCGCGCGCAAGATGATCTGCGTCGTCGTCGCGCTATTCGGCGTCGTGCTCGTGACCGGATTGCTCGAGCACATGGACGCCCAGACGTTGTCGTTCTACGGCCTGTTCATGGGCTTCATGACGGGCATCATGTACTCGGTCAACGGGGCGGCGACGCGCGTGATGGGCGACTGGGGCATGAGCTCGACAACCATCAACTTCTGGTATTTCCTTATCGGCGCCATCTCGCTGCTGCCGCTGTGCCACTGGGATCAGGTCTTCAACCTCATCGCGGCCGGCCCCGCCGTCGGCGTGTCGCTGCTCGTGGGCCAGGCAGTCGTCTGCGCGATCCTGCCGTATGCATGCTTCGCGGTCGCGATGCGCCACATGGAGATTGGCCTCGTCGGGACGCTTGCGCTCGGCGACCCCATCGCGGGCATGGTGGCCGGCCTCCTGCTGTTCGGCGAGGTGCCGTCCGTGCTCATGGTCGTTGGTGTCTTCGTCGTCATCGGAGCGATAGCCGTCGCGATGCGCTCGCCAGGCGAGAGAAAGGCGCCTCCGGAGCAGCCCGCGCTCCCAGAGCCGCTCTCATCTTAGGGGCGGGTCGCGACGGAGGACAACCCCGGCTCCTCGATTCATCTAGCTTGAAGGTTCGTCCCGTTGTCCGGATGTCGCCATCCGGGCACCCCTCTATTCCCATGCACCTCGCAGCCGCTCGATCTCTCCCGCATAGCCGGGGAGCTCGTTGGGCGTCTCGAGGATGAAGGGCAGGTCGCGCAGCGCGGGATGACGAGTCACCGCCGAGAGGGCCTCGAACCCGATCTGGCCCTCCCCGATGCGTGCATGGCGGTCTTTGTGGGAGCCGCAGTGGTTCTTGCTGTCGTTGAGGTGGATGGCGCGCAGGCGGTCGAGGCCGACGACGCGGTCGAACTCCGCGAGCACGCCGTCAAGGTCGTCGACGATGTTATAGCCGCCGTCCCACACATGGCAGGTGTCGAGGCACACGCCCACATGGCTGTCGAGCTCCACGCGCTCGATGATGGCGGCGAGCTCCTCGAATGTCCGGCCGACCTCGGTGCCCTTGCCGGCCATGGTCTCGAGCAGCACGGTCGTCGTCTGCTCGGGGGCGAGGACCTCGTTGAGCGTCGCCGCTATCTTCTCGATGCCCACCTCCGCACCCTGCTTCACGTGCGATCCGGGGTGAAAGTTGTACAGCTGGTCCGGCGTGTGCTCCATACGGACGAGGTCGTCGGCGAGCGTCTGGAGCGCAAACTCCTGCACGCGCTCGTCGGCTGCTGCCGGATTGAGCGTGTAGGGAGCGTGGGCCACGAGCGTGGCGAACTCGTGCTCGGCCATGAAGGCGCGCAGCGCCTCTGCATCTGCGGGATCGATTTCCTTCGCCTTGCCGCCGCGGGGGTTGCGCGTGAAGAATGCAAACGTGTTGGCGTTGATCGACAGTGCCTCCTCGCCCATGTGCAAGAAGCCCTTCGATGACGAAAGGTGACAGCCGATTGCAAGTGTGGTTCGCGTGCTCATGAGGACATTGTCACATAACATCGGGGAGATGCGCAGGGTCTTCGCGAGCACGACAGCCAATCAGCAAGCCCGCAAATCGGCTTAGAGTGCGGGTTTGCTGACTCGAGGCGGCGCGGGAGCAATCAGCAAACCCCACAAAGGAGGCCGAAATGCGGGCTTGCTGATTGCCGAAGCTATAAACACGGTCAGCAAACCCCACGTACTGGCCCGAAATGCGGGCTTGCTGATTGCCGAAGCCGCGAACACGGTCAGCAAACCCCACATGCCCGCCCAAAATGCGGGTTTGCTGATTGCCCAAGCTGCAGTTACGGCCAGCAAGCCCCACGCGGGAGGCCCCGGTTGCGGGTTTACTGATTGCCCGTGCTGCAATCGCGGTCAGCAGACCCCACACGGGAGGCCAGAATGCGGGGTTGTCGAAAAACAGGCTGCCCTTGCATGATTCTCGGCCCTGCTTGTCCCGAAATGAGGGGTTGTCGAAGACGAAAACCTTAAATGTTTTCGACAACCCCGCATTTCGGGACAATATTATTCGACAACCCCGCAATTCAGTACAGCACAACACGTCCCGCATTCGACAACCCCGCATTTTGGGACAGGCGGATCTGTTTTTCGTGCAAAAGCGAGCTTGTTTTCGACAACCCCGCATTTTGGGAAGGGGGGTCAAGTTCTGACCGTATATTTCTGCTAATACAAAAAAGGCCGCCAGCGTTGGCGGCCGATGCAGTTGGATGGCGCCCCCTGTAGGATTCACGCTTGCTGCGCAAGCTGACGAGGGTGCGCTAAAACGCCCCCGTTCTCGCTGAAAACGAGCCACTGGCTCGTTTTCCGGGCGCTCGAACCCTTCTCAGGTTCGCATCCTTGCGATTTTGATGCATGAAAAAAGGCCGCCAGTGTTGGCGGCCGATGCAATTGGATGGCGCCCCCTGTAGGATTCGAACCTACGGCCTTCTGCTCCGGAGGCAGACGCTCTATCCCCTGAGCTAAGAGGGCGGGATAGCTGTGAGAAACATAACACAGCTACGGCCAATTATCGAGAACGCCTGCCGCGAGCTGCCGCGAAGGCGGGCGCCGGCCGCCGGCACGCGCCGAAGCGTGCCGCCGCGAGGCGCCGCGAGGAATTGTCCTCTGATGCTTGCCGCAAGCTGCCGCGAGGGCGAAAATTGCCTTATGAGACATGCAGTGATAGATATGGGCTCCAACACCATCCGCCTCATCGTGTTCGAGGTGGACGATTCCGCGCCCCTCGAGTACGCTCCGACCATCGCCACCAACAAGAAGGCCATGGCGGGCCTCGCGAGCTATGTGAGCGACGGTGTGCTCGGCGATGACGGCATCGACCGAGCGGTGAAGATTCTGGGCAAGCACGTGGCTGCGGCCAAACTCGCCGGCGTCGAGAGCATCTCCGTGTTCGCCACCGCGATCCTGCGAAACATCGACAACTCGGAGGACGCCCTCCGCCGCATCGAGGAGCGCACCGGTCTCTCCATCGACTTGCTGAGCGGAGAGGATGAGGCTCGCCTCGGGTTCCGCGGGTGCTGCGGCTCCTTCGGGCCGGAGGGAGGCCTGGCCGTCGATGTCGGCGGCGGATCGACCGAGCTCAGCATGCTGCGGGAAGGTCTGCTCCTGCGGGAACCGGATGGTCAGCCGCGGCCCCTCGATCTCGTCGCGGATCTTTCCGTCGCGAGCATTCCCTCGGGGTCGCTCAAGATGTTCATGCACTACGTCTCGGAAGTCCTTCCCACGAAGAACGAGGCCAAGGTTATCCGCTCGTTCATGGCCGAGCATGCCGTCGAGACGGGCATCCTCGAGGGAAGGTCCTTCTCACGCGTCGTCGGTCTTGGTGGAACGGCGCGCTCATCGGTTAAACTGTTTCATGCGCTCTTTGATTCGAGCGAAAGCGCGCTTGTCGCGACGCGCGCCCAGCTCGAGGAGCTCGTTGCGCTGCCAACGGTCGATTTCCGGCGCGTACTGCTCGGAATCGTCCGCCTGTGCCCCGACCGGGTCCACACGGTGCTGGTCGGATTGGCCATGCTGCTCGGCATCATGGACGTGGCCGGCGCGGAAGCGCTGCAGGTGAGCAAGCAGGGCATACGAGAGGGTTATCTGCTGGAGCGGGTGCTGAAAGGTCAGGTCGGTTGACGATGGGATTCACGCAGAACAGAGAGCTGTCGTGGCTCAACTTCAACAAGCGCGTTCTCGAGATAGGCGCCGATCCGCAAACGCCGCTGTTCGAGAAGCTCAAGTTCGTCTCGATTTTCCAGAGCAACCTCTCGGAGTTCTTCATGATCCGCGTGGGGGGCCTGCATGACCTCGCGTCGCTCAAGAAGGACGTCATCGACAACAAGTCGGGCATGACGGCCTCCGAGCAGCTCGATGCGATCTACGCCGAGTGCGTGCCGCTGGAGAAGCTGCGCGACGAGGTGTTCGCCGATGTCGAGAGCCAGCTGTGGCACCACGATGTCCGCCGCTTCGCATGGGAGGGCCTGAACCCCGAGCAGCGCGCCTTTGTCGAGGAGTACGCGAGCAAGCTCGTCCTGCCCATCCTCTCGCCGCAGATCATCGACCCGCGCCATCCGTTTCCGCATCTGCAGAACGGGGAGCTCTACGTCGTCGTGCAGCTCACCATCCCCGCCGACGAGGAGGACGTTCCGGAGCAGACGAAGCAGGAGAAGAAAAAGAAGAAGGGCAAGCCGAAGGTGCAGAAGAGCGCCAAGCAGGCCCCTCTGCTCGGCATCATCCCCGTCCCGACCATGGTCCCGCGCATCGTGCAGCTGCCCGGCGAGCACCTCGACTACATGCTCATGGAGGAGGTCATCCGCCACTACGCGCCCATCGTGTTCGACATGTACGACGCGGGCAACGCCGCCGTCATCTCCGTCACGCGCAACGCCGACATCAATCCCGATGACGAGACGTACGACGATGACGACTACCGCAAGCACATGAAGAAGATCCTCAAGAAGCGCAAGCGCCTCGCCCCCGTGCGCCTCGTGGAGCAAGGCGGGCTCGCGCCCAAGCTGAGGAAGTACTTCTGCAAGCAGCTCGACCTCTCCGAGGAGAAGGTGTTCAGCATCACCTCGCCCATCGACTTGTCGTACGTCTTCAAGCTCGAGCAGATGCTGACGCCCGACCAGCAGCGCGAGCTGCTCTACACGCCTTACGCGCCGATCTTCTCCCGCGACATCGACCAGGAGCGGTCGATGTTCGACCAGATCCGCGAGAACGACATCCTCCTGTCGTATCCCTACGACAGCATCGACCCGTTCCTCAACCTCCTCAAAGAGGCGTCGACCGACCCCGAGGTCATCTCCATCAAGATCACGCTGTATCGCCTGGCGAACGTCTCGAAGGTGGCCGAGTACCTCACGACGGCCGCCGACAACGGCAAGGACGTCGTCATCCTGATGGAGCTCCGCGCGCGCTTCGATGAGGAGGCCAATATCGGCTGGGCCGAGCGTTTCGAGGAGGCCGGCTGCACGGTGCTCTACGGCTTCGAGGGCTACAAGGTCCACACGAAGATCTGCCAGATCACGCGCCGCCGCGAGAAGGGCGTCGAGTTCTTCACGCAGCTCGGCACGGGCAACTACAACGAGAAGACGGCCGCGCAGTACACGGACCTGTGTCTCATGACGGCCGACGGCGACATCGGCTTCGACGGTGTCGAGTTCTTCAACAACATGGCGATGGGCAACCTCGACGGCGAGTACAAGAAGATGCTCGTCGCCCCGATTTCGCTCAAGAGCTCGATTATGCAGCTCATCGATGACGAGATGGAGAAGGTTCGCGCGGGCGGCACGGGCAGCATCATCCTGAAGTGCAACTCCGTGACCGACCTCGACATCATCAACAAGCTGTCGGAGGCATCGCAGGCCGGCGTGCAGGTCGAGATGATCGTCCGCGGCATCTGCTGCATCCTGCCGGGCGTCGAGGGCGAGACGGATAACATCTCGGTCACGAGCATCGTCGGCAGGCTGCTGGAGCACTCGCGCATCTACTGCTTCGGCGAGGGCGACGACATGCGGATCTACCTCTCGTCGGCAGACCTCATGACACGCAACACCGAGCGTCGCGTCGAGATCGCCTTCCCCGTCGAGAACGCCTCGATCCGCGAGCGCGTCTACAACATGCTCCAGGTGCAGCTTTCCGACAACGAGCGCGCCCAGCGGCTCTCGAGCGACGGCAGCTACGCGCGCGTCGTCGCAGCCGAGGGCGAGGAGCCCGTCAACGCGCAGTCCTACTTCATGCAGGAGGCCATCCAGAAGGCCGTGTGGGTGCAGCCCGAGATGGAGGAAGTCGAATCCGTCGTCGCCGAGGAAACCGAGGAGGAGCCCGTCGCCGCGGAGCCGGAGGCGCCGGTAAGCCCCGAGCCCAAGAAGAAGGGTTTCTTCAGTCGTATCGGCGCCGCGTTCAGGCGGCTCTTCGGACGCTCCGATGCCGAGAGGGAGGCGCCGGAGCCCGCGGCTTTGCTCGAGGAGTCCAAGGACGAGTGAGCATCCGGTGGCTGGTGAGTCGGCCATTGCAGCCGTTATCGACGCGTCGTCGAGAGTTGTGGGCTTTGTGTTCCTTTTTGCCCTTTAGTCGCATGCAACGCGAGAAACCGGGCAAAATGTATTATCATTCTATGTTTAGTTTAGGCATGAAACCTTATGCATGATGCAAAGGCTTGAGACGCACGACCGCAAATACACGACAAGCGGCCTTTGAAACGATAGAAAGTGGGGATTTCGGACATGAGTTTGTATACGCCCGAGTACAAGCCGAACGGCAAGGAGATCGCCGTCATCGAGACCGATAAGGGCACCATCAGGGTGCAGCTGACGGGCGAGGATGCCCCGATCCACGTCGGCAACTTCGTCGAGCTCGCGACGAGCGGCTTCTACGACGGACTGCGCTTCCACCGCTATGTGGAGGGCTTCGTGATCCAGGGTGGCTGCCCGAACACGCGCGACCTCTCCGCCGAGGAGCTCATCTCCGGCAACTACGCCGGCCCGAAGGCCGGCACCGGCAATCCCGGCTACAGCATCCACGAGGAGTTCACCACGAACCCCAACAACGTCCACGAGGACGGCACGCTCGCCATGGCGCGTAGCGCGAGCCCCAACTCGGCTGGCTCGCAGTTCTACTTCTGCCTGGGCCCGCAGCCGTTTCTGGATAGCGGCTACACGGTGTTCGGAAACACCATCGAGGGCCTCGACGTCATCGCGCAGCTTCGCGTTGGCGACCAGATCAAGTCCATCACCATCGAGAATCTGTCCGCGTAGGCACTTTCTCTCGAACAAGGAAAGCCCGCTACGAGGAGGTAGGAACTAGTTTGCTGAACCAAGACCTGCTGGAACAAGCCAAGGCAGCCTACGACTCCGGTAACTACGCCGGTGCGCTGCGCGGGTACTACACGCTGCTCAAGGAGCAGAAGGCGACCTTCGAGCCGGGAGAAGCCGGTCTCGTCTACCACATGCTCGGCAACTGCCTGGTCAAGATGCGCAGCTTCGACGATGCCGAGAAGGCGTACAAGAAGGCGCTCGAGGACACCGAGTACGAGAACCTCACCGCGGTCCATTCGAACTACGGCCTCGCGCTCACCAGCACCGGTGAGTACCGCAAGGCCATCGAGCAGTTCGAGACGGTTCTGAAGGACCCGACGTACAAGACCCCCTATAAGACCTACAGCGGTCTGGGCAATGCCTACCTGCAGCTGGGCGACTACGCGTCGGCCGGCACCGCGTACCGCAACGCCGCCGTCGACGACCGCAACCCCACGCCGGTCAAGGCGCTGCTCAACCTCGGAGTGTGCTTCATGGGCCTCAACCGCCCGGCAGACGCAATCGAGACCTACCGCGCCATCTTCGAGTTCAATCCCGACGCCGAGATGCGCAGCAAGACCTATGCGAACATGGGCCAGGCGTTCGTGGCGCAGGGCGACAACGAGTCCGCCGTCGCCGCGTTCGAGAAGGCGCTCGAGGGCGACTACGAGCTGTCCGAGGCCGCGCAGGCGGATTATCTCAAGGCTTCGTCCGGTCCGGCTCAGGCGCCGGTCGGAGACGACCGTGGCGTCGACGTCATGGGCGGCTATCCGGGCATCGACGATTTCTCGCACGGATACGACCCGATGGACACCCGCGGCGGCAACGAGCCGTTCGAGGCCGAGGCGACCTATGGCGACGGCATCCCCTCCGCGGAGGACACAGGATTCTTCACGCTTCCCGACGAGGGTCCCGACGACCTGAGCGTTCTGCTCGAGCAGACGAACAAGCGCAAGCCCAAGAGGCGCGGCCTGCGCGTGCTGCTCACGATCATCATCATCGTGCTCGTGCTCATCATCGGCGGCGTCGCGCTCTTCTGGCAGGGCTTCGGCTATCCGAGCCAGCAGGCGACGATCGAGAAGCTGTTCGATCTCAATGCGGCCGGCGAGGATGCCACCGAGTGCTGGATCACCCCGTCGAGCGACGAGGACAAGGCGAAGATCAACAAGATCATGAACTCCGTCGCCAAGACGGACAAGTACACGATCGATTACCTCGAGAAGGGCATGATGGAGTCCGAGGCCCTCGTGACGGCGACGCTGCCGGATGGCGGCACGATCCGCTACGACATCTCGCTCTCGCGTGACTTCTCGCATATCCCGGGCATCATCGCCTGGAAGGTGAACGGAATCGAGTTCGCGTTCCCGTCGACCCAGAACTCGCTGTCGAGCAACGGCTCTGACGTGACGGAGGGCGCAGAGGGCGATGCTACGGCCGAGGCTACCGATGCGGCTGCCGACACCGCAGCCGGAACGACCGACACCGCGGCCGATGATGCCAAGACGGCAGACGCTGCAGCTCAGGTGTCCGATGCGGCCGCCGAGACGACCAGCTCGGCTTCCGACTCGAAAGCTGCGGACGAGGCTTAATCGCCGGTAAGACGACAATTGGAATGGAGACCACGTGTCATTTCTAGATGAAATGCTGAACCAGTGGGGCAGTGAGATGGCCATCGACCTCGGCACTGCCAACACGCTCGTTGCCATTCCTGGGGAGGGCATCGTCTTGAACGAGCCCTCCGTTGTGGCAATCGATGCGAACAGCAACCGCGTGCTCGCGGTTGGATACGAGGCCCGCGAGATGATCGGCCGCAACCCCGGCAACATCATCGTGGAGAAGCCCCTGTCCGACGGCGTCATCGCCGACTACGACGTTACCGAGGCCATGTTGAGCTACTTCATCAACAAGGCCAACCCGCGCCGTCATATCTGGCAGCCGAAGCCCCGCATCGTCATCTGCATCCCCTGCGGCGTGACCTCGGTCGAGAAGCGCGCCGTGTTCGAGGCGACGATCCAGGCCGGAGCGCGTCAGGCGTTCCTGCTCGAGGAGCCCATGGCGGCCGCCATCGGCGCCGGACTGCCCGTCGACGAGCCCACGGGCTCGATGGTCGTCGATATCGGTGGCGGCACCACCGAGATCGCCGTCATCTCGCTCGGCGGCATCGTCGCGTTCCGCTCGCTCCGCGTTGCGGGCAACGAGCTCGATGACGCGGTTATGCGCCACGTGCGCGACGTCTACGGTCTGCACATCGGCAACCGCACCGCCGAGGACATCAAGATCGCCATCGGCTCGGCCATGCCCATCTCGTCGGGCGAGCTCGACATGGAGATCTCCGGCCGCGACATCGCGACGAACCTGCCGCGCTCCGAGATCGTCCAGTCCGAGGACATCCGCGATGGTATCCGCGCTCCCCTCCAGGAGATCGTCGTCGCCATCAAGGAGGCGTTCAACGAGACGGACCCGGACCTCGCCGCCGACATCATCCGCAACGGCGTGCTCCTGACCGGAGGCGGCGCCCTGCTCAAGATGCTCGACAAGCTCCTCACCCAGGAGCTCGAAGTTCCCGTGTATGTGTCGGACACCGCGTTCTCCAACGTCGTGGAGGGGTGCGCGCGTGCCCTCGAGAACCCCGACGCACTGCGCAGGTCCTATACGCAGAAGTAATCGCGGTTCGCCATGCCGAAGCTCGTCTCGAAATCCCGCAGGGAGCTTTCCGCGACGGTGGTGCTCATCATCGCCGTGGTGGTTTCGCTCGCGCTGCTCACGATGTGGGGGCGCGAGGGGGATAGCGGCGTGCTCCATTCGGTGAGAACCGCCGTCGCAACCATCTCGTCTCCGTTCCAGAAGGCCGGCTCGGTCGTCTCAACGCCGTTCCATGCCATTGGCAACGGCGTCACGAACGCGGCAGCCCCCACCGAGGACCTGCTCGCGCTGCAGCAGGAGAACGCGCAGCTCAAATCCGAGCTCATCCAATACGAGGAGTACAAGGTCGAGAACGAGCGCCTGACCGCGCTGCTCGAGATCAGCACGCAGTATGACGACGAGTCGGTCGTCGCGAACGTCGTGTCGCACAGCACTGACTCGTGGAACCGCACCATCACCATCGACAAGGGGTCGGCGGCCGGAATGGCCGTGGGCATGCCCGTCATGACCGGCTCGGGGCTTGTCGGGCAGATCGAGAGCGTCTCGCCCGGAACCTCCGTCGTCCGCCTGATCACCGACGAGCGCAGCGGCGTGTCCGTGACGCTCCAGAAGAGCCGCGCCGAGGGCATCCTCTCCGGATCGGTCGATGGCCTGCTCTACATGGAGTTCGTTCCCATCGCCACCGAGGTCGAGCTCGGCGAGGGCGTGATCACGTCCGGCAACGGCGGTGTGTATCCCAAGGGCATCACCGTCGGCGTGGTGAGCCGCATCGAGGGCTCGCCGACCGACACCTACCATACGCTCGTCATCCAGCCGCTCGCGAGCGAGAACATCACAGGCGAGGTCATCGTGCTCACCGGCGTGACGCTCGAGGGAAGCTCGAGCTCCGACGACGAGGGCGACGACACCGGAGCGTCCCAGGACGTGTCCGCACCGCTCGACGAGAAGACCACCGAGGCGGATGACTCCGACGACGAGGAATCCGGTGAGGGGGACGCGGCGGGCGATGGCGAGAACCAGGGCGACGGGGGAGGTGAGTAGGCATGGCGAATCCCCCGAGGCAAATCGGAACATCGGCTCTTGAGTCCGAGGCCGTCAAGTCTCCCACCTCCAAGATCGTGGTGATGGGCATCGTGGCGTTCCTGCTCCAGGTGATTTTGGCCCCCAACATCGCCATCGGCGGTATCTCGCCGAACTTCTTCCTCGTGATGCTCGTGCCCGTATGCATCATCTCGTCGCAGCGCGGCAGCGTCGTCACGGGTTTCGTGTTCGGATTGCTCTTCGACCTCGTGGGCGCGGGGCCCGTGGGCGCCATGGCGCTCGTGATGTCCGCCGCGGGCTACTTCCTGTCGGGCATGCTCTCCTCGATCAAGCTCGACCGCATGTCCGTGTGGATGATCGTCTGCGCCATCCTGTCGCTGGTGGTCAGCTTCGTCTTCTGCATCGTTCTCTCCATCACGGGATATGAGCAGTCGTTCTTCGCGTCGATCGTGTTCCGCGTGCTTCCGTGGACGGTCTACACGCTCGTCGCGTTTGCCATCGCATGGCCGATCTACAAGAAGATTACGGGGGTTGGCCGCGGTCTGACCGAATCGCGCATCAAGCTATGAGTGCCCTCGTATTCGCCATCGTCATCTTCATCGTCGTCGCCGCAATCGTGGTCGTCGGCATCGTGCTCGGCCGCAAGATGCTCTCGTCCCGTGGTCCCCTGAAGGTCGACCGCGAGATCGACATCCGCGACAAGCAGAAGAATCCCGTCCGGGAGACGAAGCGCCAGTCGACCGCGGGGGATAGCCAGCGCTCGCTCTCCCGCAGGCGCATCAACATCTTCTCCGGCATCGTCGTCGGTGTGCTCGCGCTGCTCGGCATCAAGGTGTGGTCGCTGCAGATTCTGGGCGGCAAGAGCTATTCCGAGCAGGCCGAGAACAACATGACCGCCACGGCGAGCGTCGCCGCCAAGCGCGGCCGCATCCTCGATCGCAACGGCAACGTCCTCGTCACGAATCGCGCGTCGCTCACCGTCGTGGGCGATTCCACCGTCATCGACAACCGTCGCGTCACGCAGAGGCTCTCGCTCGTGCTCGGCATCCCGCGCCAGGCGGTGCGCGCCCGTCTCATCGACGAGTCGACCGGCGCGCAATCGGACCGCACCATCGCCAACGATGTGTCGATGCGGGCCGTCTCCTACATCGCCGAGAATCCGACCGTCTTCCCCGGCGTCTCGGTGGAAACCCGCTATATCCGCCAGTACCCGAACGGCTCGCTCGCCGCGCATCTGCTCGGCTACGCAGGAACCATCTCGGAGGAGGAGCTCGCGAACAACCCCGATGGCATGAACTACGAGTCTGGCGACGTCGTGGGCAAGGCGGGTGCAGAGGCTGCGTTCGAGAGCGTGCTGCAGGGCACGAAGGGAACGCGGACCTACAAGGTCAACTCGGACGGCATTCCCATCGCCGTCATGGGCGAGGTCGACCCCGATTCCGGCAACGACGTCATGCTCACCATCGACGCGGAGGTCCAGAACATAGCCGAGAACGCGCTGCAGGAGGCGTTCGCGAAGGCAATCGACGGAGGCCACTACAAGGCGAGCCGTGGCGCGATCATCGCCATGGACGTGAACACCGGCGCGATCATCGCGATGGCGAGCGCGCCGACCTACGATCCCAACGAGTTCATCGGCGGCATCTCCGCGGATGTGTGGGACAAGCTCAACAGCAAGAACTCGGGCTACCCCATGACGAACCGCGCGATCGCCGGCCAGTACCCCGCCGCCTCGACCTTCAAGGCGTTCACGGGTCTCGCCGGGCTGACGGACGGGCTCATCGACGACAAGATCGAGTTCGACTGCCAGGGCACGTGGACGGGCATGGGCGAGGATTATCCCAAGAAGTGCTGGGACCTCAGCGGCCACGGCAAGCTCGACATCTACGAGGCCATCGCGAACTCGTGCGACGTGTACTTCTACGAGGTGGCGAGCAGGTATTGGGACATCCGCAAGGAGCGTCCTGAAGCCCTGCAGGATTACCTGAAGTCGTGGGGTTTCGGCTCGACTCATGGCATCGAGATCGCCGGCGAGCTCGAGGGGCGCATCCCCAACGAGGCGTGGAAGAAGGAGTACTTCTGGGAGACGCCGGAGGACGCCCAGTGGGTGCCGGGCGACCTTGCGAACATGGTCATCGGCCAGGGCGACATCCTCGTCACCCCGCTGCAGATCCTGACCGCCTACGCGGGCATCGCGACCGGCAAGATTCCCAAGCCCCATGTTCTGTTCGAGGTGCTCAGCAAGGATGGTCAGGTCGTCATTCCGGAGAAGGTTGAGAACAGCAAGTTCTCCCCCGAGTTCTCCGACAAGGATCTCAAGACCATTCAGAAGGCACTGCGGCAGGTCGTCACCGACGGTGGCGCCACGTCCATCTTCGTGGATTACCCCGTTGAGGTGGCGGCCAAGTCCGGAACGGGTGAAACCGGCAGCGATTTGCGCGATGATTACGCATGGTTCTGCGGTTACGGCCCCATCGACAAACCACAATACGCATGCGTGTGCGTGGTCGAGGAAGGCGGCGGCGGTACGGCCACGGCCGGACCGGCCGTGCGTCGCGTGCTGTCGAAGCTCTTCGGCCTCGAGGAAGAGGGCTACATCTCCGCAGCGGAAACGGGAGAACGCTAATGGCGACGGCTCAGCACATACAGCGAACGGTCACCGACTCTGCGGAGAAGCAGGGCGTTTCGCGCGGGAACAGGTTGATGACGCTGCTCATCGTCGTCACCACCGTGCTGGTGCTCTTCGGCCTCGTCATCGTCTGGTCCGTTACGAGGGACAGCACCGAGCATTCGATCATGCGCCAGTTCCTGGGCGTCGGCCTCGGCGTCGTGATGCTGCTCATCTTCTGGAAGATCGACTACTCGTCGCTTGCGGGGGCCGTCATACCCCTCATGATTATCGATGTGGTGCTGCTGCTATCGCCCCACTTACCCGTCATCGGCTACTCGGCCGGAGGTGCGACCTCCTGGGTCAATATCGGAATCCGATTCCAACCGGGAGAATTGGCGAAGATAGTGACGATATTGCTCATGGCGGCTGTCGTGGCGCGCTATCAGGGGCGCATCGACTCGCCGCGTGAGTACGCGAAGTGCATCGGAACGCTGCTCGTTCCGTTCCTCTGCATCATGACGCAGCCCGACCTCGGCACTGGCCTCGTCCTGCTCGTCATCGGCGCCTCGATCATGTTCGTTGGAGGCGCCAACCGCAGGCTGCTCTTATTGACGATACTCATACTCGTCGCGCTCGTCGCGCTTGTGTTCATACTCGACCCGATTTTCGACAAGGTCGTGGGCAGCGACGTGTTCTTCAAGGATTATCAGAAGAACCGCATCCTCGTCTTCCTCAACCCCGACCTCGACCCCACGGGTGCCGGATACAACCTGACGCAGGCCAAGATCGCCATCGGTTCCGGTGGCCTGGTCGGCAAGGGGCTGGGCAACGCCACGCAGTCCGCTCTCGGCTTCCTGCCGGAGGCACCCACCGACTTCGTGTTCTGCACGATCGCCGAGCAGCTCGGCTTCCTCGGCGTGCTCTTCCTGCTTGCGATGTACGGTGCGCTGTTCTACGTCGTCATCCGCATGATGGGGAGCATCCCCAGCCTGTACTCGAAGCTCGCGCTCGTGGGCGTGTGCGGCATGTGGCTCTTCCAGATTCTCGAGAACATCGGCATGTGCTGCGGCCTCATGCCCATTACAGGCATTCCCTTGCCGTTCATCAGCTACGGCTCCTCGTTCATGATGGTGAACTTCGCCTGCATCGGCCTCATCCTGTCCATGTACTCGCGCCGCGGCCAGTCGGTGGAGATGGACGAATCCGCTCTGCGCTAGAGCGACGGCGGCTCTCGCGCAGTGCTCGACGCGCACGTTGCGTTTCGTGCATGCCGGCGCATCTGATGGCGAGTGACGAAGAGCGGCAACCTATGCGCCCGGTTGCACGGCGACTCTCGCACGACGTTCGACAGCTGATGCATGCTCCAAAATGCGGGGTTGTCGAAAACAGGGGCACACTTGCAGGAATAACGCATTCTCCTGTCCCAAAATGAGGGTTTGTCGAACACCGTCAGCGATACTCTGTCCCAAAATGCGGGCTTGTCGAAAATCCCTGTCCCAAAATGAGGGTTTGTCGAAAAGCCACATCGATTTTGCATTTGACAACCCCGCATTTTGGGACAGGCAAAGGCGATTTCGCCGCAAGCGTGCCCCTGTTTTCGACAAACCCGCACTTTAGGCCAACTCTCGTCCCGCGGTCGTGGAGCTTCCGAGAAGATGCTGCTCGCGGAGCGCCCCCGCCCCCCAACCTCCTGGCGAAAGCGGTAACATAGAGGTAGTCCATTTCCGGCGGGTCTGGTGAGGTCCGCCGTATAGATCGCGACGGGTCTGGTAGGGCTCGCCGCGTGGAGCGAGGAGAAGAACATGGCTGGAATTGGAATCGACAAGATCGTCGGTCGCGTCCTGAAGATGGATGGCGATGCGAACGACCCCGACCGCTTTATGTGCGTGAGCGTTCTCATCGACGAGAGCGTGAGTCCCGCGCTGGTCGAGCATGCGCGTGGCACGCTGCGCCCCACGACGGGAAACGTCCGCATGACGATTGACTCGTATTACGACGAGGCCATCAGCGTGGCAGAGGGTGAGGATCTGGCGATCGTGCTGGCGAACAACTCGCTGTGGACGGGCGCCGTCGCTTCCATCGCGAAAGCGAAGGGTGTGCCGTGCGTGATCGTCGCCGAGCAGCTCAAGCCGGTGATCGCCCATGCGGAGGCCACGGGCTTCCTCATCGACTACGAGAACATCATCTCGCCCGAGGTGCTCTTCACGGGCCTCGGATCGTTGTCCCTGCCGGCGCCGGTCGCGCAGATCGCCGACCGCGGCCTCGGCGTTGCCGAGACGGCCGCGAACCTCGCGCTGCGCGATGTCCCCGAGAAGCTCTTCGGTCGCGTCTTCTCCATCGACCGCATCAACCTGACGGGCGGTGGAGCCGCCGCGCGCAAGGAAGAGGTCTACGACAAGCTTTTCGATGAGCTGGGCGGCTGGGTCATGCGCAACTGCGATGAGGTCGCGGCGCCGTTCGCGAAGGCCTTCGAGTTCTCGCGTTCCGCTCAGGCTGGGCAGGTCACCCGCAGGACCGCGTTCGAAAACGCCGTGACCGGGGCGATCTTCTTCATCCCGGGCGCTGATTTCCCGATAATGACGTTCAACGAGGTCCGCATGCTGATTCGCATCGAGCGCGCGTATGGACATGAGGTCGACAAGCAGATGCTCATCGAGGCGGCCATGGTCATATGCTTCGGATTCGCGTGCAAGCTCGTTGCCTCGGGCATGTGCAAGGCGTTCCCGGCGCTCTCGTGGTTCATCAAGACGGGCATAGCCTATTGCGCGACGTTCGCGATGGGCGTTGCGATGCAGGGCCATTGCGAGAACGGCAGGGTGCTGCCGCATGTCGTGGTCGCTCAGCTGCAGCGCTTCGCCCCGAAGCTGCTTCCCGAGCACCTGCAGGGGTAGGCGACGTGAGCACCCGTGTCAACGCCGGCGCGCTGTGGGAGCGCGTCGAGCCGCTCCTGCTTAAATGCGAGAAGCCCACGAGATACATCGATAGCGAGTTCGGCGCCGTGCATGATGAGGATGCGCGGTATCGCTTCGTGCTCATCTATCCCGACGTGTACGAGGTCGGGCTGCCCAATCAGGGGCACGCCATCCTCTACCGCATCATCAACGGGATCGAGGGGGCGTGCGCTGAGCGCGCATACCTGCCGTGGATCGACATGGCCGACCTCATGCGCGAAAACGATATACCGCTTTACTCGCTCGAGTCGTTCACCCCGCTGCGCGATGCACAGGTGGTCGGATTCACCCTACAGCACGAGCTGTGCTACACGAATCTCGTGGAGGCGCTCGATCTCGCGGGCATTCCGGTGCTGGCGAGCGAACGCGGGGAGGATTGCCCGCTCGTTGTCGCTGGCGGTCCCGTCGTCTACAACTGCGAGCCCGTGGCGGAGCTGTTCGACGCCATCATGATCGGCGAGGGCGAGGAGGTCATCGTCGAGCTCGTGGAGGAGCACATGCGGCTGCTCGACGAGGGAGCCTCCCGCGGCGACGTGCTCCGGGCTCTCGCCCAGATTCCGGGCGTGTACGTTCCCGCGTTCTACGAGGCCGGCGCCGATGGGGCCGTGATTCCCTGCGTGGAGGGCGTGCCGGAGGTCGTTCGCAAGCGCGTGCTCGTGGACTTCGACGCTCTGTCGCCCCAGGCCATCCCCGTCGTTCCCTTCGGCGAGCTCGTCCATGACCGTCTTGCCGTCGAGATCCTGCGCGGCTGCTCTCGCGGCTGCCGCTTCTGCCAAGCCGGCATGACGTACCGGCCCGTGCGCGAGCGCCCCGCCGACTCCATCGTCAACGCCACGCTGGCAGGACTTGCCGCCACGGGGTACGACGAGGTGTCGCTCACCTCGCTGTCGTCGACGGACCACTCGCAGATCGAGGAGGTCTTGCGCCGGCTCGACGCCGCGGTCGACGGCACGGGCACGTCTGTCTCGCTGCCCTCGCAGCGTCTCGACGGATTCGGCGTGAAGATGGCCCATCTCGCCGCCGGATCGAAGAAGGGCGGGCTCACGTTCGCCCCCGAGGCGGGAACGCAGCGCCTGCGCGACATCATCAACAAGAACGTCACGGAAGACGACCTCTTCGATGCCATAACCGCGGCCTTCGAGGCCGGATGGCGTCGCCTCAAGCTCTATTTCATGCTTGGCCTTCCCTTCGAGACCGACGAGGATGTGGCGGGCATCGCGGACCTGGCGAACCGCGCATACGCGTTCGCCAAGGACTGCGTCGATGAGAAGCAGCGCGGCAACGTGCGCCTCACCATCTCGTGCTCGATCTTCGTGCCCAAGCCGCAGACGCCGTTCCAGTGGTGCGGCCAGGTGTCGATGGAGGAGGCGCAGCGCCGCGTCGGCATCATCCATGCGTCGCGCCTGCACAAGGGCATCGATTTCAACTGGCACGATCCACGTGCCTCCCTCATCGAGGGCGCGTTCTCTCGCGGCGGGCGCGAGCTGCTCCCCGTGGTGCTCGAGGCATGGCGGAGGGGTTGCCGCTTCGATGCCTGGAGCGAGCAGTTCTCTCTCGAGACCTGGCAGGATGCCGCCCGCGCGTGCGGCATCGACCTGCAAGAGCAGGCGAGCCGCGACCTGGAGGTCGGCGCGCCCCTGCCGTGGAGCCATATCTCCGCGGGCGTCGACGAACGCTTCCTCGCCGAGGAGCTCGAGGCGGCGCGCGAGGGTGCCACGACTCCCGATTGCACGTTCGAGCACTGCACGAACTGCGGTGTTTGCCCGAATCTCGATGTCGATGTGTTCCTAGGAGGTAGCAGCCGTGGGCGATGAGCGCTTCCGTCTCCGCATCCGCTACACGAAGGGCGGCCGGCTGAAATACCTCTCCCACTTGGAGGTCGTGCGCTGCATGGAGCGCTGCATCCGCCGCGCGGGCCTGCCGTTCATGGTGAGCCAGGGCTTCTCTCCCCATATGCGCACCGCGTTCGGCTGGGCGCTGCCCGTCGGCGTCGCCGGGCTCGACGAGTATCTCGACGTGCTCATGCACGAGTACGTCGCTCCGAATCGCGTGGTGGAGGCCCTGCGCGGGGTGACCCCGCGCGGCATCGAGGTGCTCGACGTGTTCTACATCGACCCGCGCGCGAAGGCTCCCGATGCGGAGTACCCGTTCTCGCTCTACGAGTGCGTGTTCGCAGCCACGGAAGGGGAGAAAGATGGCAGCGCGCCGTCGAGTCCCGATGAGACGCTTGCCGTCCTCGAGGCCGCGCTCGACGAGCTGCTCGCCGTCGGCCACATGATCGTGAAGCGCAAGAAGAAGGAGAAGACCGTCGTGTTCGAGGGGCTTCTCCCCGAGCGTCCGACGTTCGCCATCGCGGACGATGCGCGCGTCGCCATGCGCATGCTCACCTTCACCGAGGGTAAGGGCTCCCTCCGACCCGACCTCTTCTGTGCCGAGATACTCCAGCGCGCTGCGGGCGTCGAGCTGAAGTCCATAGCCCGCCTAGAGCAACGCTCGGCGGACTGACGCCCAGTATCGGCAGCCTGACGTCGCGACCGCTATCTCGGCGCTGGCGGGCTGACGTTCCACGGGCGAGCCCGCACTATCCCGCTTCACCCCTTCACCCTTCGTGACCATTTCGTTCGGAATAGGACGTTTGAGATGTCCTTTTCCGAAAGAAATGGTCACGAAAACCCAAATCAACGTTTTCGGACGTCCTATTTCGAAAGAAATGGTTAGGGCATCGTCGAAACCGGCAGGTCCGTGCCAGCGCCGCATCACCGACTACCCGCACTGTAGGGTTGGGGCATCGCCGGAACGCAAGCCCGCCCCAACCGATCTGGCTTTAGCCGACCGCCTAGCGTCGGGCGCCGAGCGCTGGGGGCGCTTGCCATCCTCCGTGTCTCTCAGCGGGAATCGCAACGAGCCGGCCGCTTGGCGCAGGCGGAAGCGATGGCGTCCCCATGCGCGGGAACGCAGGCTGTCCCGGGGTGTTTTGGTGGTAGACTCAACACGCTGAATCCGCATTTCCATGTGAAGGAGTGAGTTCGTTGCTTTCCACCGACGAGCAGCTGAAGATCATCTCGAGCGGCGTGAACGACATCATCCCGCTCAAGTCTCTCAAGGAGAAGCTCGACAAGGGCGTGCCGCTGCGCATCAAGCTGGGTGTCGACCCCACGGCCCCGGACCTGCATCTCGGCCATGCCGTGCCGCTGCGCAAGATGCGCCAGTTCCAGGACCTCGGCCATCAGGTCGTCCTCATCATCGGCGATGCGACGGCGATGATCGGCGACCCGTCGGGACGCAACTCCACGCGCCCGCCGCTCACGCGCGAGCAGGTCGAGGCCAACGCCGCCACCTACGTGGAGCAGGCGTACAAGATCCTCGACCCCGAGAAGACGGAGCTCGTCTGGAACTCGAGCTGGATCAACCCGCTCGACCTGCAGGGCATCCTCGCCATCGCGAGCCACTTCACCGTGGCGCGCATCCTCGAGCGCGACGACTTCTCCAACCGCTACAACAACCAGCAGCCCATCGCGCTGCACGAGTTCCTGTACCCGATGCTGCAGGCCTACGACTCCGTCGAGGTCCGCGCCGACGTCGAGATGGGCGGCAGCGACCAGCTGTTCAACCTGCTCGCAGGCCGCGAGCTCATGGAGAAGATGGGCATGGAGCCGCAGGTGTGCCTCACGCTTCCGCTGCTCGAGGGCACGGACGGCGTGCAGAAGATGTCGAAGAGCTACGGCAACTACGTCGGCCTGACCGACGCGCCGGACGACATGTTCGGCAAGGTCATGTCGATTCCCGATGAGCTCATGATCAAGTACTACCGCCTCGCCTCGACGACCCCGGTCGACGAGATCGAGGAGATTGAGCGCGGGCTCGCGGCAGACGAGCTGCATCCCAACAAGGTCAAGCGCGCCCTGGCCCGCAACATCGTCGCCGCCTATCACGGCGAGGATGCGGCGGTCGCTGCCGAGGCGGCGTTCGACAAGGTCTTCAAGGCCCATGAGATTCCCGAAGACGTGCCCGAGCATCAGGTCGAGTTCAAGCTCAACGACGATGGGCTCGTCTACCTGCCGCCGCTGATGGCCGAGCTCAAGCTCGCCCAAAGCGCGTCGGAGGGCCGTCGCCTCATCGACAACGGCGGCGTGAAGATCGACGGCGAGGCGCTCCCCGCCAAGGGATACAACGTCGATCCGGCCAAGCTCGACGGTTCGGTGCTGCAGGTGGGCAAGCGCAAGTACGCCAAGATCTTCTGCCGTTCTTAAACGAACGGCGGAACGGCTCGACGCTGCGAGCGCATCTGCTGGCGCGCTAGCCGCTTTCGAGCTTTCGCTCACGTGCGGAAGCACGCTCGCCCGCTCGACGTGGCTATCGCACTCAGCAGCTGCGCTCTCGCTGGCTCTACGAACGAGATGTGGCCGCCTCGTCCATCGGCTCTGCGGCTTCTCGCTGACCCTGCAAGAAACGCGAGTCCTTGCACTTTTGCCGTTGGGCGCTATGCACGGTGGGAAAACGGCGTTGAGTGGTAGAATGTAACGCCCGACGTTTGACTGCTTCAAGCGTCGCTGATAGAGTAATCGTTCGTCTGTGTAACTATTGAAGGGTAAGACTACTATGTATGCTGTGATTAAGACCGGTGGCAAGCAGTACCGGGTTTCCGAGGGTGATTACCTCGATATCGAGAAGCTGGACGCCGAGGTTGGCGCCGATGTCGAGTTCGAAGTCCTGTTCATCTGCGACGGGTCGAACATCATCATCGAGCCGGATGCACTCGCGAAGGCGAAGGTTTGCGGCCAGGTGGTCGAGCACTTCAAGGGTGAGAAGCAGATCGTCTTCAAGTTCAAGAAGCGCAAGAACTACAAGAGGACCCAGGGTCACCGCCAGCAGCTGACCAAGGTGTACATCACGCTCGTGAGCGCCGATGGCACCGGCGAGCCCAAGAAGCTCGATGACAAGCCCTCCAACAGGCAGCTCAAGCGCGAGCGCAACGCCGCCCGCTATGCCGAGGCAGTCGGCAAGGCCGCCGAGGCTGCTCCCGCCGCCGAGGAGGTTGTCGAGGAGGCTGCTCCCGAGGCCGAAGAGGTCGTCGAGAAGGTTGCCGCCGAGGCCGAGGCTGAGGTCGAGGAGGCTGCCGAGGTCGTCGAGGAGGCCGAAGAGGCTGCCGAGGACGCCGAGTAGTTTTTCGCAAGAGGGTTTTAAGCGCGGGACTCGCGTCCCGCTGGGAGATGTAAGGCAGGTAGAGACATGGCACATAAAAAGGGACTTGGTTCTTCGCGCAACGGCCGCGATTCCCATTCCAAGCGACTCGGCTGCAAGCGTTTCGCCGGCGAGCAAGTGACCACCGGCACGATTCTCGTGCGTCAGCGTGGCACGAAGTTCCATCCGGGCAACAATGTCGGCCGCGGCAAGGACGACACCCTGTTCGCGCTCAAGGACGGCATCGTCGATTACACGCGTGGCGACAAGCGCCGCGTGCATGTCATCCCGGCGGAGTAGCTGGTAGTTCCGTCGTTTTAACAAACGACGGGTTCCTTGACGCTGCGGGCACGTAGTGCACGCCGCTTGGACTTTCAAGAATAACCTCGTGTGCGATAGCACTACGAGGTTTTTCTTTCAAGCCCAATCG
>JBMNUM010000028.1:0-24917 GCA_050946275.1 Coriobacteriales bacterium
TTCTGCAGCTCAGGAGGGAGCGCTTCGCGCTCTAGGGCCTTCGCTCCCGCAGAAGCTGCGCGGGGCCACTGCTCCGCAATTGTTCCGGAAGCGGCCTCCCCTCCGGGGGCTACTCGTTTCACTCGTAGCAACACTACAATCGACGGCAGTCGCTCGGGCCCCTTCCAGGGGCCGTCGCAACTACCGCGGGCTTTGCCCGGGATTTGGGTTGGGGTTGTGGGGCTCCGCGCGGAATCCTTTTTCGTATGCGGGCGATGCCGCGCGGAGGTGGGTTCCTCTTCCTGCGTCTTGGGCCTTTTGGCAACTTTGTTCGAAAAAGGGCGTGTCGCACGCCCTTTTTCGTGTCGATTTGCCACGATTGGGTGTTTTTGGCCGGAAACGACGCCCTTTTTCGAACGAAATTGCCAGACCGGTTCTGGCTGTTGTTCGACGAATGCGCAACGCGTGTGGTTCTTGTTCTCAACCACCTCGGGCGCAAGCCCGCGACAGCTGCGCGTGCTCCCTCGAAGAGGGAGCCGAGCAACTGTCGCCTGTTCAAGTGTGGCTACGAGTGAAACGAGTAGCCGGGACGGAGCGCGGCCTTTCCCGGTGAATTGCGGAGCAGTGATTTCGCGGAGATGATGCGTTTAGCGAGGACTGAAGAACGCCGAAGGCGTTCCCTCCGCAGCTGCATCATCGGAGCGAAATCACGTTTTGCGGAGCCTTCACCGGGAAAGGCCGCGCTCCGTCCCGGCGGTCAGACCCTCAAACGGCCCACCATCCGACTACTGGTAAGATGAAGTGGCATGTGTAAGAAGGGGGCAATGTGAATCAGGGGACAAGGGACTACCTGCAGTCCGTCTATGAGGATTGCATCGAATGCGGCGTGTGCACGTCATTCCAAGAGCAGATGGGCCAGGTCCCGCTGACATTCGGCGAGATCGCCCGCAAGCTGATGGATGCCGAGGACGCTGCCGCAGCTGAGGGCGGCTCCCTCTCCGGACGCAACATGCCCGAGGACGTGTACGACTTCGCGCGGTCCTGCCTGATGTGCGGCAGGTGCACGTCTCGATGCCCCGTCGACATCCGCGCTCCCAAAGTGGTCGCCGCTGCCCGCGAGGTGATCGTCGAGGCGATGCCGCGCGTCGTGGGAGACTATCGCCGGTACCGGTGCGACCGTGCCGATTCGATGTTCAACCGTATCCGCACGACGCAGCAGGACAAGGGCAACATCGCCGCTGCCGAAGGAGCGCCGACGATCGCCGACGCGACCATTCCCTTCGATGATGCGCTGGCGGATACGCCGGATGCGAAGACGGGTAAATCGCTCTTCTTTCCGGGCTGCTCTCTCAACAACAACTTCCCCGGCCTCACCGAGCATGTGCGCAAGGCGCTCGAGGATGCCGGCATCATCGACTGCACGTCGCGGCTGTGCTGCGGCAGGCCGCTGTTCCTAATCGGCCTGCGCGACGACCGCGAAGCCTACTACCGCGAGCTGTCCCGCCGCATCGTCGCGAGCGGCGTCGAGCGCGTCATCGTGTCGTGCCCGAACTGCTACTACACGATGGGAGAGGTGTTCGCCTCCTGCGGCATCGACGACAAGGTCGAGCTCAGGTTCCTCTCCGACGTTCTCGCCGAGGAAGGCTATCGCTTCGAGCCGTCCGAGGCCTTCCCGTTCCAGAAGGTCGCGTTCCACGACTCATGCCCCGACCGCCATGACGGCACCATCGCGCGCAGCCTGCGCACGCTGTTCGAGAACGTCGAGGTCATCGAGCCCGAGAACACACAGCTCGACTCCGTGTGCTGCGGATCCGGTGGGTTCGGCTCGGTGTTCAAGCAGGAGCTGCCGCAGTCGATGTTCACGAAGAGCGTCTCGGACTTCTTCGGAACGCGCGCCCGCTGCATGGTGGCGGCGTGCGCGACGTGTGCCGCGGCGTACAAATCGTCCGGCATGCTGCGCTGCTTCCACTATCTCGAGCTGCTGTTCGGCTGCGAGATGGACATGGATGCCTACAACGATGTGTTCGGAGAGCTGTGGGATCCCGCGAATCCCCGCAACTTCGGTACGATTGATTCCGACGAACCGTTCTTCAAGTAGGCAACGGTTCGTTTCCAAGGGGGTATGAGGTGGAGATTCGCAAGGGAAATTGCCATTACTGTGGCTATCTCTGCGGTTTCAACGCGACCGTAGAGGACGGCCGCCTCGTGGACCTCGAGCCCGATCCCACGCGCTTCCCCTATGACACGTCGACCGCGATGCGCTGCCGAAGATGGCGGATGAACCTCGACGCCATCGATGGCGCCGACCGTGTGAACTACCCGCTGCGCCGCGTGGGCGAGCGGGGGAGCGGCGAGTGGGAGCGCGTGACCTGGGATGAGGCGCTCGATGACATAGCCGTTCGTATGCAGGCGCTCGTCGCCGAGCATGGTCCCGGCACCGTCGCGAGCGCGATCGGCGGACCGCATGCGACGTTCTGGCCGCTGCACCGCTTCCTGAACACGCTCGGTTCCCCGAACAACATGGGCATCGGCCAGATCTGCTGGAATCCCCGCATCTGGGTTCAGAGCCTCACCTACGGCTGGCCCATCGAGAACGACATCAATCCCGATACGAGCAAGGCGGTCTTCCTCTGGGCGACGAACCCGGCCGTGTCGGACAACTCGCTGTTCTGGCGGATGCTGCGCGACATGGTCGACAAGGGCATCCCGCTCGTGGTCGTCGATCCGCGCGCCTGCGAGACCGCGCGTGCGGCGACGCTGCACCTCGCACCGTTCCCCGGCACCGACTGCACCCTCATCCTCGGCATGATCCGCGAGATCATCGTTCAAGGCTGGGAGGACAAGGCGTTCGTGGACGAGTGGTGCCATGGCTACGAGGGGCTCGTGGAGCATGTTGAGCCCTACACGCCCGAGTACGTCGAGCTCGTGACCGGCGTCCCGGCGGCCGACATGTGTCGTGCGGCCGAGATCTTCGCGACCTCCGGCGCCACCGCGCTGCTCTCGGGTCGAGGCATCGACCAGCTGGGTGCGAACACGCTGCCCACGCTCCGCTCGCTCGCCATCCTGCGCGCCATCACGGGTGGCATCGACCGCCCGGGCACCTGCGTGCTCAACACGATGAGCGACTACATCCCCGAGATCGACATGGAGATGAGCTACTACGGCATGCCGGATGACATCCGCGCCGCGCAGCTGAACACGCCGCACTCGCCCCTGCAGTGCTACGACGGATGGGATGGCGCCATCGAGCTCACCTGGCAACAGGGCAGGCGCCTGCCGATGCGCTACCTCACCTCGGCCCACCCGAATCTCGTATGGCGCGCCGCGATAACCGGCGAGCCGTATCCGGTGCGCGCTCTGATCGTCGAGGCTGCCAACCCGCTCATCACCTACGCGAACACGCATCTGGTCTACGAGGCGTTCCAGCACCTCGACCTCATCGTCGTGCTCGAGTACTACCTGACGCCCACGGCGCAGATGGCCGACTACGTCCTGCCCGCCGCGGCCGCCTTCGAGCGACCGGTCTTCCAGGCGCAAGGCGGCGTCGCCAACGTCGCCTACGGTGGCGCGCGGACGGTCGATCCCTATTACGAGCGCCGCTGCGATTACGATTTCTTCCACGAGCTCGGCTTGCGCATGGGCCAGGAGGACGTCTGGCCGCAGGAGACGCTCGACGAGGCGCTCGCCGTCCAGATGTCGGCGAGCCGGATGACCTGGGAGGAGTTCGCGGAGCGCGGGCTCTATGCCGGTTATACCCGGTACCTCAAGCACGAGCGCGTGGACAAGCAGACCGGCGAGAAGCGCGGTTTCTCCACGACGACCGGCAAGGTCGAGCTCCGCTGCGAGTACCTCGTCGCCCGCGGTGCCACCGCCTACCCGGAGCCCGTGCCGCTCGACGATGCCGTCGACGTGGCGTATGCGGAGTCGTTGGGACTGCAGGTAGAAGACGGGGCGGTGCTCGGCACTGCCGGAAGCGCCCCTGCCACCCGGGCGGAAGCGCTGTCCGGGGAAGGCTCCGCAAAGCGTGATTTCGCTCCAGCGCTGCAGCTGCGGAGGGAACGCCTTCGGCGTTCTTCAGTCTTCGCTGAACGCAGCGCCTCCACGAAATCACTGCTCCGCAATTCCCCGGACAGCGCTTCCGCCCAGGTGGCCGACATCGCGGGTCCTGCGCGCGTTCTGCGCATGATCACGGGTGCCCGCAAGCAGCCGTACTGGGCCTCGTCGTACTTCAACAACCCGGCGTTCCGCGCATCGCATCCGTATCCCACCGCCGCCATGAGCCCCGCGACGCTCGCGGCTGCCGGCATCGAGCCGGGGGAGTGGGTCGAGGTCTCCACGTCCAAGGGAACCGCGCGCTTCATGGCCGCTGAGGAGCAGATGGTCGATGGCGTGGTGAGCGTCGAGTATGGATGGTGGTACCCTGAAGAGGAACAATGCGAGCCCAAGATCGGCGGAATGTGGGAATCGAACGTCAACGTCTTGACCAGCGGCGACATCGAGACATCCGAGCCGCTGATCGGCTCCTGGAAATACAACGGGATCCTGTGCCGTGTAGAACCATGCACGCAGGACGGGGATCGCGCGAGCGCATCCCATTAGCGAAAGGAACGTTACCTATGGCCTTGAAGAAGCATGCACTGCTGCTGTTCAGCAAACCGCCCGTGCCGGGCATGGTGAAGACCCGCCTGACCGCCGAGCACGGGGGCATCTTCAACGAGTACATGGCCGCGGAGTTCTTCCGCCGCTCGATGTACGACGTCACGGAGCTGTGCATGATCGCGCTCTACCGCCTCGAGGAGGAGAACCGCCTCGAGCGCGAGGCCGATCCCGAGGCCGACGAGCATGTCTACGACTTCTTCGTCTCCACGTGCCCCGAGGAAAACGTCGAGGTCATGCGCGAGTGCTTCGAGAAGATCGGGCAGTGGCCGCGCGAGTTCCACTACATCGTCGACCATGGCGCGAACTTCAACGAGCACTTCGACGATGCGTTCAACCAGATTTTCGAGCTCGGCTACGACTCGGTGCTCTCCGTGGGCGGCGACATCCCCACGATGCCGCTCGAGCACGTGATCAACGGCTTCAAGTGGCTCCACTACTACGATGCGACGACCGACGGCAATGGCGCGGTGCTCGCGCCGTGCCAGGAGTGCGGCGTGTCGCTCATCGGCTTCAACAAGAACACCCCGCTCGACCACCAGGACGTGTTCTATGCGATGGACGGACGTCCGGCGCTCGACGCCTATCGCGAGAAGACCGCCGAGAAGGATGTGCCCGTCGCCTACATGCCGACCGTCGCGGACGTCGACAACATGCAGGATCTCGCCCATGCGACGACGCTCATGCGCATGCTGAAGTACGCCGCACAGTACCAGCCCGACCTCTACGTGCCGATTCGCACGCTCGACTGGCTCGACAAGATCGGCCTCAAGGTCTCCACGCCTCCCAACGACGACTTCGATCCGCGCGACGACCTCGACGTCTAGCAGCCGCGGCAAAGGGATGGGAGGTGCCGAGATGGCAGAGGAGATGGTCGACCAGCGGAAAGTGCCGTGGGCTGTCGAGGGGCGCGAGCCCGGCGCGGACCTGAGCGAGGAGCTCGGGACCACCGAGGCGCTGTGTCCCACGTGCATGGCCGTGCTCGACGCGCGGATCTACTCGGATGCCGAGGGGCGCGTGTGGATGGGCCGTGAGTGCCCCGAGCACGGACCGCTCGACACGTTCATCTGGCCCGACGTCGACCACTACAAATGGATGCGCTCCCTGGCGTTCCCGTATGCACGGCCCATGGATTCCGCGATGCGTCCGGTGGACAAACATTGCCCCACCGACTGCGGTATCTGCAGGCGGCACCTCCGCAAGCCGACGCTCGTGGAGATCGAGGTCACGCAGTCGTGCAACCTGCGTTGCCCCGTGTGCTTCATGTCGGCCGAGGTCGATCCGTACGCCATCTCGCTCGAGCAGATCTCGGGCATGTACGACGCCATCGCCGAGCAGGCGGGCATCCAGACGGGCGTGCAGATCACGGGCGGCGAGCCCACGACGCGCGCCGACCTCCCCGAGATCGTCCGCATCGGACGCGAGAAGGGCTTCTGGGGCATCGAGGTGAACACGAACGGCGTGGTCATCTCGCGCAACCTCGAGTACCTGCAGAAGTTCGTCGACGCCGGTTGCACCGGCATCTACCTGCAGTTCGACGGGCTCACGTCCGAGGTGTACGAGCAGATCCGCGGCGTGGACCTGCTCCAGGTGAAGCTCGATGCTATCGAGAACTGCCGCCGCGCCGGCGTGCAGGTCGTGCTCGCCATGACCATCGTCAGCGGCATCAATGACGACCAGGTGGGGCGCGTCATCGACTTCGCGCTCGAGAACAACGACACGATCCTCGGCGTCGCGCTGCAACCGGCGTTCACGTCGGGCCGCTTCGATGCGGAGCGCGTCGTGCCCCTCACGATGGGCGACGTGATCTTCATGCTCGAGGAGCAGACGCATGGGCTCATCCGCGCCGACGACATCTGGCCGCTCGGCTGCTCGAATCCGTTCTGCGACACGGGCACCTACCTCACGATGACGTACAACGCCGACGGCCACGGGCGCACGTACACCCCGTGCACGCGCAACCTCACGCGCGAGGAGTACCTGCGCCTCTACGACAAGGACTCGCCGCAGGGGTCGGTCTTCTGGGACATCGTCGAGAAGAGCGGCGCGCCGACGGCCGGGGGCCTGTCGGTGATCATCATGAACTACATGGACGCCGCGACGTGCGACCTGCAGCGCATGAAGGAATGCTCGATGTTCGACACCATGCTGGACGGGAGGCTGATCCCGTTCTGCTCGTACCAGCTCACGGACGCGCAGGGCAAGCGGATTCACCCGCCCTGGGGGTCCGAGCGCTATACGGTCTAAGCAGTTTGAAATGAGTCGGAGGGCTGCCCCCTGACTCATTCCGCTCAATGAAGGAGAGTAGATGGAACCGCGGGAGAGAAAGCTCCATTACGGGCACAAGGACGTGGCCGATGGCGAGCACCTCACGGGTACTGAGATCAACGAGCACCTGAACAAGGTGGTCTTCTCGGCCGTCGTCGACGATGCGAAGTGCATCGGCTGCGGTCTGTGCGAGGCGTTCTGCCCCGTCGAGGTCTTCGAGATGTCCGAGCCGGGGGAGGACGGCAAGCGCCGCCCCATCGCCAGCGGCATCGAGAAGTGCTGGGGATGCGAGACGTGCTCGGGCCAGTGTCCGCAAAACGCGCTGCGCATCGTGAGCTCGGGCGACAGCTCGTTCGCGGACGGCCGCGAGAAGGCCGATCCGATTCCCGAGGAGCGCCGCGCGGAGTACGCCGAGTGGGCCCAGGTCCTGCATGACGTGCTCGGCCTGCGCTGGCACACGGTGGGCGTGCACCTGCTCCCCGCCGGGGCGCCGGTTCCCGACATCCCCATCCCCGAGGACCGCTACCGCTACTGCCAGTCGCTCATGGCGGCGCGCCGCGGGCGCTCCCTCATGATGCCCGCCAACCGCCACGCGTGCCCCGACGGCACGTCGATTCTCGGCCTCACACCTGTGCCGGCCAAGCTGGCGTCCGGCGAGCTCTACCTCCTGTTCCACAAGCTCGACTCCATCGAGGCCGCTCAGCGCATGGTCTCCGAACGGCCGACGCTCGAGGCCCGTACCATCGACGCGACCATCGTGTTCCCGCTCGAGGAGGCCAAGGTCGACCCCGATGTCATCGTCGTGTTCCCGAAGCCCGAGCAGACCATGTGGCTGCTCATGGCGTCGTCGTACTACACGGGCCATCGCCACGACCTGCATTCCAGCGGATACAACGCGCAGTGCGTCGAGACGACGCTGCTGCCCTACACGAGCGGCGAGCTCAACGTCTCGTTCGGCTGCTACGGCTGCCGCGCCAGCTCCGATGTGGGCGACGAGACCATGTTCGTGGGCATTCCTCGCGAGATGATGCCGACGGTCGTCAAGGGCCTGAAGGAGCTCGGCAAGCGCGCCATCCCGCAGTCGCGCGACAAGATCTACCTGCCCCCGATGAAGCAATAGAAGCCTGACGGGTCGTCCGGTCGCGCCGTGTCAAATGCACAGGGCATCTGACACGGGCAATCCTCTGACTTATCTCGGCAGGCGCTTGCGCATGAGGGGGATGCAGGCGAGGACGACGATGACGACGGCAAACCCGAAGGCTCCCGTGAGGTCGAAACCTGCAAGCGATCCGAGGTTGTCGACGACCGCGCCCGCCGCGAGCGGTCCGATCACCATGCCGATGCTGACCCCCGACGCGATCCACGACAGCGCCTCCGTGAGGTTGACGGAGGGCACCGCCTTCTCGCAGGTGAGGTTGATCGTGATGTACATGGGCGGGTAGCCGAGCGCCGCGAGACACGAGATGCCGACGAGGCTGACGGGCGACCCGACGAGCACGAGCAGTCCGTAGAGGCAGCCGAAGAGCATCGTGAAGGCCGTGAACTGCCGCCAGAGCGGCGACGTGATGCGCAGCATCCCGAAGAGGATGGACACCACCACGGAGCAGATCGACTCCGCCGCGAAGACCACGCTCGCGAGCACCGCGATGCCGATGTCCTCGCAGAAGCTCACGACCGCCGTGTCGAAGGCACCGAACATCGCGCCATACAGCACCATCACGATGAACAGCACCCGCACGACGGACGAGGTGCGCAGCACGCTCGCGCGACCGGGCTCCGGCGCGGCGGCACCCCATCCGGGAGTCGGCTCCGTCTCGCGCGACGAGATGAGGAGCGCGGTTCCGACGCAGTAGATGACGGTGCCGGCAAGCATGCCCGCGACGGGGAAGAGCGCGGCGCCCAGCGCGATGACGAAGGCTGGCCCCACCATGAAGGCGATATCCTCGAGCACTCCCTCGAACGCGTAGGCCGTCTTGAGCGACGGCGCCTCGCGCGTCTCGTCCGACCAGGTCTCGATGACGTAGGCCCAACGCGTCCGGGCGAGGGCCTGGGCGTTAGGCAGGAAGCTGATGAGCGGTGCCGCGACGTAGTTCAACCAGAACGGAAGGCCGAAGTGCGTTGTGACGATGAGGAGGGCGAAGCCGGCGATGGCGATGGCGGCCGCGCCGGGGACGATGGCGCTCTGCCCGCGCTCGTCGATCTTCTTCGAGACGCGGGGCACCACGAAGAACATGCAGACGGCGATGAGGGAGGCCACGCTCGTCGCCTCGAGCGCCGTGGCTCCGGCGAGCGTGAGCATCGCGATCGTGCCGACGGTGATCGTGTAGGAGAACAGGCGCATGAGAAGCGTGCCGATGTCGAACCGGTACGCTGCGCGCGTGCGCAGGATCGCGCCATATGCTCCCTTGTCAATTCGCCCCACGACGCTCCTTCCAAAGACACACGTAAGTCTATCCCACCGCCGGACAATAACCCGTGTCAAATGGACAGGGCATTTGACACGCCCGGCTTGCTGGTATGATTGTTCGTTGAGAAAGGGAGGTTCACATGGGTCAGCCGAAGAACGCGAAACGATCGGGGAAGTCGGGTCATCGCTCCCACGACCATGCTCATTCGCATCGGCACGGTCACGCGCACGCGCATTCGCACGGGGTTCCCTACACGCTCCGTCCGACGCGCGAGGAAGACCTGCCGTACCTCTCCCTCATGGCGCGGGGCCAGGAGGTCGGCATCCCGCCCAACTACCTGGACGTCGGCGTCTGCGCGGTCAACAAGGACGACATCCCCGTGGGCTACATCCACGTGGAGCTGACGGACCTCGGACCGCACGTGGCTCCCGTCGTCGTGTTCGAGAACTGGCGCATGCACGGCGTGGGCTCGGCGCTCGTCAAGCACGCGCGCGAGACGTTCGGCCCGCTCAAGCTCGTCTCCAACGGCAGCTCCAACGGCTTCTACGAGAAGCTCGGCTTCACCGAGATCCCCTGGGAGGAGATCGAGCCTGCCTTCCAGCGCGATTGCCTCGCCTGCGAGTTCTACGAGAAGTGCGGTCCCAAGCCCTACCTGCTCGCATAAGCGGGCGAAAGGGGTTTGACCCCATTTGTCACTTCGCTTCGCTCGCCGCTGCCGGAAAGAGACTGTGGATTCGCTTTCAGCTGCGCGCGCCCAGCGGATTGTTGATATAGAGTTGACGGAGAACGAACAGCGTTCGTATCGACGATCTGGAGGAATACACGCCATGAACCGTATTTTCAAGATGATGATGGTTGCCACCGCCGGCCTCGCGCTCGCATTCGGCCTCGCCGCTTGCTCGGGCGAGGGCGGTTACAGCGGCCCGGTGGCCGCGACCGTCAACGGCGAGGAGATCTACGAGGAGCAGGTCACCGAGAACGTCGCTAGCTACATGTCGATGTTCGGCACCGATGACTACGGCGTCTTCGTCAATCAGCTCTACGAGATGGATACGGATCCGGCGACTCTGCGCGAGCAGACCATCGACACTCTCGCCCAGAACATGCTGATTCGCCAGGCGGCCGAGAACAACGGCATCAAGCTCGATCAGGCGTATGTGGAGAACACGCTCGAGCAGTACAAGAGCCAGTTCGAGAGCGAGGACCAGACGTGGGAGGACTACCTCGCGAGCAGCGGCACCACCGAGGACGAGGTCCGCAGCCAGATTGCCGACAGCTACTTCCAGCAGCAGGTCATGCAGAAGCTCGTCGCGACCCCCGTTCCCACCGACGAGCAGGTGCAGAAGGCCATCGACGAGAACATCGCATCGTACGGCGGCAAGCGCTCGTCGCACATCCTCTTCAACGAGGAGGACAAGGACAAGGCCGAGGACGTGCTCCAGCAGCTCAAGGGCGGTGCCGACTTCGCCGAGCTGGCGAAGGAGTACTCGCAGGACACCGGTTCCGCCGAGAACGGCGGCGACGTGGGCTGGGATGGCGATACGTCGTTCGTCGAGGAGTACCAGACCGCGCTCGACGGCCTCTCCGTGGGCGAGATGACCCAGGAGCTCGTGAAGAGCGAGTACGGCTACCACATCATCCTGTGCACGGACGAGCGCACGTTCGACGAGAACACGACGTACACGCGCGACGATATCCCCGATGACATCTACCAGGAGATCTACCTCGACCTCCAGAACTCGCTGCAGCAGCAGGCGTACAGCGACTACATCCAGAAGCTCAAGGACGAGGCCGAGATCGTGATCAACGATATGCCCGCGAGCCTCCCGTACAACATGACGAAGGAGGAGGCCGCCGCTGCCGCGGAAGCTGCGGAGGCGGCTGCCGCCGCCGAGGCGGAGGCAGCCGAGACCGAGGCTGCTGCCGGCGATGATGCCGCTGCAGAGGGCGACGCTGCCAAGGATGGTTCCAAGGAGGGCGCCGCAGCCGAGTAACCGGCGGAAATGAGCCAAAACGGGACTGTCCCGCCTTGGCTCATTTGCTACCATTACCAACATGCGGGCGTGGCGGAACTGGCAGACGCGCTGGATTTAGGTTCCAGTGGGGCAACCCGTGAAGGTTCGAGTCCTTTCGCCCGCACCATACAACCTGTTCACGAGGAGGTTTCAGATGAGTCAGATCGGCGACTATCTCAAGAAGGGCACGTATTTTCTCGCAACGGTCGACGGCGACCAGCCCCGCGTGCGTCCCGTCGGCGCGGTGTATGACGGTCCCGACGGAAGGGCCCACATCGGCATCGGCTCCTTCAAGAACGTGTACAAGCAGCTGAAGGCCAACCCGAAGTGCGAGATCGTCGCCTGCGACGGCGGCGAGTGGCTGCGCTACACGGGCACCGCGGTCTTCGACGACACCGACGAGTACTCCGAGGCCATCCTCGATGCAATCCCGTTCCTGCGCGAGCACGTCTACAACGAGGAGACGGGCTTCAAGATGGAGACGTTCCACCTCGAGAACGCCACGGCGCAGATCATCGACATGATGACCGTCGTCGAGGAGCTCGACGTCTAAGAAACGCGACAACCGATGGATAACCGGGCCGGGGAGCGATTCCCCGGCCCGGTTCGTTTCCCGGACGGGTGGGACGTGGGACATAAGGGAGCCGGTTCCCTTATGTCCCACTTTCAGCGTTGTGGTTTTTCGGTGGTTCGGGACATTTGACCGGTCGTTTGCGTATATAGCTGTAACGAGAATGATGAGCATGGGTACAATGAAAGACGACTATACGAAGGGAGTCTTTCCATGGAAATGGGTGTTATAGGGTCTTCGCTTGGTGACGTGCTGCATACAGTCACGCAGGCATTGCTCGTGCCGGATATCATCCTGCTGCTGGTGTTCGCCGGCTATGCGCTGTTCTCCATCGGCAGCATCATCGTCGAGCTGCGCACGGAGCGCAGGAACTTCAAGGTCAACATGCCGAAGTTCCTCTCGAGCCTCATGAACGCCTCGGAGGACGAGCTGCCCAGCATCATCCGGGATTCCGAGCTGCTCAACCGGCAGAAGATCTCGCTGCTCACCGTGTACGATTACCGCATGCTCCCGGGCGACTCGCTCATCGCGCTCATCCGCCGGCTCGTGAGCCAGGAAGAGGGCCACTACGACCGCATCACCGGCCGCAACAACACGGCCGCGAAGATCTCCCCGATGCTCGGCCTCATGGGCACCCTCATCCCGCTCGGCCCGGGCGTTGCCGCGCTCGGCATGGGCGACACCGAGGCGCTCTCGAGCTCGCTGCTCATCGCCTTCGACACGACGGTCGCCGGCCTCGTGGTCGCGGCCATCTGCCTGGCCATCGGCAAGATCCGCTCCAACTGGTACGGCGATTACATGTCGTCGCTCGACAGCGCGATGGCGACGATGCTCCAGAAGATCGAGAACATGCGCGCCGATGGCGGCATCACGGCCACCGAGCCCTCCGGGTTCGCGACGGAGTTCGTCGCCGAGCTCGAGAAGGCGAAGCAGGAGGCGAAGGGCGACCGGAAGGTCCCGGCCCTCAGGAAGGGCGATGCCAAGGCCGCCGCGGGCGCCGCAGCCGTCGTCGAGTCCGTGGTCGGCGAGGCGCCGGCCCCGACGCTGGACGAGGCCATCGCCCAGGTCAAGTCCGCCCCGCAGGCCGGTGCCGTCGATGGCGGATCGGCCAAGGTCGAGGAGGCGGTCGCAGCCGCGAAGGAGGCGGTCAAGCCCCTTATCGACCAGGCGGCCGACGCGATGGCCGCCGAGATGGCCCCCGCGGTCGAGCAGGCCGTCGCGGAGGCGGCGCAGGTCACTCCGGAACCCGCTCCCGAGCCCGAGGATCTCGCCGACAACCTCTTCGTCGACGAGGCGGCTGCGGCAACCGAAGGCGCCCCGAAGGCGCCCGTGGCCGATAGCCATTTCGTGATGGATGCCGAGGCCGGCATCGACCCCATTCCCACGTTCGATGACGAGGCGGCCGATGAGCAGGCGCCCGTGCCGGACCTCGAGGAGGATTCCGAGCCTGAGCCGGCGCCCGCCCCCGAGCCCGAGCCCGAGCCGCAGGCCGCCCCCGAGGCCCCCAAGACCGCCGCGCCGTCCCCCACGCTCCAGGAGTTCTGGGAGCGCGTCGGATTCGATCCCGACAAGGCCGCCCGCGAGCGCGAGCAGGCCTATGGCGCGGATGCACCCGGAACCGATTCGGCCGATGCGGAGTAGGTGATTCGCATGTCTGATTACTACGGATCCAGAGGGAGCTTCCGGCGCAACCGCAATCGCGAGGACGTCGATCCGATGTCGTCCATGGCCAACTTCGGCGATGTCATGCTCGTTTTCGCCGCAGGTCTCATGACGGCGCTCGTCCTGGCGTGGAACGTCGACCTCGCCTCGGTCTCGCAAGTCGATGTGGGCGATCCCACCGAGATGGACTACGAGGCGCTCGACCAGGAGCTCAACGGCGAGGGAAGCAACTACGTCCAGAAGGGCACCGTGTACCAGGATCCCGTCACGGGCAAGTACTACCTCGTCGAGGAATAGCCCGCTTAAGCAGGTAGCGACATGGGCATCGACGCACGCATACGGCATACGGTTGGGAAGGTCGCGCGCATCGCGCTCGTGTTCCTGCTCGCGTTCTGGAGCTCCTTCCAGGCCGAGATCGCCATCGCGTATGGCTCGCAGCCTGCGCCGGAGTACATGGGCGACATCTCCACCTACACCCCCGACGCGTTCCACAACCTCACCGTGCTCGTGCCGAACATCGAGGAAGACGGGGCCGTCGAGGGAGACGAGTTCCTCGCTTCCGGCAATCTCGAGGACGAGGCCGCCATGAAGATGTGGGCGGAGCCGGGCGGCACGCTGCAGCTCGGTGCCATGCTCGAGTGGGTCGATGGCGCGGGCGAAATCGTGAGCGCCGACGCGCAGGGGCTGGTGTTCTGGGGCGTCGACGAGGCGACCGGCACCGACAACGTCGCATCCATCGACGAGAAGGGCTTGCTGACGCTCGGCGACGGCGCCGCCGCCGGCAAGACGATCGAGGTCACCTGCGCGCTCAAGAACCCGCCAACCGGGACGAGCGGCGGCGAGGGCGGCATGGTCGAGGACGAGATCTCCGCGGGGGACGAGTCCCCCGCCGGCACCGACTCCACGCTCGGCATCGCGAAGGTCACCATCGGACTCGCGGAGAAGCCCGCGCCCGAGCAGCCCGAGGACCCGACACCCGAGGTCGTTCCGCCCTACGTCTCCGGCCTCGTCATCGTCGATACCGAGGGCAACTACTTCGACCCGAAGTCGATTTCCGCAACCGTCGCCGAGGGCGAGACCTACACGCTCGAGCTCGGTGCGCTCGTCAACGTCTTCGATGAATCGAGCGGCACGAACAACCAGCTTCACTGCACGTCCTCGAAGGGACTGGCCGCTGCCTCGGCCGAGGTGCTGGCGAATCCCCTGGGGGATCTGTCCTGGACCGTCTCGGGCGGCGAGGAGGGCGGCGCCACCATCGAGAACGGCGTGCTCACCGTCACCGCGCCGAGCGAGAACTACTATCACGTGGTCTGCTCCACCAACCAGGGCATCAACGGGGGAGAGATCCTCGACGAGCTCTTCGTGACCGTCACGGCTGAGACACCCGAGGAGCCTCCCGTCACCGAGTCCGACCAGGGCGCCGCCAACCCGCAGACCGAGCTCAAGGTCGATATCGTCAACAGCACGGGAGGACCCGTGGGCGACATCACGTTCACGCTCGAGGACATCGAGGGCATGGCGGGAGAGCCGGCCCTCTTCACGGTGCTCGGCAAGGACGCCGAGGGAGGCGACGCGTACTTCACGATCAACGGCCACGGTGCTGCGCTGTCGACGGTGCTCGACCGGGCGCTCGGCTCCGTCGAGGCCGATGTCGCGCTGACCACGGCCGACATCGCGACCGTCGAGTTCTCGAACGGCTCGTTCTCGACTGGAGCGTGGGGTTACACGGACTTCGTCAACCGCGACCGCTACTACTTCCCCAACATCTACAGCGGCGGCGAGGGAGACGCGCCCTTCGCGGGTGCCGTCCCCGTCGCGCCCATGATCGCCACGACCTCGTACGTGAACCCGTACAGCGTCGCCGGCCCCACGGAGGAGACCTACCTGAACAACACGTGCTTCCGCCTCCTGATGGGCTCGATGAAGCCGGCTGCTGCGGGCGAGGAGTCCCAGGAGCCATCTGCCGGCGAGACTCCCGCAGGCGAGACCCCGGAGGCTGCCGATGGCAATCCGGCCGGAGAGACTCCGGAAGGAACCGAGGGAGAAACCGGCGGCGAGGCCGAGGGCGGCTCGCCCGTCACACCCAGCGTCGGCGACGACACGAAGCCGTTCGACACCGTCAGTCTCAACCACATCACCATCAAGCTGCGCGAGGGCGCCGGCGATTCTACCGGCGGCGATGACCATGGCACCGAGACCGAGGACGGCCTGCGCGCCATGGTCACCGGGCAGTTCGCGAAGAAGGGCCAGCAGGCGACGCTGTCGCTGAACATGGGCGGCACGGGTGATGCGAGCTTCACCATCGTGTGGAAGGAGTCGCGTGACGGCGGCAAGACGTGGGAAGACTACGTCGAGGCCAATATCGGCGAGCAGACCATCCACGTTCCCACCGACGACGAGCACATCGGCAGGCAGTACCGCGCCGACGTGCACGTGATGTTCACCGACGGCACCGACAAGGACATCGAGTCGAACGTGATCGAGATGCACGAGGACGACGGGTCGCTCTCCGTCGGTCTGGGCTACGAGGCGGTGTACAACGGCGACACGGCGATCTTCTCCGCGACCGTCAACGGCGCGAGCCAGGGCGATGTCGAGTACATCTGGGAGGAGTCGAGCGACGGCGGCCTGACGTGGAACACCGTCTCGGGCGCCTCCGGTCCGACGTATGCCACGGTCACCGACGAGGCGCATCTGGGCAACTGGTTCCGCGTGCGCGTGAAGGACAAGGACGGCAACGAGGCGACGTCGAACATCCAGCAGATGATGGCGCTCGTCGACACCATGCCCATCGACGAGGAGGGCAACTTCGTCGAGGACGACTTCTACGATCCCGAGCTCGAGGACCTCGGCTACGACTACAACGACTACGTGTACGAGCCGACCGTCACCGAGGTCTCGTCCATCGAGAAGGTCGAGGAGACGAAGCCGAACGAGAAGCCCGAGCAGAAGCCGGTCGAGGATCCGGATCTGGTCCAGGAGGAGCAGCTCACCGACGATTCGCTCAAGCTCTACGTCGACCCCACGGTGAGCCAGGCCGTCAAGGAGCAGGAGCAGAAGAAACTCGACAGCACGCCGGGTGCCAAGTGGAGCCAGATCACGAAGGTCGATGCTCCCACGGTCAAGGAGATCCTCTCCGACAACCCGTTCGTGCCGCTCTCCGTCCCATTCTGCATCGGCACGGTCGCCGCGGGCGTCGTCGAGAAGACGCTCGAGTACCGCAACCAGAAGCGCAAGCCCGCTGCCAGCAGGGAGGAGTAGCCTGCCGGGCAAGGCGGGATTGTTTGCCGGATGTGAAGCGGCCCCGGGACCGATCGTCCCGGGGCCGCTGCGCGCGTGGCCCGCCGTTGTTCATTTTGGAACGCTCCCCGGGGGAGCGTTCCAGATGCTGCTAGTAGCAGATCACCACGTCATCGCCGTAGTAGTAGGGGTCCTCGTACCCCGTGTTCGTCTTGAAGAGCTCGATGAGCTCGCCGAGGCCCTCGCGCACCTCGTCGCCCCCGGCACACGCCTTCGCGAGCTTGGCGGCGCTATCGAGGGTCGCCGTTCCCTTGAACTCGGAGTCGCGCAGGACCATGCCGGTCTCGCACACCGCGGCGGCGAGCTGCCAATCCGCACCGGGGGTCTCGCTCCACGACTTCCCATCCACGTGCAGCGCCTGCTCTGCCACCTTGCCGCCGCCGACGGGCTGGTAGCGCAGCGTGCAGGTGAGCCATTCGTTGTCGTCGAAGTCGCCCGTCGCCTCGCCGGTGTCCTGATAGCGCAGGTCGGTCTCGGGAATCTCGAAGGAGGAATCGGCGGGCACGATCTCGTATGCCACGGTGAACTGGCTGTCGGGGCCGATCTCGCCGGCATCCGCCTCGTCGTTGCGGAAGTCCTCGTCGGCCATCGCGCGGTTCTCGTATCCGATGAGGCGGTAACCCTTGACCTGCGCGGGGTTGAACTCGACCTGGACCTTCACGTCGTCGGCGAAGGGGACGAGGTTGGCCGTCAGGTTCTCCGAGAACACGCGACGTGCCTCGGCGCGGCAGTCGATGTAGTGGTACTGGCCGTTGCCGTGGTCGGCGAGCGTCTCCATCTTGTTGTCCTTGTAGTTGCCCGTGCCAAAGCCGAGCACGCTGAGGTAGATGCCCGTCTCGCGCTTGCCGTCGACGAAGTCGTGGAGTTCGGACTCGCTCGTCATGCCGACGTTCAGGTCGCCGTCGGAGGCCATGATGATGCGGTTGACGCCGCCCTTGATGAAGTTATTCTCGGCAACGTCGTATGCCATCTTGAGGCCGGCTTCCCCGTTCGTCGAGCCATCGGCGTAGAGGCTGTCGATCGCGTTTTGGATCTTGCGCTTCTCGTCACCTTTGGCTCCCTCGAGCACCACGCGCTCCTCGCCGGCGTAGGTGACGATGGAGATGCGGTCGTTCTCGTCGAGCTCATCGACGAGCACCGCGAAGGAATCCTGCAGCAGCGGGAGCTTGTCGCTCTCGTCCATCGAGCCGGACGTGTCGATCAGGAACACGAGGTTCGAGCCCTTGGAGGTGTCGCGCTCCTCCTCGGCGGTGGCGAAGCCCATCACGAGCAGCTCGGTGTTTTTGTTCCACGGGCACGGACCGATGCTTGCCTGCATGGAGAAGCGGTCGTCGCCGGTGGGGGAGGCATAGCCGTAATCGAAGTAGTTGAGCATCTCCTCGATGCGCACGGCGCCAGCGTCGACCTCCTCGGGCGTGAAGCCCGTTTCGGCCATGCGTCGCAGGTTGCAATACGAGGCGGTGTCCACGTCCGCGGAGACGGTCGACAGGGGGCTCGTCTTCGTCGAGAGGAATCGCTGCTCCTGCTCATGCGAGTACTCCTCGGTGTTGTAGTCGGGATAGTAGATGTCGTAGGAGCCGTCGTTGATCGCGTAGGCCTCCTCGTAGGCCATGCTGTCCGCGGTCGCGGCATAGCCCTCCACCTCGATGGCTTCCGCTCCGGCCGCACCCGGGCCGTCGACGACTGCGATGTCCTTCGCGGCGGGCTCGTAGGGCTCGCATCCGGCAAGCACGAAGCCGCAGGCAACGGCGAGCGCGCACACCGCGCAGATGAGGACGATGGTGATCTTCTTCATGGCGATTCTCCTTGTCTCGTTTGCCTCGTTCACCCAATACACGAGCGAGCGTCGGAGTTTGTCGGCGGTATTTTCTGGATTTTTCGAGGACGGGGATGAGAACCGCAAGAACGGTCGGCAAACCCCACGTGGGAGGCCGGGATGCGGGTTTGCTGATTGCCGCAAGCCGCGAGACGGTCAGCAAACCCCACATAGCGGGTCCAGATGCGGGTTTGCTGATTGCCGGTGGCACAGGCGCGGTCGGCAAGCCCCACGTGGGATGCAAGAATGCGGGGTTGTCGAAAACCAGGCCCGTCTTGCACGGAAAACGTCCTCCCGTGTCCGAAAATGCGGGGATGTCGAAAGCGGGACGCTCCGGATTTTTCGACAACCCCGCATTTTGGGACAAGATCTTTCGACAACCCCGCATTTCCGGACGGGCCGGAAGAATCCGGCTTCGACAACCCCGCAATTTGGGACAGGCGGGCCGTGGAAACGTGCACGGGCGCACTCGTTTTCGACAACCCCGCATTTCGGGGCGGGAAGTCGAGGTCCAACCCGGCGGCCGTACTCCGGCGCTCGCTGCAAGAGCGGTCAGCAAACCCCACATGGCAGGTCGAAATGCGGGTTTGCTGATTGCCGCAAGCCGCGAGACGGTCAGCAAGCCCCACACAGCGGGTCCAGATGCGGGTTTGCTGATTGCCGCAAGCCGCGAGACGGTCAGCAAACCCCACGTGGGATGCAAAAATGCGGGTTTGCTGATTGCCGTTGCGGCAAGAAGCCGGTTTGCGCGTTCGTTCGCCTGCGAGACGTTGGTGGCCCGTTGGTTTGCGTTTGTTAGCTTACCCGGAACTGCTATCGCGCAAATCGCGAGGGAGACGGAGGCGAGGGACATGAGACCGTGCGTTACACGGCACATGGGGAAGGACGACGACCTGGTCTTGGGCTTCATCGCCTTGATGGCGGTTGTAGCCGGAGCTGCCATCGCGCTCACGGCAATCATCGTGAAAAGGCGTTCTAGGAACGTATAATGCCCTGAAAGTTCGGTGGGGGAGTGTGGGTTACATGAACGAATCCATGCAAGGAAAGACTCCGGAGGCGTCGCCGTGTGAGAAGATGGCGCTCGCATACCGCGATGAGCTCGCCTCTGAGCAGCAGCGGTCCAACAACTACCTGCAGGCCGTGCTCGCGACGGCGCTCGCGTATATCGATGCCAACCTGACGGCGGACCGGGTGCTCGTCAAGTCGTCGGACCGAAACGGGAATACGGCGCCGCACATCCGGTCAATCCCCACGACGGACGAGATATCCGCCTACTCCGACCTGCAGGCGTGGATTTGCGACAACCTCGTCTGCGGGGGCAACGACCGCTATAGGCGCATCAGCAGCAGGGAGTACCTCCTGAGGTGCTTCGAGCGCGGCGACGGGCGTGCATCCGTCATGTTCTCCGTCGCGTCGGGCGAGGGCCCGGTGCCGTGCCGCGAGATCTTCTACCTCTATCGGGACCATGCGACCGATGAGGTCCACGTGTTCTGCGTCATCTACGACCTGACCGACGAGCAGCGGCGCGACAAGGAGCTCGCGGAACTGAAGCAAGAACTCGACATGAGCCGAATCCGCAACTCGACGAGCCAGATGAAGCCGCACTTCCTCTACAACGCGCTCGGCTCGATCCAGGAGGTCATCCTGACCGACCCGGAGAAGGCGGCCGGGCTGCTCGAGGACTTCACCGTGCGCCTCCGCAGCTGCATCAAGGCGATGGACAGCGATCGGCCGATTCCCTTCGTCCAGGAGCTGGAGAACATCAAGGCGTACACGAACATCGAGCGCATGCGCTTCGGCGACAGGCTTCGGGTCAATTTCGAGCTCGAGGAGACGGGTTTCTCCGTGCTGCCGCTGACCGTGCAGCCGCTCGTGGAGAACGCGATCCGCCATGGCGTCTACCAGCGGGGTGCCGCGGGCGGCACGGTCACGCTGCGGACGTGGGCGGAGGATGACGTGTGGGTCGTGCAGGTCGAGGACACGGGCGTCGGCTTCGACGTTGGCAGGTGCTGGGCGGAGCTGCAGCTCGACGGCGTCGATTCGACGGGGCTGCGCAACATCCGCCTGCGGCTCGAGAAGATCATGGGGGCGATGCTCGACGTCACGAGCACGGTCGGCGTGGGAACGACCGCGACGATTCGAATCCCCCGGAGAGGATGGCAGTGATGAGAGCGATCATCGTAGACGACGAGCCCCTGATGGTGCGAAAGTTCGTCAGGCTGGCAAGCGCGATCCCGGACCTCCACATCGTCGGGCAGCCCGGCGGCCCCCACGAGGCGCTTGCCTTCTGCGCGGAAAACGAGGTGGATATCGCGTTCCTCGATGTGGAGATGCCGGGCATGAGCGGTATCGACCTCGCCGTGCGCCTTCGCGAGATAAGGGACGACATCATCATCGTGTTCGTGACGGCGTACGAGGAGTACATCTGGGAATCCAACCGGATCGGCGCAGATTACTACATCGTCAAGCCGTATTCGGCCGCGGTGCTCGAGCAGACGATGGAGCGGGTCAGGTTGCTCGCGGGCAGGCAGCGCAAGAGCATCTACATCCAGACATTCGGGCGCTTCCTCGTGAAGAAAGATGGCAGGCCCGTCAAGCTCACCGGCAAGGCGAAGGAGATCCTCGCCCTCGTGGTCACGCGGCGCGGCAAGGAGATTAGCAACGAGGAGATCTACTGCACGATCTGGGAGGACCGCCCGCTCGACAACCGCTCTATGAGCGTGTACTACAACGCCCTGCGCAGGCTGAAGCGCGCGCTTGCGGCCGAGGGGCTCGACGGGCTGCTCGTCTCCACGGCGAGAGGCCAGACGGTCGACACGGACCTCTTCGATTGCGACTTCTACGCTTGGAAGGACGGGAAGCTCGATGTGAGGAACCTCTACGAGGGTGAGTTCATGTCCGAGTACTCCTGGAGCGAGTACCTCATCTCCGAGATCGTCAACTAGTCCTGGCGAGGCCGCGTGACGATCACGGTCGCCGTGTTTGTCACGCGGCAACAGGGGGTCGACTCGCTCGCCCCCTTTACTCGCTGGGGTGGGCGAGATGGGCCTCTCCGCTCGGGTCGCCCTCGAAGACGACGGCGTAGGCTTCCTCGTCGGATGAATCGTACTCGTAGACCTTGCAGGGAATCGAGCCCGACTGCGCGTCGTCGAATGCCTCCGTGCTCGTGACAAGCTTGCCGATGAGCGCGTCGTCGGCATACTGGTTGGGCTCCACGGTGAGCTCGGTGCCGTCGTCGAGCGTGACGAAGCCGAATTCATCGGCCGGGCTTCCGGCCGAAGCAGCCTTGTCCTCGGTGGCCATGTCCGCCATCTCCGCCGAACCTGCGGTAGCCGCAAGTCCGTCTTCCGCGGCAGAATCCATCGGCGCGGCGAGCTCGTCTTCGGCCGTGCCCGCGTAGGTCTCCTCCGAGGCAGACTCGGCCGACACGTTGGCGGCGGACTCCTCAAGGCCGGCCTTTGGGCCGCTCTGGCCGTAGACGCCGAAGCCGATGGCGGCTACGACGAGGACGGCTGCGATGGGCGCTGCGACCTTCCAAGCCCGCATGCGCGGCTTGGGCCTCGCCTCGGCCGGACTTACCGCCGCTGCCGCAGGCATGGCCTCGTCGTTCCTCGACGCGCCCGCGCGCACGGAACGCAGGGCCTCGGCGTCCTTGAGCGCCGTCAGCATGCGGGCGGAGGCCGCCTCATCGGGCTCGATGCCGTCGAGTGAGCTGCGCAGGCGTGCCGCGATCTCGCGGTCGATCTCGTCCATGTTGTTGTCCAAGCCGTCGGCCATGGTCATTCTCCCAGCGCCTTCCTCAGCAACGCGCGGGCATCGCTGAGCCTGTTTCTCACCGTCGAGGGAGGCGTGTCGGTCATCGCCGCGATCTCGTCGGTGCTATACCCCTCGTAGTAGTAGAGGTACACGCAATCCTTGTACTTCTCGGGAAGGGCGAGCACTGCCTGCAGCAGGTCCGGTTCGGCCCCCGGCTGCGGGGTGGAGTCGGCCATCTCGTCCGGCATCCCCACGACCCGCTTGCGATGGGCGCTCTTCAGCACGTCCTTGCAGTGGTTGGCCGCGGTGACGAGCAGCCAGGCGCGCTCGTGCTCCTCGTCGTTGAAGTCGCGCGGCTTGTCCACGAGCTTCATGAAGACCGACTGCGTGGCATCCTCCGCATCGGCCGCGTTGCCGAAATACGAGTAGCACAGGCGGTAGACCGTCCTCATGTGGCGGTTGAAGATACCCTCTATGTCGCCGAGCTCGGGCAAACGGTGCCTTTCGCCTTCCCATACCTAACACGAACGAGCATAGCAAATTGTCGGGCGCAATTTCGGGTGGGTCGAAAGCGAGCAAGCTTGCCGGCTACGTGACAGACGGCCTTTCACCTGTCACCTACTCGTGTGTTCCCCATTCGCCCCTGCGACCGCTCACGGGTAAAAAAGTGCATCACATAAGTGGACAATCTATGAGCGGTTGGTGGCTCGGAGTAATATTCAACCCGAGTATTCAATCCCCTTGCATCGGGCATCGGGTAGTGGAAAGAAAAGGAGTGTTAGGTCGATGGCTGGTTTGGTTACGGGTGTTAAGGCCCATGCCGTGAAGAAGGTGCTGAGCTACCTTAACGACAATCCGGAGAAGGGCTTCGATAAGATCATGAAGCTGGTCTCCATGATGGACGACACCGATTTCTTCAAGACGCAGAGGCAGGTCATCCAGGACGTCCTCAACAATCCCGACAGCAACTGGTACAAGCTCATCATGAGCCTCTGGGACGACGTGCATCCCAACATCCGCGCCTCCCTCTTCGAGAAGTTCATCGTCAACGCCACCATCTTCGGCTCCCAGAAACAGGAGCAGACCAAGGCGCAGTATGGCGTGAACGTGCCGTGGGCCATCCTCATGGACCCGACGACCGCCTGCAACCTCCACTGCGAGGGCTGCTGGGCCGCCGAGTACGGCAACCAGGAGAGCCTCACCCGTGACGAGCTCGACAGCATCATCACGCAGGCCAAGGAGATGGGCACCCACATGTTCATCTACACCGGCGGCGAGCCGCTGGTCCGCAAGAAGGACATCCTCTACCTGTGCGAGAAGCATGATGACTGCGAGTTCCTCGCCTTCACGAACGCCACGCTGATCGACGAGGCCTTCGCCGACGAGATGGTCCGCGTTGGCAACTTCATCCCGGCCATCTCCATCGAGGGCTACGAGGAGACCACCGACGCCCGCCGCGGTGCCGGCACCTATGCCAAGGTCATGAAGGCCATGGAGATCCTCCGCGAGAAGAAGTGCCTGTTCGGCGTTTCCTGCTGCTACACCTCCGCCAACGCCGAGGTCATCGGCAGCGAGGAGTACTTCGACTTCCTGGTCGAGAAGGGCAACAAGTTCGCTTGGTTCTTCACCTACATGCCGGTTGGCGTCGGCGCCCCGACCGACCTGATCTGCACTGCCGAGCAGCGCAAGTACATGTACGACCAGGTCCGCACGTTCCGCACGAGCAAGCCGATCTTCACCATGGACTTCTGGAACGACGGCGAGTTCGTCGACGGCTGCATCGCCGGCGGTCGCTACTACCTGCACATCAACGCCCATGGCGACATCGAGCCCTGCGCGTTCATCCACTACAGCGACTCCAACATCCGCGAGCAGACGCTGCTCGAGGCCTACCAGCGCCCGCTGTTCCAGGCCTACAAGAACAACCAGCCGTTCAACGACAACATGCTGCGTCCGTGCCCGCTGCTGGACAACAAGGATCGCCTGGCGCAGATGGTCCACGAGACCGGCGCCCACTCCACCGACCTCACCGAGGCCGAGGACGTCGACTCCCTGTGCGCCAAGTGCCATGCCGCAGCCGATGCCTGGGCGCCCGTCGCCGACGACCTCTGGGCAAACGGCCACTGGATCACCTCGAAGCGCCGCAAGCAGAACGCCTCGAAGATCTACAACGATCCGAACGCTCAGTAATGGCGAGTTCCGGCCGTTCTTAGACGAACGGCCGGACCGCTCGACGCTGCGAGCCCTCCTGTCATCGCATTCAGCAGGAGGGCTCTCGCTATCTCTACGGACGATGCCCCAGCCAAGGCTGCAGCAAAACCCCACGGCGCAAGCGAGTGCCCCCTCGGAAGAGGGGGCCGAGCGAGCGCCGTCTGTTGTTATGTGTGGCTACGAGCAAAGCGAGTAGCCCCCGGAGGGGAGGCCGCTTCCGGAACAATTGCGGAGCAGTGGCCCCGCGCAGCTTCTGCGGGAGCGAAGGCCCTAGA
>JBMNUM010000029.1:0-22995 GCA_050946275.1 Coriobacteriales bacterium
CTGTTCGGCCGGGCCTCGTAGATCGGGGCGCGGCGCGGCTTGCCGAGCGGTCCGGGATTCGAACTCGCGTAGACGATGACCGTCGTCCCGGGATCGCAGTTGTAGTAAATCCACTTGGCATCGACGCACGCGAGGTTGACGCAACCGAGTGACATCTGGGTACCCAGCCTGTTCCACCGTTCGACCTTCATCGTCGACTTATCGTACGCGTCGTAGTACGTTATCGAATGCAGGAGGATGTCGCCGTTAAAGCGGCTCGCGTACTGCGACCACACGCCACCGATCATGATCTTCCAGCGGTACTGCGGGCCGATGTGGTACGTGCCGAGAGGCGTGGCGTTGTTCTCGCCCGTGATGCACAGCATGGCTCGGACGGGCACGGTGTAATTGCCGTTCGAATCCTTCGCATAAGCGGTGACGACGTTCTCCTGGCGGTTGACCTTGAGCAGATAATCACCCGCATAGGCGTCCTCGCTGTTACCCGCACACGTGAAGAACGCGGCGCAGAGCATGATGGCGCACAGAATGAGCGCGATCCTCAGCCTTGAATGTCCGGCACGCCTCTCAACTGCCTCGGTGGTGCAAGCCATGTGGTTCCTCCTCGCAAAACACGCAAAAAACAAGCATAAAATCCTATGTTATTAGTCGATAAATTATACACGACGGGGCATCCATCCATCTCAAATTGAAGGCAATGAACTTGTATTTCCTACAAATGGCAGTTTTCATAAATCCGAACAGTCGATTCGGCTGTCTCACCGGCTCATGACGAGCTGAGCTCCCGCTCTCCAAGCCCTTCGCACCGCTGGCAGCCACATATGCCCGGCGTTCAACCGATGAAACTACTATGAATCAAGCCGGATTTCGCCAAATCCGGCGCATCTACCAGCCACGACAACAGAAAGAAGGGGCGATCATGGCGAACGAGAGCACAAGCACGATCGGCAATAAGATCAAGACGCTGCGCGAGGCCCACGGCCTTACCGTCGAAGAGCTCGCACAGCGCTGCGACACGGACGAGAGCATCATCCGCGATCTCGAGTCCGGTCTTGCCGCCTCCTCGCTTGCGCCCCTTATCAAGATCACCCGCGCCCTAGGAGTCCGACTAGGAACCCTCATGGACGACGACAACCAGCTTGGCCCGGTCTACACGGACGTCGATGGCATGGCCGCGGGCACGTTCATCCACACGTTCGAGACCACCAGCGGCGGCGACCTGAACTACTTCAGCCTCGCGGCTGGCCGGGCAAGCAGGCATATCGATCCGTTCATCATCACGATCGAGCCCACGGGCGAGACGAGCCACGAGCTCAAGGGCCACGAGGGCGAGGAGTTCCTCTACGGCCTCGAGGGCGAGATCGAGATCGAGTACGGCACCGGACCGGCTGCACGGACCTACGTGCTCAAGCCCGGCGAGTCCATCTACTACGACTCGATCATCCCGCACCAGGTGAGGACGCACGACGGCCAGAGCGCCAAGTTCCTGGCAGTCGTCTACACCCCGATGTAGGAGTCGAATCGGGTTAATCTCCCAGTTCCGACAGCTCATTGCTCAATTACGGCTGCAATGCGCTTCGGATTCGGGTCGTCGCGGAGAAATCAATCCGTCGCGACTCGGGCGAGACTACAGGCTCGACCGACAAAGCGACCTTGATTTCGCAGCGATGACCTGGATTCGAAGCGCCAGGAAAGCCGCATTCAATAGCTTCAGATGATTACCGGCAAGAGAAAGGCCGAACGATGACAACAGGATTCAAGCACAAGGTTCCCGAGGGGATGGACATATCGGGTTTCGACCCGCGGGTGATCGCAGATAACGAGAAATTCGGCTGGCCGATGGAGACGACCCTCGACCCGGGAGTCTACCGCGGCGAGCCGGGCAGCGACGATTACGAGCTGCACTCCGAGGAAACCATCGGAGCTTACTTCCGCCGCATGGTCGCCATCGACCCGAACCACCGCTTCGTCGCCTATCCCGACCGCGACCTGCTCTGGACATACGGCCAGTTCGACGAGCGCACCGACAAGATCGCCAAGGCACTCCTCACGCTCGGCATGGAGCCCGGCGACAAGCTCGGCGTCTGGGCACGAAACATCCCGGACTGGCTCACGTTCATGTACGCCACCGCCAAGGTCGGCATCATCATGGTCACCATGAACCCCGTGTACAAGAGCCATGAGCTCGACTATGTGCTCAAGCAATCGGACATGAAGGCTCTCTGCATCGTCGATGCCTACCGCGATGTCGACTACGTCGAGGTCGTGCGAGAGCTCGTGCCCGAATCCCTCACGGTCGAGCGCGGCCGTCTCCAATCCGACGCCTACCCGTTCCTCGAGCACCTCATCTACATGGGACCGGAAAAGCATCGCGGCTTCTACAGCGTTCCCGAGCTGCTGCTCCTCGGTGAGTTCGCCGACGACCAGCTGCTGCGCGACGCCGAGGCCAAGTTCGACAACAACGATGTCGTCATGATGCAGTACACGTCGGGTACAACCGGCTTCCCCAAGGGAGTCATGCTCACGCACCGCAACATCCTCAACGACGGTTTCTACATCGGCGAAGGTCAGAAGCTGACCCCGGAGGACCGCGTGTGCCTCCCCGTTCCGTTCTTCCACTGCTTCGGATGCGTGCTCGGCGTCATGGCCAACCTCACGCATCGCGCGAGCATGATCATCGTCGAGGAGTTCGATGCGGGCCTCGTCCTGCAGGCGATCCACAAGGAGCGCGCGACATCCGTCTACGGAGTGCCGACGATGTACATCGCCGAGCTCAACCATCCCGACTTCGACAAGTTCGACCTCACCAGCCTGCGCACGGGCATCATGGCCGGAAGCCCCTGCCCGCCCGAGACCATGCAGGAGGTCATCGAAAAGATGTTCATGAAGGACATCACGATCTGCTACGGGCTCACCGAGACGAGCCCCGTGTTCACCCAGACCTCCGCGAGTGACACGCCGGAGCGCAAGTGCGGCACCATCGGACGCCGCCATCCCCCGGTTTCCGTCAAGGTCATCGATCCCAACGACGGCCACGAGTGCACGGTCAACGAGCCGGGCGAGCTGTGCTGCAAGGGCTACAACGTCATGAAGGGCTATTACAAGATGCCCGAGGCGACGGCCGAAGCGATCGACGAGAACGGGTACCTGCACTCCGGCGACCTCGGCATCCTGGACGAGGACGGCTACTACCATATCGTCGGCCGAACGAAGGACATGATCATCCGCGGCGGCGAGAACATCTACCCGCTCGAGATCGAGAACTTCTACCTGCAGATGCCGGGCGTGCTCGACGTCCAGGTCGTCGGAGCACCGGACGAGAAGTACGGCGAGATCGTCGTCGCCTTCATCCGCAGGCGACCGGAGCCGGAGGGCCAGGCGCTCACCGAGGAGAGCGTCCGCGATTACGGCATCAAGCGCATGGCTCGCTTCAAGGTGCCCAAGCACGTCTTCTTCGTCGAGGACTTCCCGCAAAACGCCGCCAAGAAGATCCTCAAGTACAAGCTGCGCGAGCAAGCTGCCGAGCTGCTCGGCCGCACTGACGTGAAGGTGTTTGCCGACGAGAACGCAGTCGAGGACGGCGAGTAAACGGAACGCTCCCCTCAGGAAGCGTTCTGCAAGCAGCATATGGTAAACAGCTGGAGCGCTCCCCCGGGGAGCGCTCCGCCTTTACTAGTCGTCCTCGTGGATGAGCGGGGCGAAGGCGATGCCGCCCTCCTCGTTGCGGAGGTGCTCGCGATCCTCGTGCCAGCATTCAGTCGGTGGCATGCCGGGTATGGTCGACGCGACGAAGACCGGATCGAGCCCCTCCTTCCGCTGGGCGTTGTAATCGTCGAGCGCCTTGAACGCCCATTTGCCCAGGATGAGGATCACCACGATGTTGATGATCGCCTGGAGGCCCATGAAGATGTCGGCGAGGTTCCACGCGAGCGTCAGATTCGACTGCGCTCCGAAGAAGACCACGAGAGCGCAGACGAGGCGGAATACCACGAGGGCCTTCTTGCTCTTCGTGATGAACAGGAAGTTCTGCTCGGCGTAGAAGTAGTTGCCGATAAGGCTCGAGAACGCGAACGCGAAGATCGCGATCGTCATGAAGATGATGCCCATCTTTCCGAACGCGGCGAGCATCGTCTGCTGGACGAGCGGCATGTTCGTGAGACCATCGGCAGCGCCACCGAACGGGGTGAGCTCGATATTGCCGGACACGAAGATCATGATCATGACGGCCGAGCACGTGCAGATGACGATCGTGTCGATGAAGACGGAGAGCGTCTGCACGAGGCCTTGCTTGACGGGATGCGAGACGCTCGCGGAAGCAGCGGCGTTCGGCGCGGAACCCATACCGGCCTCATTGCTGAAGAGGCCTCGCTTGATGCCCTGGACGATCATCGATCCTGCGAAACCTCCGACTATCGACTTGAAATCGAATGCCTCGCTGAAGATCAGGCCGAAAACATCGGGGAGGGTTCCGGCATTCATGCAGGCCATCACGACGGCGAGCACCAGGTAGAGCACCGCCATGACCGGCACGATCGCGGTGGTGAGGAAGCTGATGCGGTGCGTTCCGCCGAAGAGGATGAAGGCAAAGGCGACGGCGAGTATGATGCCGAGCACCATCGGGATCTGCGTCGAGAAGTACGGGAGCACGCCATCCTGACCCATGGTGCCCTCGTTGTAGAAATACTCGAGCGACGAGCTCATGTTGTAGGTCTGCAGCCCGTTGAAGCCGAGCGCGAAGCACAGTATGAGCGCGACGGCGAAGATGACGCCGAGCCAGCGCTTGCCGATCGCCTGCTGGATGTAGTACGCCGGACCGCCGTGGAACTCGCCGTTCTTGCCACGCTTCTTCCAGATCTGCGCGAGCGTCGACTCGACGAAGGCCGAAGCGCCGTTGATGAGAGCCATGACCCACATCCAGAACACGGCTCCCGGGCCTCCGACGGCGATGGCCGTTGCCACGCCGGCGATGTTGCCCGTGCCGACGCGGCTAGCAGTGGAGATGATCATCGCCTGGAACGACGAGACGCTCTGCTTGCCCGACACGTGCTTCTTCTCGGTGATGCACTTGAACATGTCCTTGATGCGCGTGAACTGAACGCCCTTCGTACGTATCGTGAAGTAGATTCCGGTTCCGATCAGCAGGAACACGAGGAAATACGTGTACATATACGAGTCGATTGTGTCGGTAACCGATACCAACGCTTCCATGCTCATAAACGTGCCTTTCTCTGGGGAATGGGAGGATTATACCAACGAAAAGCCAGCATCAAAGCTAAAAATCGCCCGAAAACAACACGACGGCGCCAACCCTAAAGCGAGAGCCAGGGCATCGTTCGTAAAGTCAGCGAGCGGGCCCACAGTGCGCCGAATTGCCGAGAAACAAGGTTCTCGCTGGGCTTATGCCCGCGAGGTTCTTGTTGAACGGCAAGGCGGCGTGCTGTGGGCCCGCGCAGCGTCGAGCACTTCCGACCGTTCGTCTAAGAACGGTCGGAATAGTAGATGTCGCCGTTGCGCTCGATGTAGAAGTAGACGGGATCGACCATGAGGTAATCACCGTAGATATCGTCGATGACGAAACTGTAGCTGTACTGCCCGACTGAGAGGCCGCTGTACGCGACGCGAAAATTCCTGCTCACGGTGCAGCTCCTACCCTCGTAGTCGTGACTGGAATCCTCGGATGCGAAGTCGTAGTAGCACGGAACGATCACATCGCCCACCTCGAGCGGCTCGAGATCGCGCGCGGAGATACCGTCGGAGTCGACGCCGCTCCATGTGCCCTCGACGACGATCTGGCGGTTCTGGAAATACTGCCTCGTGCGCAGGTAGGTCTCCTTGCCGTTGAGCAGGATCGGCGATGTGTACACGACGTAGCTGTCGGTCTCATCGGCGATATAGGTTGCGAGGTTCTGCCCATCGGGAAGCGACAGCCAGTTGCCGTCGAAGCCGTCGTAGAACTTGCCGGTATCCCAGCTGCCGTAGACATCCGTCGTCTCGCCGAGCTCGATCAGGTTGTGCCCGCTGACCTGGTAGACATAGGCCGTGACGTTGGCCGCGTTCGACAAGCCGTTGTGATTAAGCTGGAAGCCGTACGTGCCGTTCGCATCGAAATGCGGTTTCTGCGCGAACGTGATCAGCGAGCTCGCGCCGGTCTGCTGATAGCTGTCGAGATACGTGAAGTAATCGCTGCCTCCCCCGCCCAGTCCGAAGTCGAACGGATTGGCGAGGAACTGGTCGACGAGGCCGCCGCCCTGCTCCCACGTTCCCTGGTCGAACCAGTTGTCGTAGTTGAACATCGAGTTGTTGGCCCCATAGACGCTTGCCTGGGTGATCGAGTCGACGAACGTGAGGTAGAACGGCGTCACGCAGACATCGGAGAACGTCGTCATCTCGCTCGACCCCTGGATGGCGAGCGGGTAGTACACGGAGAGCCCGCTCGCGTTAGCGTGCGTGCGGCCCGCTTTGGTGTACAAGACCGCCTCCGCGATGTAATCCCGCACATCACCGGACGAAGTCACATGGCCCGAGCAAGCATCGACGAGTCCGCCGAGGTCGACCATGTTCGCGTAGCCCTCGATGCGGTTGTTGCCGCCGAAGTTATCCGCGGACGTGATGCCGCGGACGATCGGGGCGACCTTGTTCTGGTCGGCGCATACATCGCACAGCTCCTGAGTGAAGGAGCTGAAGGACTTCACGAGCGGATCCATCTGCGACAGGTCGATGAGCGACATCGTCACGAACGACGAGTCGGAACTGCGCTGGTAGTAGTTCATGAAACTATCCACGACGAACCGTCCGAGCGTCTCGCCATCGACACTGGGGTCGGATGCGAGGAACTCCATGATGTCGCTGTAGTTCCAGCCGGCTCCAGGCTCGACCTCCTCGGATGCGTACATGTAATCGGCGTAGGAGGCGAAGATGTTGGCCGTCTCGAGCGTGCTCATGAGACAGCAGTCGAAACCGATGAAATCGAATTTGCGCGTCATGTTCTTGTAGACGGAGGCAAACGCGGAATCGAGCTCGCGCAGCGTCAGCGAGTCGTTGCGGTAGTTCTCGTCGTTGCACACGCCGCCGATGCTGCCAGCACCATGATCCCACATGATGACGCCCATGTGCTCGGCGGGATAGTTCTCGAGGCCCCAGGCGAGGAAGCTCGCGAGCGTGCCGGGTTCGCCCATATTGGACTGCGGCTGGATGTCCTCGATCGTGATGCTGCTCTCCTGGATGAGGAAGCGCCTGATCTGCTTGGCATCCTGCTTGTTGCCGCCGCTCCAACGTGAAGTTCCACCGGCCTCGACGACGAAGCGGACGTTCTCGCTGCCCGATGCGTTGACCATCTCGGCCAGGTCATTCGTGGCAGCACCTCCTGAAGACTCGAGGTTCGATCCGCACATGTAGACGAAGATCGTCCAGGTATCGGGATCGGGGTTGGCGGCGTAGGCGCGGTATGACGTGCCGCCCTCGGTGGTGAGGGTCTCGACGCCCTGCGGGGGCTGCGTGAACGAGGTGGTTACCCCGGATGCGGCACGCGTCAAGCTGCGCGTCGAGGGAGCCGCCGCTGTTTCGGAGGATGCGTCATCTGCCACTGACGCCGCAGCCTCCGCGTCCTTGGAACCGGCCTCGGCGCTCTCGGCTGCCTCGGTCGCATTCTCGGGACGAGTGATCGTCATCTCGCCCGTGGCCTCATCGACCTCCATCACCATGCCGGACGCCGTCGGATCGGATGCACCCTCTTCGACAAGTGTCCCGGACTCTACAGCGAGGTCCTCTGATGCGGGGGCAACCGTGGTCTCACTCGGCTGCTCCGCGCCTGGGGCGACCTCGGCGTTCGTAACGATCTCGATGGCCTCCGGCTCGGCCTCGTCGGATGGGTCGACCTTGTCCCCGCATGCCGTGAGGCAAACCAGGCTCGCAGCGCACGATACCGCGAGGATAAGGGAGATGAGGCGCTTGTTCATGAGATCACCCCGGATTACAGACGTTACAGACTTATTAGATTCTATCGTACAATGATTTGGAACGCTCCCCGTGAGAGCGTTCCAAATCGAACGGCAGGCACCGGGAGGAACCATCATGAAGCAGCATAAGTTCTGGGCAGTGGCAGCGTGCATTTGCATGCTGATGTGCGTGTGGACCGGCCACAAGCGCAAGTAGCTAGCTGACTTGCAACGAGCAATGGATTTCAAGAACGTCAAATACGAGAAGTCGTTTGGAACGCTCGCGCAGCTTCCTCCCTCGACGATGCCGGAAGTCGCCTTCATCGGCCGCTCTAACGTGGGCAAATCCTCCCTGCTGAACAAGCTCTGCGGCAAGAAGGGGCTCGCCGGCGTCTCCTCGAAGCCCGGCAAGACGGCCACGATCAACTTCTTCAAGGCAGGCAGCGCGCGCCTCGTCGATCTTCCAGGATACGGTTTCGCGCAGACCTCGAAGAAGGAGCGCGAGCGCCTCGGGAAGCTCATCGAGGGCTATCTCTCCCAGGACCGCAACCTCGTGCTCGTGTGCTCGCTCATCGACATCCGACACGACGCGACGAAGCTCGACGTGGAGATGATCTCGTTCCTCCGCGAGGCTGAAGTGCCGTTCTTCGTCGTCCTCACGAAAGGCGACAAGCTCTCGAAGGGCAAATGCGCGCAGCAGAAGGCGGCGATCCGCAAGCAGCTCGGCATCGAAAGCGATGACCAGCTCATGGTCACATCATCCGAGAAGGGCACGGGCATCAACGACTTGCGCCAGTTCATCAACATGATGCTCGGCCAGGAGTAGTGGGGACAGCGACCCTTCCCCCTGTCCGACTCAATCGATGCGGTATCCGCTCCTCCCCTTGTGCGTCCTTCCGTGGGCGAAGTGGTAGTAGACGACGGAGAGGATCGCTATTCCCGCACTTGCGAGATACATGGGCGCGTAGCCGAGCGCAGTTACGGCGAATCCGAGCAGGAACGGCCCGATGCCGCATCCGATGTCGCAGAGCAGGAAGAAGGTCGAGATGCCGGCTGCCGAGCTGCCGCCTGCCGCCTCGCGCCCGATGACGGCCATGCCGGCGCTCAGAGCTGTGCCGAATCCCGTCGCCGCGAAAACCCCCACGAGGAGGAGAAGCACGGGTGACGGCCAAATCGCGCACAGCGCGCAGAAGATACCGCCGCCGGCCATGCTCGCAAGAGACGGGTAGAGCACGGAGTTCTCCCCCCTCCTGTCCTGCATCCTGCCGGCGATGGGGCGCACGAGGATGAGGACGATCGAGTACACCAGGAACACGAACGGCGCCCAGAAGCCGAGGCCGATCTCGTGCGCATACGAGCTGATGAACGCCGTGATCGCCGAGTACGACAACGCCGTGAGCAGCATGTAGACCGAGAACCGCCGGGTACCCGGGTCGAGTATCGTCGAGGCCTTGAACGGAGGGAGCTTGCGGGCGGCTTCGCGAACGCCCTCGTGCGGAGCCTTGCCCGCTGAGAGGACGAGCGTCACGGCGATGGCGACGACGGCCGTTCCGGAACACAGCCAATACAGCGACGAGTAGTCGAAACTGTTGGAGACGAGCAAGCCGAACAGCGGCCCGATGCCGACACCGAGGGAGTTCGAGAGCAGGAACCATCCAGTGCCCTCCCCCATCACCTCGACGGGGATGATCTTGGTCACGAGCGCGGGCATCGCGGTGTTGGCGACGCCGAACGACACGCAGTGCATGAACCGGATCACGAGCATGAGCGGGAGGCTGAGGTCGCCGACGGGATAGAGCAGGCAGCACACGAGCATGAGCACGAGCGCGATGAGCGAGCTGCGCTTGAGGCCGATAACCTCGACATAGCGGCCGGCGAGGATTCGGGAAAGACCACCGCCCACGAGGAAGATCGAGGCCACGAGACCAGCCGTGCTGTCAGAGCACGCGAAGGCCTCGACGGCATGGCGCGCCATCGTCGTCATGAGCAGGAAGTAAACGGAAACGACGATGAAATGCGCGATGAACAGCAAGACGAAGTTCACAGACACGAAGCCCGGCTTCTTCGCCTTCGTCGAAGCAGCCTCTTTCGTGGCAGATCCCGATGATATCTGGTTGTTCGATTCCATGGTTCGCGATTGTACTCCTGCACGATGGGGATTCCCGGGTTAAATGAGTTGGAGGGATGACTTTCGACCCGTTTAGCCATGCGGTGGTATCGTATCGGGAGTCATTCACGAGTCTTCGGAGGTGGGGCATGGCCCGGACGAGATCGCGTCGTTCTCTTGTCGCGCGTATCGGCATCATCGTTATCGCGGTTGTCATATTAGGCGGAACCGCGTTCGCGTTGTACGCGGCGGACTTCTACCATGCAGACGAGGCAGCGCTCGAGGCGTTGTCGCCGGATGACGACGATGGGGTCCTCGTACAGGAGATGGATGACGGTTCGATCGCATTCAGCCCCGCCGACCCGAAGGCCGGTCTCATCTTCTACCCTGGTGGCAAGGTTCAAGCAGAAGCCTACGCTCCCCTGCTGCGCGAGTGCGCGGGCCGGGGAATCACCTGCGTGCTGACCAAACCGCTGTGCAACCTCGCCATCCTCGACCGCAACATGGCCGACGGCATCGCGGAGCAGTTCCCCGATATCGACACCTGGATTATCGGCGGCCACTCGCTCGGGGGCGTCGTCGCAGCGATGTATGCCGACGGTCATCCGGGCGAGTTCGACGGCATCGTCTTCCTCGCAGCCTACCCGAGCGTCGATCTCTCCGATTTCGATGGTTCGGCGCTGACAGTCTACGGGTCGAACGACGGCGTCCTGAACCGCGAGAAGTACGAGAAGTCAAAGGACAACTTCCCCGCCGAGACCAGGACGATCGAAATCGCAGGCGGAAACCACTCCGGCTTCGGGTGCTACGGCGACCAGAAGGGCGACGGCGCGGCAACCATCTCGCCCGAAGAGCAGCAGTCCCAAACCGTCAATGCAATCGCAGAGCTAGCCTCGGCGGCCTAACCTGACAATGGCGCCTGACGCGTATGTCAGGCTCGATGTCAATCGGCGGTTTACCACCCGGGAGCGTTGCCTGCGTAGCCTTTTACCTGCAAATGCAAACGCAGGTGAAAGGAGCGATCATGAAACGCAATCTTGCAGAGCTCGTCTACATCGTCGACCGCAGCGGGTCGATGGCTGGACTCGAAAGCGACACGATCGGAGGCATCAACGCGAACCTGGCGAGGAACCGCGAGGCCGAGGGCGACGCCAACGTCTCGATCGTGCTCTTCGACAACGAGCCGGAGGTCATCGTCGACCGAAAGCCCATCGGCAACGTCCCCGACCTCACTGCACGCGATTATCAAGTGCGCGGTTGCACGGCGCTGCTCGATGCACTCGGAGGCTCGATGCGCCACATCGAGCGAGTGCAGCGATACATGCCCGAGGGCCACAAGGCCGACAAGGTCATTTTCGTCATCACGACCGACGGGCTCGAGAACTCGAGCAGGGAGTACTCGGTAGCCGAGGTCAGGCGCGAGGTCGAGCGCCACACCGAGGAGGGATGGGAATTCCTGTTCCTCGGGGCGAACATCGACGCCGTGCAGGAAGCGGGTCGCATCGGCATCAGGGCGGACCGAGCCGCTACGTATGTTGCCGATGAGCTGGGCAGCAAGGTGATGTATGATGCAGTTGCCGATGCTTCCGTGCATATGAGGTGCGGCAGCGCTCCGCTGGATGCGGGATGGAAGCGCGAGATCGAGGAAGATGCGAGGTCGCGCGGCTAGATCGGCGACCGTTGCCGCGCCTTCGAGCGCGGGAACCAATTGAAAGATGAGGAAGACGGGAAGCACGTGTTCGATTCGAAACGAGAGCAGCTCGAACTGTTCGAACGCATAGCCGCATACCTTGATGAGGTGTACACGGGTCCCGCGGACTCCGACGAGGAAGGGCATTTTGCCGAACTCGGGGAGTTCGCGGAGCCCGTCGCATTCGCCGTGGCGTTGGCTGACACCGCGCAGAGTTCCACGTGCCATCATTGCGGGCACCTCGTCTCGCTCGGGGAAACGGTCTGCCGCTGGTGCGGCTCGCTTCTTGTCGAGTCAACGTCCGAGATGCGAGATGGCTCCGCAGCGATGCTCTCCACATCGGACATGACGCAAGCGGCTGATTCGCCGCAACCTCAAACAGCACCGACCCCCGATATTGCCCCCGAGGCCTCATGGGGCGCAAGCTACTCCACCGAGAGCAAGCAGATCGAACCCACCGCAGAGGAACATGACCATGCCGACATGGCAGCCGTCATCCCCGCGAGGCAAATCGGACGCGAACCCGAGGAGACCGAGGAGTTCGGCGGGTTCATGCAACCCGCAGCTTTCGAGGCTGCACTCGCCGACACCACATCGGACGCGTTTTGCCCCAACTGCGGCCATGCGGTTCCGTTCGGGTCGCAGTTCTGCCTCAGCTGCGGACGGCGCCTCGACTCAGCCAAGCGCGCCGAAGAGGTAAGCGAGGTCAACGCCTACACGCTCGGTTCTGCACTGGGTCAATCGTTCGATGACGGGCTGCAGGCCTGGCTCGACGACATAGACGAGCCCTTCTCCATCACATCGCTCAGGCTCATCGATGCGCGCGGGCTGGACGACGTTTCCGTCTACAAGCGCGCGCATATGAGTCGCCAGCTCTTCTCGCGCATCCGCAGCGACGCGCATTACCGGCCCGCGAAGAAAACCGTCCTCGCACTCGCCATCGCACTCGAGTTGAGTCTCGAGGAAACCGGCGACTTGCTCAAGCGCGCGGGCTTCGCGCTCTCGCACAGCAGCAAGTCCGACGTTATCGTGGAGTACTTCATCGCCCACGGAATCTACGACATGTTCGCGCTGAACGACGCGCTCTACGAGTTCGACCAGCCCCCGCTCTAGCCGAACATGACAATCAGCCTGCCTCGAAGGTTGAGTTGTTATCTTTCGAACCTTCTGAGAAGCTTGAGCTTGAGGGCCCTCCCGTTATCACCGTATGGATGCTCGCGCAGTGGTAGGTTGAAGCGCGTGCGGCCCTCGAGGACCGTGGTCGGGTGCGTGAACTCGCGGAAGCCCCACTCCCCGTGGTAGGCCCCCATGCCCGAATGCCCCGTTCCACCGAAGGGGACGCCCTTGACCATGACGATGCCAGCACACCTCGTTTATACAGCCGCCGCCATATTGCTGCGTGCTCATGACGCGGCGCGCCCATGCCATATCACGCGTGAACACGTAGAGCGACAAGCCGTGCTCGCGGCGGGCGATGGTCTCCATGAGCGAGTCGACCTCGTCGTCCTTGAACGTGACGACCGGCAACAGCGGGTTGAAGAGCTCGTGTTGCACGATCGGCTCGTCGATGCCGACAGGATAGATGACGGTCGGCGCGTACTTGAGCGCCTCGGGATCGCCCGTGCCACCGAAGACGATGCGGTCGCGATAGAGCTCGGCCTCCTCGGCGCACTTGCGGTACGCATCTGCCGACACGAGTCGCGGATACTCGGGGTTCGCGAGCGCATTGGAACCGATCTGTCGCCCGATCTCCGATCCGAGAGCCGCAAGGAACTCCTCCGCCAACTCCTCGGCCACGGCCACCTGGTTCACGTTGATGCAGATCTGACCGGCGTTGAGCATCTTGAAGAAGCCGATCTTTCGAGCGGCGTCGCGGATATCGGCATCCCTGCGGATCACGCACCAGTTTCCCGTCTCACCGCCAAGCTCGAGCGCCACCGGCGTGAGATTGCGCGAGGCCATCTCCATCACGTGCCTGCCCACGCGGGGCGAGCCGGTGTAGAAAATCTTGTCGAATCGTTGCTCGAGACATAGGTCGGCGATATCGTGACCACCGTCGACGACCGTGACGTACTCTGGTGGGAACGCGTCGGCAATCAGACGCTGAAGCGCCGCGGTGCAATGAGCCGACTTCGAGCTCGCCTTGATGACGGCCGTGTTTCCGCCGGCTATGCTCGCAGTGAGGACGCCGAGGGAGAGCAGTATCGGGAAGTTGAACGGACTCACGATGAGGGTCACACCGTAGGGCATCTTGTAGACCCTGGTGAACGTGCTCGGGAAGCACGCAAGGCCGGAGAAATGCACCTCCGGTCGCGCCCATCGACGGAGACCGCGTATCGTCTCGTTGATCTCCATTATCGTGCTGCCGATATCGCAGAAGTACGCCTCGGTGGGGCTACGACCGAGGTCTGCGCCGAGCGCCTCGATCAGTTCCTCTTCATGGGAGACAATCGCGGCTTTGAGCTTGCGCAATTGCTCGATGCGCCACTCGACGTCAAGCGTCGCATTCGAGAGGAAGAACTCGCGCTGCGCGGAAACAGCAGCCTCGATGGATTCAGCAGTCCACATCATCTCGCTCTTCCTCGCGTTGAATCGACCATGACTGTCATAATTGACTCATCCCCGTCGTTGAGTCAATTATGACAGTCATGGTCGACTCATCTCAATCAGGAGGAACAATGAGGATCACCGCACTCGTCGAGAACACCACCGCGCGCGCAGAGTGCACAGCCGAGCACGGCCTTGCTCTTCTGGTCGAGGCGAATGGGCGCACCGTGCTGTTCGACTCCGGTCAGGGAGCCGAGACGCTCGTCGCCAACGCGGCCGCGCTCGGGATCGACCTCGCATCCGTCGAGGCCGCGGTGCTATCGCACGGACATCACGATCATTCCGGGGGCTTCAACGCGTTCCTCGATGCAAACGACACAGCCGTCGTCTACGGGAGGAAGGGCTGCGAGCTCCCCCACTTCCACGGAGAGAAATACATCGGCATCGACGCACAGCTGGCCAGCAACCCGCGGTTCCATCTCCTCGAGGGCGACTTCGACCTCGGGCATGGCTTTAGCATCGTATCGTTTGCCGCGGAGGAGCCGGTCGTCCCCATCGACTCGGACAATCTCGAGGAGGAGGACCATGACGGTCGCCATCTCGAGCAGTTCACGCACGAGCAGTGCCTCATCGTGGAGGAGGGGGCGTCGCGGGTGCTCATCAGCGGCTGCTCGCACCGCGGCATCGTCAACTACGCGCACTGGACGCGCGAGCTGGGGATCACTCACTTCGTCGGCGGCTTCCACCTCATGCGGCTGCCTCTCGAAAGCGACCGCATCGCAGCTACCGCGGAAGCCCTGCTCGCCTTCCCAGCACGCTACACCACATGCCACTGCACCGGCTCGGCCCAACATCGGCTCCTCAAGAGGGTCATGGGCGACCGGCTGGGATACCTCTCGACGGGAGAAACGCTCGAAATCGTAGAATGATGCAGTCCGCGTGGCAAATCGACAGGTCGTTTGACTCACGAATAATCACCATCGTCAGGATGTGACAATCATGGTGACCGTGATTGTCGCACTTTCGCGTGCCGAGGAGAAATGTGAAGGCTAAGGGCCCCATACTGCTTCTGATCACCGCGCTCCTGTGGGGCATGGCCTTCGTCGCCCAGACGGAGGCGGCACAGAGCGTGGACCCGTTCACGTTCAACTTCTCGCGCAACTTCATCGGCGCCCTGTTCCTCACGGGAGTCATCGCGTTCCGCAAGCGTGCAGGGCAGGACATTGCACCCGGGATAAAGCCCGAAAGACCCGACGGAACGCAGTCCGAGGGCTATACGCGCCGCGCGCTCATCATCGGCGGAACGCTCTGCGGCATCGCGCTCTGCGTTGCCTCCTACCTGCAGCAGGCCGGCATCACCGCCTACCCTCCCGAGGCCGCGGCATCGGGGCGCGCGGGATTCGTTACCGCAACGTACATGGTCATGGTCGCGGTCATGATGATCTTCGTGGGCAAGCGCCCCCACTTCCTCGTCTGGACATCCGTGCTCGTCGCCATCGTCGGCATGTACTTCCTCTGCGTGCCGGACGGACTCGGCAGCGTGTACGTCGGCGATTGGCTGGTGCTCGCGAGCGCGCTCGGCTACGCAATCCACATCATCGTTATCGACCGATACACCCGCATCGACGGCGTGAGGCTCTCCCGCGTGCAGCTCATCGTCGCGGGCGTCATCTCCCTCGTGTTCGCACTCATCTTCGAGCATCCGTCCATGAGCATGGTCCTCGCCGCTGCGATTCCCATCCTCTATGCCGGTATCTGCTCCGACGGCATCGCCTACACGTTCCAGATAATCGCGCAGAAGACGACCGATGCCACCGTGGCCTCGATCATCATGAGCCTTGAATCCGTGTTCGCGGCGCTCGGCGGCTGGCTCATCCTCTCCGAGAGCCTCTCCCCCGTCGAGCTCGGTGGCTGTGCCCTCGTCTTCGCAGCGGTCATGCTCGCGCAGGCGCCCGAGTTCATCGAGGCACGTCGAACTCGCCAGAAGGCTATCGAATAGAACTGGTGAGGACTGTCCTCCTTTGACTCATCAGAACACGTCGAGGGAATGCGGGCCCTCCTTCTTGAGCAACGCGACGACGAGCAGCGCTCCCGCTATGCCGGTGATGATGCAGAGGATGGCGAGCCCGAGGACGTAATCGCGCCAAATGCCGGTGATCAGGAACATTCCGATCGTTCCCATGATGGTAAACGCGAAGTTGATCAGCGACGACGCCGCTCCCGTATCCTTCTCCTGCAGGTTCAACAGGATCGTCATGGCGAAGGGCCTCGTCGCGGCGATGCACATCGTCAGCACGGCGACGAGCGCGGCGAAGGCGATGGGCAGCGAATGGCCGGCGAGCAAGAGCCCCGCGCCGCACGCAACGGGCACGAGGATGAGGATGAACGCCATCTTGAAGGGATTCCGCCTCTTGGCAAGCGAGTAGAGAATGGGGCCCGCCACAGACACGAGCGCAGTGATGGCGAAGTACGCCGTGTACATCGACGGTGAGAGCCCAAAGAAGTCCTGGTAGATATACGAACTCGCGCAGATATAGGCCATGAAGGGCGCATGGAGCAAGATGATGCCCGCGAGGAACAGGGTGAAGGTCCGGTTCTTCATCACGACGCCGAGCCGCGAGAGCGACCTGATGACGCCCACGTCGAGCCGTTGCTCGCGCGGGAGCGTCTCGCGCATGAGGAGCGTCACGATGAGCATGAGGAGCGTGATGATCCCCTGCGCGAGGAAGATCATCCGCCAGCTCGCGAAGCTGTAGATGAACGTGCCGATGACCGGAGCGGCGATCGGGCCGACGACGCCGAAGACCTGCGCGAGGCTCAGCACCGACCCCTGCATGGCGCCGGAGAACTGGTCCTTGACGATGGCGGTGCTGACGGCGATCATGCATCCGGCGCCTAGCGCCTGGACGAGCCGCATCAGGATGAGGATCCAGATGGTTCCCGCCAACGTGCATCCCACGCTTGCCACCACGTAGACGATGATTCCGAGGCTGAGCACAGGCTTGCGTCCGTTGCGGTCGGAGATCGGCCCAAACACGAGCATGCCGATGGCGAAGAAGAGGAAGAAGCCGACGAGGGTGAGATTCATGATCGCGTCGTTCGTCCCGAAGAACACCTTCATCTCGGGCAACGCCGGCATGTACATGTCCGTCGACAGTGGCGCGATGATGTTGCACAGCGTGATGAGCAGCACCATGCCCGGCTTGCCCAGCCGCGGCTGCTCGACCAGCATTCCCGATGTCTCCCGCTGCGCTATTCTCCCCGCCTCCTCGACCGGATCTCAAACAAACCAGAGCATGGTGCTCCGACTCACTCGCCGTTAAATCGCCGTTAAATAATACCCGGGCGGGCGCGCGGGCTGGCTGGTGCGGCTATACTCTTTTTGGCGAAAACGCATCAATGGGAAGTCAAAGGATTGCACATGATTGAGGTTAAGGCATACGCGGGACTCATCCGCAACCACCGCGAGCTCGCAGAGGAACTCGGCATCGATATCGCCGGCTGCACGCGCATGGAGCGCGAGGAGAGGCTGATCGTCGCCGCATACGAGAAGTGGGGCGAGATGGCAGGCGCGCATATCAACGGCCAGTTCGGTTTCGCACTCGAGGACAGCGAGACCGGCGAGGTCTTCTGCTCGCGCGACATCCTCGGCGCAGAGCTCTTCTTCTACTACGTCACCGAGGATGGCCGCCTGCTTTACGGCAACGAGATCAAGGATCTCTTCGGCCAGCCCGGCTTCAAGCGCGAGCTCAACCGCGAGCTGATCCAGTTCTTCCTCGGCTTCACGTACGTGCCCGGCGAGGAGACGCTGTTCAAGGGCATCATGAAGCTCGCCCCCGGCGAATGGCTGCGCGCCAACGCCGACGGTATCGAGCGCGGGCGCTTCTGGGAGCTGTCGTTCGAACCCGACGAGACCAAGACGCTCGACGAGTGGGCCGACGCCATCTCGGATGCGATGGACGCGAGCATGAACGACATCGTGGATGAGGACGAGACGCCCGACAGCTTCCTATCCGGTGGCGTCGACTCGTCGTACATCCTCGCGAAGGGCCGTGCGAGGCGCGGCTTCTGCGCAGCGTACGAGAACCAGGATGCCAGCGAGGAGAACGAGGCGCGCGCGACGGCCGAGCATCTCGGCCGGGGATTCGAGGCCATCACCATCACGCCCGAGGACTTCTTCGCCACCGTCGACGAGTTCCTGCTCGCATACGAGCAGCCGCAGGCGGACGTGGCGGGGCTGGCGCTTTACGTGGCCGCCAAGCAGGTCAAGGACATCTCCCCGCTTTGCTTCTCGGGAGAGGGCGCCGACGAGTTCTTCGCGGGCTACGGCGTGTACCGCAACGCCGGCAAGAAGCGCCCCGGCCAGAGCTCGACCTACCTCGGCTCGACATACATCATGAACGACTCGGAGCAGAGCCGCTATCTCAAGCGCCGCTACGAGAACCGCTCGGCAGAGGCCTTCATGGCGGAGCGCTCGAAGGGAGCCGCCGGCTACGACCCTCTGGCTCAGATGCTCTACGCCGAGCTGCTCAGCTACTTCGAGGCGAGCATCCTGTTCAACTCGACGAAGATCACGCGCGGCACGGGCCTCGATATCCGCATGCCGTTCTGCGACCTGCGCATGTTCGACATCGCGCGTCGCATGCCCTCGCGCTTCAAGCTGGACGACGCGAACAACAAAGTCGCCCTGCGCCGTGCCGCGTCGCGCGTTCTACCGCAGGAGGTGGCCTACCGCAAGAAGCTCGGCTTCCCGGTGCCCGTGCGCGCTTGGCTCAAGGACACGAAGCTCAACGGAGACATCCAGCGCGCATTCGAGAGCAAGGCCGCGGCGGAGTTCTTCGACCTCGATGAGATCGGCGCGCTGCTCGATGCCTTCCTGGGAAAGAAGCCGCGCAAGAACCACCGCCTGTGGTTCAAGACGCACCAGGCGATCATGTGGCGACACGTCTGGACGATCTATGTCTTCATCCGTTGGTACGAGCTCTTCTTCGGAGAGGATGCCGCGGTCTAGAAGCGCGAACCTACAAGGAAGAGCGGGGCCGTTTGACGCGAATACCTGTCAAACAGCCCCGCCTTGTTTATCACCCGCTTGACATAAAGCCTGTCAAACAGCCCCGCCTTGTTTGGCGGGTTTTTCGATCAGGGATTGCTAGTAGCCCCAGGTGAGGAGCTTCCACTCGCCGTCGTCACCCGTGCGGGCAAGATGCCAGTTCCAGTCCACGTAATCCGTGTCGGGCTCCCATGCGGTCCCCTCGGCCTGCTCGGCGGAGGGCGAATGGAAGGTCGACGTGAAGACAATCACCTGGTCGAACTCGGGCTCGTCGGGCATTTGCGCCTCGCGCAGCTCGTTAGCGTAGTTGACCTCCTCCGGATTGCACGCATCGTCACCGGCGAAGGACAGGCTCTTGAGCGTGCAGCCCTCCCACGAGGTGAACTCGGACAGAATCGGGTCAATTGCGGAGTCGATATCCGCCTCCTCATAGATCTTGGAGGTTCCGTAATCCACCGCACAGTCCGCAATAGCCGGGTCGAGCTCGCCAAGATAGCGCTCGAGCGTGATGCCCTTCTTCATGATCTCCTTCGCAACGTCTGGGTTGTCGATGTAGCGGATATGCCACGGCTCGTAGCTATAGCCCGTCTCGATCTTCTTCTCGGGCAGGTAGCGCAGGATGAAGCCATGGTCCGCGAGCTTGGCATGGATCTTATCCCACACCTCGGGATATGTGACCATGTCCTCGTTCTCGACGACGCCCTTGCCGTCGATGATGAGGAAGAGGTCGAGCGCCAGGCCCGTGTGATGCTCGGAGTAGCCCGGCACCGCAACGTACTGCTTAACGTATTCAGGCCCGTACTTCTCGGTGAAGTTATCGACGATCTCCTGCTGTTCCTCGACGCTGCGGTAGGCGGAGTCGAGGTCGACGTAGACGCCCTCCTCCTCGAGCTCGGCCTTCATCGCGAGATACGCATCATAGGCCTTCGCCTCGACGTCAACGTTCCAGCCCTCGCTGTTCTCGAAGCTAACGATCTCGACGGCGTCCTCCCAGCCTGCAGGAAGCTCGTGCGTCTTGTTCACGAGCGCCATGTAATCGATTCCTCCCTGCTCTGCATCAGCTGCAGCCGCATCTGCCTGCACATCGCCTCCAGGTGCCTGCTCCTGGTTGGAGCAGGCACCGAGAAGTGCGATGCAGAGAGCGGCCGAGAATAGGATCGCAAGACCACGGAGGGTTGTGCGTTTGAACATCCCGACATCCTTTCCTCACGGAATAACCGCGTTAGTCGCTGTTATTTCACGTCCCTATCGGTCACCAACAGGGCCTTGACGTTGGACATGTCGGACAGGTCGCCCTCGTAGTAGACCTTGACCTTGATGCCCTTGGCGAGGCTCGCCGAGATGACCTGCGGCGCGTTGCGGGTGTCGAACGTGTAGCACGTGGTGACCTTGCCGTCGGCCTCCTCGTAGGTGATGGACGGGTACTCGTCGCTATCCCCGGTGAGGGCGGGCTCGTCATCGGCCTTGGCCTTGTTCTCCGCGGAGGGCTTGGCCTCCTCGATCTCGATCGTTATGGACTCGACATCGTAGCCGACGATGGTGCCGGTGATCGACTTCGCGTCGTCGGGAAGCTGGTCGAACGGGTCGACAGCGGGCTCCTCGTCCTGCGAACCCTCGTCGTCGCCCTGGTCGCCGGTGCCCTTGTCACCCTGGTCGCCCTGGTCATCGCCCTGGTCACCCTGGTCATCAGGATCGGGCGCAGGCTGCGGATCGGGCTCGGGGTCGGGCGCAGGCTGCGGGTCCGGCTCGGGGTCGGGATCCGGCTCGGGCTCCGGGTCAGGTGCCGGCTGCGGGTCGGGATCCGGCGTAGGCTGAGGCTCGGGATCCGGGGCGGGAGCAGGAGCCGGCTTAGGATCGGGCTTGACCTTATCCTTCTTCTCATCCTTCTTCGGATTGGGGTCCGTGGAGGTGAGCAGGTCGTTGTGCACGAAGCCGACGCCGTCCTTGTAGACGATGCGCGACCAGCTGTTATCCGCGACGCCAGTGATCTTCACCTCGGTGCCCTTCTTGAGCACGCCCAGCTTGTCGGCTTTAACGGAGGGCGACTTGCGCACGTTCGCGTCGGTGGTCGTCCAGGCCTTGCCCTTGGTCACGTAGATCGTCGCATCGCTTCCATCGGAAGGGTTCTTCTTGGAAAGCACGTTGCTCTTCACGTACGCGTCGGAGCCCTTCCAGGCGACGCGCGACCAGCCGTTGTCGCAGATGCCCGTGCGCACGACGTTGAGGCCGGACTTCAGCGTTCCGAGCGACTCGGACTTCTCCGACCAGGTCTTGTAGGCCGGGGTGTCGGCAGTCAGGTAGACCGTCTCGCTCACAGCGGTGATCTTGACGCCGTCGCTCTCCGAGTTCGGGTTCTTCGTCGTGAGCAGATCGCTGTAAATGAACGCGGGGGCATTGTTGAAGACGACACGAGACCAACCGTTATCGCAGATACCCGTTCGCTTGATCGAGGCTCCCGCCTTCAGCGCGCCGATGGCCTCCGACGAGGTCGAGTAACCACGGCGGATGGTCGCGTCGGTCTTGGCATAGACGGTCTCGTCGAGCGCCTTGATGTTGACCTGCTGCGAAATATCCTTCGTCGTGCCCTTGATACCCGCCTCGTTGGGGTCGGTGGTCAGGAGCGTGCCGTACACGTAGGCCTCGTTGCCCTTGAAGACGATGCGGTCCCAGCCGTTGTTGCAGTGGCCGGTGCGCTTGACCGACTCGCGGGCCTTGAGCACGCCGACGGTGTTGGAGGCCATCATGTACGAGTCATGTACGTTGACGTCCTCGAGCGCGTAAACCGTCTCGTCGACATCCTCGATGACCGTCTGGGACTTGACCTCTCGCGTCAGGTCGGTCTCCTCGTCATGCACCTCGATGACGGTCGCCTTGCTCGTATCCTCGCCGGTGATCTTGCCGGTGTAGACGACGGTGACCCAGTTGCCCTCGTCGATGCCATAGCTGAAGGTGTGCCTGGCATCACCGATGGCGAAGTCGAGCACGCGTCCGTCGTTGGTGCGGATCGTGATGTCGCTCATGGTGATGTCCTCGAGCGTTCCGACCTGCTCGAGCACATCGGTTGCGGCGGCTTGTTCACCACCCTGCTCCTTCTTCTGACAACCCGCGAGCACGCACAGCGAAAGCGCCAGAGCGGCTACGAGCGCCAGGCATATGCCGATTCTCTTCTTCACCTTATCCCCCTTTTCGGTCACTTGAGACTCATATTTGTTATACGTAGCCAAACGCCATTCCGTCCCAGCATGCTAGGAACTATGCTGGCATGGGCAATTGAGAACAAGAGACCCCCACCGTATTTCACGGCAGGGGTCTCGATTACCCTTAGCGGTAATTTCTACCGGCCTACTCCCACTCGATCGTGCCGATGGGCTTGGGGATAAGGTCGTAGCACACGCGGCAGATACCCGGCACCTCGGCGCAGATGCGATCGGTGATCTTCTTGAGCAGCGCCCAATCGAGCTCCGGAACGGTCGCGGTCATGGCATCGACCGTGTTGACGCAGCGGATGATGACCGGCCACTCGAACGCACGCTGGCCGTCGCGGACACCTGTGGCGCGGAAATCCGGAATCGAGCAGAAGTACTGCCAGATATCGAGACCGGCGGCCTCGATCTCCTCGCGGACGATGGCATCGGCCTCGCGAAGCGCCTCGAGACGGTCGCGCGTGATG
>JBMNUM010000030.1:0-21797 GCA_050946275.1 Coriobacteriales bacterium
CTGCTCCGCAATTGTTCCGGAAGCGGCCTCCCCTCCGGGGGCTACTCGCTTCACTTCTGGCCACACACTACAACAGACGGCAGTTGCTCGGGCCCCTTCCAGGGGCCGTCGCAACTGCCGGAGCTAAAGCTCGAGGTCTGGGTGGGGGCTTTTGAGGTGGCAAATAAGCATTATGTTTATTGATTAAGCTAAACATATATTTATAATAAAATCACCATTTGAGGAAATCTATATGGTCAGAAGGAAGGGCAACCATGCTCTACATATATGAGTTCGAGGTATTTGAAGACGAGGGCGTCTTCCTTGCCTTTCCCTATGACTTCGAAGGTGGCACTCAGGGTAAGGACTTCGGGGATGCTTGCGAGTCTGCGGCGGACTGGCTGCACTCCGAAGCCGAGGCGCGTCTAATCAACGGAGTCGATTTCCCCGAGGCCACGTTTGGCAACGAGCCGCAAAACGGAGGACGCACGGTTGTCGTCGCCGTCGATGCTAGCAAGGAGTCGATTCGCAAAACGAGTGCGGCCAAGGCCGCCAAGATGCTCGGCGTCACGCCTGGCAGGGTGTCGCAGATGATAGCAGCTGGCAAACTCGAGGCATTCAAAGACGACGATGGCGTCCACACCTGGGTAACGCTCAACAGCATCGAGGCAAGGCTGGCAGATAATCCAGGTCCCGGAAGGCCGAAGACCAAAAGGGCAGAGGCGGTCAAGGCATAGGCCTGGCAGCCATCGGGATGTCACCGGTTGGGCCTGAGAGCTCTCCAGCTCCCCCAGCTTAAAGCTCGAGGATCAGGTTGGGGCTTGTCGGGAAAGAATGAAAGGGACGTCGTGTTCGGCCTGCCTCATCGGAAACAGCAGACGCAGTTCGCTGAACGCTAAACGACACTCTAAAAATGGTCGTTCATTCAATCGTTGCATTCTCTGAGGTCCACATAAAGAAGGCGCCTGAAGTCCCTCTACAGGGCCATCAAGCGCCATAAACACCGTATCACGATAAGTATCCCCTGTAAAGTTGAACGACCACTGAAAACGGGTGGTCGTTCTACCAAGAAGCCCGCGCTCCGCCTCTCCGTGGTGGCGGCTAGTAAATACGGCGGCGCGGCAACATGCCGTTAGCTGTGCCAAGTCGCAACGCGCCGGGCGCTGGCTCCCGATCCGTGGGGTGGATTTCAGAAGAATTCGGAATTAGTGTACACAAGTTGCTGAAAAGGCTGGGTTTTGAGCCGGAAAATGCCCGAAAAAGCAAACTTGTGTACACTAATTTCATCCCCTAAAGAAAACTGCAGTCCGGTCCGCCCGCTGCTGCGTTGAACAACGCCCTGAAAATGGGCGGTCACTCAATGCAGCCTAATCCTCGAGCTTTAGCTCCGGCAGATGCGATGGTCCCTGGAAGGGGCCTGAGCATCTGCCGTCTGTTTTAGTGTCACACGGGAGGAGAAAGTAGCTGGCGTCGGGGAGGGCCCTTTCCAGAAGAATTGCGGAGCAGTGATTTCGCGGAGGTGATGCGGGAGCGGGGTTCGAACGCCCGGAAAACGTGCCGGCGGCACGTTTTCAGTGAGAACGGGCGGCTTTAGCCAGCCCATGGGCAACTCCAGAGCGCGAAGCGCTCTCTCCGCAGCTGCATCGCCGGAGCGAAATCACGTTTTGCGAAGCCTTCTTCTGGAAAGGGCCCTCCCCGACGTCTGCGGTCAGCCCTCATCGATATGCCGCGAGTTCATCTTTCGAATTGCAGGCCCGCAGAAGATGCCGGCAACAAGCGAAATGGCGGCGAGGATGGGAAGCGCGATCAGCCCGACCCCGTATCCTCCGGTAACCACGAAGAGCGATCCCAGGATGAGCGGGAACAGGAAGTTGAAGGGCATGAGCGTGAGCGACGAGATGCCGATGTTCATGGCTACCGAGCGCTGTCCGTAGGTGGTGCGGACGAAAGAGGTGTTGATGGTCGAGTAGCCACCGTAGAGCACGCCCTCGAGGAAGAGCGCGATGGCGAGTCCGGGGATGCTGCCGATCATGTAGGCGGCGGCGAGCGCGATGCCGATGACGATGCCGCACGCGGGGAGGAGGACCATGGTGCGGTCGCGTCCGATGCGGTCGTAGACGATGCCGATGATGGGGCGTCCGCATCCGTTGCCGATGGAGAGGACGCCGACGGCCATGGTCGTGAAGACGGTGCTGGCGCCGATGTCCGCCATGAGCGAGGCGGCCTGTGCGATGATGGCGGCGGCAGCGCCCATGACGTGGACGCGCCAGACGACGAACACCCAGAAGGAGGGCTCGCGGACCATCTGGGAGCCGCTGAGCTCGAGGCCGTCGTTGGCGCGCTTGGCGTAGTGGCGCTGCATGCTCTCGTCCGGCCGGTGCAGGAAGGGCGTTGCGGCGAGGGCGACGATGACGACGATGATGGCGAGAACGACGAACGCGCCGCGCCATCCGAGCCCGGAGTGGATGAGGGCGGCCGCGGCGGAGCCGAGGATGAGCGAGCCGAGGCCGAAGCCCATGAGGAGCACGCCGCTCGCGAAGCCCGCGCGGTCGGGAAAGTGCGCGAAGGTCGCAGCGGTCCAGAGGTTGTAGCATAGGCCGGTGCCGAACCCGCAGAGCAGTCCATAGCAGATATAGAGCTGCGGGAGGGCCGACGCGAGCGATGTCAGCGCGAAGCCGGCGGCGATGAGCGCGATGCCGATGGCGAAGCGGGCCCGCAGGCCGAGCCTCCAGGCGAGCCAGCCATTGGCGAGCATGCCGAACGACCACGCGACCATCGAGATCGAGAACGTGAGCGAAGTCTGGCTGCGCGACCAGCCGAACTCCCCCTCGAGAGGGGCGACGAAGATCGACCAGGCGTAGATGAGCCCGAGCACCATGAGGACGATGGTGCCGCAGGCGAGGATAGCGTATCTGTTGCGTGTGATCGACATGCTGTCCTGAAGCTCAACTTGGCGAATAACGACCGTAAAGACTGTAGCACGTCCGCCCCTCCTCCTTTACCATTAGTCTGTTAGGCAAAAACGCGTCTTCTGCGGCCGCATGAGAGGAGGGGAGCCGCCGATGGCATCCGAGAAACCGCTGTTGCCAGCGTATCTGTTCCTGGGCGATGACAAGCTCAAGCGCGACGCCCTGCTCGCCCGCATGCGGGAGCGCGTGGCCGCCCTCGGCGACCTCGCGCTCAACGAGAGCGTCTTCGATGGACCGTCGATCGAGCCTGCCGAGGCCGTCACCGCCGCCTGCAGTACGATGCCGTTCCTCTCCGAGAAGCGCCTCGTGGTCGTCAAGGACATCGAGCACGCGCGCAAGGCGGCCCAGGATTCCATCGCCGCCTACCTGAAGAATCCCGTGGAATCGACGGTGCTCGTCATGCTCGGCGAGAAGCTCGCCAAGAACACGAAGCTCTACAAGGCCATCGCGGCCATGGGCCCGGGAGTCATCGTTCCATGCGAGGCCAAGCGCAAGCGCGCCGACGTGGCGCAGTTCGTGCATCGCCTCGCCGCGAAGAACCACATGAACATCGACGACAGCGCCGTGGGCACGCTTATGATGCTCGTGGGCAATGACACGGTCGCGCTCGATGCCGAGGTGACGAAGGTCTGCGGCTACGCGCAGTCGCAGGGCCGAAACTACGTGACCTCCGAGGACATCTCGCTCCTCGTGACGAAAGCCGAGCCGCCCAAGCCCTGGGAGATCGCCGACGCCATCTCGCGCCGCGACCTCGACCGCTGCATGCGCGTCCTCAACGCGATGCAGGGGCAGACGCCGATTCAGCCGCTGTCGATGTGCGTCCAGCGCATCCGCGAGCTCATCACGGTGAAGTCTGTCGAGTCCCGCCCGGGCAGCGCGTCGCTCTCGAGCGTGCTCGGCGGTCCCGATTGGCGCTACAAGAACCATCGCTCGTACGCCTCGTATTTCACCGAGCGCGAGCTGATAGAGGCGCTCGGCAAGGCCGCCGAGTGCGATGTGAAGATGAAGACGGGTTTCGATCAGATGCTGTGCTTCGAGGAATGGATCATCGGCGTCTGCACGGGCAACTGGGCCCTCTAGGAAAGGATGGAAGCATGATCGACAGGTACACGCGTCCCGAGATGGGCAAGATCTTCTCGCTCCAGAACAAGTTCGAGGTCTGGAAGGAGATCGAGGTGCTCGCCTGCGAGGCCCAGGCCGAGCTCGGACAGGCCGGCATCACGAAGGAGGAAGCCCAGTGGATCCGCGACCACGCGGACTTCACCGTGGAGCGCATCGACGAGATCGAGAAGGTGACGAACCACGATGTCATCGCCTTTCTCACGAACATGGCCGAGTACATCGACGCCGACATCCCCGAGGGCACCGAGCCGCCGAGCCGCTGGGTTCACTACGGCATGACGTCTTCGGACCTCGGTGACACGGCCCTGTGCTACCAGATCACGCAGGCCATCGATATCATCCTCGCCGACGTCGCGCGCCTCGGCGAGGTGTGCAAGCGCCGCGCGTTCGAGTTCGCCGATTCGCTGTGCGTCGGCCGTACGCACGGCATCCACGCGGAGCCGATGACGTTCGGCATGAAGTTCGGCAGCTGGGCCTGGATGCTCAAGCGCTGCCAGACCCGCATGCAGCAGGCTCGCGAGGGCATTGCCGTCGGAGCGATCTCCGGCGCGGTGGGCTCGTACTCGAGCATCGACCCCTACGTCGAGCAGTACGTGTGCGAGAAGCTCGGCATGCAGCCCGACCCGCTCTCGACGCAGGTTGTCGCGCGCGATCGCCATGCGCAGGTCATGTCGGCGCTGGCGTGCACGGCCGCGACGCTCGAGGCCATCGCCACGCAGGTCCGCCTGCTCCAGCAGACCGATGTCATCGAGGCCGAGGAGCCGTTCAAGAAGGGCCAGAAGGGATCGTCCGCCATGCCGCACAAGCGCAATCCGATCACGGTGGAACGCGTCTGCGGACTCGCCCGCGTCGTGAAGGCGAACGCGCAGGTCGCATTCGACAACGTGGCGCTGTGGTATGAGCGCGACATCAGCCATTCCGGCACCGAGCGCACGGCCATGGCCGACAGCTTCATCGCGCTCGACTACATGTTCTACAAGATGCAGCCGCTGCTCGACGGGCTGTTCACCTATCCCGACAAGATGGAGCACAACCTGTGGCGCACGCGCGGGCTGATCTTCAGCTCCAAGGTGCTGCTCGCGCTCGTGCAGACCGGCATCACGCGCGAGGACGCGTACGTCATCGTGCAGCGCAACGCCATGCAGGTGTGGGAGGACATCCAAGGCGCCGTCGATGGCCCGACGTTCCGCGAGCGCATCGAGGCCGATCCTGATGCGTCCGGCCTGACCGCCGAGCAGCTCGACTCGATCTTCGACCCGTGGGCGTTCCTCACGCACAAGGACGCGGTCTTCGCCAAGCTCGAGACCCTCGAGTTCTAGCCAACACCCTGATGTGAATCGGAACGCTCCTCGGGGGAGCGTTCCGCTCTCGTTTGGAGAAAGGATGCGCCCCATGGGGCTGTTGAAGCACTCTGATACCTACTGGCGCTTCGCGGGCCAGTGCACGCAGTGCGGCCATTGCACGAAGGCATGCGACTCGCTCACGAAGGCCGACATGACGCTCGGCGAGATCGCGAAGGCGATGCTCGCGGCGGAGCGCGGCGCCGAGTCGGAGAAGGAGGTGCGCAAGCGCATCGGCCGCGATGCACGTCTCACGCAAGCGGTGCGCGGATGCTTCTTCTGCACGTCGTGCAAGAACACGTGCTTCGCGCACAACGACGTGTGCGACCTCATCTACCATGCGCGCGTCGACTTCCTCGAACTCGGCCTCATCCCGCGCGACTCGTACTCGAGCGTGCTCGTCGACCAGGAATGGGATATCTTCACCGCCTATCGGGCGATTCACGGCATCTACTTCACGGACCTCACGCGCCACATCGCCACGGAGGAGGCCGAGGCACGTTCAGATTGCGAGGTCGCGTTCTTCCCGGGTTGCGCGCTGGCCGCCTACGGGCCCGACCTCACGCGCGAGATCTTCGCGACGATCGAGGAGCTCGGCGGCACGACCACGATGATCGACCACTGCTGCGGCTCGCCGCTCAAGAGCGCCGGCTTCTTCGACCGCGCCGAGGAGCTGTGCGACCTCATCGCGGGGGAGATCGCCCAATCCGGAGCCAAGCGCCTCGTGTGCGTGTGTCCCGGCTGCGCGAACGCCATGCGCACCGCGCTGGTGCGCAACGGCCTCGGCGACGTGGTGGTCGAGAGCCTGCCGAGGTTCCTGCACGACCGCGGCTTCGAGCCGAAGCACGCGCTGCCCGAGGGCGAGCTGTGCCTCTCGAAGGCATGCCAGGACCGCGACGGCACCTATCTCGAGGAGACGTGCGACGCGCTCGGCATCGCCCGGGATGTCCCGTCGATCTTCCACGGCTGCTGCGGCGCGGGCGGCGCGGTGAACTCGTTCGACCCGCAGCGGCAGAGCGAGCAGTCCGACGGCAAGCTGTCCTTCGCGCCCGATGGCTCGCTCGTGGTGACGATGTGCCCCACGTGCACGTACACGTATGCGCTGCGCATGATGAACGCGCCGCGCGGCCTGGTCAACAAGCATTACACGGAGCTGCTCTTCGACAGCCAGTTCGATTGGGACACCGTCTTCGCGCAGCTGGGCGGCATGTGGTCCGGCGAGTACGGGCCGTGGCTCGCCCAGGTGTTCGCCTGATGGTGCAGGAGGAACGATGAACCAGACTCAGACAATCCGCGAGACCCCCGTCGCCATCGTCGGCTACGGCACGGCGGGCGTGAACGCGATCATCGGCCTGCGCACGGCGGGTTACGAGGGAGAGATCACCGTCTTCTCCGATACGGGCACGCTGCCGTACAGCCCGATGATGACGTCATATTACGCGGGAGGAAAGAAGGCCTACGAGGAGTGCTTCCCCTGGACGGCCGAGGAGCTCGAGTCCCTCGGCGCGACCGTCGTTGCGGGCAATCCCGTCGACGAGATCGACGTGGCAGGGCATCTCATCCGCTGCGGCGGAGAGACGTTCCGCTACCGCAAGTGCATCCTCGCGACGGGCGCCACGCCCCAGACGGTCGGCTTCCCGCCGGTAGATGGCTACGAGCCGATCGTGCTGCGCACGATGGACGATGCGCAGCGCCTCAAGGATGCCATCGAGGATCCCGGATGCTGGCGCGTGCTCGTCTCCGGCGCGTCGATGGTGGCGCTGAAGTCCCTCGAGGCCTGCCTCGACCGCGGCGTGGACGTGACCATTGTCGGCATGAACCCGCATGTGCTCGACTTCAACGCGTTCGAGGAGGCTGCGGAGCGCTTCGAGCGAGGGCTCGAGGCCAAGGGCGTGCACATGCGCTTCGGACAGACGATGCGAAGCGTCGCGCTGCTCGTGGACGACGAAGAGGGGCGCTTGGGCGTCACGTTTTCCGATGGCGAGATGGAGTGCTTCGACGAGATCGTCGTCTGCCACGGCATGAGGTGCAACCTCGGCTTCCTGCCGGAGGGTGCGCTCGAGATGGATCGCGCGCTGCTCGTCGACGAGTTCATGCGGACGAGCGACCCCGACGTGTATGCGGCCGGCGACATCGCGCAGGCGCTCGAGCTCATCTCGGGCGAGCGCCGCATCGTCGGCATCTGGAAGAACGCCGCGCGCCAGGGCGAGGTTGCGGGCGCCGCCGTCGCCGCCGAGCTAGCGGGGGAGCAGCCGTCGCCCGAGAAGGCCTACACGGGTTCTATCCCCACGAATACGATCGCCGTCAACGGGACGCTGTTCATCTCCGGCGGCACCATGGAGATGACGCCCGAGCGTTACAAGGAGGTGCGCGAGACCGACGACATGACGGTCGTGTACCTCTTCGAGAATCAGCCCGAAGGCGAGCGCCGTCTCGTGGGTTTCAACCTCGTCTGCGACCACGACGAGGAGGGTAGCGACGCCTACGACACGGGGGCCATGCTCACCCTCCGCATAGAGGAAGCCTGTCGATGAGCTACCCGAGCGGGGCGTAGGCGCGGACTTTCACTATGCCGTCGCCGGAGCCGTCGCCCTCGGGGACCGAGGTGTAGGTGACGATACGGCTCGAGGTGCCCGTGCTCAGCAGGAAGTCGCCGTAGCTCTCGCAGTTGGCGACCGTGGGAATCGCGAAATACTCCTGCGTCGACAGGTCGAGGCCCACGACGCTCTTCGTGCTCTTGATGACGAGGTACTTCCCGCACTTGCACGGCGTGTCCATGGGCGTGCGGTTGAACCGGAGGTACTGCCCGCCGCCCATCTCGGCGTAGGTGCCAAACGACGAGATGCCCCCGCCGAAGTCGTACGACTGCTCGATGCCGAAGACGAACGAGCCGTCGAGGTAGATCGCGTCGTTGACGCGCATGGAGCTCGGCAGGATCTGCGCGGCGACCATCTCGGCATTCCCCTCCTTGAGGGCCGTCATCTGGTAGCGGCGCGCTCCCTCGACGCGCGGCACGATCGTGACGATGCCGTCCGTGGCCTGCGGATTCGCGATCATCCTGCCCTGCGACGTGTACACCACGTCGGGCGTCTTCTGCCCGACGGAGGCCGCCTTGAGCAGCGAGTCGGTGTCGGAGGCGCTGCCCTCCTCGTAGGGCATGACCGTCCAGAACGCGCGCTTGCCGCTCACGCACAGCAGGGGCGGGTCGAAGTCGTAGTCGCCCTGGTCGACGAGCAGCGGCGTGCCGATGGATGCCGAATTCTCGACCGGGGCGATGTAGACGCGCCAGTCCTCGGTGTGGAGATTGCACTCCACCCAGATCATGATGTCGTCGTTGCAGCGCACGTCGTAGACCTGGAACCCCTCGTCGTGGGAGACCGCGCTGCCGAGCACCGTCGTGAGCGTCGCGCTCTCGAGCGAGAGGAGCGCGATCTGCGTCAGGACGTCGGTCGACTCGCCGGGGACGAGGAAGACGGCGAGGTCGTCGCAGCTCATCGTGCCGACGCTGCCCATCGGCAGCTCGAAGGCGGCGGTCTGCTCGATGCAGTCGTCCGTCTCGAGCTCGGTGAAATCGGAGGATTGCACGACCTGGCTCTCGGAGACCTCCAGCTCTCCGGGGACGATGCCCTCGTTCTCCTCCGAGGAGCACCCGGAGACGATCATCGTCGTGCCGATCGCGGCCACGGCGACGCCCGCGCTGCCCAGGAGGAACTCCCGGCGCGTGACGTGAAGTCTGCCGTTTTCGCGAATCTCGGCCATTGCGCTCCCGCATCGATCGTCGCTGTCATCGGATTCTTGATGATAGCATGCCAACGCGTGCAATACGGCAGGAGCGGCCCGCGGCCCGCCACGTGCCCACCCCTCGCCGTCCACCTTCCTCATGGGAATCTCCCCATGTTCTAGATTTCGCCACAATTCGGGTCGAGTTTGTGGTAGCTTGAAATTGGTTAACAAGATGCTTGCTCAGTTCCTGCTGACGGGCATCGCGCGAAAGAAGGGAACACGACCGAGGGAGGAAGCCGTGGCATCTCAAACAATAACGATCAGCAGGCAGTACGGCAGCGGCGGACGCGAGGTTGGAGAGAAGCTCGCGGCAGCGCTCGGCTACACGTATTACGACAAGGAAGTCATCAAGCGCGCCGTCGAGGAGTCGAACATCAGCGAGGAGTTCTTCGAGAAGGACGGGGAGAGCACGAACAGCATCATGTCGTACTTCTTCTCCTTCGCGAGCGGCTCGAGCATGACCGGCGACGAGAACGCCCTGCCCCTGCCCGACAGGATCTTCCTGATCCAGTCCAAGGTCCTCAAGCAGCTTGCGCAGGAAGGCCCCTGCGTCATCATCGGCCGCTCCGCCGACTACGTGCTCAAGGATCACCCGAACCTGCTGAAGGTCCTCATCCATGCCGACATGGACACGAGGATCGAGCGCGTCATGCGCCGCAACAGCCTCACGGAGAAGGGCGCCATCGCGCGCATCAAGAAGATCGACAAGGGCCGCGCGCTGTACTACGAGCAGTTCACCGGCAACAAGTGGTGCGACGCCCTCGCCCATGATGTCACGCTCTCGACGAGCAAGTTCTCCATCGACCAGACGGTCGAGATTCTCGCCGACATCGTCATGAACAAGTCGTAGCGACCGATATCATCGAGCATCCCAGGGGCCGCAGCCAAACCCGGTTGCGGCCCCTGTTCTATCTGCGGGATGGGCCGGGCTTGGGCTGTCCGCCGGACACAATTGTGCTTATCGTGTTGAGGCTCATGCCTTGTCGGTTCGTCCTGCTACACTAATACCCAGAGAATAAGCCGAGTAAGGAGCTGGAAATATGAACGAAGAGACCCATATCCTCCTCGTCGAGGACGAGAAGGCGATTCGAGACGCAGTCGCCGCATATCTGGAGCGCGAGAGCTACCGGGTCACGCCGGCCGCAGACGGCCAGGAGGCCCTCGATGAGTTCGAGAAGGGGTCGTTCGACCTCGTGATCCTCGACCTGATGCTCCCCCGCGTGTCGGGCGAGCGCGTCTGCCGCGTCATCCGCGAGGATTCCGACGTGCCCATCATCATGCTCACCGCGAAGGGCGAGGTCGAGGACCGCATCATCGGACTCGAGCTCGGTGCCGACGACTATCTCGTCAAGCCGTTCTCCCCTCGCGAGCTCGTCGCCCGCGTGCGCGCTCTGCTGCGCCGCGCCCACACCGATAGCGAGCCGCAGCGCGAGACGCTCACGTTCGGCGACCTCGTCATCGACATCACAGGCCACAAGGTCTCCGTGCGCGGCGAGGAGGTCGAGCTGACCGCGAGCGAGTTCAAGCTGCTCACCACGCTGTCGCGCTACCCCGGTCGCGTGTACTCGCGCATGGAGCTCGTCGAGAAGGTGCTCGGCTACGACTTCGAGGGCTACGAGCGCACGATCGACAGCCACATCAAGAACCTGCGCGCCAAGATCGGCGACGACCCGCGCAAGCCCACGTGGCTGTACACGGTGCATGGCATCGGCTATCGCTTCGAGGACCCCACGGCCTAGCGCCGAACGGGGAGAGGGCTGCGCATGGCCGGTAAGGACACAGAGGAGAAGACGGCCCCCGCATTCGGTGCCGGCATGTCGTTCAAGGCGAGGATCACGCTGCTCTTCGGCCTCGTCTCCATCATGACCGCGCTCGTCGCGACGCTCGTGCTCTCGATAGTCTGGGAGACCCACTTCGATAACTACGCGGAGCAGAACATGCAGCGCGTCGCGAGCCTCACGGCATCATCGCTCGAGCAGCACTACGAGCTCAACGGCGGGTGGGACGAGCGCACGCTCGAGATTCCGCGCGTCATCGCAGACGAAACCATCGGCATCCAAGCGACCGACTTGCACGGCGACGTGATCTACGGCGACGTCTTCGAGTCCTACGACAGCGACCCGGAGAAAGATGGCGACGGGCTTCCCGCGCAGAACACCGTCTCGGCTCCCATCATCGTGAACGGATCGCGGGTGGGCACGGTTTCGGCGTGGACGTTCGGCTCCGACGGCCCCATCACCCTGCAGGACAAGATGTTCCGTGAGCAAGCGTACATGGCGATGATCATCGCCATGCTGGCGGCCATCGCGCTCTCGTGCGTCATCGGCTACTTCGTCGCGCGCGGCCTCGCCGATCCGATCCGCCGCATCACGAAGACGGCCGGCGCCATCCGCAGCGGCAATCTCGAGGCGCGCACGAACCTCGTCGGCATGGACGAGATCGCACAGCTCGGCATGACGTTCGACGACATGGCGCAGTCCATCGAGAACGACCGCGAGCTCGAGCGCCGTCTCATCAACGACGTCGCCCATGAGCTGCGCACGCCGCTCATGGCGATGCAGGCGACGATGGAGGCCATGGTCGACGGCGTCCTGCCGGCCGACGAGCAGCGCCTCATCATGCTCAACAACGAGGTCATCAGGCTCGGCAAGCTCGTCGACGCGCTGCTGAAGCTCTCGCGCCTCGAGAACCGTTCGACTCCGACGAACAAGGTGGAGCTCGACCTCGGCAAGCTCGTCGAGGAGCTGGTCCTCAACCACCAGATGCTCGTGGAGGAGGCGGGGCTCGCGCTCGAGTACCGCTACGAGCCCGGCATCATGGTCGAGGCCGACCGCGACCTCATCCAGCAGGCGACCGCCAACCTCCTCTCGAACGCCGTGCGCTACACGCCCCAGGGCGGCAAGGTGTCGATGGAGGTCCGCCACGACGAGGTCATGGCGCAGATTTCCATCTCGGATACGGGCATCGGCCTTTCCGACGAGGACCTCAAGCACATCTTCTCTCGCTTCTGGCGCGCCGACGGCGGTCGCGCCCGCGAGTCGGGCGGTCTGGGAGTCGGCCTCGCCATCGTCAAGGAGATCGTCGACCGCCATGACGGCTGGGTGAACGTCGAATCCAAGCTCGGCGAGGGGTCCACGTTCACGATCAACATCCCGCTCGTCAAAGAAGACCCGCGCAAGCAGTCGAAAAGAAAGCAAGATAGGCAGGGGAACACGAGCACCGTCGCACGGTTCCTCAAGTTCCCGGCCAAGAAGCCCGAGGTGGACGCAGCTGATGCCGCGCACGACCGGGCCGGTCAGGACAAGGCCAGGCAGAAGAAGGAAAAGCCCAGGCGAGAGAAGCGGGAGCGCAGGGAGCGCAGGGACAAGCCGAAGATCACGACGCCGGTGAACGCCGCCACGTGGTGGCGCGTGCAAAAGCGCGACTCATCCGGCACCGCAATCGGCAAGGTCACCCGCATGGGCAAGCGAGACAAGAGAGACAAGGGAGACGAGGATGCGAGAGATTCCGATTAAGCCCGATTACCAGGGGAAGGTACGCGACATCTACGACCTGGGCGATGCCCTGCTCATGGTCACGAGCGATAGGATCTCGGCGTTCGACTACATCCTCGCCGACGAGATTCCCTACAAGGGCGAGGTGCTCACGAAGGTCTCGCTGTTCTGGTTCGAGCTGCTGGCCGACACCATCGCCAGCCACGTGATCTCGGCCGACGTCGCCGATCTTCCCGAGAAGTTCAAGCCCTACGCCGACGACCTCGCGGGCCGTTTCATGATCGTCAAGAAGGCGAAGATGTTCCCCGTCGAGTGCATCGTGCGCGGCTATCTGGCCGGCAGCGGCCTCAAGGAGTACGAGAAGAGCGGTACCGTGTGCGACATCCCGCTGCCCGCCGGTCTCGTGAACTCGAGCAAGCTGCCCGAGCCGATCTACACGCCGTCCACCAAGGCCGAGATCGGCGAGCACGACGAGAACGTGAGCTTCGAGTACACATGCGGCTTGATCGGCGAGGCCGACGCGGGCCTGCTGCGCGACAAGTCGCTCGCGATCTACAGCACCGCGCGTGACCACGCTGCCGAGCGCGGCATCATCATCGCGGACACGAAGCTCGAGTTCGGCACGGTCGACGGCGAGCTCGTGCTGGCCGACGAGGTGCTGACCCCCGATTCGTCGCGCTTCTGGCCGAAGGACCTCTACGAGCCCGGCAAGAGCCAGCCGAGCTTCGACAAGCAGTTCGTGCGCGACTGGCTGAGCGCGAACTGGGACCGCACCGGCGAGCCGCCGCACCTGCCCGCGGATGTCATCGAGAAGACGTCCGAGAAGTACGTGCAGGCCTACGAGCTCATCAGCGGCAGGAAGTTCGAGCCGGAGAGCCGCATCTAGCGCACCCTGCAAAACGAGCGAACGGGCCGATGATGACAGCCATCATCGGCCCGTTTTTTGCAAGATGGGTCGACGATGGCAGCCGTCGTTGACTCATTCGCGTAATAGCTCGCGGAATTGCCCGCTGGCTCGGGTAGAATAGGTGGACGATTTTCGGAAAATCCGCCTCATCGCATGCGAGGGAAGCAATGTCAAAGCGCAACTTCAGGAACGAACGCTATACCGTGGACGACGCCAAGAAGGGCGTCACCAAGAAATCGGCTTCCAAGGCCAAGGTTGCCCGCGAGGCCGCCTCGACCGTGTACGTCAAGGACACGAGCAAGGTCAAGAAGAGCAAGAAGCAGCTCCGCTACGAGGAGAAGGTCAAGGAGCAGAAGCGCAAGGCCGCCGAGGAGCGCCGCTACAACCGCGTCGTCGGCCCCGGCATGATGGAGACGATCGGCACCAAGGACCAGACGAAGTCCAAGAAGTACCGTCGTTACTGGTGGATCTTCCTCATCGCCGCGGCTATATGCGCCGTGGGTGCCTACTTCACGCAGGGAACACCCTTCTTCTACGTGCTCATGGTCGCCTCCTACGCGCTCATCATCGTTGCGATCGTCACCGAGTTCTGGAAGATCCGCAAGGCGCGCAACGAGGAGGAATCGCGCTCCGACCAGAAGCTGTCCACCAAGCGCATCAAGCATGAGCTTGAGGAGAAGAAGCAGCAGGAGGATTCGAAGATGCTGAAGCGCTTCAAGAAGCGCGACGACCTCGCCGACGAGCTGCCGTTCCAGGAGTAGGCGAGAGGCGGTTCCCATGATCAGTCTGTTCGGATTCCAGGTTCCGGCCGCGGCTCCGTGGATTTTCGGAATCATCATCGTCGCGCTCATCGTCATCTTCATCCTTAAGGGATTCATCTCCGAGATGAGGAAGAAATGAGCGAAGGCCAGCGCGGTGGAGCGCACGTCCGCAAGGATCCTGTCGGGAGCCAGTTGCACGACGAACCGTCCCACAATCTGGGAGACACGGCGGAAATCGATGCCTGGCTGGAGGGCTCGCGCCCGCAGGAGCCCGCTCCCGTAGAGCAGGCTGCTGCACCGCAGAAACCCGGCAAGCAGAAGAAGCCCAAGAAGCAGAAGAAGCCGTGGGACCTCAAGAGCAAGATCCTGCTCATCATCGGCATCGTTCTCCTCGTGGCCGCTGGCTCGCTGGGCGCCTACATCGGCCACGGCTACCTCGATGCGCGAGCCAAGTACGGATCCATCAACGAGGCGTCCGGCCTCGACAGCTCCATCTTCGGCGACATCCTGAGCGGCACGCGCTCGCTGCTCGACATCGACATCGACTGGGATGCGCTGCGGGCCATCAACCCCGACATAGTCGGGTGGATCTACGTCGAGGGTACCGACATCAACTATCCCATCGTGCAGGGCGAGGACAACGACTACTACCTGCATCACAACTTCGACGGGTCCTCCAGCAATAGCGGCGCCATCTTCCTCGATATGGACAACGACCCCGACTTCGAGAGCGACAACAACATCATCTACGGCCACAACATGCTCGACGGCTCGATGTTCGCGCAGATCACGAAGTTCAAGGAGCAGGACTTCCTCGAGAAGAACTACCGCGTGATCATCGCGACGCCGCGGCGCGCGTACCTGCTCTCGCCTGCGTTCACCTATATCTGCACCGGTGCGGATCAGCTGCGTCAGGTCGATTTCGCGTCGCACACCGACCTGCAGGACTACATCTCGGAGCTGATGAGCAAGGCCGTCACGGAGTCGCTCGTCGACGTCACGAAAATCGACAAGCTCTTCTCGCTCGTCACCTGCAGCTACGAGGCGAACGACGTGCGGACGGTCCTCTGCTGCGTGCAGAGGGATGCCGTCAGCTTCTAATTCCACCGTTCTGTGTTCCGATGCGCGGCGGTTCTGCGGGCTTATCCTTGTTACAATGGTTTGACCGAATTTCGACTCCTGTGAGATTGGATTTGCCATGGCTGCTTTGAATCTTGAGGGCGAGCACATCACGTACGAGGACGCGGGCGTCTCGACATCCGAGGGCGCGCGTGCCGTCGACCGCATCCGCGAGGCCGTCGCGGCGACGAACCGCCCCGAGGTCATCGGCGGCATCGGCGGCTTCGGCGGCCTGTTCTCCGCCGCCGCCATCAAGGACATGGAGGACCCGATCCTCGTGTCCGGCACCGACGGCGTGGGCACCAAGCTGCTCCTCGCGCAGAAGATGGGAATCAACAACACGGTCGGCATCGATCTTGTGGCCATGTGCGTCAACGACGTCATCGCCAGCGGTGCCGAGCCGCTGTTCTTCCTCGACTACATCGCCATCGGCAAGCTCGATCCCGAGTTCGTCGGCCCGATCGTCGAGGGCATCGCCGCCGGTTGCATGCAGGCTGGTTGCGCGCTCGTCGGCGGCGAGATGGCCGAGCATCCCGGTGCGATGGAGCAGGGCGATTACGACCTGGCGGGCTTCTGCGTCGGCCTCGTCGACCGCCCGAAGATGCTCGGCCCGGACAATGTCGTCGAGGGCGATGTCATCATCGGCCTCGCCTCGACCGGCGTGCACTCCAACGGCTTCTCGCTCGTGCGCCGCGCTCTCACCGACAAGCTGGATGACCAGCAGATGATCGAGCCGCGCGAGGAGCTCGACGGCGCTTCGATCGCCGCGGCGCTGCTCGCGCCCACGCGCATCTACGTCAAGTCGATCCTTGCTGCTCTCGGGAAGGGTCTGCCCATCCATGCGCTCGCCCACATCACGGGCGGCGGCATCACCGAGAACCTCGACCGCGCCATGCCGCGTGGGCTCGACGCGCGCGTCGAGCTGGGCACCTGGCCGGAGCCGGGCATCATCACCATGGTCTCGCAGGCCGCGCAGCTCACCCTCGAGGAGAAGCTCAAGACGTTCAACTGCGGCATCGGCATGTGCGTCATCTGCCCGCCGGATGCCGTCGACGAGGTCATGGCACAGCTCGAGTCGACCGGTGAGACGGCCTATCGTGTGGGCACCGTCGTCGCTGCCGCCGACCCGGAGGCCAAGGGCCAGGTCGTCTACGCGGGTGCCGAGGAGGGCGAGGCCCGATGATCACACTCGGCGTGCTCGTCTCCGGAGGAGGGACGAACCTGCAGGCGATCATCGATGCCATCGGCCGCGGCGAGCTCGACGCGCGCATCGGCGTCGTCGTCTCGTCGAACCCCGAGGCCTACGGGCTGGTGCGCGCCGAGAAGGCGGGCATCCCTCACGTTGCCATGGAGCGCAGCGATTACGATGACCCGATCGCGGCCGACGAGCGAATCGTCGAGGTGCTTGCGGAGCATGGCGTCGAGTACGTGGCGATGGCCGGCTACATGCGCATGGTGCGCCAGCCGCTGCTCGAGGCGTTCCCGAACAAGATCGTCAACCTGCACCCGGCGCTGCTGCCGTCGTTCGCCGGCGCTCACGGCATCGCCGACGCGTTCGAGTACGGCGTGAAGGTGACGGGCGTGACCGTCCATTTCGCGAACGCGGAGATGGACGCCGGCCCCATCATCGCCCAGCGGGCCGTCGAGGTGCGCCCCGACGACACGATGGACTCGCTCGAGGAGCGCATCCACGCGACGGAGCACGAGATCTTCCCCGCGACGCTGCAGCTCATAGCCCAGGGCAAGGTCCGCGTGGAGGGCAACAAGACCATCATCGGTTAGAAACCTGTCAAACAGCCCCGTCCTGATTGACGGGTTTCGCTTGCCGGCCGTGTTCGTTCGTTCACAAATTCTCTATATTTTTATCCTCGGTAGTGCTAGTATTTGGTACAACTGCATACCCATATCCGCTTTGTGCGGATACAAACACAACTTAAACGAACTAGGGGTAGACATGGCACAATCATTTGCTGGTCTGTCAACGCGTGGGTCGAGGTGCGCCCTCGTGCTTGTCGCTGCGGCTGTCGCGTTGGTGGCGCTGCTCGTCTGCGTCGGCGGGAACGCCTATGCGCAGGGCTACGAGAACACGGCTACGGCACGCGATGGAAGCGGTGCTGTCGAGGGAGCGGTCGAAGGCAGCTCCGGGCAGTACTATGCGAAGGCCGCCGACCAGCAGTTCAGGGTCGTGACCGCCAACTCCGGCAACGAGGCCGATGCGTATTCCTTCGTGCTCGTGAACGCCAATGACGAGAAGGCGGCTCCCATCACGCCCTCCTACACCGTGGAAGATGGCGCGACCGGCGTCTTCACGCTCCTGGTGAATCCGACGGAGCAGCAGTTCGCCGACGCCATCGCGACCAGTGGCAATGAGGACTTCAAAGCGGCCGATGCCTACAAGCAGCTGCAGCGCCTCCTGTATGCCGCCCTCGTCGACCCCGACGACCTCAAGGGGGCGTACAACCTGACCGACGCCGATCTCTGGGCGCTCGTCAACGCGCAGGTTGCCAAGATCGCCGACCCGAACGCGAACGCGTCCTTCACCGGCGACAAGGCCAAGGCGTTCAAGGCGCTTTCCGACTACGCGCTCTCTGATGCGGCCGACAATGCCGCGGACTTCAAGGACCTCGAGGTTCATCTCTACCTCGCCTGCGGCGATTCGCCGGCGGGCATGGTCAACCTCGTCTCCGCGCGCTTCGCGGAGAAGGCGGCGGCCGATGGCAAGAAGATCGCCGTGCCGTCCTGGAAGGCCGAGGCCACCACCGATACGAAGGTCGAGCAGATTTACGTCGACGCCGATGACGTGCTGGTCGATTGGCCCGAGGGGCAGACGACCACGATCGAGCTTGTCGAGAACGGCGAGCCGAGCGGCAAGACCGCCGAGCTGACCGCCGACGAGCCCGCCGCGACGTTCGAGGGCGTTCGCAATGACGCGGCGTGCACGTTCGCCACGGCCGAGCCGCTTCCCGGCATCGCCTACGCATGGGGCGGCGTCGAGGCCGGCTTCACCATCGCCTCCGTCGAGGGCGAAGTCTCCGGCGACACGACGTTCACCGTCGGCGCCGAGTTCTACGGTCTCGACGGCAACACGCGTCTCGAGCAGGGCCTGCCCGAGTCGGTGAAGGCGCGCGTTCTCGTCGACGGCGAGGAAGCCGCGCTCATCGAGCCGGGTGCTGATAACAACTGGAGCGCATCGGCCGATGTCGCGCTGCCCGAATCCGGTCTCGTGACCGTCTCCGGCGAGTCGCTCGACGGCTTCGACCTCGTGATGACGAGGGGCGGCATCGACGGCTCCTACACGCTCGTTTATCAGGAGAAGGGCTATATCGTTCCCATCGCGGCCATCGACAACTCGAACGGCGAGCAGGTCGCCGGCGCCGGGCTGCGCGCCGTGGGCACGACCGAGGCCGGCCTTCCCACGTCCGTCGACCTCACCACCACCGACGGCGATGACACGATGATCCTTCCCGCTGGCACGTTCAAGCTGCAGCAGGTGACCGATCCCGAGGGCTTCACCGTCATGGGCGATGTGGACTTCGTCGTCATGGACGACGAGGGCGACGGTGGAAGCGCCGTGGTCGACGAGGCCGCGAACGAGAACGCGGCAAACGACGTCGAGGGCTCGATCAACCTCATGGAGGATGGCGAGGGCTTCGATGTGACCATCCTCAAGGTCGATAGCGAGAAGTATGCTGCCGCCACCGACAAGTCGACGCTCGAGGGCATCGGCGGCGCCACGATCACCATCTCCGGTACCGACGCGAGCGGCAGTGCCGTCGCGCAGACGGTGACGAGCACGTCGGATGCGAGCGGTGTGAAGGTCAAGCTGCCGGAGGGCACGTACACCCTGACCGAGACCGAGGCTCCCGAGGGCTATATCAAGAGCGCCGACATCTCGATCACCATCGCCAGCAGCGGTGCCATCACCAGTGATGCATACGACGAGGAGCTCGGCATGATCGTCGTGCAGAACACGCGCACGAAGGTCGTCGTCTCCAAGCGCATCAAGGACAAGACCGACGAGCTGGCCGGTGCCAAGCTCGCCATCCAGGACACGAACGGCGTCGAGGTGGTCAACTGGACCACGACGAACCGCAAGAAGGCCATCCGCGAGCTCGCGGTGGGCGAGTACCAGCTCGTCGAGCTCGTCGCGCCGACCGGCTATGACAAGGCTGAGGCGATCAGCTTCCGCATGAACGAGGACGGCACCGTCGAGGTCAAGGACGGCGACTCGTGGACGAAGGTCGACGAGCTCGTCATGTACGACGCGCCGAACGGCATCCTGAAGACGAAGAGCCCGGTCACGAACGGCGCCAACGGGGGCAGCAGCCTCGCGAAGACCGGCGACGAGGGCGGTTTGCTCGGCCTGGGCATCATCGCACTGCTCGGCGGAGCGATGGTCGTCGAGGGCATGGTGCTCTCGCGTCGCCGCCGCGATCGCGACTAAACCCCGCGCGAACAGCCGATTGAAAAACGAGCCGGAGGAAGGTCCTCCGACTCGTTTTCTTTGCGGCGATGTTGTCCCGCAGGTTAATTCTTCAGGCTGTTCATCGGCGCGGGGAAGCGGCCTCCGCGATGCGCGAACGTCGAGCCGGCGAAGCGGTTCACGTCCATGATCGGCGCACTGCCGAGCAGGCCGCCGAACTCGAGGCGCTCGCCGGCCTCCTTGCCGAGTGCGGGGATGATACGCACCGCAGTCGTCTTGCTGTTGATGACGCCGATGGCCATCTCGTCGGCGATGATGCCGAAGATCGTCTCGACGTCGATGTCGCCGCGCACGGCGATCATGTCGAGGCCGACGGAGCACACGCACGTCATGGCCTCGAGCTTCTCGAGCGACAGCGCACCGCTCTCCGCCGCGGCGATCATGCCCTGGTCCTCCGACACGGGGATGAATGCGCCGGACAGCCCGCCGACAGACGAGGATGCCATGACGCCGCCCTTCTTGACGGCGTCGTTGAGCAGCGCGAGCGCGCAGGTCGTTCCCGGGCCGCCCGTCTGCCCGACGCCGATGGCCTCGAGAATCTGCGCCACCGAGTCGCCAACGGCGGGGGTGGGGGCGAGCGACAGGTCGAGGATGCCCATCTGGGCCTCGAGACGGCGCGCGGCCTCGCGCGCGATGAGCTCGCCAAGGCGCGTGATGCGGAACGAGGTCGCCTTGATGGCCTCGGCGACGGTCGTGATATCGGCGCTCTTGTCGAGCGACTCGAGCACGGCGCGAACGACGCCCGGTCCCGAGACGCCCACGTTGACGACGCGGTCGCCCTCGCCCGAGCCGTGCATCGCGCCGGCCATGAACGGGTTGTCCTCCACGGAGTTGCAGAACACGACGAGCTTGGCGCAGCCGAGGCAGTCGCGGTCCTTCGTGATCTCCGCCGTCTTCATGATGGTCTTGCTCATCTCGAGCACGGCGTCCATGTTGATGCCGGCGCGCGTCGACGCCACGTTGACAGACGAGCACACGCGCTCCGTCGCGTCGAGCGCCGAGGGGATCGACGCGATGAGCTTGCGGTCGGCCCGGCTCATGCCCTTCTGCACGAGCGCTGAGAAGCCGCCGATGAAGTCGACGCCGACCTCCTTGGCCGCCCGGTCGAGCGCGATGGCGACCGGCGTGAGGTCCTCGGTCTCCAGTGCTGCGCAGATCTCGGCCGTCGGCGTCACGGAGATGCGCTTGTTGGCGATGGGGACGCCGAACTCGTGCTCGAGCTGCGAGGCCACCTCCACTAGGTGCTCGGCCGAATGCGTCAGATGGTCGTAGAGCTTCGTGCACAGGCGGTCGATGTTCGAATCCGTGCATGAACGCGTGTTGATGCCCAGCGTGATTGTGCGGATGTCGAGGCTCTGGTCGGTGATCATCGACAGTGTCTCGGCTACCTCGAACGGGGTGATTTCCACGGGGTCCTCCTGGGTTGCTTTACCGGATGCATTGATTATACCTGCTTGTTGGGTTCGGGTTGTCCGCCCCCGGGGAAGGGACTCCCTTCCAGAACAAGGCTCCGCAATACGTGATTTCGCTCCGGTGATGCAGCTGCGGAGGGAACGCCTTCGGCGTTCTTAAGTCCTCGCTGAACGCATCACCTGCGCGAAATCACTGCTCCGCAATTGTTCTGGAAAGGAGTCCCTTCCCCGGGGGCTGCTCGCTTCGCTTGCAGCCAAAGACAAAAACCGACGTCGGACGCTCAGGCCCCCGAAGGGGCCATCGCGTCCGACGGAGCTAAAGCTCAGGTACCGGTTGCGCCTCTCCTCGGGCGAAGCCCGCGGCGGCTGCGCGTGCCCCTCGAAAGAGGGGCCGAGCAACCGCCGTCTGTTCTTTGCGTGGCTACGAG
>JBMNUM010000031.1:0-19628 GCA_050946275.1 Coriobacteriales bacterium
GAACATCTGCGCCAGGGCCGTCGAGTAGTACTCGAGCTTGCCCGAGGGCGTCGCGAGCTTGTGGTTGTCGGGATCCTCGTAGAAGCCGATGAGGCCGGCCGGCTCGTCCTGCCAGTTCTTCCGCGTTGGCACCACGTAGCTCTGGACGTCCTTGAACTCCTCGTACGTCATCTTCTCGGCGGCCTTGGTGCCCTCGAAGCCGGCGCGGATCCAGTCATCCACCTCGCGCCCCTCGGTGTAGCGCTCGTAGATGCCCTCGAAGATGCCGCCGCGCTTATCGAGCGCCTGCGCCACCAGCTTGACGACCTCCATGTCCGAGACGGCCTCGCCGCGGGGCTTGATCGCCTGCTCCTCGTAGAACAGCACGTTGTAGGCGGCGTTGTCGCCATCCGTGCAGATGTCGGTGTCCTCGAACTTGGTCGTCACGGGCAGGATGATGCCGGCGTAGTTGCAGTCGTTCTCCATCCAGATGTGCTGGACGAGATAAAACTCGATGCCCTCGCCGCGCAGCGCGTCCTGCAGGGCGTTGCCGCCGTTCCAGCACGTGGACCAGCACGGGGAGTCCGACCAGATCATGTGCACGAGGCTCTTGCCCGGTAGCGGGAAGCGGAACGGGCCGGTGAACTGGTCCTCGCGCGGCAGGCCGCAGGCGAGATGGCTGTACCACTCGATGTGCTCGCCCTCCTTGAGCGCCAACCCCGCGGGAACCATGGTCTTGGGAATCTGGCTCGGGCGCCAGATGTCCTCGCGGCCGCGATAGGCCGCGGCGACGTTGGGAACGTCCTCGCCGCCCGGGAAGGGGTTGACGGTCTTCGAGCTGAACAGCGAGAACTCGATGAGCTTGAGCTGATTCTTGCCGGGAGCGCCCAGGCCCTGCATGCCGAGCAAGGCGATCTCGAGGCGCGCGGGCTCATGCGAGAACGCCGCGCGGATGAAGCTGCCGCCGTTGCAGTGCGCGATCGAGACCGCGTGCTTGGCCCAGTAGCGGGCGAGCGCCTTGATCTTGTAGCTGGGCACGCCGCATTTCTCCTCGGCCCACTTGGGCGTCTTGGGCACGCCGTCCTCGCCGCCGAGCACGTAGTAGGCGAAGTTCTCGAACCCGATGGCATGCGTCTCGAGGTACTCGGCATCGTAGGTGCCCTCCATGAGCCACGTGTAGGCGATGGCGAGCTGCAGCGCGGCATCCGTGTTGGGAAGCACGGGAATCCACGTGTCCGCATGCGCGGCGTTGGCGTAGTTGCAGTCGGGAGAGATGTGGATCTGCTTGACCCCGACCTCGTGGAAGAAGTTCTCCGCCTTCGCGGGCATCTGGCTGCCCCAGCCGTACGTCGTGGTCTCGGGATCGCAACCCCAGTACAGCAGCGCATCGCTGTTCTCCGCGACGTCCTTGATGAGGTTCGTCTGCATGCTGGACGCGCCGAAGGGGTCCATGCCCCAGATGTGCTTGGCGCCCCAGTACCATCCCTCCCACGAATCGGGCTGGCGGCACTGGAACGTGTAGTTACCGTCACCGATCTTCGAGAGCAGGCGCGTCTGGCATCCATGGGTGCCGTGGACGATCTTCGTCTCGCCATGCCCGTCGGCCTGGGCGAAGATCGCCTCCATGCCGTACTTGTTGATGATGCGGTCCATCTCGGAGGAGATGATGTCGAGCGCCTCGTCCCAGCTGATGCGGACGTACCCCGAGATGCCACGGTTCTGGGGGTTGACCCTGGCCGGGTCGCCGCCGGGCTCGAAATCAACGCGCTTGAGCGGGTACAGGATGCGGTTCTTGGAGTTGATGCGCTTCTTGTAGGCGATCTGGATGGGTGAGAGCGTGTTGGAGCAGCCCGGCTCGAGCACGTGGCCGTCAACCTCGATGCGCCAGGGGTTCAGGCGCTCCATCGGCCCGTTGTTGTCGAAGTGGTACGGACGGATGCGGATGATCTCGTCGCGTTCCTCGTCGACGTCGACCTCGCAGACGTTGGAACCCATGCCCGTCGCGCAGAAGCCGATGCCCTTCAATACGGTCTTGTCCTTGGTCTTCATGGATCGCACCCCCTAACCGTTGTTGTAGACGCCGCTGGTGAAGTAGTTGCCCGTGTTGGAGATGTCGGGCGCCTCCTCGAAGCCCGGACCGGTGGGAACCTCGGGCGCAGATGCATCGCCGAGGAGCTCCATGCCGAGGGGCATGCGGATGCGTCCTCCCACGACGGGCACGCGGATCTCATCGGGCGCCGCGACGGTTTCACGCTCCGAAGAACGGGCCGCCTCCGGCCGGGCAGGGGCCTTGGGCGCTCCGGGCGGCATCGGGGGCCGTCCCGCCGCCTTGGGCGCTCCGGGCGGCTTGGGCCGCGCGCCCGGTGAGCCGGGCATGACCGCAGGAGGCATCTGGATCGCCGGGGGCGCGGATGCGTTGAGCGCGATCGCGACCCCGCATTCCGGGCACTCCTCAGAATCCATGGGGATCATCGCCCCACATTCGGGGCACTCGATCTCGGCGAAATCAATGGTTGGCGGTCTGAAGCACATGCCGGACTCCCCTCTCCCCAGTTGCAGCCGGGCATAGCAATTCAAGACGAGTCTATAACAAGCGGGTGGCAGGCGGCACGTCGCGGACGCAACGATATCGAATGGCCCATTCTATTTCGGATTCGCCGGCGAAACGTGCCGCCGGAAAGATACAATTCGTTGAATTGGCATCAGAGATGACGCGCGGCCGCCACGAGAGGCGAAGCCGCTCGATGGAAGGGACGACATGCCGCAGGCCCGCAGACTGCACTTCGGCTACCTGGTGGTCGTGACGCTCGTGATCATGAGCTTCATACCGCTGTCGCTGGGCATAAGCTGCGCGGGCATCTTCTATCCGGCCATCTCGGCAGACCTCGGCATCGGCAGGGGCCTCCTGGGCAACTACATGTCGTTCGTCTGGATCGCGCCGCTCGCCTTCCTGCCCCTGATCGGACGCCTTTTCAGCAAGCTCGACGCCCGCGTCTGCCTCTCGGGAGGCGTCGCTATCGCGGTCGTGGCGTTCGTCTGGCTCTCGTTCACCCGCACGCTCTGGCAGTTCTACGTGGGCGGATTCCTCATGGGTGTCAGCGTCGCCATCCTGCTGCTCATCGCCCCGTCGACCCTCATCAACCGGTGGTTCGCCAAGCGCGCCGGCTTCATGCTCGGCATCGTGATGGCCTTCACCGGCACCGGCGGTGTCGTGTGGAGCCCCATCGGGGGCATCCTCATCCAGGCGATTGGATGGTCGGCCACGTATCGGGTGTTCGCGCTGCTGTGCGCGGTGACGCTGCCCGCGGCCATCTTCATGGTGCGGAGCGAACCGGCCGACCTGGGACTCGCTCCCTGGGGAGCGGAAACGGACGTGGCGGGAGCCGAGGACGACGCCCCAGAGACGACCGCGGCAAGCCCCGAGGGCATGACGGCGAGCGAGGCCTTCCGGTCCCCCATCTTCTACATCCTGCTCGTATCCACGCTGTTCCTGAACTTCGGGATGTACCTGTACTCCATGCTCCCAAGCTACATCTCGACGATGGACATCGCGACCGCGATGCCCCTGCTCGGGGCGACGGCGTCGAGCGTCGCCATGGCGGGCCAGACGATATCGAAGCTCGTGCTCGGATTCACCGGCGATAAGAAGCCGTATGCGTCCGTCTGCGCGGGAGTGAGCCTGGGTATCGTGGGCGTGGTGCTGCTCGCCACCGGATTGCAGGCAGTCGCCCTCATCTACGCCGCCGCGTTCACATACGGTTTCTTCTACGGCGTCACCAACGTGATGATGCCCATCCTGACGCGCAAGAACTTCGGGATCCGCGACTATCCGAGGATCTACGCCCGGGTCTCCATGGCATCGTGCACCGGAGCCCTGGTCTCGGGCTTCGTCTGGGGCCCGACGATAGAAGCCACCGGCAGCTTCACGATAACGTTCACAGGCATCATAGCCATGATGGCCCTATCGATATTCTTCCTACTAATAGTGAAACGAAAAGCCAAGTAGAAACAAAACGGCAGCTGCGCGTGCCCCTCAAAGAGGGGCCGAGCAGCTGCCGCCTGTTCCCCATGACTACGAGCGAAGCAAGTAGCCCCCGGGAAGGGGTCCGTCACCAGGACAATTGCGGAGCAGTGATTTCGCGGAGTCTCTGCGGGAGCGAGGACTAAAGAACGCCGAAGGCGTTCCCTCCGCAGCTGCAGAGACGGAGCGAAATCACGCTTTGCGAAGCCTTGTCCTGGAGACGGACCCCTTCCCGGGGGCGGACAGCAACACTAAGCCCTCTCGACCACAGAACCAGCATCCAAAGAAGCAGGCACATCGATCACGCGCTGATTAGACGACCCCCGCCACTTCAACCCAAGCGTCTTCAAATCCTCAACGAAGAGCCCGTCGACGAGCACATCGCACTCCGAGAGCAGCTCTCGGGCGGCATCGCCAGCAGCGCCGCCGACGATCTCCTCGAACGTGTATCCGGAATACGCCCACGCATCGAGTCCGCGCTCATGGCAGGCGCGGCTGAGTTCGATAAGGGGCTCCGGCTGCTCGAACGGCTCGCCGCCCGTCAGCGTGATGCCCTTGAGGAGCGGGTTCTTGGCGATCTTCGCAAGCAGGTCGTCGGTGTCGACCAGCTCGCCTCCCTCGAAATCCCACGTCTGCGGATTCTGGCATCCGGGACAATGATGGGAGCATCCCTGGGTGAAAATCGAGAACCGGATACCCGGCCCATCGACGATGGAATCGTTCACCGTTCCAGCAATCCTTACCTGCATATCATCTTCCTTCCCAAGCATAAAGCGAGACAAATGGGAGCTGACCCTTCCGTCCCATGTCGCGGTAAATCAACGGGGCGCGATGAGAATCCCCCATCGCGCCCCAACGCGGGCTCCAAGCAACCGTGCCTTTGGGTACAGCGGTTGCGAGCACCGCGGGATGAAGCGTTACCGGAGGGGCGTGCGTGAGAAGCCCTTCCGGAAAACGCGCTCCATACCTTAGATCGCGTGCTTGACGCGGTCCGCCTCCTCAGCGCGCTTGCCGTCGTTGAAGCGGTCAAGCGTGCCCACCAGGTAGCCGGTGATGCGGCGGATGCGCTCGAACTTCGGGCCGTCCTCGCCATCGCGGCGGCCGCACTTGGGACACACGTCGCCGATGATGCCGTTGAAGCCGCAGACCGGGTCGCGATCGACCGGATGGTTGATCGAGCCATAGCCCATGCCGCAGTCGTGCATGTGGCGGATAACCGCCTCGAATGCCTCGAGGTTGTCCATCGGGTCGCCATCGAGCTCGATGTAGCTGATGTGACCCGCGTTCGTGAGCGCATGGTACGGAGCCTCGATCGAGATCTTGTCGAACGCCGAGATGTCGTAGTACACCGGCACGTGGAAGCTGTTCGTGTAGTAGTCGCGGTCCGTGATGCCCGGCAGCGAGCCGTAGCGGGCGCGGTCCATGCGGACGAAGCGGCCAGACAGGCCCTCGGCGGGCGTGGCGAGCAGCGTGAAGTTGAGGCCCATCTTGGCGGACATGCGGTCCATGAAGCTGCGCATGTAGCCGACGATCTCGAGGCCGAGGTTCTGAGCGCGCTCGCTCTGGCCATGATGCTCGCCGATGAGGGCGACGAGGGTCTCGGCCAGGCCGATGAAGCCGACGGACAGGGTGCCGTGCTTCAGGACCTCGCGCTGGTCCTCATCCCACTTGAGCTTGTCGGAGTCGATCCACACGCCCTGGCCCATGAGGAACGGCGCGTTGTAGACCTTCTTGTTGCACTGGATCTCGAAGCGCTCGAGCAGCTGCTTGCAGCACAGCTCCAGCTTGTTGTCGAGCAGCTCGAAGAACAGCTCGATGTCGCCCTTGGAGCGGATGCCGAGGCGCGGCAGGTTGATGGACGTGAACGAGAGGTTGCCGCGGCCGGGCGTGATCTCGCGAGCCTTGTCGTAGACGTTGCCGATGACGCGCGTGCGGCAGCCCATGTAGGCGATCTCGGTCTCGGGGGTTCCCTTGTAGTACTGCAGGTTGAACGGGGAATCCTGGAACGAGAAGTTCGGGAACAGGCGCTTGGCGGAGCATTCGCAGGCCAGCTTGAACAGATCGTAGTTCGGATCCTCGGGGTTGTAGTTGATGCCCTCCTTGACGCGGAAGATCTGAATCGGGAAGATCGGCGTCTCGCCGTGACCCAGACCGGACTCGGTCGCGAGCAGGATGTTGCGCATGACCATGCGGCCCTCGGGCGAGGTGTCCATGCCGTAGTTGATGGACGAGAACGGCGTCTGGGCACCGGCGCGGGAGTGCATGGTGTTCAGGTTGTGGATGAACGCCTCCATGGCCTGGTAGGTATCGCGGTCGGTGTCCTTCTCGGCAGCGCGGACCGCATAGGCCTGAGCCTTGCCCACGGTCTCCTCGTCGAGGCCGAACTTCTCGACGATGGCCTTCTTCTCGGCGTTCATGTAGTCGACGTCGAGGTCGAGCTGCGGCTGCGAGCCGGTGCGCGAGCAGACCTCGTCGACGAGGTGCTTGACCTCATCGAGGCAGTCGGCGCAACCGCCGAGCAGCTCGAGGGCGGCGGCGAGGTTCTTCTTGTACTTGCTCTTGTAGGTCTTGCGGACGCCCAGCGCCATGCCGTAGTCGAAGTTCGTGATCGACTGGCCGCCGTGCTGGTCGTTCTGGTTGCTCTGGATGGCGATGCAGGCCAGAGCGGAGTAGCTCGTGATGGAATTCGGCTCGCGGAGCACGCCGTGACCGGTGGAGAAGCCGCCCTGGAACAGCTTGATGATGTCGATCTGGCAGCACGTCGTGGTCAGCGTGTAGAAATCCATATCGTGGATATGGATGTCGCCCTCGCGGTGGGCCTTCGAGAACTCGGGCGCGATGACCTTCATCTCGTAGTACTTCTTGGCGGACTCGGAACCGTACTTGAGCATCGTGCCCATGGCGGTGTCGGCGTCGATGTTGGCGTTCTCGCGCTTGACGTTCGAGTCGATGGCGTCGGACGAGGTGATCTCGTCGAGCGTCTTCATGAGGCTGGTGTTGGACTCGCGGATGCGACTGCGCTCGTCGCGGTAGCGAATGTAGCGCTTGGCGGTCTGGACGAAGCCGTTCTCGATCAGAACCTCCTCGACGAGGTCCTGGATGCCCTCGACCGTCGGGGTGCCCTCGATGGCGCCAGCGGAGATCTTGGCGACGACCTGGTCGGCCAGATCGGTGGCGGTGTTCCTGCCGTCGAGGTTACCGGATGCGATGAAGGCCTTGTCGATGGCGTCGATGATCTTGGTCTCATCGAACGGTGCTGTGCGGCCGTCGCGCTTGATGATGGTATCGATGACTGCGTTTCTCGCGCCGACCATGCGCGCGTCCAGTTCTGCCATTGTTCAACTCCTCTACTCTCTTAGCTTCTCTGCGTACCGACCCCGTTCGTCCCCGCACGGCGAGATGGGAGACGATGGCCCGGTGTCTGTCGTGTCCAATGCACATGATGCGGGCCAAGAATCATGTTTCCACCGTCTTTTCACAACATATACACAACATATTGTGCTTGGCTTCTCATCGATGCAATAGATATGGTAGCCCAGTGGATAACCGCTTTCAAGGCCGAACGCCTTAAAATTTGCAGAAATCTGACGAAGGGAGGGGCCTCCCGCATGGCTCATGCGGTAAAGCGCAAAGTGCACCTTGGCATGCGATTTTCAGGCTCGCCGCCCGCCCCGATTGGATGGCCGTTCGCCCTTGCTGGGGCGGGTCTGGCACCGATGGCGCTAGCGACGCCTCGCGCGGCCCTCCGGGATACTCGCGACCTCCTCGGCGATGGCGCGGTACGACTCGAAGCGCCTCGCATCGAGAGTGCCGTCTCCGATCGCCTCGCGCACGGCGCAACCCGGCTCGCTCGCATGCGCGCAATCGCGGAAGCGGCAACCTTCGGCAAGCTCGAATATGTCGGCGAACGCGCGGCGCACGCCATCTTCTGAACCCGTGAGCACGAAGGAGCGCAGTCCCGGCGCATCTATGATGAACCCGCCGTTGGGCAAGCCGACCATGCGGCGGGCAATCGTCGTGTGCCGGCCCTTGCCGTCGCGCGCGCGCACCGCGCCCGTCTGGAGCACGTCCTCTCCGATGATGGCGTTCACGAGGCTCGACTTGCCCACGCCGGACTTTCCGAGCAGCACCGCGACCTCGCCGGCATCCACGAGCGAGGCGATCTCGTCCACACCGTTCCCATCGACGATGGATTCGGCGACGACGGGAACGTCGAGCGCGATGCGACGCACCGCCTCGATGGCCGATGCCGGATCCGGGCACTCGTCCGCCTTGCTGAGGACGATGGCCGGCTTCGCCTGACTCTGGTACGACATGACGAGCTCGCGCTCGAGATGGCCGAGCCGCTGCTCCACGCCGCCCATCGGCGTGACGATGAACACCATGTCGATGTTCGCGGCGAGCGTCTGGCGACCCGACTTCCGCCCGCGGTCGGCGCGGGACAGCTCGTTCACGCGCGGCAGGATCGCGCGGATGACAGCGTTGTCATGGTCGTCCGGGAAATCGAGCGCAACCCAGTCCCCCACCGCGGCGAGCGTATCGCCGCCCTTCACGAGCGCGACCGCATGCTCGGCGCGGAAGCTCCCGCGCGCGCAGCACACGAGGGGCAGCGTCCGGTCCACCCGGATGACGCGCCCCGGCTCGAGGCCCTCTATCGAGAGTTTCGCCGAGACCCGCTCGAGCTCCTCGAGCATGGCGGGCGGTTGGGGAAATGACGAGAAGGAGATCGTGTCCATGCGCTACCGGAGCCGTTCCCTCAGGCGCCAGTACACGATGCCCATGACCGCGCCGACGACCAGCACGATGATGGCCGGCACAAGGGGTTCCGGCGAGGCGGGTTCCTCGACCGGTCCTCCCGGCTCGATGATCTTCACCTCGGTCGCATGCACGTCGAGGTCGCTGTCATGCGTCATGCACTCGACATGGAAAACGCCCTTCACGCGGATTGTGTCACCCACGGTGCCGTACTCGCCGAAATGCTCGAGACGCGCGGCATCGTCGTCCTTCATGTACACGGAGACCGTCTCGCCGCCGTCGGCGACGAGCACCCATGTGTGCCCGCGATCGGCATCGAGCGGAGCACCCACGACCTCGCCCTCGAACTGCACCGATTGGCCGGTGAGCTTGTAACGCTCCGTGATCAGGTCGCCGATCGTGACCTTCTGCGTGCCGGTTGACGTCACCGCATGTGCCGGAGCGGCGCCCAAGAGGAGAACGGATGCCGCGAAGAGCAGCGCGACGAGCGCGAGCAGGACCCTTCCCCTATGCCGTGCAATCGACATCATGCTAGCGGCTCCTCCTCTTCTTGGGGGTCAGCGAGGTGAAGAGCGCGAAGATGCACGCGAGCACGGTGAGGAACTCGAGCCTGCCGAACCACATCTGGATGAAGTACATGATCTCGAGGCCGGTCGGCATGCCCGGTGCGATGATGCCCGACGACAGGCCATTGTTGCACGTCGCGGAGACCGACTCGAACAACGCACGGGAGGGCTCGTAGCCGAAGGCCATCGTGATCGCCGCGCCGACCATGATGCTGCCCAGGAAGAGCGATACGATAACGAGGGCGGAGCTCGCCGCATCCTTCGAGATGACCTTGCGGCCGAGATGCTCGTAGGTCGAGACCATGCGCGCCGAATCAGGCGAGAGCACCTGCTTGATGCGCAGGATGATCTCCTTGGCCACGATGCCGAGGCGCAGGGCCTTCATGCCTCCGGCCATGGATTCGGACATGCCGCCGACCGCCATGGCGATGGCCACCATGCAGATCGCGCCCGTGGGCACGAGTCCCGTCATCTGCTCGGGCGGGATAACCTGCGACCCCGTGCTCGTCGTCGCCGAAATGACGGTGAAGATGCCCTTGCGCAGCAGCGCGTTCAGGCCGTTGAGATGGTCGCCCGCACACAGCGTGATGGTGACGAACACGACCACGACGACAATCCACACGGCGTATGAGCGGAGCTCGAAGTCCTTGAAGAAATCGCGGATGCGGCCGTTGAGGAGACGGTAGTACAGCGAGAAGCTGATGGCGCCGATGACCATGACGAACATGCAGGCGATCTCGAGGGCCCAATCGTGGTAGTAGGGCAAGCCGGCAGACGTCAGCGAGAAGCCCGCGGTGTCGTACGCCGCGATGGTCAGGCAGCTTCCATGGAGTATCGCATCGGGAACGTTCATGCCCTTGATCAAGAGCATGATCGTCATCACGATGGCGCTGATCACGATGGCGACGACGGAGAACTTGACGATGAACAGCGTCGTCTGGCGAATCTCGGGCATCACGTGGTCGTGACGACCCTCCGCGTCGTAGAGCGCGGCACGGCTGCCACTGCGCGCGAAAGCGCCGATGGACATCGCGATGACGATGACTCCCTGGCCTCCGATGAAATGCATGATGAAGCGCCAGACGTTATCCGACGCCGAGAGGTGCTCCATATCGAGGCATAGGGAGAACCCGGAGGTCGTGAAGCCCGACATCGACTCGAAGAGGCTGTCGAAATACGAGGCGTAGTGCCCCGAGAGGAACAGCGGAATCGCGGCCACGAGCGAGCATACGAGCCATGCGAGCGCCGTGATGACGACGGCCTGCTTGCGCTTGAGGTTCGTCGGGTTGATCTTGCACATGCACAGCAGGAAGCCCACGATCAGCGCAATGCCCATGCTGAACAGGTAGTTCGTGGTGATCGCCGTGTCGTGATGGGCGATGGAGATGGCGAGCGGTATCACCATGGCGATGCCCAGGAACACGATGAGGTATCCCGTGTAGTGCGCGACGACGCGCATGTCCTCCAATGTCAACCGCGGCCACATAGCGCTACCCCGCGAAGACCTTGACGAGGAACACGACGAACGCGAGGGCGACGAAGAAGATGGCCAGGGACACGATCACGGCGAACGAGCCGCGAACGATGTCCGAGAAGCGCATCGATGCCCTCCGCTTGCGCATTTACGCCACCACGCTCTCGATCAACGCGGCGAGTCGCGCGGGCACATCGCTTTCATGCTGCATGAGATGGGCCTCGTCGATCTTGCCGGGACCCACGCCGGCGGCCATGTTCGTGACGAGCGAGATGCCGGCCACCTCCATGTCGCACGCGGCGGCGGCGATAACCTCGGGAACGGTCGACATCCCCACGAGGTCGGCGCCCAGCGTCCGAAACGCGCGGATCTCCGCCGGCGTCTCGAACGACGGGCCGCGCACACCGATGTAGACGCCCTCGCGCACATCCTCGCCCACCTCGGCTGCACGGGCAAGCAGGCGCTCGCGCAATGCGGGAGTGTATGCGTACGTCATGTCCGGACACGGACGGGCGAGACGGTCGTCGATGCTGTAGAAGAGCGGGTTGACGCCCATGTAGTTGATGTGGTCGGCGATCACGATGAACTGCTCGACGGAAAAATCGGTGTTGATGGCTCCCGCGGCGTTCGTGACGATGAGGCGTTCCACGCCGAGCAGGTGCATGACGAACACGGGGAAGGCGACCTCCTCGACCGAGTAATCCTCGTAGAGGTGGATGCGTCCCTGCATGCAGATGACCTGCCTGCCGCACAGGGTGCCCACGAGGAACCGGCCGGGGTGGTAGATGTTCGTGGAGAGGTTCATGCCGGGAACGTCGGCGTAGGGAATCTCAGCCTCCACGTCCATGGACGCCGCAGCGCCCGCGAGACCCGTTCCCAAGATCAGGCCGACCTCGGGCGCGCGCGAGATGCGCTCCGCGATAAAGTCGGCCGCTTCTTTAACACCCTCGTACTCGATCATCCCCACTCCCGTCAAATGGACACATGCATCCATGATTACCTGAATTATAGCCATTGCTGAGGAAGAACAAGCCCTGCCGACGGTGGCGCGACACGCAATGGCCCCAAATTGGCAGAAAATGACATTTCCTCGATGGCGACGGCGGACAAAACTGATCCACGACCCGCCCAAATGGCTCTAGAAGATGTTTTCTGCCAGCACCAGATGACATTTGCGGTGCCTAGCGAGCCCGCTTAGCCGGGTTCGGCCATTTCTTCCTCGAGGAAATGTCATTTTCTGCCAATTTGCGGCATTTTTCTGTCGCTGCAGCCTTGAAACGCAGGAGGGGCGCCCGATGGGCGCCCCTCTTCGGTTGAACCAACAATCTGGGCAGCTTACGCTTCCCCATCGTCGAGGTCGAAGTCGCCTCCGATGTCGAGGTCCTCGAGCGAGACGAGCTGCGGACCGTCGGCGACATTGCCCTCGTTGATGAGCTTGTAGCCCTCGACCGGGTCGAGGTCCACGAGCACCCGCGAGCCCTCGCCGATCTCGCCGGCGACGAGGCCGTTGGCCACGAGGTCGACGATATCGCGCTGGATGAGCCGCTTGAGCGGACGGGCGCCGAACACCGGGTCGAGTCCGTCGATCGCCAGCTGATCCATGGCGGCCGGGGAGATGTCGAGCGAGATGCCCTGCTTGGCCAGCCTGCCGCGCACATCGCGCAGCTGCAGCTCGACGATCTGGTCCAGGATCTCCATGTTGAGCGGAGAGAACTTGATGATGTCGTCGATGCGGTTGATGAACTCCGGCCTGAACGTGAGCTTGAGCGCCGTCTCGACGGCCTCCTCCTCGGTGAGGTTCTTGTCGACGTCGAGCCCCATCTCCTCGAGCTGGCCGAGCTGCTCGCCGAGCCCCTTGTTCTCCGCGAACTCTCGAATCGCAACCGAGGCAGCGTTGCTCGTCATGATGATGATCGTGTTGCGGAAGCTCACCACGCGGCCCTGCCCGTCGGTCAGGCGACCGTCGTCGAGCACCTGCAGCAGCACGTTGAACACGTCCGGATGCGCCTTCTCGATCTCGTCGAGCAAGATCACGGAATACGGGCGCCTGCGCACGGCCTCGGTCAGCTGGCCGCCCTCGTCGTAGCCCACGTATCCGGGAGGGGCTCCGATGAGGCGCTGGACGCTGAACTTCTCCATGTACTCGGACATGTCGATGCGCACGAGCGCCTTCTCGCTGTCGAACAGGCACTCCGCGAGCGCCTTGGCCAGCTCCGTCTTGCCCACGCCGGTGGGACCGAGGAACAGGAACGTGCCGATGGGCTTGTTCGGGTCCGCCAAGCCGGTGCGGCTGCGCCTGATGGCGCCCGCCACGGCCGTGACCGCCTCGTCCTGGCCGACGACGCGCTTGTGCAGGTCGGCCTCGAGGTTGCGCAGCTTCTCGAGCTCGCCCTCCATCATCTTGCGCACGGGGATGCCCGTCCAGTCGGAGACGACCTCCGCGACTTCCGCGTCGGTGACCTCCTCCTTCAAGATCGCGCCCGACTCCTGCTTCGACTCGAGTGCCTTCGTGGCAGCATCGAGGTCGGATTCGAGCCGCGGAATCGTGCCGTAGCGCAGCTCGGATGCGCGGCTGAGGTCGCCGTCGCGGATGGCGCGATCGTACTCGCCGTTCGCCTCGTCGAGCTCGGACTTGAGCTGCTGGACGTGGTCGATGGCGTCCTTCTCGTTACCCCAGTCGGCACGCATGGCATCGAGCTTCGCCTGCACATCGGCCATATTCTTGCGCAGCGCCTCGAGACGCGCCGCGGAAGCATCGTCGGTTTCCTTCTGAAGCGCCTGCTCCTCGATCTGCATCTGCGTGAGCTGGCGTGCGACCTCGTCGATCTCCGACGGCATCGAGTCGAGCTCGATGCGCAGCCTGCTCGCGGCCTCGTCCATGAGGTCGATGGCCTTGTCGGGCAGGAAGCGGTCGGCGATGTAGCGGTTCGAGAGCTCGGCGGCCGAGACGATCGCCGAGTCGGTGATGCGCACGCCGTGGTGGATCTCATACTTCTCCTTCAAGCCGCGCAGAATCGCGATCGTGTCCTCGACGGACGGCTCGTTGACCGTCACCGGCTGGAAACGCCTGGCGAGGGCCGTGTCCTTCTCGATGTACTTGCGGTACTCGTCGAGCGTCGTCGCGCCAATCGTGTGGAGCGTGCCGCGCGCCAGCGCCGGCTTGAGCATGTTGCGGGCGTCCATGGTCGAATCGCCCGCGGCGCCGGCACCAACGATGTTGTGGAGCTCGTCGATGAACAGGATGATCCTGCCGTTGGAGTCCTCGACCTCGCGGAGCACGGCCGTCATGCGGTCCTCGAACTCGCCGCGGTACTTCGTGCCGGCCAGCATGGCGGCGAGATCGAGCGAGATGATGTCGCGGTCCTTGAGAGAGGACGGCACGTCGCCCGAGACGATGCGCTGCGCCAGGCCCTCGACGATGGCGGTCTTGCCCGTTCCGGCCTCGCCGATGAGCACGGGGTTGTTCTTCGTGCGACGGCTCAGCACCTGCATCGTGCGACGGATCTCCTCGGAACGGCCGATGACCGGGTCGAGCTTGCCCGCGCGGGCCTGCTCGGTGAGGTTGTGCCCGTATTGCTGCAGCGTTTCGAACTGCGCCTTGCTGGTCTGGTCCGTCACGCGGGTTGACCCGCGCAGGTCCTCATAGACCTCGCGCACGCGCTTCGAGGTGACGCCGGCGACCTGCAATACCTTGCCCGCCGCGCCCGAGTCGTCGCACAGCGCGATGAGCATGTGCTCGGTCGTGGCGAACGAATCGCCCATCTCGGTGGCGATCTTGACCGCGTTGTCGACGGCGGCGTTGAGCGCCGGGGTCGGGATCGGCATGCCCATGTTCATGCCGCCCGTGGACTTGGGTTGACGCTCTATCTCGGCGGTGATGCTCGCGTTGATCGCATCCGGGCTCGCGCCCACGCGCTCGATGATCGCGTCGATGTTGTTCTCGTCTGCGTCCAGCAGCGCCTTCAGCAGGTGCATCGAGTCCATGGTCGCCGACTCGTTGTCGGCTGCGATGGAGAATGCGGTCTGGAAGGCCTCCTGGGCGGCAACCGCTAGCTTGTCAATCCTCATCGCAATCACTTCCTTTCATGGATGAATCGAGGGACAGTCCTCCGACTCATTCGGGTGACGAGGCGGCGAGCGCCATCGTCACCCGGCTCATTGCCTACTTCGAGACGTCCCAGGGCAGGGCCCGGGGCTCGTCCTCGACCTTGACGATCGCCCTGATCGTCTCGCGCATGCGGTAGTCGTGCAGCTCCTTCTCGAGCTGCCTGTTCTCGCGCTCGAGTTTCTCGAGGCGCTTCTCGCGCTCCTCGAGGCGTTCCTCGAGGTCCAAGATCCTGATCACGCCCGCCAAGTTGATGCCCTCGTCGGTCAAATCGCCGATCAGGCCGAGGCGGTCGATGTCATCGCGCGAGTACATGCGCGTGTTTCCCGCCGTCCTCTTCGGGACGACCAGGCCCTTGCTCTCGTATGCTCTCAGCGTCTGCGGATGCACTCCCGTGAGCTCCGCCGCAACGCTGATCATGAACAACGGCCTGCTTGAATCATCATCGTGTGCCATGTCATTCACCTTCGATGAAGTCTCTTGTCCGCTTCCCTGCCGTTACTTCTTCTTGCCAGACCCGACCATGCCCGTGATGTTCGGACGGACATCGCGGCCCGCCTGCTCGTATGCGGCGGCAAGCTGCTCGAGAGCCTCCTTCTCCGCCTTCGACGGGTCATCGGGCACGACCAGCTTCACGGTGATCTTGAAATCACCCTTGCCCGAACCCTTGACCTTCGGAGCGCCCTTGCCCGAGATGACGAACGTCTTGCCATCCTGCGTTCCCGCGGGGATGGTGAGCTTGACCTTGCCGCCACCGGGCGTCGGGACGGTGAGCTTCGTGCCGAGCGCCGCCTCGGGGATGCTGACGGGGAGGTCCATGCACACATCCGCGTTCTTGCGGGAGAACACGGGATGCGCCGCGATCTTGGTCACCACGAGCAGGTCGCCGCGCTCGGCGCCCTCGGAACCGTAGCCTCCCTTGTGCTTGTAGCGGAGCTTCCCGCCATCTACGGCGCCGGCAGGCACCTTGACGAGCACTTCCTCGGTCTCGCCCGAGTCGGGATTCTTGATCTTGACCTTCTTCTGCGTTCCCGCGAAGGCCTCGTCGAACGTCACCTCGAGCGTCGTCTGCAGGTCGCGGCCCTTGACCGGTCGGGCCTGGTAGCCCTGCCCGTATGCGCCACCGCCGGCACCCCCGCCGAAGATGTCGCTCCAGTTCCCACCGAAGCCGCCTCCGCCGAAGCCGCCGAAGTTCTTGAGGATGTCCTCCCACTCCTTCGGCATCTGGCCGTTGCCCGTGTAGCTCCAGCCACCGGGCGCGCCGCCGGCCGTCGACGAGTACTGGCCGAACGTATCGTACTGCTCGCGCTTCTTGGGATCGGAGAGAACCTCGTAGGCCATGTTGACCTCTTTGAACTTCTCCTCATCGCCACCCGTGTCGGGATGATACTTCCTGGCGAGCTTGCGGTACGCCTTCTTTATCTCATCGTTGGTGGCATCCTTGCTGACACCCAAGATGTCGTAATAATTCCTCTGCTTGGCTGCCATCGTCATCCACCTCGATTCCCTTGCAACCGTTTGTCACGCTAGTCCTCCGCGGGAGCCTGCCTCGGCCCGCCGCCCGTCGTGGTAACGACCATGGCGGGGCGGAGGAGCTTCTCCCCCATCAGGTAGCCCTTCTGGTACACCTGGGCGATCGACTCGGCCGGCACGGAGGCATCCTCCACCGTCGAGACCGCCTGGTGCGTGTGGATATCGAACGCCTCGCCGCTCTCGGGAGCGACGGCGACGAGTCCCTGCCTGCCCAGGATGTCCGTGAACTTGTTGTACACGGCCCTGATACCCTCGAGCATCGGGTCATCGTCGGCAACGCCGGCGTTGTCGATGGCGCGCTCGAGGTCATCCACCACGGGCAGCAGGTCGGTCACGAGGCGCTCTGCGGCGCGGCTGCGCTCGTCGGCGCGCTCCGCCGCGGTGCGCTTGCGGAAGTTATCCCATTCCGCTTGCAACCGCAGGTACTTGTCCTGCCACTCCGCGACCTCCGCGGCCGGATCCTCCACCTGGGCCTCGGCGACGTTATCTGCGTCGGTGGGCGCGGACTCGTCGCCCGTGCCCACCGCGCTCTCAGCTGCCGCCTGCTCGAGGATCTCCTCGGCCTCCGCGACCACGTCCTGGTCGTTCTCGTGCAGCTCGTCCATCGTTACTCGTCCTTCTCCTCGTCATCGACGACCTCGTAGTCCGCCTCGACGGTGTCATCAGCGGGAGCAGCACCGGGCTGTGCGCCCGTCGGGGCGGCCTGGCCGTCCTGCTGCGACTGGTAGACGATCTCCGCCAGGCGATAGCCCGCGGTCTGCAAGGCCTCGGTCTTGGCCTTGATGTCCTCGATATCGGTGCCCTCGAGGGCGGTCTTCAGGGCCGCGACGGCCGACTCGATATCGCCCTTCATGTCGGACGGGACCTTGTCGCCCAGCTCGCCCAGCGTCTTCTCGGTGGAGTACACGAGGCTATCGGCGTTGTTGCGAACCTCGACCTCCTCCTTGCGCCTCGAATCCTCGGCGGCATGGGCCTCGGCGTCCTTGACCATCTTGTCGATCTCGTCGTCGTTGAGCGCCGTGGAGCCGGAGATGGTGATCTGCTGCTGCTTGCCGGTGCCCAGGTCCTTGGCCGAGACGTTCACGATGCCGTTGGCGTCGATGTCGAACGTGACCTCGATCTGCGGGATACCACGCGGAGCCGCCGGGATGCCGACGAGCTGGAACTTGCCGAGCGTCTTGTTGCCCGAGGCCATCTCGCGCTCGCCCTGGAGCACGTGGATCTCAACGGAGGTCTGGCCATCGGCCGCGGTCGAGAAGATCTCGGTCTTGGCCGTCGGGATGGTCGTGTTGCGCTCGATCATCTTCGTCATGACGCCACCGAGGGTCTCGACGCCCAGCGAGAGCGGGGTGACATCGAGGAGCAGGATGCCCTCGACGTCGCCGGCGAGCACGCCGCCCTGGATGGCAGCGCCCAGCGCCACGACCTCGTCGGGGTTGACGCTCATGTTCGGCACCTTGCCGGTGATCTGCTTCACGAGCTCCTGCACGGCGGGCATACGGGTCGAACCGCCCACGAGCAGGACCTCCGCGACGTCGCCCATCGACAGGCCGGCGTCCTTCATGGCCGCCTCGACCGGCTGCTTGCAGCGGTTGAGCAGGTCGGCCGTGATGCGCTCGAACTCGGCGCGGGTGAGCGTGTAGTCGAGGTGCTTCGGGCCGGAGGCGTCAGCTGTGATGAACGGCAGGTTGATGTTTGCCTGCTGGGTGGCGGACAGCTCGATCTTGGCCTTCTCGGCTGCATCGCGCAGACGCTGCAGGGCCATCTTGTCCTGACGCAGGTCGATGCCGTTGTCGGCCTGGAACTTATCGGCCAGCCAGTTCATGATGCGCTGGTCCCAGTCGTCACCGCCGAGGTGGTTGTCGCCGGAGGTGGAGAGAACCTCGAAGACGCCCTCGCTGATCTCGAGCACCGACACGTCGAACGTGCCGCCGCCGAGGTCGAAGACGAGGATCTTCTCGTCCTTGCCGCCCTTGTCGAGGCCGTAGGCCAGAGCGGCCGCCGTCGGCTCGTTGATGATGCGCAGGACCTCGAGGCCGGCGATCTTGCCGGCGTCCTTGGTGGCCTGGCGCTGCGCGTCGTTGAAGTACGCGGGCACGGTGATGACGGCCTGGCTGATGGGGCCGCCCGTGTACTTCTCGGCATCGGTCTTGAGCTTCTGCAGGATCATGGCCGAGATCTCCTCGGGGGTGTACTCCTTGCCCTCGACCACCACGTCGCAACGGCTGTCCTTGCCGTTGACGACCTTGTAGGAGATGGTGTCGCGCTCGCTGGCGGTCTCGCCGAAGCTACGGCCGATGAAACGCTTGATGGAGGAGATGGTGTTCTCCGGGTTGGTGACGGCCTGGTTCTTGGCCGCGCGGCCGATGACGCGCTCGCCCTCGCCGCGGAACGCCACAACTGAAGCAGTGGTCCTGTCTCCCTCGGCATTGATGATGATGGTCGGCTCGCCGCCCTCCATGACAGCCATCGCCGAATTGGTGGTACCGAGGTCGATTCCCAAAATCTTTCCCATGATGTGCTCCTTTCAACAACAAGTGAGATTATCTTGTTTTTTTCATTTCATAAAATCTCAGTGCCTAACTATAAGATTTTCTAATACAAAAGTAAATAGCAAATATGTGGAAAAGAAGTGAAGTCCGCAAATGGCAACCACGAGCGTCCATCCGGCAAATAGAAGCCAGGCACCGCCAACAACCAACAGCCCCCGGGGAGGAGCGAAGCCCACGACAGCCGCGAAGCCCACGACAGCCGCGAAGCGTCCCGGCAACTTTGTTCGAAAAAGGGCGTCATTTCCGGCAAAAAGCGCCCGATCATGGCAATTCGGCACGATAGGGGGCGTCCAACACGCCCCCTATCGTACAAAGTTGCCAAGAGGCCCAAGGCGCAGGGCGGGAGGGATACCAAACCCGGCAGAACCCGCCTCGCGCGCTGCATCGCCCGCGCAAAAGGATTCCGCGCGGAGCCCCACCCCGCGCGCGGCCGCAACCCAAACCCCGGGCGAAGCCCGCGGCGCAAGCGAGCGCCCCCTCGGAAGAGGGGGCCGAGCGAGCGCCGTCTGTTGTAGTGTGTGGCTACGAGCGAAGCGAGTAGCCCCCGGAGGGGAGGCCGCTTCCGGAACAATTGCGGAGCAGTGGCCCCGCGCAGCTTCTGCGGGAGCGAAGGCCCTAGAGCGCGAAGCGCTCCCTCCTGAGC
>JBMNUM010000032.1:0-16728 GCA_050946275.1 Coriobacteriales bacterium
GTATCGACAGTCCACCGGACTGTCGATCCTTCTCAGGTTCGAATCCTTGCGAGTTTAGGTCTCATGCAAGCATCCATGACTGAAACTAGCCAAAATAGTGGCCCGCCCAGTAGGATTCGAACCTACGACCTACGGATTAGAAGTCCGTTGCTCTATCCAGCTGAGCTATGGGCGGACACTGGAGCATATTATATTTCATCTACTAGCGCGTACTATAGTGTAATCTGCTATTCGTAGCCAAAGAGCCAGTCGGGGATGTGGGAAGGACCGGAAATGGGATACAAGACGTTCGATTGCCCCGTTTCCCGCATGTGTGGCGGATGCGAATGGCTCGCCGTCCCCTACCCCATCCAGCTCAAGCGCAAGCAAGAGCATATCCTCCGATGCTTCGCGGGTATGGTCGAGGGCGTGGACGTGCGTCCGATTGCCGGGATGGATGACCCCAGGAGGTTCCGGAACAAGATCATCGTCACGTTCCGGCAATCCAAGAATGGATCCATACGATATGGCCTGTATGCCCGGGGAAGCCATAGGATCGTCGAGCGCGATGATTGCCTCGTCGAGCATTCGTCGGCTGCCCCCATCCTCGAAACTATCTGTCGTCTTGCGCGCAGCTTCAAACTCAAGCCCTATGACGAGAAGAGCGGCTCGGGTTTCCTCAGATACGCCCTCCTGCGAATCGCAGGCGCAACGGGTCAGGTGCTCGTGTGCCTCGTGTGCACCGGAGATGAGATGCGCGGGTCCCGTGCATTCGTGAGAGAACTTCGGAAGGCGCATCCCGAAGTCGAGACGGTCGTGCTGAACGTGAACGCGAGAAACACGAACGTCGTGCTCGGCGAGCATGAGCGGGTGCTCTACGGTCCCGGCTGGATCGAGGAGGAGATCCTCGGGTGTCGATTCCGTATATCGGCCAGCTCGTTCTTTCAGGTCAATCCAATGCAGACCGAGATACTCTATGGATTCGCCATCGAATTGGCGGAGCTTACGGGAGCCGAGACCGTTCTCGACGCATACTGCGGAACGGGAACGATAGGATTGCTTGCAGCTCGACGAGCAAAGAAGCTCATCGGTGTCGAGGAAAACCGGCAGGCTGTGCGCGATGCCCGAGCGAACGCCAAGCGCAACAAGATCGTCAATGCCGAGTTCGTGGCCGCAGACGCGGGCGAGCATCTCAGGAAGCTCGCGTCCGAGCGTGTTCCCCTCGATGTCGTTTTCATGGACCCGCCACGCAGCGGCTCTGACAGCCGCTTCATCGACTCGCTGCTTTCGGTTCGACCCAGGAGGATCGTCTATGTCTCCTGCAATCCCGAAACCCAAGCCCGGGACGTGCGGCAGCTCGTAGAAGGCGGCTACAGGATCGACGCTCTGCAACCCGTCGACATGTTCCCGCACTCGAAGCATGTTGAGTGCGTGGCCTCGATGACACTGTCTAAACGATGACCGAGCATTTCGTTTGGATTGTTTATGCCGGGCGGTGAGAATCAGGTGAACATGTCAAGCCAGGGCCATAGAACCGCTTTCGCATTGAACATCGCGATTCTCGTGCTCGTGGTGTTCTCGGTTGGCTGGATGCTGAGCGGTATCAACGCGGGCGTTCTTTCAACCGGACGCCTCGAGGCATTCAAGTACTTCACCATCGACTCGAATGTCCTCATGGGCATCTGCGCCCTCATAGCCGCGATCGAGCATCGCAAGGTGCTCGATGGCCGTATGAAAGAGCTCTCGAAGCCATGCCTCGTCCTTCAGCTCGTCGGTGCAACCGGAGTCACGTTGACGATGCTCATCACCGTGTTCTTCCTCGCCCCGACTGCTGCGGCGACGTACGGCATACTCCCGCTATTCGCCTACAGCAATTTCTTCCTCCATCTCGTCAATCCCATCTTGAGCATCGTCACCTTCGTGCATTTCGAGAAAACGCGCAGGATCCGTGCGGTGCACACCCTCACGGGAATCGCGCCCATGCTGATCTACGCGGTTTTCTACGTCTCGATTACGCTTTTGCATACGGTCAATGGCGTCATAGAACCCGGGTATGATTGGTATGGCTTCTTCTTCGCGGGGATCCGCAGTGTCGTGGTCGTCGTCCCCGTGATAGTTTTGATCGCCTACGCCATAAGCCATGTGCTCTGGAGGCTGAACAGGAGAAAGGCTCGGGAATCCACGGATTCCCATGCGCTCCATCTTAGAGAGGATTGATCCATGAATCAGGAGCAGAGGCTCGATTTCCTCCTCGAGAAGCTAATCGGCGAATCGGATGTTCACATCGCCGCGCGGCCGCAGACGCTCGAGGAGAAGCGCGATCTCCTGCGAGCACTGATGAACGTCCGCCCGCCGAGGCCGATAGACGATGCCGTGCTCGAGGTTCAAGACGAATACCTGCGCGAGCGTGCCGTCGAGAAGGGCGTCGTTTCACTTGCGGGCATTCCCGTCATCGCCGACAGGGGCAGCGATTGCGAGTTCGGCGACGCCATATCCATCTGGCAGGGCGACATCACGAGACTCTCGTGTGACGCGATCGTCAATGCCGCCAACTCGCAGATGCTCGGGTGCTTCACTCCCCTGCACTCGTGTATCGATAACTTCATCCACACGTATGCGGGCATCCAGCTTCGCCTCGAGTGCAACAGGCGCATGAACGAGCTGCGAGCCATCCACGGAGAGGAGTACGAGCAGCCGACGGCGGTGCCCATGCTCACCGAGGCCTACAACCTTCCCTCGCGCAAGGTGGTCCACATAGTGGGTCCCATAGTCCACCCAATGCTCTCCGAGGAGCACGAGCGGCAGCTGCGCGATTGCTATACACGCACGCTCGACCTATGCACCGGAGAGGATCTCCGAAGCGTCGCGTTCTGCTGCATTTCGACGGGCGTGTTCCGCTTTCCGCCTAGGAGGGCGTCCGAGATAGCCATCGAAGCGGTAACATGGTGGCTTGGCAACCATCCCGATCAGGTCGACCGGGTGATTTTCAACGTGTTCAAGGACGAGGATAGGATTCTATATGAGCGGGCACTCTGTAAGTGAGACGAGCGAAGAGCGTTTTGATGGATACCGGGAGACGATCAACAGCGGCCTGGGAGCCGTTCGTGAGCTGAGCAGGGATTTCTCGCTGGGCATAGGGAGCCCGGTCAGGCAGATCAAGCGGCTGCGCAAGGAGATCGACGAGGCGGATGCCATCGTCATCGGCGGCGGCGCGGGACTCTCCACCTCTGCGGGCCTCTCGTATGCAGGCGCGCGCTACAGCGATTATTTCACCGATTTCGCGAGGGAATTCGGTATCCACGATATGTATTCGGGCGGCTTCCACCGTTTTCCCGACGAGGAGACCTACTGGGCCTGGTGGAGTAGGAGCATCTACTGCAACCGCTACGTCGATCCGCCGAAGCCCGTGTACAACAGGCTGCGAGAGCTCGTCGACGATAAGGATTATTTCGTCGTTACCACAAACGTCGACCACCAGTTCCAGCGCGCTGGCTTCGACAAGAGCCGGCTGTTCTACACGCAGGGCGATTTCGGCGTGTTCCAGAGCCGGTATGGGGCGGGTTTGCCAACCGTCGATAACGAGGATGCGATCCTCCAGATGGTGGAGGCGCAGGGTTTCGTCAAGGATGACGACGGGGTCTACCGCATGCCCGAGGACAAGAACGTCGCCATGCGCGTTCCCACCGAGCTCATCCCCCGCCACCCCGAGGACGGCGGGGAGGTCGTGCCGCACCTGCGTTCAGATGATACGTTCGTCGAGAACGACGGCTGGAAGCAGGCGTCCCACGCATATGGCATGTTCCTCCGCGAGCATGAGGGCAAGCACATCCTCTTCTGGGAGATTGGCGTGGGAGACAACACGCCGGTTATCATCAAGTACCCGTTCTGGCAGATGACCCGTGATAACCCGAATGCCTTCTACGCATGCGTGAACCGCGAGCAGGCGTTTTGCCCGGTCGATATCGAGGAGCGCTCGGCATGCATCATCGGCGATGCCGGCGAGCTCTTCAATCGTCTGCTGACGCTCTAGGCCTAAGCGGAGATTCCCTCGAGAAACCTGTCGACAGCCTTGTTGAAGGCGGCCGGTCGGGCCGCCGCGATGAAGTGGTCGCCTTCCAAGATCTCGAGCGTCGCGTTCGGCAGGCTCTCGTATATGAGGCGGGTGTGATCGTCGGCGATCATGTCATCCGTTCCGGCGATGACGAGCGTCGGCATGGTCAGGCCATTGAGCATCTCGGGCGTGAGGTTCGGCTCGAAGATCATCAGCTCGAGCAGCTCCTTGTTCTCCGCGGCTGACTGGGATTTGTTGCTGCCGAAAGTAGCTAGCCAATGGCTGATCGTCAGGGAAATCCTCACCTTCGTCTTGAGCCCCTTGAAATTGAGGTTGCCGCCGTTGAGGATGAGTGCATCCGCCATCTCGGGGTGTTCGAGCGCGAACGACATCGCGATGTTGGCACCGTCTGAGAAGCCCAGAATCGTCGCGTGAGACAATTTCAGCGACTTCATGAATCCATACAGGTCATCGGCGAATTGCGCGATAGAGAGCGGCTCATCGCCTCTCGGGCTATCGCCGTGCCCGCGCGTGTCGAGCGCTATGACGCGGAAGCGCTTCGAGAAGTGGTCGATTTGATTGTTGAAGTAGCGATGGTCCTCGCCGTTGCCGTGAAGGAGGATCATCGGATCGCCTGAGCCGGCTTCCTCATAGTGCAGCTCGATGTCCATGAGGCCATCTTCCACCGTGCTCTCCATGATCGTCCTCCCCTGTTGGCAAAATATTGATTTCACTATTTGAAATGTAGTTGGATTATCCCCCTCACCGCAGAGTTTACCAACTCCGTACCCTATAATTCTCACCAAGTGCGTTTGAGGAAGGAGAGCTGTATGGAGAACCAGTATTATCCGCATCTCGCAGAGCCGATAACGATCAGAGGGGTCACCTTCAAGAACAGGATATTCGGTGCTCCCATGTCGAATCCCGAGATGGATGCGGATTCCTGCATGCGCCAGGAAGATGTTGCGTTCCACGAGAACCGTGCATCGGGCGGCATCGCCAGCGTGTGCATCGGTCTTGGAATCGTAGACCCGGTCGGACGTACGCACACCAAGGAGGTCAAGCTCTACGACGTGATGTCGCTGCCCTCGTTGCGTGAAGCGGCGAACGCAATGCACCGCCACAATTGCAAGGCGGTCATGGAGCTCGCGCATGGCGGCAAGTACGCCAACGCCCGTGGCCACGGAGCGGCCGATGGCATGGCGATCGGACCCAACGACGAGATCAACGGCGATGGCAACCCGGTTCGCGCGATGACCGAGGAGGATATCTATCGCGTCGCCGACGCATTCGCATCGGGTGCCAAGCTCGCCGTCGAGGCTGGATTCGACATGATCCTCATCCATGGCGGACACGGATGGCTGCTCGGCCAGTTCGCTTCCTCGAGCATGAACCACCGTACCGACGATTGGGGTGGACCCATCGAGAACCGCATGAGATTCCCCCTCCTCGTCATCGACAAGGTCCGCGAGGCCATCGGTCCCCGCGTCCCCATCGAGTACCGCATGAGCGGAACCGAGTACTTCGAGGGCGGCTACGGACTCGAGGAGGGTATCGAGCAGGCCAAGATCCTCGATGAGCACGGCAAGATCGACATCCTGCACGTCTCGGCCGGCATTCACGAAGACCTCGAGGTGTTCACGCTCACGCATCCCTCGATGTTCGTCGACCATGGTTGCAACGTGTTCCTCGCCGAGGCGATCAAGAAGGTCGTCAAGACGCCGGTTGCCACGCTCGGCGGACTCAACGATCCGGACCAGATGGAGGAAATCATCGCATCTGGCAAGGCCGACATCGTCGAGCTCGCGCGTCAGTCCATCTGCGACCCGCATTTCGCCGAGAAGGCCTTCTCCGGCAACGCCGACGACATCACGCGTTGCTGCCGCTGCTACACCTGCTTCTACAACTATCTGTCCAACCGCACGTTCTGCTGCGCGTTCAATCCCTATGTCGGAACCGAGCTCAGGCACTTCAACGGCTTCCCCGAGACGAAGCCTAAGAAGGTCGTCGTCGTGGGCGGTGGCCCCGGTGGCATGGAGTCGGCTCTCACGGCGGCACAGCGCGGCCACGACGTCACCTTGTACGAGAAGAACGACGAGCTCGGCGGCGCTCTCCTCGCAGAGAAGCATATCCCCTTCAAGCAGGATATGTTCAACTACGTGAAGGTTATGGAGCGCAGGCTCGAGCGCGAGGGCGTGAAGGTCGTCACCGGCAAGGCCGTCACTGCAGAGGAGGTTGCAGCGGAGAATGCCGATGTCGTTATCTGCGCAATCGGGGCAAAACCGCTCGTTCCGCCCATCCCGGGCATCGACAAGCCGATCGTCGCGGGTCTCGACGCGCTTCACGTCGCCCCTCCGGCAGTTGGAGACAGGGTCGTGATACTCGGTGCCGGACTCGTCGGCAGCGAGGCGGCTATCTACCTCAACGGACTCGGCAAGGACGTCACGCTCGTCGAGATGAAGGATGACTGGGCGGCCGACGCGTACTGGATGCACAAGAACGCGATGATTCGCGCGATGCGGGGCACAGACATCAAGATCCACGTGAAGACGGCTGCCAAGGAGATCAAGGACGATGGCCTGCTGTGCGACGGCCCCGACGGAGAGGTGTTCTTCGAGGCCGACACCATCCTTCTCGCAGCGGGCATGAAGGTCGATCAGGAGCTCGCCAACTCCTTCTTCAACACGGCGCCGCGCGTGTTCCAGACTGGCGACTGCATCAAACCCGGAAAGGTCGTCGATGCTACGCAGATCGGCCACTTCAGGGCGCTTGATATCTAGAGGCGATAGGAACAGGAGAGGAGCACTTCACATGAAGAACAAGTATTATCCCCTGCTCGCAGAGCCCATCACCATCAGGGGCGTCACCTTCAAGAACAGGATCTTCGGCTCGCCCATGGGCACGCCGGAGCTCGACGCCAATTCCTGCATGAGGCGCGAGGAGGTTGCATTCCACGAGCATCGTGCATCTGGTGGCGTCGCCAGCGTGTGCATCGGCCTGGGCATCGTCGACCCCATTGGACGCTCGCACACCAAGGAGGTCACGCTCTACGACGTGATGTCGATCCCGTCGCTGCGCGAGGCGGCCAACGCCATGCACCGCCACAACTGCAAGGCGGTCATGGAGCTCGCCCATGGCGGCAAGTACGCGAACGCCCGAGGACATGCCGGCGCTGCCGGCACGGCCATCGGCCCGAACGACGAGATCGCGCCGTCGGGTCTCGAGGTCCGCGCGATGACGGATGAGGACATCTACTACGTTGCCGAGAAGTTCGCCGAGGGCGCGAAGGTGTCCGTCGAATGCGGATTCGACATGATCCTCATCCATGGCGGCCATGGCTGGCTGCTCGGCCAGTTCTCATCGCCTTCCATGAACCACCGCACCGACAAATGGGGCGGCTCGCTCGAGAACCGGATGCGCTTCCCGCTCCTCGTGTGCGAGAAGGTACGCGAGGCCGTCGGCCCCAAGGTTCCCATCGAGTACCGCATGAGCGGCACCGAGTACATCGATGGCGGCTACGACATCGAGGAGGGCGTGGCCCAGGCCAAGATGCTCGACGAGCAGGGTATCGTCGACATCATCCATGTCTCCGCAGGCGTTCACGAGGACCCGATAGCGTTCACCCTCACTCACCCGTCTATGTTCGAGGATCACGGTGTCAACGTTTACCTCGCCGAGGCGGTCAAGAAGGAAGTCAAGAACACCTTGGTCGCGACGCTCGGCGGCCTGAGCGATCCGGATATGATGGAGGACATCCTCGCAACCGGCAAGGCGGATATCGTCGAGGTCGCGCGCCAGTCGATCTGCGACCCGCACTTCGTGGAGAAGGCGTTCTCCGGTCATAAGGACGACATCATCAGGTGCTGCCGTTGCTTCACCTGCTTCTACAACGTGCTCACCAATCGCACGTTCTGCTGTGCGCTGAACCCGCATGTGGGCAACGAGCTGAGGAGCTTCTCCGCTCCCCCGGCGACCACGCCTAAGAAGGTCGTCGTCGTTGGTGGCGGACCCGGTGGCCTCATGGCCGCCGCGACGGCTGCAGAGCGCGGCCATGACGTGACGCTCTTCGAGAAGAACGACGAGCTCGGCGGTGCCCTGCTTGCAGAGAAGTGGATTCCCTTCAAGGCGGACATGTACAACTTCGTCAAGGTCATGAGCGCCCGTGTGGAGCGCCTGGGAGTCAAGGTCGAGCTGGGCAAGGAAGTCACGGCCGAGGAGGTCGCTGCTCTCGAGGCCGACGTCGTCATCTCGGCTCTGGGCGCGAAGCCGGTCGTGCCGCCCATCCCGGGCATCGACAAGCCGATCGTCGTCGGGCTCGAGGCGCTTCACCAGGAGGTGCCGCAGGTGGGCGACAAGGTCGTCATCCTCGGCGGTGGCCTCGTTGGTAGCGAATGCGCCATCTACCTTGACGGACTCGGCAAGGATGTCACGGTCGTCGAGATGCTCGATGAATGGGCCAAGGATGCCTACTTCATGCACAAGAACGCGATGATCAAGGCTGTCCGCGACACCGATATCAAGTTCCAGGTCAACACCAAGGCTGTCGAGATCACCGACGAGGGCCTCAAGTGCGAGGGACCCGAGGGCGAGGTCTTCTTCGAGGCGGACACGATTCTCCTCGCCGCCGGAATGAAGTCGGACCGCTCGGTGGCGGACACCTTCTTCAACACGGCGCCGCGCGTGTTCGAGGCTGGAGATGTCATGAGGGCCGGTCGCGTTTACGATGCGACGAATACCGCGTACTTCAGGGCGCTGGATATCTAAACGCGGCGCAACATAACCTACAAGGGAGCGGCCGGGGCTTTAGCACCCCGGCCGCTTTCAATATCCTTTGTTCCTGGCAACTTTGCACGGTAGGGGGCGTCTCATCCGCCCCCTACCGTGCAAAGTTGCCATATACGGTGGACCTAGCCCGATATCGACGCCCTATTTCGAACATAGTTGCCAAGAGGCTGGTTCTTCATGAAGGCTTCGAATGCATCCCGTCAAGCAAGCGCATCAAATCGGGTTGCGCCAACGCATGGGCAAATCACCAGGATTCGAATTGAGAATTACAAAAAAGGAAGGGCGCCTTGCGGCGCCCTTCCCTCAAGCCTGGGTATGTCTACCGTGCTTAGGCCAGCTCGTAAGCGGTCTTGAAGCCAGTGGCCGTTGCGTGCTGGATGCGGCCAGCCTTCTCGGCATCGCCGATGGCGATGATGTTCGGGAACGCAGCCTGGATGTCCTCGGGAACCGCAACGCCGCGGGTTCCGAGCGAGAGGACGAGGTAATCGAAGTTGGCGACGACCTTCTCGCCAGTCTCGGTGTTCTCGAACTCAGCCGAGTTGTCATCGATCTTGGTGAGCTTGCTCTTCGGGAACAGGCCGACGTTGTGCTCGTTGATACGGCCCATAACGTCGATCAGGGTCTGGAAGTGCATGCCCGGTCCGATGTCGTCCATCATCTCGTAGACCTCGACGTCGTTGCCCTGGGCAGCCAGGTACTCGGCGGTCTCGATACCGGTCATACCGGAGCCGACGACGCAGATCTTCTTGCCGAAGAACTTCACCTTGCCACCGAGGACCTCGGGCGGGGTGATGACGCAATCCTTGTCGATGCCGGGAATCGCGCCGGGCTTGACGGGCTGAGCGCCGGCGGCCCAGATCACGGCGTAGGGCTCCTCGGCCTGGATGGCCTCGACGGTCGCCGGGGTGTCCAGCTTGATCTCGATGCCATGCTTCTCGAGGAAGATGCGCTGGACATCGATGAGCCAGTCGATCTTATCCTTCATCGGAGGCTTGTTGGCGTACTGCAGCTGGCCGCCAACCTGGGACTTGGCCTCGAAGATAACGGGCTTGAAGCCGCGCTGGTACAGGGTGTGCGCGCACTCCATGCCAGCGGTGCCGGCACCGACGATGACGACCTTGCGGCCATCCCCGTCCTTCTTGAGGTCCGTGTAGGTGGCCTCGAAGCCGGACATCGGGTTGACGGAGCAGGTGACCGGATTCTCGGCCATCAGGCACTCCATGCAGTTCAGGCAGCTGATGCAGCGGCGAATCTCGTCGATACGGCCCTCCTTGGCCTTGTTGGGCCAGTGCGGATCGGCCAGGAACTGACGGGCGGAGCCGACGAAGTCGCAGTAACCCTCGGCGATGAGCATGTCGGCATACGCAGGGTCGCGGATGACGGAGCATGCGATGACCGGGATGTTCACGGCCTCCTTGACGGCCTTGGCGTTGTCGATCTTCCAGCCCTGCTGGAAGCCAACCGGCTCCCAAGCCCAGTTCATGGTCTCGTAGATACCCGCGCTCACGTCGAGAGCGTCGACGCCATAGCTCTCGAGCTCCTTGGCGATCTTGACGCCTTCCTCGATGTCGATGCCCTCGTTGATGCCGATGCAGCGCAGATACTCGTCGGCGCTATAGCGAACGATGACCGGGAAGTCCGGCAGCTCGGCGCGGATGCCGGCCATGATGTTCTTGATGATGCGGCAACGGTTCTCGGTGCTTCCACCATACTCATCGGTGCGATGGTTGGTGTAGGGGCTCAGGAACTCGTTGAGCAGGTAGCCATGAGCGCCGTGGATCTCGACGCCGTCGAAGCCGGCCTTGTAGGCGCGGATGGCGGCGTCGATGAAGTTCTGCTCCATCTCGACGACCTCGTCGTGGGTCATCTCGCGGCAGGGCATCTGCATCAGGTTCGACATCTGGCCAGACGGAGTGGGAAGCTCGTCATAGGTAACGCCGGGAATGGCAATACCCTGGTTGCCCGAGTGATAGATCTCGATGACGATCGGAGCGCCAGCAGCATGAACAGCGTCGGTCAGCTTCTTGAAGCCGGGGATGCAATCATCGGTGCCGATGTTGATCTGCTTGCTGTTGCCGCCGCCCTTGAGGCCGGACGGGCCGCAATCGACGACCGGGGCGCACTCGGTGAGCACGAGGCCGATTCCACCCTTGGCACGCTCGACATAGAACGCGATCTCCTGATCGGTCACCGCGCCCCTGTTCTCCTCGCTGCCGTAGGCAGTGCCCATGGGCTCGTTGACAATCCTGTTCTTGATCTCGATACCAGCGATCTTCCCAGGCTTGAACAAATTATCCAACATAAGCAATCCTCTCTCTTCACAGAATGCCCCCCGAGCACGGGTATATAAGCCCGCCTCAGCTGGTTACGTATCCAATCTTACGATAATTTTCAGGGCGCAACAATGATACGTTGCGCCCTGAAATTGATAGTTTCCTATGTGTAGGGAATGTTTAATGAAACCTTATGCCTCAGCCTTCCAGAGACCGTGGAGGTTGCAATACGCGAGGGCTGCAACCAGCTTATCGCCGCCTGCAAGCGCAAATTCCGCGACGGGCTTGTCGCCGGGATTGAGCAGCTTGCGCTGCGCGCCCTGCTCGGTCTGGAGCGCGATCCACTCGATGTAATGCTCCTCGGCCATAGGATGCTCCACCTCGCCAACAGAGATGACGATCTTGTCACCCTCGACGGCGATGACGGGAACGTGCTTCTCAGCAGCGGCATCGACCGATCCCGCGATGATCTCCTGCATGGGCTCGCCACAGCAGATGACGGGCACACCATTGTCCTTGACGACTGCCACGATGTTGCCGCAATGGCTGCACTTCAGAAACTTCATGGTCCATCCCCTTTCGTGTAGTTGCGCCCCCGCGCAAACATGAAGATTGGCTCGTTAAAGTATACAGCAGTTGTTTAGTTTAGCAAGCTGCCGTACATCGCATTACAGGGCTGCGATGACCTCCTCGTTCGTGAGCGCGTCAGCGCCATAGCAGGTCTTGAGGTATGCGAGACCGTTCTGATAGTCCTCCTCGGTGAACGAATCCATGCACTCCTTGGCGGCTACCACGTCGTAGCCGAGGCAGAAAGCATCCGCCGACGTGTGGCGCACGCACATATGGGCATGCAGGCCGCACATGATGCAGGTCTTGACGCCGAGCTCCTTCAGCAGGATATCGAGATCGGTCTGGAAGAAGCCGGAATAGCGACGCTTCGGGACGATATAATCCACGTCTTTGGGAGCCAGCTCGGGGATGACCTCGGCGCCCTCGGTTCCGACGATCGCATGGTCTCCCCAGATGATGAGTTCGCGGTCGATGCCCGGACGGTGCGCGTCGTTGCTGAAAATGACCGGGACGCCCTTCTCGCGGGCAGCCTCGGCAAGCTCGACGCATGCGGGAACGATGGCGCGGGCGCGGTCGCAGCCCAGCGAGCCGGTGACGAAGTCGTTGAGCATATCGACGAAGATGATGGCCGGCTTTTCGAATTTCATTGGAATCTCTCCTCTCGAGATGATCGCCCCCATCTTGGGGCACTTATTAGATGATATAGCGATTATCTTCCAACTGTGATGTTTATTACGTAGTTTTCGCAGCAAGCCGCTCCTCCGACACAGTCGATAAAGCGCGCTATCCATCGTCATAATCCCGTCTGTTAACCGGAATATGCGGGCGTAAGGCGGTTCCAAGGCATATCGGAGCATATCCATTGGTATACTTCTGTGCCGTTAGGCAAGCAGACAACAGGAGATTCGGCATGCCCATTACAGAGTATCTGGAGCGCAACGCTTACAAGTTCCCGGAGGAAACGGCGCTTGTGGAAATCAATCCATCGATTCGCGAGGATCGTGGCACGAACTGGCTCGAATACGATCTCGTTGAGTCCAATCCATCCAAGCGCTATAGGAGGGAGATGGACTGGAGGACGTTCAACAGCAGGGCAAACCGCTTTGCCCACATGCTCATCGACGATGGGATCGAGCCGGGTGAGAAGGTCGCAATCCTGCTCATGAACTGCCTCGAGTGGCTGCCGATTTACTTCGGCATCCTGAAGGCCGGCGCGATCGCGGTCCCGTTGAACTACCGATACTCGGCCGACGAGATCGAGTACTGCCTCAAACTCGCCGACGTTGACGCGCTCGTGTTCGGACCCGAGTTCATCGGCCGCATGGAGGATATCACCGACAAGATCCCCGATGTGAGGCGCATGTACTTCGTCGGAGAGGATTGCCCGTCTTTTGCCGACAGCTACGATCAGCGAATCGGCCACTTCTCCTCCCTGCATCCAGGGATCGAGTACACAGATGAGGATTACGGCGCGATCTACTTCTCGAGCGGGACCACGGGCTTCCCCAAGGCCATCCTGCACAAGCACAAGAGCCTCATGCATGCGGCGGCCGCCGAGCAAGCCCATCACGGTCAGACGCACGACGACGTCTTCCTCTGCATCCCGCCGCTGTACCACACCGGTGCGAAGATGCATTGGTTCGGCAGCCTCGTATCCGCATCGCGCGCCGTCATTCTGCGTGGAGTTCGCCCCGACTGGATCATGAGGTCCGTCTCCGAGGAGCAATGCACGATCGTCTGGCTCCTCGTCCCGTGGGCGCAGGATATCCTCGACGCCATCGAGTCGGGTGCGATCAACCTCGACGATTACCGCGTCGATCAATGGCGCCTCATGCACATCGGCGCGCAGCCCGTTCCGCCGAGCCTCATCAAGCGTTGGAAGCGCTACTTCCCCGCGCACGAGTACGACACTAACTACGGACTTTCCGAGGGAATCGGGCCCGGCAGCGTCCATCTCGGCGTCGAGAACATCGACAAGGTCGGAGCAATCGGTATTCCCGGATACGGCTGGCAGGCCGAGGTCCGCAAGCCCGACGGCTCGCTCGTCGGAAACGGAACTCACGAGGTCGGCGAGCTGTGCATCAAGGGCGACGGCGTGATGGTCTGCTACTACAAGAACCCGGAGGCAACCGACGAGGTGCTCAAGGACGGCTGGCTCTATACTGGTGACATGGCAGAAGTCGATGAGGATGGCTTCATCTACCTCGTCGACCGGAAGAAGGACGTCATCATCACCGGAGGCGAGAACCTCTATCCGGTTCAGATCGAGGATTTCCTGCGCACGTGCGATGCCATCAAGGACGTCGCCGTCATCGGCGTTCCCGACGAACGCCTCGGCGAGATCGCGACCGCGGTCGTCGAGTTCAAGCCCGGTCAGGAGATGACCGAGGAGAAGATGCGCGAGTTCTGCGAGCGCCTTCCCCGCTACAAGCGCCCGAGGAAGTACATCTTCGCCGAGGTTCCGCGCAATCCCACCGGCAAGATCGAGAAACCGTTGCTCCGCGAGCGCTATGCCGGTTCCGCGCGAGTTGTCGAGCAGGAGAGCCGCGACTAGCCTCGCGCTATCGGCAGCAAGTCATGAGGCGCCGACGGAAACGTCGGCGCCTCATGACTTTTCTGCATGCCTCTTCTCTCGTGCCCGACGGTTACGCATGTTGAAAACCGTGTCCTCCATGCCGAAGGGTACATAGGTCAAGGAATCGAGGTCCTCGGGAAGATAGTCCACGAGGCTCATGGACGCATTATTGGAGACGGAATCGGGTATCTCACATGGTGCGGCATCAAGTCTGCATATGGAGGCTCCGAGCGACTTCGCGCGCTGTTCGTAGAGCGTCTCTATATCGCCATGCGAGATGCAATCATAGGAGCGATCAATGCCGGTAATCTCGAACCCTGCTAACGGGAACTGAGTCAATGCGAAGTCGAAAAGGGGCTGGCTATCCGTCTTGAACATGAGGACACCGTCTCCCGCGAGCGCTTCCCGGCACAATGCAAGCTTGCGCGCATGCACGAGCCGGTCGGCCGCATGTTTCTTCCTCGGCAACGGCGTGGGGAAATTGATCGAGATACTATCCACCTCTCCCCGCTCGAACATAAGTGGAAGGAGCTCTGCATCGGCAAGGCAGAACACGCAGTTGGGGGTATTCTCGGTTGCGGCGAGCTCGGCACACCTCGCGACACATATATCGTCGGAGTCGACCCCTATGATGAGGGTTTGCGGATTGCGCTTCGCACGCTCCACTGCATAGCCGCCCTTGCCACAGCCGAGGTCGAGATGGATTCGCATCCAACCACCGCCGTAGGCATCCCTCCAAGAGCCGCGCCTGGAAGCCGGGTCGTATTCGATCCAGTCACCAAAGCGATCGTAGGAATCCTGCAGATTCTTAGGTCTCCGAGCTCGCATGAACATCTCCGAAGGGCAGTTCCAGAATTGAGAAGCGACGTATTGCCACAAAGAGAATTATCCGCGCAAATCCAGTGAAACTATTGTCGAGCGCGGTAATCGGCTATTCGCATGGCAAGCACGCCATCGTCATCGTCGCCGATATCCAGTTGGGATAAACGCCTTTGGCATATCAAAAACGGGGCGGAGGATCTCTCCCCCGCCCCGTCGGCTAGATGATCTCGATTGCAATTTAGCAACGGAGCATGTAGCCGCCATCGATGACAGCGATGTGACCCGTGACCTGGGCGGCCGCCGGAGATGCGAGGTAGACGGCGAGAGCGCCAACCTCGATGGGCTCGCCGAAGCGGCGGGTAACGGTCTGGACGGTGACGCGCGAGACGACGTCCTCGGGGATGAACTTCGAAAGCTCGGTGTTCGTGAATCCCGGGGCGATGCCGTTGACGCGGATGTCGTACGGGGCAAGCTCGACGGCCATGCAGTGCGTGAAGTGGTTGGCAGCTGCCTTGGACGAGCTGTAGCCGCTCATCGGCTGGCCGTAGTTGACCATGAAGCCGGCGTTCGACGTCATGTTGATGATGCATCCGCCGTTGCCTGCCTCGCGCATGATGTTGCCGACGATGTACGTCATATGGACGGTACCGTTGAGGTCGACGTTGAGGACCTTGTACCAATCCGAGAGATCCTCGGGCTGATCGAGGAAGTCGCCGACGATCGTGACGCCGGAGTTGTTAACGAGGATGTCGATGCTCCCGAACGACTCGAGCATCTTGGCGACGGCCGCGCGGCAGCTCTCGATATCCGTGACATCGCAGGAGAACGACTCGTACTTGCCGCCGAAGGGCTTGAGCTCCTCGAGGGTCTCGGCGGCCTTCTTCTGGTCGCGGCAGAAGATCGCGACGTTCGCACCCTGCTCGGCGAAAGCCTTGGCAACGGCAGCGCCGAGGCCGCGGTTACCGCCGGTGACGATCGCGTTCTTGCCCTCGAGGCTGAAAGCGCCCTTCATGGTGGTGATGGAAGGAATCATGGGAAAACCTCCTAAACATCGGAACATATCAACAACCCCATTATATGCGTATCCCCGGCCCAATGGGCCGGGGATACGCATTGATTCTTAGCTGAATCTCAGATAGGGGATTAAACCTGAAATTAAGCCTGAGCCTGCTTCGCCAGCTTCTTCTGGACAACGGCAGGAGCGGTCTCGCGGAGGGCGAGAGCCAGCGGGATAACGATCAGGATGGAGACGATCATCATCCAGTAGGCGGTGTAGTAGCCAGAGGCGTTGATGATCTGGCCGAAGACAGCGCCCATGATACCGCCACCGACGAGCTCACCGACGAGCTGCACGATACCGCAAGCGGTCGTGGAGTAACGACGGTCAACAGACTCGGTCGGGACGGTGCCCTGGAACATACCGGAGACGGAAGCGCCAGCCCAACCGATGATGGCCATGACGCACGCGATGCCCCAAGAACCGGCCGGGACGTACATGATGCCGAGGTTGGCGAGGATGGCCAGGACGGCACCGATGCAGAGAGCATAACGACGGCCGATGTGGTCCGAGATCTTCGGGAGCACGGCGCCCCAGAAGATAGCGCCAACACCGAGGCAGGTCATGATGATGGAGACGGGCGTCGGATCGAAGCCACGGTCCATAACCATGAACG
>JBMNUM010000033.1:0-16620 GCA_050946275.1 Coriobacteriales bacterium
TCTGCGGGAGCGAGGACTAAAGAACGCCGAAGGCGTTCCCTCCGCAGCTGCAGAGACGGAGCGAAATCACGCTTTGCGAAGCCTTGTCCTGGAGACGGGTCCCTCCCCGGGGGCGGACAAGCAAGGAAGCCCAACAGCAAAGACCAGTTGTGGACGAAGCATGAAGATGGCAACGAGAGCGGCATCTGGGCAGATCCATGGGACGTTTTCACCGGTGGGAGGTTTAGAATAGCGAGGACTATTCAAAGACATGAGTAGCTCCAAGGAGCGTTGAGGATACATCGTATGGCTGGTTATGGATTCGGCGAGGAACTCGCCACAATTAGGCGCAGGAACGGTCTCTCCGTCCAGGAGGTCTCGGAGGCGCTTCGCATCAGGCCCGACATCATCCGCGCGATCGAGTCGGAGAACTTCTCGCGCATGCCCGCCAAGGGGTTCGCGCGCAACCAGGTGAGCGCGTATGCACGCTACCTGGCCCTCGATCCCGCCGAGTACACGCAGCGTTTCATCCAGGCCTACAACGACTTCGAGCGTGCCGCGGCCAATGTCGACTATGTCACGGATTACCAGCAGCCGGCGAACGACCGCGCCTACGCGACAGCCCGCAAGGCGGCCCGCGCCAACGAGCAGAGCGCGCGCCAGCATGGCCTGCGCCATGGCGGCTCGCGGTCGAACGGCCAGCGCTCCTCGCGCAATGGCGGCCGCGGAGAGGGCCAGCGCGAGTCAACGGCCATCCGCCGCGCCCATGACGCGACGCGTGATTCCAACAAGACGCGCTACGCCTCGCCGCGCCGCGGTGGGCACGGGCGCCGCGCGGGCGACAAGGACATCGGGTCCAAGGGCTTCAATCCCGGTGGAAGCCAGCTTCCGCTGAAGAAGATCGCCATCGGCATCATCGCCCTCATCGTGATCATCATCATCGCCACTTCGGTCTCGCATTGCGGCTCGAAGAGCACGACCGACACGACCACGACGACCGACACCGCCGCGACGACGACCACCGACGGCCAGCAGGCCGCCAGCGGGGATGCCATCCAGGTGACGGGCGGCACCGCTTCCGACGCCGCCGTCATGACCGACACGAGCGGCAACGCGCTGACCGCCATGCCCGACATCAAGGCGACCGCCAACTCGATCTCCATCAAGGTTACCCTCGAGAGCGGTGCGAGCAGCTGGGTCCAGATCGACACGGACGGTGCGACGCCGGTCGCCGAGGAGGCCGTGGGCCCGCAGGAGTACACCGAGACCGCGACGAGCTCCGCCGTCATCACTATCGGCAATGCCGATGCGGCTAAGGTCACGATCAACGGCACCGAGGCGAACGTCGAGACCGGCAGCGATGGCCTGGGCTACGTCTACGTCAAGATCGAGGATGGCAAGCTCGTCTTCGGCGACGCCGCGAAGCCCAAGAGCAGCTCCAGCAGCGACGGCGAGTCCGGCTCCGATTCCAACAGCAGCGACTCCTCGAGCAGCTCCGACGGCAGCGAGTACGTCGACGACGAGTACTATCTGGACGAGGATCAGGACGGCTACAACGACTTCACCGGCGAGCCGATGTAGGCAAGTGCGGTAGTCCATGCAGGAGAACATCGTCGTTCGCGGTGCCCGCGAACACAACCTCAAGGATATCCATGTCGAGATACCCCGCGATGAGCTCGTCGTCCTGACGGGCTTGTCCGGCTCCGGCAAGTCGTCCCTCGCCTTCGACACCATCTACGCTGAGGGCCAGCGGCGCTACGTCGAGTCGCTCTCGTCGTACGCGCGCCAGTTCCTCGGGCAGAAGGAAAAGCCCGACCTCGACTCGATCAGCGGCCTGTCGCCCGCCGTCTCCATCGACCAGAAGACCACGTCGCGCAATCCGCGCTCGACGGTCGGTACGGTCACGGAGATCTACGACTACCTGCGCCTCCTCTTCGCGCGCATCGGCACGCCCCATTGCCCCGTGTGCGGACGCCCCATTTCGAAGCAGACCGTCGACCAGGTGGCCGACAGCGTCCTCGCGTCGCGCAAGAGCGGCCGCATCGTCGTGCTGGCGCCCGTCATCAAGGGCCGCAAGGGCGAGTACATCAAGCTGTTCGCCGACCTGCGGGCGCAGGGCTTCACGCGCGTGCGCGTCGACGGCGAGATCCGCGACCTCTCCGAGGAGATCTCGCTCAACAAGAAGGTCAAGCACGACATCGACGTCGTCACGGATCGCATCGTGCTCAAGCCGGGTATCGAGTCGCGCCTCGCCGAGGCCATCGAGACGGCGACGACGCTCTCCGGCGGCACGGTGATGGTCCAATTCCTCAACGACAACCGCGAGGTCGTGCGCGAGGAGGTGTACTCGCTGGCGCTGGCGTGCCCCGAGCACGGCTTCTCCGTCGACGAGTTCAACCCGCGCGACTTCTCGTTCAACGCACCCTACGGTGCTTGCCCGGACTGCACGGGCATCGGATCGAAGCGCGAGGTCGATCCCGCGCTCATCATCCCCGATCCCGACCTGTCGATCGACGAGGGGGCGTGCGTCGCCATCTCGATGCGGTCGAACTTCATCCCCCAGATACTGGGCGCCGTCGCCGACCACATGGGCGTGACGACGGATGTGCCGTGGAAGTCCTACTCGGCGGAAGTCAAGCGTGCGTTCCTGTACGGCATCGACGAGCGCATCATGGTGCGCTATCACACGCGAGACGGGCGCAACACGCACTGGACGTACAAGTGGGATGGCCTCGTCAAGCTCGTGGAGTACAAGTACGAGGAGACGTCGAGCGACCGCACGAAGGCACGCTACGAGGAGTACTTCGCGGTGATTCCCTGCAAGACGTGCCATGGATCGCGCCTCAAGCCCGAGGTCCTCGCGGTGACGGTGGGGGATAAGAACATCCACGAGGTCACGCAGATGACGGCGGTCGAGTCGCTCGACTTCTTCGAGTCGCTCCACCTGGAGGGCAACGACCTCATCATCGCCGGCCGCATCGTCAAGGAGATCCTCGAGCGCCTGCGCTTCCTCGTGAACGTCGGCCTCGACTACCTCACGCTCGACCGCGCGACAGCGACGCTCTCCGGCGGCGAGGCTCAGCGCATCCGCCTGGCGACCCAGATAGGCGCCGGTCTCATGGGCGTTCTCTACGTCCTCGACGAGCCGTCCATCGGACTGCACCAGCGCGATAACGCGCGCCTCATCGAGACGCTCAAGCACCTCCGCGACCTCGGCAACACGGTCATCGTCGTGGAGCATGACGAGGAGACGATTCGAAGCGCCGACCATGTGATCGACATGGGACCGGGAGCGGGCGAGCACGGCGGCTACGTGGTTGCCGAGGGCACGCCCGAGCAGATCGCAGCCTGCGAGAAGTCGATCACGGGCGACTACCTCTCCGGCCGCAGGGAGATTCCCGTTCCCGAGAAGCGCCGCAATCCGCGACGCGGGGCCCTCGAGCTCATCGGCGCCTCCGAGAACAACCTGCGCAACGTGCACGTGAAGATCCCCGTCGGGACGCTGACGGTCGTCACGGGCGTTTCGGGTTCCGGCAAGTCGTCGCTCATCACCGACACGCTCTCGCCGCTGCTCGCCAACAAGATCCACCGCGCACGCCGGCGTGTGGGTGCCTACAAGTCCATCAAGGGCGTCGAGCTCTTCGACAAGGTGATCGATATCGACCAGTCGCCCATCGGGCGCACACCGCGCTCGAACCCCGCGACCTACATCGGGCTGTGGGACGACATCCGCCAGCTCTTCGCCTCGACGAGCGAGGCCAAGGCCCATGGCTATGGCCCGGGCCGCTTCTCGTTCAACGTGCAGGGCGGCCGATGCGAGGCGTGCAAGGGCGATGGCCAGCTCAAGATCGAGATGCACTTCCTCCCGGACATCTACGTGCCGTGCGAGGTCTGCCATGGCGCGCGCTACAACCGCGAGACGCTGCAGGTGACGTACAAGGGCAAGAACGTGGCCGACGTCCTCGACATGACGGTCGAGCAGGCGCTCAAGTTCTTCGAGTACATCCCGCAGATCAAGGCGAAGCTCCAGACGATGTACGATGTGGGCCTCGGCTACATGAGGCTCGGCCAGCCGGCGACGACGCTCTCCGGCGGCGAGGCCCAGCGCGTCAAGCTCGCGAGCGAGCTCAAGCGCCGTTCGACGGGCAAGACCATCTACATCCTCGACGAGCCCACGACAGGACTGCACTTCGATGATGTTCGCCAGCTGCTCGAGGTGCTCCAGCGCCTCGTCGAGCGCGGCAACACGGTGGTCGTCATCGAGCACAACCTCGACGTCATCAAGAGCGCCGACCGCATCATCGACCTCGGTCCCGAGGGCGGCAGCGGTGGCGGCACGGTCGTGGCATACGGCACGCCCGAGCAGGTCGCCGAATGCGAGGAGAGCCACACGGGAGCGTTCCTGAGGAAGATCCTCTCCTAAAAACCTGGCAAACAAGGCGGGGCTGCTTGACAGGTCGAGGAGGGGTGTCGCCACCCGCTCCGCTCCATTTGATAGAATGCCCGCATGGACGAATTCCCCGACATGAATCCTCTTGGAGGCTCCGGCCTCACGTTGCGCCAGCAGGTGGCCAAGGTGCCGCAACTGCCCGGCGTCTACCTGTGGAAGAACGGCGCTGGCGAGGTCGTCTACGTCGGCAAGGCGAAGCAGCTGCGCAACCGCATGATGCAGTACATCGCGGGCACGGACGAGCGCGTCATGATCCCCTTCATGATGGAGCAGGTGCGCTCGTTCGAGTACATCGTCACCGAGAGCGAGCACGAGGCGCTCGTCCTCGAGAAGAACCTCATCAACCAATACGACCCGCATCACAACGTTGCGTTCCGCGACGACAAGAGCTATCCCTACATCGCCATCACGAAGGGCGACCGGTTCCCCGCCATCAAGTACACGCGCGAGAAGCACGTCGCGACGACACGCTATTTCGGCCCCTACACGGACTCCCGTGCCGCACGCGAGCTCGTCGACGTCGTGCGCCGCATTGTGCCCCTGTGCTCGGCGGGATGCGCCCAGTACAAGGCGCTCAAACGCCGGCTCGAGCGGGGAGACGAATACCAGGTCGGCCTCTTCAGCACGGGTAAGGCGTGCTTCGACCATCATGTGGGCCTGGGCCCCGGCCCGTGCTGCGGCGCGTGCACCGAGGAGGAGTACGCCGATGCCGTCGCGAAGGTGGAGCGCTTCCTCTCCGGGCAGCGCCGCGAGTTCGCCGAGACCCTCGAGGAGCAGATGAGGGAGGCGGCCGCCGACCTCGATTTCGAGAAGGCCGCCCGCATCCGCAACCGCATCTCCATCGTCACCGAGCTCGCCTCCAAGCAGCATGTGGAGCTCAGCCGCGATCTCGACTGCGATGTCGTGGGCGTCACGCGCGAGGAGACGATCGCCGGCGTGAACGTCTTCGTCGTGCGCGAGGGGACGATCATCAACACGTGCGAGTTCATCCTGGACAAGGGCATGGACGTCCCGTTGCCCGACCTCCTCGAGACGTTCCTCGTGCGCTACTACGACCGCGCTTCCGAGATTCCCCGCGAGGTGGTCATCGAGGAGCCGGTGCAGGAGGCGGAGGTCCTCGAGCAGTGGCTCACCGAGAAGCTCGCCTCCAAGCACGGCGCGAAGGTCCACCTGCGCGTGCCCGTGCGCGGCGAGAAGAACGACCTGCTGCAGATGGCCAGGCAGAATGCGGGCCATTCGCTCCAGCGTTTCAAGGTGCGCACGCGCTACGATGAGGCGCGCGTCAACGATGCCCTGCTGCAACTCGAGAGCGCGCTGGCCCTGCCCGGGCCGCCGATGCGCATCGAGTGCTACGACATCTCGACGATACACGGCAAGCATTCCGTCGCGTCGATGGTCGTGTTCACGGGAGGACGTGTGGATTCCTCGCAGTACCGCCGCTTCAAGATTCGCATGGAGACACCCGAGGCCAACGACGTCGCCATGATGCGCGAGACGCTCGAGAGGCGCTTCTCGGCCAAGAACCGCGGCGACGAGCGCTTCGCGAAGCGCCCCGACCTCATCGTGCTCGACGGCGGCAAGCCCCAGCTCAACGCCGTGCGTGCCCAGCTCGCCGAGATGGGTTTGGACGACATCCCCCTCGCCGGCCTGGCGAAGTCGGATGAGGAGCTGTTCGTCACATGGTCGGACGAGCCGGTCTACCTTCCGCTGGGGTCGAGCGCGCTCTACCTCGTCAAGCACGTGCGCGACGAGGCGCACCGCTTCGCCATCACCTACCATCGGCAGCTGCGCGGCAAGGGGATGACGGCCTCCGTGCTCGACAGCGTCACCGGACTCGGTCCCAAGCGCAAGAAGGCGCTGCTCAAGGAGTTCGGCTCCGTGAAGAGGATGCGCTCGGCCACGGTCGACGAGATCGCCGCCGTGCCGGGCATCCCCCGCGAGGTCGCCGAGGAGGTCGTCGCCGTCCTCGAGCAGGTCTACAGCGCCTGAGCGGGTGGTGGCGCTCATTCGCCCGCGCGGCAATGGCGGTCACTGTGATTGTCGGCTTTGCTCCGCCGAGTCCCTGGCAATTTGATTCGAAAAAGGGCGTCTGAGCCGCCCTTTTTCGAATCAAATTGCCGTAATCTGGTCCTTCGGGCCCGAAACGCCGCCCTTTTTCGAACGAAGTTGCCAAAGCGTTCTCGCCGTGTCGTTTCGCACCGTGTGCCGTTTACGAACGCGTGCGGGGCCGTTCGGGTGACAAGCGGGGGTACGCATGCTAGAATCTTGCCTTGCGCTCGAACAACTGCCGAATGTGGCGGTTTTTGATTGAAGGAGAAAGACGATGGCAGTACCCAAGAGAAGAAAAGGCCGTGCGAAGACCCACTCCCGCAGGAGTGCCAACGACGTCTGCGCGACGAAGCCTCGTTCCGTGTGCCCGCAGTGCGGAGCCACCAAGCTCCCGCATCACATCTGCGGCAACTGCGGCTACTACAAGGATCGCGAGATCATCGTCACGGAGTAGCAGGCACGTTAACGGGAATCTCATTGGCCGACGTCTGTGCGATGTCGGCCATACTCGTATAAGGGGAAACGCTCATGGATGACCAGCTTGTTCGTATCTGCGTGGATGCCGACGGAGGGGACGACGCCCCGGCAGTCGTCGCCGACGGCGTTGCGCTCGCCCTGGAAGCCGATCCGCAGCTCGAAGTCGTGCTGGTCGGCCGCGCCGCCTCCATCGAGGCCGTCGCCGCCTCGTTCCCCGATCGCATCGAGCCCGTCGTGACCACCGAGGTCATCGAGATGGGCGACCATCCGGCGCAGGCCGTGCGCCGCAAGAAGGATTCCTCCATCGTCGTCGGGTGCAAGCTCGTCAAGGAGGGCCGCGCCGACGGCTTCTTCTCCGCGGGCTCCACGGGAGCCTGCCTCACGGCCGCCACGATCCTCATCGGACGCATTCCCGGCATCGCGCGCCCCGCGCTCGCGACGATCCTGCCGGCGCCCAGCCGCCCCACCATCCTCGTCGATTGCGGCGCGAACGCCGATTGCAAAGCCGAGTACCTCCTCCAGTTCGCCCAGATGGGCATTGCGTACGCCCAGGCGTTCCTCGGCGTCGAGGCGCCCGAGGTCGGCTTGCTGTGCAACGGTAGCGAGGAGACGAAGGGCAACGAGCTCGCGCTGGCCGCTCATGCGCTCCTCGCGGAGCATGTTCCCGGTTTCATCGGCAACGTCGAGGGCGGGGATGTCCTCGCCGGTTCGTGCGATGTCGTCGTGACCGATGGCTTCACGGGCAACGTCGCGCTCAAGGTCATCGAGGGCACGGCGGGCATGATCTTCTCCGCCATCAAGAAGGTGATGGCGGAGTCCGGCGATCCCAAGGCCGCCGCCGCTCTCGCACCGGGCCTGGGCGCGTTCAAGAAGACGGTCGACCCCGACACCTACGGCGGCGCCCCGCTGCTCGGCATCGACGCCGTGTGCACGGTCGGCCACGGCTCCTCCAACGCCGAGGCCATCAAGAACGGCATCCTCGCCTGTGCCAAGACCGTTCGCGGCAAGCTTCCGGAGAGAATCGCCGCCGCGCTGGAAGGTTAGCCTCTCGCGCTTGCAATTGCGCCGCCAATCGGCGAATATTTCCTATTGGGGAATTGCGCCCGAAACGCATCCCCAAGTGTTCGTTTTCGCACATGAAGGAGATTCCTCGCATGGATCACGCAGAGGTCTTGGAAAAGGTCATCGCAATCATCTCGGATCAGATCGCGGTCGGTGTCGACGACATCGACGAGAGCACGGCGCTCGAGGACGATCTCGACGTCGATTCCCTCGACCTACTCCAGATAGTCACCGCGATCGAGGATGAGTTCAACATCACGGTCGAGGACGAGGCCTTCGAGACGGTCAGAACCGTGGGAGATGCGGTTGCCTATATCGAAGAGCTCGTATGATGGAGAGCATAAACGCCCAGTTCCCCGACGCGGCGACTGTTGAGCAGATAGTCGCGAGCGCCGAGGACATACTGGGCTATGAATTCAATGACAAGCAGCTGCTGGTCAAGGCGCTGACGCATCCTTCCGCCGTGGAGGAGCAGCGTCTCGAGCTTTCCTATGAGCGCATGGAGTTCCTGGGGGACGCCTATCTTGGAGGCATCGTCGCCCAGGAGATCTACCGGCGCTTCCCCCTCATGAACGAAGGTGGCATGACCCGCCTGAAATCCGCCGTCGTGTCCGGCTCGTCGCTGTCGGACGTCATGGCCGGCCTCGGTTTCTCCGACCTGATCATCTTCGGGGAGAGCGAGCGCGGCACCGGCGGCCGCGGTCTGCATTCGGCGCTGGAGAACGTATACGAGTCGATCGTCGCGGCCCTGGTGATAGACGGCGGCTTCGACGCCGCCCGCGAGTGGGTGCTGCACACGCTCGGCCCGAGCATCAACGAATCGTCCGCGAGGCGCAGCGCCTCGAACCCCAAGTCGCGCCTGCAGGAGATCATGCAGGAGCACGGCTCCGCTCCGGTGTACGAGCTCGTCGCCGAGGACGGCCCCCCGCACGACCGCGTCTTCACCATGCGCGCGATGCGCGGCAAGACCGAGATCGGCGTGGGTAGCGGTCGGACGAAGAAGGAGGCCGAGGCGGCTGCGGCGCAAGATGCGATCGACAAGCTCGGGGCAGCTGACGGAGGTGCGTAGGAGATGTACCTGAAGTCCATCATCCTCAAGGGATTCAAGTCGTTCGCCGACCGCTCGGTGATCAACTTCGAGCCGGGTATCTCCGCGATCGTCGGGCCCAACGGCTCCGGCAAGTCGAATATCTCCGAGGCCGTGCTGTGGGTTCTCGGCGAGCGCAAGGTCACCAACCTGCGCGTGCACGCGATGGAGGAGCTCATCTTCTCCGGTTCGTCCGCGCGCCCGGCGGCCAAGGTCGCCGAGGTCGACCTCGTGCTCGACAACTCCGACGGCGTCATCCCCATCGAGTTCTCCGAGGTGGTCATCACCCGGCGCATGCACCACAACGGCGACAGCGAGTACCTCATCAACGGCTCGCCGTGCCTGCGCCGCGACATCATCGACATCCTCCACGACTGCGGCATCGGCGAGGGAGTCCACTCCGTCATCACGCAGGGAAACCTCACCGCGATGATCGAGTCCCGCCCCGTCGACCGCTTGCTGCTGCTCGAGGAGGCCGCAGGCGTGCTGAAGCACAAGACGCGCAAGGAGCGCGCCGCGCGCCAACTCGCCCGCATGGACGCGACGCTCAACCGCGTGCGCGATATCCAGAAGGTCATCGAGTCGCAGCTGCGTCCCCTCGAGCGCCAGGCCGCCCGCGCCCAGCGCTACGAGGAGTACTCCACGGAGCTGCGGCAGCTCAACCTCTCCCTGGCCGTCGACGACCTCCGGGCCCTGCAGGGGACCTGGGAGGCGGCGTCCGCACGGGAGAAGGAGGCCGACGCGGCCGTCGAGCTCGCCCGCATCGCGCTCGAGGAGCGCGAGGCCGAGGTTGCGCGCAGGCAGGCCGCCCTCGAGGAGAAGGGCCTGTTCGTCGGCGACCTGAACGAGCAGCGCACGCGTTGCCAGGAGGTCGTCGCCCGCCTGGACGCGAACATCCGCCTCGTCGACGAGAAGGGCAAGAACATGGTTGCCCGTCTCATCGAGCTCGAGACAGGCGTGGAGACGGCGCGGGCGCGGCTCGCGTCCGCCCGCGACGAGCTTGCGCAGGCCCGCGGCGAATCCGCCGAGGTCGACGCTCGCCTGCAGGGCCTCTACACGCAATTCAACGAGCTCAACAAGAGCTCCGAGCAGATAACGAAGGAGCGCCGGGAGGCGCAGGATGCGTACAACTCGCTCGCCATGAAGCTGAGGAGCAGCGAGCACACGCTCACGAGCGTGCAGCATGAGATGAGCAAGATCGCGAGCTCGCTCGAATCGCTCGATGTGGAGGAGGGGCTGCTTCGGGAGCGTATGGAGCAGACCGCCGCCGAGCTCGACAGCGAGCATGCGCAGTTGGCCGACAACCGCAAGCGCGGCGACGGCCTCTCCACCGACATCCTCAAGGCGCAGGGCGAGCTCACGCTCGCGCGCTCCGACATCGACAAGCGGGTGCGCCTCCTTGACCAGGCGCGCAACGCCATGAAGGCCAAGCGCGATCAGCTGGCCGAGATCCAAGCCGAGATCCGCGCCCTGCGCGAGATCGACCGAGCGTTCGACACGGCCACCCCGTCGATGAACTGGATCACAGAGCACCAGCAGGAGTTCAGTGGGATCGCCGGAAGGCTCTCGCAGGTCATCCACGCTCCCGTCGAGTTCGAGCCGCTCGTCGAGCGCCTGCTCGGCGCCGACATCTCCGCGTTGCTCGTCGCCGACATGAAGTCGGCGAACCTGATCGCCGATCGCCTGCTGGCGAGTGGCGAGGCGAGTGGCGAGGTGAGCTTCCTGCCGCTCTCGTCCATGAGGGCCACGGCCCGCCCGGGTGAGGGGAGGGGAAGCAGGCTCGTCGACCTGCTCGAGATAGAAGATTCCTATGCCGACGCCGTCGAGGCGCTGCTCGGGGACGTGCATATCGCGGATTCCATCGCGCAGGCCGTCGAGTTCCATGAGCAGGGTCCCGCGGGCGTCCGCTATGCGACGCGTGACGGCGCCGTGGTGTGGCCGAGCGGCAAGATCACGCTCGGGTCGCAGATCGCCGACATGGAGGGCGTCCTCGCGCGCCAGCGCAAGCTCAACAGCCTCCTGTCCGAGCAGGAGACCTGCTCGGCGAACCTCGGTGAGGCCGAGATGGCCGTGTCCGAGGCCGAGCGGGCCCTCGAGCTCGCCCAGCAGGATGGCTTCGAGCTCTCCGAGCAGCTCGCGAAGCTGCAGGGCGCCTACGATTCGTGCATCGAGCGCATCAAGCAGCTCGAGCAGCACATCCTCCAGCTCGCGCGCGTGCGCGAGCAGACGGAAGAGAAGCTCGCGGACGTCGCCGTCAGGCGCGACAAGTCGCAACCGCTGGCGGCCGAGCACCGTGCGCGCGTCGACAAGCTCACGGCCGACATCGAGTCCGTCCGCGAGGAAACCGAGCGTTCCTCGAAGCTGCTGTTCGACATCACGCAGGAGAAGACCGAGATCACGGAGCGCCTCTCGAACGTGAAGGCCGAGATGGAGGCGTGCCGTGCGGGCGTCGACTTCCGCCTCCGCCGCATCGAGCGCCTCGAGACCGAGATCGCCGAGCTCGAGCGCTCCATAGCGACGTCCGACGCGGCGCGGCGCTCCCTCGCGCTCACGAGGAAACGCGTCGAGCCGCTGCGCGAGACGTTCGAGGCCCTCGCCGAGGGGGCCGCCGGTTGGCAGGCGCGCATCGCGGAGCAGACGCGCCTCATGCAAAGCGACTCCTCGTCCCTGCGCTCGGTGATCGAGACCGCCAAGCGCGCCCGCGACGAGGCGAGCGCCGCCCTCACCCAGGCCAACGACGCCCTCAACGGCGTTCGTATCGAGAAGGCCAGGCTCGAGGCCGACGTCACCAACGCGGTGCGCCGCATCGAGGAGGACAACAAGACGTCGATCGAGGCGGCGATGGAGGTCGAGCCTCCCGAGGACCGCGCTCAGGCGGAGGACGCCGCGAACAGGCTCCGCCGCAAGATCGAGAACCTCGGCGCGGTCAACCACGTCGCGATGGAGGAGTACGAGAACCTCAAGAACCGCCGGGACTACATAGAGGCGCAGGTCGCCGACCTCGTGGAGGCCCGCAAGACCCTCACGCACATCTCGCGGTCGCTCGACGCGCGCATGAAGCGCCAGTTCACGGAGACGTTCGAGAGCGTCAACAAGAGCTTCCAGGCGCTTTACTCGCAGCTCTCGCCCGGCGACGCGGCCGAGCTCGTCGTCATCGACAAGACGGGCGAGGAAGAGGGCGGCGTCGAGCTGTTCGTCCATCCGCGCGGCATGAAGCTCACGAGCCTCTCGCTGCTCTCGGGCGGTCAGAGCGCTCTCGTGGCGATCGCGTTCCTCTTCGCCATCTACATGACGCGCAACGCGCCCTTCTACATCCTCGACGAGATCGAGCCCTCGCTTGACGGGACGAACCTGCAACGCGTGTGCGACCTCCTCGAGGCGATGCGCGAGCGGACGCAGATCATCATGGTCACCCATCAGCGGCAGACCATGGAGATCGCCGACATCCTCTACGGCGTGAGCAAGCAGGCGTCGGGCGTGAGCAAGGTCGTGAGTCAGAAACTCGATGTCGCGCTGCGGAACCTCGAGCAGGAGGAACGCGGCCAGGAGGCAGGAGAATAGCATGGGATTCAGGGAACGTCTGTCGCGTGGTCTGAGGAAGACCCGCGAGGGTTTGCGCAACTCGTTTGCCGCGATCGCCGACCTCGGCAGCTCCATCACCGACGAGCACTGGGACTCGCTCGAGGAGGCGCTCCTGGGCGCCGATATGGGCCCGGTCTCGTTCGATATCGTGGACAACCTGAAGAAGACGGCGCGCAGGCAGGAGATCTCGTACTACTCCGAGATCAAGGAGCATCTCGTCAACGAGATCGCGGAGTCGTTCGTGAAGGCCGAGAAGGACATCTTCGAGGACACGCCCGTGTGCGTGCTCTTCGTGGGCATCAACGGCGCGGGCAAGACCACGACGGTCGGCAAGATCGCCAAGCACGGGGTCGAGAACGGCCACAACGTGCTCCTGGGAAGCGGCGACACTTTCCGCGCGGCCGCCATCGAGCAGCTCGCCGAGTGGGCGCGCCGCGCCGACGTCGAGGTCGTGCAGCGCGAGCGCGGCAGCGACCCGGCCAGCGTGTGCTACGAGGTGATCGAGCGCGGCGAGGAGCTCGGAAGCGACCTTCTCCTCATCGACACCGCGGGCAGGCTCCACACCTCCGACGACCTCATGCGCGAGCTGCAGAAGGTCGTCAACGTCACGCGCAAGCGCGCGAACATCCCCGTGAAGACCGTCCTCGTCATCGATGCGACGACGGGTCAGAACGGACTCGCCCAGGCCAAGATCTTCAACGAGGCCCTCGACCTCGACGCCGTGATCGTGACGAAGCTCGACGGAACCGCCAAGGGCGGCATCGCCGTCGCTATCTCTCACGACCTCGGCCTCCCGATCGCCTGCATCGGCGTCGGCGAGCACATCGAGGACCTGCGACCCTTCGACGCAAGGGCGTTCGCCGAGGAATTGATTGGCGATGACTAGAATACGAGTCGAAGATGACGGTCGTCTTCGACTCATCCCAGCGGTGGCTCCTTGGCTTTCTCGCCAATTCATCGGTTTTTGCTAGTATGTATCCGATGGTTTTCGCGGATTGAAGGGATGTTTTCGTGGCGCAGGGCAGCCAGCATAGCGTTTCGCATACCATGCAGCGCGTCGAGGAGCGGGTCGAGGACAGCGCGGCCACGCGCTACAAGCATCGCCTCGATGCACGCTACCCGATTCGCCAGCGCGACCTCGCGCATCCGTCCCGCGCATCGCTCACCGGCAGCGTCTGGACGAAGTTCCTGTTGTTCCTGATGATCTCGGCGTTTCTCCTCATGCACTCGCTGGGGTACGACGGATCGACGCCGAACCCCGCCGCGCTCTCCTTCAAGATGATCATCTCAGACCTCTCCATCGGGGCGAGTTTCTTCGGGCTCGTCTCGGTGTTCACCTACTGTTACCTGCGCCTGAAGAACCAGGCGGTGTGCGTCGTGCTGTTCGTCGCGATGGTCGCCGTGATGATCATCGCGCTCTTCGTCTGGAGCCACTGGGCGGCGACGGGCGGCAGGCTCATATTCCCCATCATCCTCATCATCGTGTGCCTCATACCCTTCGTGATGGATATCTGGGGCCTCATCACCTACGGCAGCAAGAGCAGGAAATGAGTTGACGATGGCGGTCATGGCCGGCTGCGAGCCGAAGATGACCGCCGCTATCGATTCGTTCTGTTGAAGTGGATATACGAGAAGATTGGAGCAGGCAATGATCAGAGTCGTCGCAACGCACGTCGTGCCCGAGGAGAACTTCGACGCCTTCAAGGCCCTCGCCGAGCAGGTCGTCCCGGCATCGCGTCAGGATGCGGGCAACGTCTACTACGCGCTCAGCCAGTCCGTCGAGGATCCGAAGTGCATCGCCATGATCGAGTGCTGGGAGAACCAGGAGTCGCTCGACGCACACATGGCGACCGAGCACTTCCAGACCCTCTGCCCGAAGATGGGCGAGCTGTGCGATGGGCCGATCGACATCAAGGTCTTCGTCGACATCGTCTAGAAGGCGGGGTCGGATTGGAACGCTGCCCGGGGGAGCGTTCCAATTCACGCTCGTGCACTCATGGGGAGCGTCGTCAGCTGCGGCGCTCCCTTTTTTGGTTCGATCGTCGGCGGATGTCAGGGATTCACCCGTTCTACCGGTGGTTTCATTTTCCTACCAAATTTCTTGCAAAAAACCTCTTGCGCTCCGGAAGAGTTGGGGTAAGATACCGCTAAACCGATGACCGAGAGTAGTATCCGGATCATGGGAGCGCGACAGAGAGCCGCCGGTGCTGAGAAGGTGGCGCGCGAACACCCGGTGAATGGACTCGCGAGGGCGAACCGAAAGCCGCAAGGCCTGTAGGGGAGACGGAGGTGGCGCTTCGTTAGAAAACGCCAGCGCATGGTAGTGCGCGTAAAGCGGGTGCGAAAGCACCAAGCCGGGTGGCACCGCAGGAGTCTTCTCGAAAGCTCTTGTCCCAGCAAAGAAGTGGGACAGGGGCTTTTTCCTTTCCCACGAACATGTCGGGCCTTTCTACCAGAAGGCGCTTGGTTGCCCGTCGGAGGACGACGGGCGGAAGGAAAGGATGCAAGACCATGGCTACGAAGAACGACCCCTACAAGATCTACCTGACCGAGGACGAGATTCCCACGCACTACTACAACGTGCGGGCGAACATGAAGACGGATCATCGTCCCATCATCAACCCCGGCACCGGCAAGCCGGCGACGCTCGAGGACCTCGAGCCGGTGTTCTGCACGGAGCTTGCCAAGCAGGAGCTCAACGACACGGACGAGTACATCGAGATTCCCCAGCCCGTCCGCGATTTCTACTGCATGTACCGCCCGTCGCCGCTTGTCCGCGCGAAGTTCCTCGAGCAGGCGCTCGACACGCCGGCGAAGATCTACTACAAGTTCGAGGGCGGCAACACCTCGGGTAGCCACAAGCTCAACTCGGCTATCGCCCAGGCCTACTACGCCAAGGAGCAGGGCCTCAAGGGCGTGACCACCGAGACGGGGGCCGGCCAGTGGGGCACCGCCCTGTCGATGGCGTGCAGCTATTTCGACCTCGACTGCAAGGTCTACATGGTGCGCTGCTCGTATGACCAGAAGCCCTTCCGCAAGGCCGTCATGCAGACGTACGGCGCCTCGATCGTGCCGTCCCCGTCCGACACGACGCAGATCGGCCGCAAGATTCTCTCCGAGTTCTCCGACCATAGCGGCTCGCTCGGCACCGCCATCTCCGAGGCGGTCGAGGTCGCGGTCACGAGCGACGGTTACCGCTACCAGCTCGGCTCCGTGCTCAACCAGGTGCTCCTGCACCAGTCGATCATCGGCCAGGAGGCCAAGCTGGCGCTCGAGAAGGTCGGCGAGTACCCCGACATCATCATCGGCTGCGCCGGCGGCGGCTCGAACCTCGGCGGCCTCATGAGCGAGTTCATGCACGACAAGCTGACCGGCAAGGCCAACCCGCACTTCATCGCCGTCGAGCCGGCGAGCTGCCCGTCGCTCACGCGCGGCAAGTTCGCGTACGACTTCTGCGATGCCGGCCAGATCACCCCGCTCGCCAAGATGTACACGCTCGGCAACGGGTTCATGCCGAGCCCGAACCACGCCGGCGGCCTGCGCTACCACGGCATGAGCCCGATTCTGTCGCAGCTCTACCATGACGGCTTCCTGGACGAGGCCCGCGCCGTCGAGCAGACGAGCGTGTTCGATGCCGCCGTGCAGTTCGCGCGCGTCGAGGGCACGCTGCCCGCGCCCGAGAGCTCGCATGCGATCCGCGTGGCCATCGACGAGGCGCTCAAGTGCAAGGAGACCGGCGAGGAGAAGACGATCCTCTTCGGCCTGACGGGCACGGGCTATTTCGACATGGTCGCCTACCAGAGCTACTTCGACGGCACGATGACCGACTACATCCCCACCGACGAGGACCTGGAGCGCGGCTTCGCGACCATCCCGCAGATCCCCGGTCTCGAGTAGAGACCGCCCCCCCGCGGGAACCGGGGTGCCTCCCTCT
>JBMNUM010000034.1:0-13294 GCA_050946275.1 Coriobacteriales bacterium
GACACCTGTGGCGCGGAAATCCGGAATCGAGCAGAAGTACTGCCAGATATCGAGACCGGCGGCCTCGATCTCCTCGCGGACGATGGCATCGGCCTCGCGAAGCGCCTCGAGACGGTCGCGCGTGATGGCTCCCAGGCAGCGAACGCCAAGGCCCGGGCCCGGGAACGGCTGGCGGTCGACCATGTTGTCCGGCAGACCAAGCTCGCGGCCGACGACGCGGACCTCGTCCTTATACAGCAGCTTGACGGGCTCGACGAGCTCGAACTGCAGGTCCTCGGGCAGGCCGCCCACGTTGTGGTGCGCCTTGACGCCCTTCTCGGACTCGATGATATCGGGATAGATGGTGCCCTGGCCAAGGAATCCGATGCCCTCGAGCTTGGAGGCCTCCTCGGCGAAGACGTTGATGAACTCGGCGCCGATGATCTTGCGCTTCGTCTCGGGCTCGTCGACGCCGGCCAGAAGGTCGAGGAAGCGGTCGACCGCGTCCACGTAGATGAGGTTGGCGTCCATCTGGTTCTGGAAGACCTCGATGACCTGCTCGCTCTCGCCCTTGCGCATGAGGCCGTGGTTCACGTGCACGCAAACGAGCTGCTTGCCGATAGCCTTGATGAGGAGCGCAGCCACGACCGAGCTGTCGACGCCGCCGGACAGCGCCAGCAGCACCTTGCCGTCGCCCACCTGCTCGCGGACCGCCGCGACCTGTTCGTCGATGAAAGCCTGCGCCAGCTCGGGCGTCGTGATGCGAACCATATCGTCGGGACGCTTGTTGGAATCCATGTGCTCCTCCTTGAAAGATGTCCGTTAAGAGATGTTGCCAGTATAGCAAGCGTAAGGCGTGGTAAGGACCATATCGGCCCCTTTTGCCCCACTTCAGCTACTCGGTGGGCTGATCGGGCTCGTCGATCGTGTCGGGAGCGTTGGGGTCGCCCTCCTCGAACTCGCCCATCCAGGCGTTGAGCGTTCCGATGTGCTCGGCGTTCTTGTAGCCGAGATCCTTCATGAGAAGCTCGGACGACCACGACCAATCGCCGTTGAGGCTGTACAGGTAGATCTTCGCATCCTTGTCGGGGAACACCTCGTAGACGATGTCGGGATTCTTGTTGAACTTGTCATAGGGGAAGTTGATGCTCCCGGGAATGTGCGACTCACAATACTCCCTGTACGACCTCGAGTCGACGAGGATGATCGACGGATCGGCCAGCGCCTCCTCGCCCTTCGTGATGATCGTGGGAACGATGACCTCTGCATCCTTCTTCTTTTTCTTTCCGAACAGGCCCATTAATGCTCCTGACTCTCGTAGTGCCTGATGTCAAATCCAGCCTAACCGCCTACGCGCCGCACGGGCCGACAACCTCGCGGCTGGGCGATTCGGGCGTCCGAGTGTTCTTATAGAAGCCGTAACCGCCCGCGACATTGACGCAATCGAAACCGTTCTGCGAGAGGATGCGGCACGCGATGTAGCTGCGCAGCGCGCTCTGGCAGATCACGATGAGCTTCTTCGACTTGTCGAGCTCGCCCATACGTCCGCGTAGCTCGTCGACCGGAATGTTCACCGCTCGGTCAATGTGCCCGCGCTCGTACTCCTTGACCGTGCGCACGTCGAGCAGGAAGGTGCTCTCCTCGTCCGCCGCCAGCGCCTCGTCCCAATGCACCTGCCCGACGATGCCCGTGAGGACGTTCTCCATCACGAAACCGACCATGTTGACCGGGTCCTTGGCGGAGGAGTACGGCGGTGCGTAGGCGAGTTCGAGCTCGGTGAGGTCGTAGGCCGTCAGACCCGAGCGAATTGCGGTGGCGAGCACGTCGATGCGCTTGTCGACGCCGTCGAAGCCGACGATCTGCGCAGCCAGGATGCGGCCGTCATCCTTGGCGAACATCACCTTGAGCGTCATGTTGTGGGCTCCGGGGTAATACGTGGCATGCGAGGGCGGGAAGATGACGACGCTATCGAAGTCGATCCCCGCATCCTCGAGCTGCTTGGAGGTCGGGCCCGTGGAAGCGGCGGTCATCTCGAAGGCCTTCATGATGGCCGAACCCTGCGAACCCCTGTAGACCCGGTCGATGCCGGCGATGTTGTCGGCGGCGATGCGACCCTGCTTGTTCGCCGGACCGGCGAGTGGGATGTTAGCATCCGCTCCGGTGACGAGGTTCTTGACCTGGATGGCGTCGCCGACCGCGTAGATGCTCGGGTCGCTCGTGCGCATGTGGTCGTCGACGACGATGGCGCCCTTGACGCCGAGCTCGAGCCCGGCCTCTCGGGCAAGGACCGTATCGGGCTGAACGCCGGCCGCGATGATCACGATGCCGGCCTTGTGGATCTCCCCGCCTTCGACGACGGCCTCGACGCAATCAGCCTGATGGCGGTATTCGACGATCGGGCTGTTCATGTGGATCTCGACGCCGTTGGATGCCATGTGATTGCGCAGGATAGCGGCCATATCAGCATCGAGCAGCGGCTGGAAGCGCATCGATCGCTGGACGATCTTGACGCTCAGACCGCGCTGCAGCAAGTTCTCGGCCATCTCGAGGCCGATGAAGCCGGCGCCCACGATGATGGCGGACTCGACCGCATTCGCCGAGATGAACTCGTCGATGGCGAACGTGTCCTCGACGGTGCGCAGGGTGAACATGCGCTCCCCATCGATGCCGGGCACATCCGGAATCATCGGTCGCGCGCCGGGCGAGAGGATGAGGCTGTCGTAGGACTCCTCGTACTCCTCCCCCGTCTCGAGGCTGCGGATGCGCACGATCTTGCCTGCGCGATCGATCGAGAGCGCCTCGTTGAGGACGCGGACATCGACGTTGAAGCGGTTCTTGAAGCTCTGCGGCGTCTGCAGGGTGAGCTTGCCGCGGTCGGTGATATCCCCGCCGATGTAATACGGCAAACCGCAATTAGCATACGAGACGTAACCGCTGCGCTCGATGACGACGATCTCCGCATCCTCGCGAAGCCTTCGCAGGCGGGCTGCCGCCGATGCGCCGCCGGCAACGCCACCGATGATGAGAACCTTCATTCCGATCCTTTCTCGATGAGTCAACAATGACTTAAATGAGCCAGATGCGGACTGCCAGAATCCAGCTCGCCGATCAAAGCCGCGAGCTATTTCTCGACAGGTCCATCCCAACCGCTGATGCCGCCTATATTCTCGAGGTTCTCGTAACCAAGCTCCCTCATGGCGGCGATGGCGCGGTCGGAGCGCTTGCCGCTTTGGCAGCTCACATAGATGCGAGCGCTCTTGTCGGGAACGACACCCTCGATATCTCCGATGCTGAGGATGGGCACATTGATCGCCCCGGGGATATGACCCTCGGCATATTCATCTGCCGAGCGCACGTCGATCAGCGTGATCGCGGGATCCTGCTGAGCCTCGCGCGCCTTCCCGTTCGTGTCGTACGACGCCTTTCCACCGACCAAGCCCATGACCGCTCCTACTACGAAACCTCACGATCCGACAATGTCTCATCCGGTTGTGCGCGCTAACGGCAGCAACTGGCTCCGTCATGGACAGCGCGCATTCAACCACGGCTTCTATGGTATAGCATTACCCGTAAGCGATATGCGAGGATGATCGCGCTGCAGCTCAAATTCTCACACGACGCGGGCAGCCCGCATGCGACGCTCGGACCACCTGAACACGATAGAAAGGACCAATCATGACGTTCCTCGATCTTGCAGCCGCGCGCTGGACTTGCCGCAAGTACGCTTCCACCCCCGTCGAGCAGGAGAAGATCGATGCGATCCTCGAGGCCGTGCGTCTCTCCCCTTCCTCGAAGAACACGCAGGGCACCCATGTCTGGGTTCTGCAGAGCGCCGAGGCCATGGAGCGCATCAAGGAGTGCACGACCAGCATCTACGGCGCCCCGCTCGCCTTCATCCTCGGATACAACCCCGCCGAGCCGTGGGTTCGTCCGGAAGATGACCTGAACTTCGGCATGATCGACACCTCGATCGCCGGCACGTACCTCATCCTCGAGGCCTACGAGCAGGGCCTGTGCAGCACGTGGGTCGGTGCGTACAGCCCCGCCAAGCTGCGCGAGCTCTTCCCCGAGATCGAGGGATACGAGGATGTCGCGATCTTCTCCGTCGGCTACCCGGCCGAGGATGCCAAGCCGGCTCCCCTCCACACCAACAGCAAGACCCTCGACGAGATGGTGACTGTGCTGTAGGACAAGGTCCACCAAGCAAAATGGAGAAGCCGGACGCCCCCATCGGGTGCCCGGCTTCTCTTTGTGGGTTTAGGGCTAGATTAGTGTACACAAGTTGGCCAAATGACTCCATTTTTAGCCGAAATCAGTGTGTTTCTTGCAACTTGTGTACACTAATTCGATGAAAGTGTCTTAGCACTGATTGACCGAAAGCAGGATTATAAAGCAACCCAAATCGTTAGAGCTCGAACCAATACTCGATGATCTCGCATTTCCCCGTTGCGACTGGATAACCTCCGATGAAGCGCCCGGGTCTCACGTCCCCAACATGGGTGCCAGGGAGAAGCGACAGAATCATCTGGCGCCTTTCCTCCCTGAGCCTTTCCCTGCTCAAGATAATTCGCTGCAGACTACAATCTCGGTTATCAACCTGTTCCAACGCCTCTACGATGACCTGCACGAGCTGCTCGAACCCTCCTTTGACGTACAGGTCTTCTTTCAACACCGGGAAGACGGTCAAGCCGCTCGTTGCCAGCTCTCGATTGCGCCTGATGTCATCGACAAGCTTGGCCCTTACTCCAGAGATGGCCAACCCAAGGGAGGCCTCCCCTTCCGTCGAATTTGGGTTGGCGCCAAGCTCGATACCCGCCTTGGCAATCGAGTCGAGGTCGAAATGCAAGAGCCCGTCATAATTGATGCCCACGCTCGAATCTTTGAACATTATGTCAGGGACACGCGATCCCCTGGCACCCGGCAATTCCACCGCCTTTTCGACGCGGGGATTCAGCTCGAGTTCACCGAATTCGAATCCGAAGCTATCCATGGGCAGTCGCAGCAATGCGGCTATCAACGACTCGGTTGGAGACCATGCGTTATCGTCCAGAATACTCGCATTGGCCCATGCCTCATCGATGCACCGGGCAAAACGGGTTCGAGACAGGAAATCCCGAATCCGGCCAGCATTGGTGACCGGACGAACACCATATGTCACTGGACCGTTATAGGGATCGAGAGGGTCACGCGAGAACGAACCACACAACTCATGACCAAGCATGAGGTGTTCCAATGGGTGCATGCTTCCGGCAAGCTCTAGAAAGAGAAGCTCGGGCCCACTGAAGGAAATACCGTTATCGAGAGTGATATAGGAACCGCGGGGAATGCTCTCGCCGCATATAGTGCACTCAACGCCTTTTGTGCGAATGCGATGCTTTGCTTCGGGAACAGCGATTGCCAACGGCCATCTATCCTGCAAGACGGGAATCCCAGCTGTCTCGAAATCAAAAGCACGCCGCGACCATCTCTTAAAGGGTGACGGATCGGGCGTGGTCACATCAGACCTATGGGCACTGACCCCGGCTCTTCCTCCAAATGAACGTAAGTACCTGAGCGCGATGAGTGCGGATTCTCCGCGAAGCGATATCTTCATGCTGCCAAGATAGCAGCGGAATGGAAATTAGTGTACACAAGTTGGCAAAATGGCTCCATTTTTTGCTGAAATTCAAGGAAATAGGGCAACTTGCGTACACTAATTGGATTTCGAGCGCCGGATGCTCCTCGTAGATTACATTGCAAAATCATCTCGGTATGGAATATGGGCAGCTTCATGGAGGGCGGGCACTTCGATGGCGCACGGAATGGCATCGACCGGGATGCGGGCAGACGGGGCGCCTGCGGCCGAGGTTTGTGCTGTCGGGGAGTCGCCGGAGGAAGAGGTGCCTGCGGCTGGGGCTTCTGCGAAAGGGGTGCCTGCGGCCGGAGCTTGGGCTACCCGGGAGTCGCCCGCTACGATCACCGTATTCTGACGCTCGTCGGGGTTTTTCGGCTCGCAGGGTATCACGCGAACGCACTCGAACACCTCGAGGAGCGTTGCGGCGATATCGCGGAGGAAGATTGCCTCCGGCCCGCTGACCGCCGAGATGATGTTCGAGGCATACAGGCCGCCCGGCGCAAGGCTCGCCTTGACGAGCTCGGCTGCCTCGACGGTTGCAAGCCTGAGAGCGGGGGTACGTCCGCTGAAGGTATCGTTTACGATGAGGTCATAGCCGCCTGGATTCGGGAACGACGCAAGATCGCCATCGAGATAGGCGCGCCCATCGCCCTCTATGAGCCGGAGGCGCTCCCCGCACTCCGCCAGCGTCTCGTCGAGGCCGAAGTAGCGCCGCGCCACAGCGGTTGCAACGGGATCCACCTCAACCACATCGACGCGCACTTCTGCATGGTTTCGCACCAGGAACTGCGGATACGCATAGCCTCCCCCGCCGAGCGCGAGAACGCGCGTCGCGCGCGGCATTGCGAGGCGCACCGTCTCGTACGCGCGGTGGTAGTCGAAGGCGAGGCGCTCGTAGCTCACGGACTGCAATGCGCCGCCGCATCGCATGAGATCCTTACCGTCCGCAAGATATGCAGCCGATTGATACGCGCCGCCCACATCCATGACGCGCACGGGCTTGCCGTCCTCGATCTGCGCGGTGTAAACCTCCATCGCACCGAACATCGAATCGAACTTCACACGCTCTCCATTCCTCGAACTAAAGCAAGTGGGGCGGGCGGAGCTGACCCCTTTTGCCCCACGGGGGGCTGCGCCTTTCAAGTGGGACGGAAGGAGCTGGCCCCTTTTGTCTCTTTTTGCTCCTATGATGTTACCCCATCGATTGCTTCGGATTGCTACACTTGAAACACCAGACATCCGTCACGTTCCCGTTTGAGGAGACGGGAGCGGAAAGGGGGCATCCCATGGCTCGATGCAGCACCAACTACCCGAACATCTTCAAACCCATCCAGGTCGGTCCGGTGAAGCTGAAGAACCGCATCATCTGGACGCCGATGGTCTCGTGCCTTTCCACGGCAGAGGGCGAGGTGAACGCCGATTTCGCCAACTTCATCGCCATGGAGGCGAAGACGGGAGTCTCGCTGCTCACGATCGGCGCAACATCGGTCGACGAGATCAACGGCATCGACTACCCCGGAGAGCTGCTCATCACGCGCGATAGCCACATCGGACGCCTCACGCGCATCGCGGACGCCGCGCACCGCTCGGGATGCAAGGTCTCGGTCGAGATGTGCCATGCCGGGCGCGCCGCCGACCCCACCATGGCGCAGACCGACTACGCCATCGCTCCGACGAGCCTTCCGCTGGCCGGCAAGCTCAAGCACGTCAAGGAGATGGATCAGAACGACATCGACCGCATCATCGAGTGCTACGCGAGCTGCACCGAGCGTCTCAAGAAGGCCGAGTTCGACATGGTCATGGTGCATGCCGCACATGGTAACCTCATCGGCCAGTTCCTCTCGCCGCTGACGAACCATCGCACCGACGACTACGGCGGAACGCCCGAGAAGCGCTGGCGCTTCGCGCTGGAGGTCTGCAAGGCCGTGCGCGAGGCCGCGGGCAAGGACATGGCCGTCGAGATGCGCATCTCCGGCGATGAACGTCATCCGGACGGCATGCGCATCGAGGACACGCTCGCGTTCCTCAAGGAGGCCCAGCAGTACATCGACATGGTCCAGATGTCGCAGGGCCTCATCGTCGACCCGGGCTACAGCTTCTACGTCATGCCGCCGTATTACAACCCGTACTTCACCAACCTCGAGTACGCCGAGGCCGCGCATGCGGTGCTCGACATCCCTGTCACCGCATTCGGTGCCATCAAGACGCTCGACAACGCGGAGAAGATCCTCGCCGAGGACAAGGCCGACATCGTCGGACTCGGCCGTCCGTTCCTCGCCGACCACAACCTCATCAGGAACGCCCGCGAGGGCCATCCCGAGCGCACCCGTCCCTGCATCCGTTGCGAGCAGGCCTGCGGCGGCACGACGTCGAAGGGCAAGGTCATCCACTGCGTCGTCAACCCGCGCGTGAGCTACGAGCTGCAGTACGGCAACCAGCTGACCCCCGCGCTCGTGAAGAAGAAGGCCGTCGTCGTGGGCGCGGGCCCTGCCGGCATGATGGCGACGCAGACGCTCATCGAGCGCGGCCACAGCGTCGTGCTCTTCGAGGCGAGCGATCGCATCGGCGGACGCCTGCCCGACATCTGCAACCTGCCGTTCCGCGATGACCTCAAGCAGTACACCGAGTGGGACATCCGCACGACGCTCGAGAGCGGTGCCGATATCCGCCTCAACACGAAGGCCGGCGCCGACGAGATCCTGGCCGAGGATCCCGACATCCTCGTGCTGGCGACCGGCTCGCACCTCGCCAAGCCGAACATCCCCGGCATCGACGGCCCGAACGTCGTCGATGTCGTGAGCGTCGACAACGGCACCGCCGAGACCGGCAAGAAGGTCGTCGTCTGCGGCGGCGGCATGAGCGGCCTCGAGTGCGCGCTCGCACTCGCCATGGAGGGAAAGGACGTCACGGTTGTGGACCAGATCCCCGTCGACGACTTCGCCAAGGAGATCGTCTACTTCACGCGCAACATGCTGTTCATGAACCTGCGCAAGTACGGCGTGAAGCTGGTCGACAACAAGAAGGTCACGGCCATCGACTCCTGGGGCGTCCACACGATGGACCGCGACTGGAACGAGGGCTTCATCGAGGCCGATACCGTCGTCACGTCCTTCGGTCTCGTGGCAAACGACGAGGGCTTCGACGAGCTGACGAACCTCATCGCCGAGACGTACGTCGTGGGCGACTGCGAGGGCAACCAGATGAGCCTCTACAACGCGAACTTCAACGCGTTCCACTACCTCGTGGAGGCCTAAGGGCACATCACATGCGATCTGATACGGCGGCGCATCCGAAAGGGTGCGCCACCGTTGCGTTCAAGGCCTGCTAGACGCAGAGAGATACCTCGCACGAGCAATCCATCCACTCCTTATCGCGCCCTCGCAGTTGAAACCATCAGGTGTACCGTTGCACTTCGGGTTCATCGAGACGTAGGCCGAGGTTGATACACTTGATTAAATGGGCCATAGACGAGTGAATGGCTTTGACGAAGAGGAGGATTGCATGGTTGAAATCATCGACAACTACCCACATGTGTTCACGCCCTTGAAGGTGGGGCCGCTCGAGCTCAAGAACCGCATCCAGTGGACGCCGCAGGTCTCGGCGCTCTCGACGGCGTACGGCGAGGTGACGCCGGAGTACGTCGAGTTCATCGCAATGCAGGCGCGCACCGGCGTCGGCCTCGTGACGATCGGCGCGACGGCCGTCGACGAGGTGAACGGCCAGGACTACCCCGGCGAGCTCCTGATCACGCGCGACGAGTGCATCGGCGGACTCACGAAGATCACGGACGCGGCGCACCGCTCGGGCGCGAAGATCTCCGTCGAGATGTGCCATGGAGGACGCGGCGCGGACCAGAACATAGCCTCCACGCCCTATCTCATCGCGCCGACCGCAATGCCCATCCCCTACCGCAGCAAGTACGTCAAGGAGATGGACCAAAACGACATCGACCGCGTTATCGAGGCATACGCCGACTGCACGCGCAGGCTCAAGAAGGCCGAGTTCGATATGTGCATGGTGCATGCGGCGCACGGCAACCTCATCGCGCAGTTCCTCTCGCCGATGACCAACCATCGTCAGGATGACTACGGCGGAACGCCCGAGAAGCGCTGGCGCTTCGCCCTCGAGATATGCAAGGCAGTGCGCGAGGAGGCCGGCAAGGACATGGCCGTCGAGATGCGCATCTCCGGCGATGAGATCGCGCCCGAGGGCATGCGCCTGGAGGACACACTCGCGTTCCTCGAGCAGGCGCAGCAGTACATCGACCTCGTCCATATCTCCAAGGGCCTCATCGTCGACAAGGACTACTCGTACCACACGATCCCACCGTACTACCACCCGTATTGCCACAACGTGCACTACGCCGAGGCGGCGAAGAAGGTCCTGAGCATCCCGGTCGCCACGGTCGGTTCCATCAAGAACCTCGACATGGCCGAGGAGATCCTCGCAAAGGGACAGGCGGATGTCGTCGCCATGGGCCGCGCGCTGCTCACCGACCCGCTGATGCTGAAGAAGTCGAGGGCCGGGCATCCCGAGCAGGTGCGTCCGTGCCTGCGCTGCATCCAGGTGTGCGACAAGAACGTCGACGATGGCAAGCCGATTCACTGCGCCGTCAACCCGCGCGCAGGCTACGAGACGCTGTACAAGGATGAGCTCCCGCTCGCCCGCAAGAGCAAGAAGGCGGTCGTCGTTGGCGGTGGCCCCGCGGGCATGCAGGCCACGCAGACGCTCGTCGAGCGCGGGCACGACGTCGTGCTCTTCGAGGCGCAGGACCACCTCGGCGGCCACCTGCCCGATATCTGCCACCTCCCGTTCAAGGACGACCTGAAGCAGTACACGGAGTGGGACATCCGCACGACGCTCGAGTGCGGCGCCGACGTGAGGCTCAACACGAAGGCGACGCCGGAGGCCATCGTGGCCGAGAAGCCCGACATCCTCGTGCTCGCGACGGGCTCGGACCTCTTCGCCCCGCCCATCCCCGGCATCGACGGCCCCAACGTGACCGATGTCATCAGCGTCGACAGCGGTCTGGTGGAGACCGGTCAGAAGGTCGTCATCTGCGGCGGTGGCATGAGCGGTCTGGAGTGCGCTCTCGGCCTTGCGATGAAGGGCAAGGACGTGACCGTGCTCGATATGGTTCCGGTCGACAAGTTCGCCGGCGAGATCGTCTTCTTCACGCGCAACATGCTGACGAAGCTGCTCGCCGACCACAACGTCAAGCTCGTGGACAACACGAAGGTCGAGGCCTTCACCGCCGAGGGCGTCGAGACGATCGACCGCGACTGGAGGCGCAAGGTCTACGAAGCCGACACGATCGTGACGGCGTTCGGCCTCAAGCCGCACCGCGAGGACTGGGACACGGTCACCCGCATCGTGCCCGAGACCTATATCGTCGGCGACTGCGCCAACGGACCGAAGAGCATCGGCTTCGCCAACTACACCGGATTCCACTACGTGGTGAACGCATAGACGGCTCCAAGATAGGGCGAACTGCTGCGGACGCGCGGGGATTCTCGCGCGTCCGCTTCTTTTAGGCGATGCTCGCAAGGGACGCGGGATGCCGCCTCCTGTTGGCCGACGACTAATCAACGGCTGGCGGCTTGGCTCGCTGTGATACAATGCTCCTCCACTCATGCATCGAGAGGAGGTGGAGGGCATGGGCAAGAAGAGAAAGACCCGCGTGCCGAAGACGGGGCCGGTTTGGCGGCTGTCGTCAGAGGAGGCGACGCTCGCGAAGATGCCGCACTATAACGCGCATGCATGCGGCACCGGTCCGCATGGCGACACGAGCTACAATCGCGCCAAGTCCAAGCGCGCGTGGAAAAACGACCCGGACATCAAGGGAGCCTGCAATCGCAGGCTCCCTCTCGTTATGCACCAGTCCGCGCGACGTGACAGCGACGATCATCGCGATTGTCACATGCAAATGGAGAGGAGCTCCTCCATCGTGTCGACGATGTGGGTGGGGTTGGCGGCCTCGAGGTCTGCGCGAGGGCCCATGCCCCAGGTGACGGCGATCGTCTTGCAACCCGCGGCGTTTCCCGCCTGGATGTCGAAGATGCTGTCGCCGACGTAGGCGCAGCGGGCGAGGTCGAGGGGTGCTCCACCGCCTAGTTCCTCAAGGGCACGGATACCGGCGAGAATCGGCTCGGGTTTCGGCTTGTGCACCGGGCAATCATCGGCACCGATGCAACACGTGAGATACGGAGCCGCTCCGACGATCTCGAGCCCCCGCCATGCGAGCGCGTGCATCTTCGAGGTGACGACGCCGAGAGGGATACCGGCCCCGTGTAGTTCTTCAAGCGCATCGACGATGCCCGGAAACGCCTTCACGCGAGCATCGTGATGCTCGTGGTTGTGCTCGCGGTAAATCCGGAGCATGCGCATGGCATCCTCCTCGTTCGAAGTGAACTCGCGAACCTGGTCTGCCAGGGGAATTCCCACGCGGGCGATGACATCCTCGTCCGGCAGCGTGTATCCGAGAACAGCCTCCATCGAATGGTGGAAGCTGTCGAGGATGAGCTCCCGCGTATCGACGATGGTGCCGTCGTTATCGAAGAGTATCGCATCGCACATGGCGCTCCTTCCAAAACCTGTCAATCAGCCCCGCCCTGATTGACAGGTCGTCGGATCCTACGCCAGCGCGGCGTTGTCTATGAGGCGGACGGTGTCGTCGACGTAGGCCGCGAGAATCATGCGGGCCTCGGAGCCGTGGACGTTCTCGAGGGTCTCGAGAGGCTCGAGGGTCACGGCATCGACGATCTCGACGTAGTCTATCGTGAGGCGCTGCTCCTCGATGGTGGCGCGGGCTGCATCGAGCAGGGTTGCGACATTGCGCTCGCCTGCCGCAAAGGCCGCCCTCGCTTCGCGCAGCGAACGAGACAGGCACAGGGCGCGCTCGTGCTGGGACTCATCCATGTACCGGTTGCGGCTCGAGACCGCCAGACCGCTCTCCTCGCGGACGATCGGGCAGCCGATGACCTCGAGGTTGAAATCCATGTCGGCAACCATCTGACGCAGCACGGCAAGCTGCTGGAAGTCCTTCTCGCCGAAACACGCCACGTCAGGCTGCACGATGTTGAAGAGCTTGGAGACGACCATCGTGACGCCATCGAAGTGAGTCGGGCGTCGCTCCCCCTCCCAGAGACGCGAGGCGTTGCCTGCAACCGCATGGCTCAACTTGTTGAAGGTGTCGGGTGTGAGGCCGTTGGCGCGCATATCGGCCACAAGCGCCTCGCCATACATCTCGGAAACGCTCGGCGCGAACACCGCCGCGGCACCAGCCTCCTCCATGGCGGCAAGGTCGGCATCAAGCGTGCGCGGATATGCATCGAAGTCCTCGGTCGGAGAGAACTGCGTGGGGTTGACGAAGACGGATGCGATGACCGTGTCGACGTGCTCGAGCGCAGCGGTTACAAGCGACTGGTGGCCGTTGTGGATGGCTCCCATCGTCGGCACGAGGCCGATACCGCTTCCCTTCGCACGCGCTTCCGCCACGAACTCGCGCACCGCGGCCTTGGTCTCAAGCAGAACGATTCCCATGTGATGCTCCCCTCTCGTTGGTTGCTTACTGCATGATAGCCGACTACACGGCAGGGGTTGCGGGCGCATCCGATGAGAAGCGAGCGGCCTACTGGAACGCCCTCCCTTGGAACGCTCCCCCGGGGAGCGTTCCAAAAAGCGGGCGCGCCCGGGAGCTTC
>JBMNUM010000035.1:0-12254 GCA_050946275.1 Coriobacteriales bacterium
AAGGCCCTAGAGCGCGAAGCGCTCCCTCCTGAGCTGCAGAAGCGGAGCGGGGCCACGCTTTGCGGAGCCTTGTTCCGGAAGCGGCCTCCCCTCCGGGGGCGGACATTTCCAGCAGCCGCTGCCGGTCTTAGTAAGCACGCATCACGTACACACTCCCGTACGAGTGATAAGATTACATAGTCTATGGACTGTCCAAGCACAACTTACAAATGGAAGGGATAGCGTGGCAGAGCAATCGACAGAGGTCGTCAAGGAGGGGAAGCGTACCGGCGAGTACCGGATCTTCACGCTACCTAACCTGATTTCCTTCATTAGGCTGCTGCTCATCCCCGCATTCTTCGTCGCATACGTCGCGTTCGACAACGTCCCCCTTGGAGTCGTGCTCTTCGTCATCGCCGCGTGCACCGACTGGATCGACGGTCTCGTCGCGCGCAAGACGAACACGGTGACGCGCGTGGGCCAGGTGCTCGACCCGCTTGTTGACCGATTCCTGCTCATCTTCGGCGTCATCGCGGTATTCGTGGTGGGTCGCATTCCGCTGTGGGTGATGGTGCTCGTGTTCTCGCGCGATATCGTGCTCGGCGTGCTCACGCTCAAGATCAACGAGGATACGGGCGAGCCGCTCGGCGTCGTTTTCGTCGGCAAGGTCGCCACGGCCTTCATGATGACGTCGTTCGCCATGCTGATCCTCAACTGGCCGTCGGTACCCGGCCTCGGCCTCTTCGAGATCTCCTGGCTGCCGGGCTTCGGCTCGGGCACGTTCTGCCTGGGCATCTTCCTTGCGTACATCGGTGTGGTTCTCCAGTGGATCACGGCGGTTATCTACCTCTACCGCTGGATTCGCTATGGAACGACCAGCGCCGACCACATTCCTCCCGCGCCTCATGACCGGACTGATGCGGAGTAAATGACGATGGCGCCCAAGAAGACGTCTTCTCCGGCAAACACGCTTTACGAGCTCTCACGGTATACCTGGGATAAGAACCGCGCGGTCGAGAACAGCAGCGAGTTCTTCTCGCCGGGCGAGGCCGTTCCGGCATCCATGCACAAGAGCGGCTCGGAGAAGGTCGTCAAGAAGCGCAAGGTGGAGAAGCCCGCCGAGGTAGACGGTGCGAATTCCAAGACCTCGGGCGGTTCTCCGAAGGCTGCTCCCAAGAAGGCGAAGTCGTCGAAGAAGGGGCAATCCAAATCCCCGAAGCAAAAAGAACCCAAGCCGTCGAAGGGGCAAGCTGCCAAGCCAGCTGCGCCCAAAGATGCTCCCGCCATCGGCAAGGGTGGCCAGGACGCACCCGCACGCCAGCGCGTCGAGAGCAAGGCGCGCCGTCCGAAGCGGACACCGGCTCCCGGCTCGTCCAAGGTTCCCGTGAAGGTCGGTGGGGAGAAAGACGGATCGCGCTTTGGCATGAAGTCCTCCAAGCGCAGCGGCGTGGATGCGATGGCGCAAGCCGGCGCCAATGGCAAGCGCAGGCGCAAGAAGCAGGGCGGCCAGCCTGCCGGGGCGCCGACGGGGGCTCCCGCGAAGAAGCCCGGCCGCGCCCGCTATATCATCCTGGCCATCGTCGCCATCCTGGTCGTCTTCTACGCGGTCGATACGGTGACGCAAGTCGGCAAGATCCATCGCGGCGTCAGCGTCGCCGGCGTCAACGTGGGTGGGATGACCGTCGAGGATGCCGCGCGCGCCATCGAGGCGGGCTACAACGTCGCGATCAACGGCAGCGACATCACGATGTACGCCGACGAGGAAGCGCGCGAGTCCGGCGCGGAACCCACGGTCATCTCCTTCGACTACGAGTCGCTCGAGTCTTACAACGAGAACCCGCCTGCCGGCCCCGTGTTCCAGATCTCCCCAGCGACGCTCGGCGCGACCATCGACGGCACCGCCCTCGCCGAGGAGGCGTATCATGTCGGCCGCGGCGCCGACTTCCTGCTCGGCCGCCTGAAGGCGAGCACCGTCGGCACGAAGCTCGACCTCAAGATCGAAGTGCAGGGCGGATCGCTCAACGCGCTCACGTCGATTCTGACTGACTCGCTCGGGACGCCGATGGTCAACCCCGGCATCCGCTTCGATAACGGCACGTTCACCACGACGCCCGGCAACGACGGCTACATGGTGAAGACCGAGGAATTCAACAAGCTGATCAAGGAGGCGCTCCTCTCCGACAACCGCAGCTTCGTCATCCCCATGGGGGAGCGGAAGATGGAGGTTAAGGAGAAGGCCGCGACCCAGGCGGCGGAGACCGCCCAGCAGGCGCTCTCCGAGCCCATCACGCTCGTATACGGCGACAAGACGTGGTCGCTCGACGCGAGCGTGCTCGGCCCGTTGGTCAAGACGTACGTGAACAAGGGCTCGCTCGTGCCGTATGTGAGCCTGCCGAAGGTCGAGAAGGCCATTCCCGAGCTCGAGGGGATGGGCGACGTCGGGCAGCCCGCGCAGGATGTGAAGTTCTCCTACGACGGCGAGTCCATCAGCTACGTCGAGGCGACGACGGGCATGAGCCCCGATTACGAGTTCATCACGAAGCGCCTGAACAAGATCGCGTTCGGCAACGAGTCGCTTTCCGAGGATGCGGGTGAGAAGTCGACCACGATCCTCGAGGATGAGGAGGCGCCCGCGGACACGAGTGCCGACGATGCCGCGCGCCGCGTCGTGATGACGCTCACGACGAGCTATCCGCAGTTCACGTACGAGGACGCGCAGAAGCTCGGCCTCAACGACTCGATGATCGCCTCCTACACGACGGAGTTCGATGGTGCCAGCGAGAACAAGGCGACGAACATCAAGCTGCTCGCCGACCTGCTCACGAACACGGTCATCCCGCCTGGCCAGACGTTCAGCATCAACGAGACGGCGGGCGAGTGCAACGAGGAGAAGGGCTTCCAAGAGGCCGGCTCCATCCTCAACGGCAGCGTCACCTCCGAGATCGGCGGCGGCATCTGCCAGGTCGCGACGACCATCTTCAACGCCGTGTACGAGGCGGGCTACCCGATCGTGGAGCGCCACAACCACTCGAACCACATGGCGAGCTACCCGGATGGCCTCGACGCCTCCATCTCGTGGCCCTACATGGACCTGAAGTTCAAGAACGACACCGAGAACTACCTGCTGCTCCTCGTCGACTACACCGACAGCACGCTCACCTGCTCGCTGTGGGGAATCGACCCAGGGTACGAGGTGGAGATGGAGACCGTCGACTGGCAGGAGGGCGGCAAGGCGACCGAGCGCACGGAGACCGACCCCGAGCTGCCCGAGGGCTACGAGGAGATCAAGTCCTATGGCAAGGACGGCCACAGCATCGTGATCGAGCGCAAGGTCTACGACGCATCGGGAGACCTGCACAGCGAGGACACGCTCGAATCGGTCTACCAGCCCAGCGCGACGGTGACGGTCGTCGGCACCGGCTAGCGCACCGGAGAAGGGGGCCTTGCCGCTCAGCTGCCGTAAAACAGGCCCTGTCATCCACGTAAAACCACCGGATAACCTTGCGAAGAGTAGTAATATATCCGCATGACAGACAAGGTGGCCGTGTTCGAGGACGGGCCGCCATGGGAGAATCCGCACGAGGAGGCGGTCGACATGATCAAACAGCTCACGGTGTTTCTGGAGAACGATGCCGGCAGACTCTCTTCGCTGTGCCAGTGCCTCGGTGATGCGGGTATCAACATGACGACCATGATGATTGCGGATACGTCCGAGTACGGAGTCGCCCGCATCGTGTGCGACACTCCGGAGAAGGCCTGCGCCGTGCTCGAGGAGAACGGTTTTCGAGCCAAGACCGTCGAGGTCGCCGCGGTTCGCATCTCCGACGAGCCGGGTGGTCTCGCTAAGCTCATGAACGCGTTCGGCGACGCGGGTATCAACGTCGAGTACGCCTACTGCTTCGCTACGACGAACGACATCGCCACCGTCATCATCAAGATCAACCCCATCGAGGATGCCAGGAAGGTCGTCGAGTCGGCCGGATACTGCTGCATTCCCCCCGAGGAGATGTACCTGCAGTAGCCTGCGGGTGCGAGGATCATTTCATGGGGAACGAGGGGCTCGATAGCCAGATATCACCGATGCGCGCGCTTGTCGTGCGCATCGCGCTGCTCGTGGCCGTGGCGGCTGCGGTGTGCCTTACCCTGCCCGCCGGCGCACAGGCCGAGGTTTACGACACCGACATGGTGGGCACCATCGCGCTCTCCCAGAACGCCCAGGTCAAGGAAGAGGCTCCCGATGTGGTAGCCGGCTACGGCGGACTCGTGACGTCCGAGGGCAAGATCCTCTGGGCGCGCGATATCAACGCCAAGGTTCCCATGGCATCGACCACGAAGATCATGACGGCGCTCGTCGTGCTCGAGCAGGGCGCACTCGACGACCGCATCACCGTCTCCGAGAACGCGGCGACGATCGGCGGTTCCACGGCGTATCTCGTGGAGGGCGACACGCTCACCATGCAGGACATGCTCTATGCGATGATGCTCCCCTCCGGCAACGATGCTGCCACGGCGCTCGCGGAGCACTATGGCGGGACGCAGGGCGAGGCCGGCTTCGTCGCGCTCATGAACGAGAAGGCGGCTGCCCTCGGTATGAGCGGGACGCATTTCTCGAGTCCCACCGGCCTCGAGGACGAGGATAACTACACGACCGTCTCCGACTACCTCAAGCTCGTGACGGCCGCCATGGGCAGCAAGATGTTCACGCAGGTGGTCTCGACGCCCACCTTCGCGTACATGTCGTCGCAGCGAGGCTACGAGATCGAGCTCGAGAGCACGAACCTGCTCCTCGAGGACTACGACGGCATGATCGGCGTCAAGACCGGTTACACGGACGCGGCGGGCTACTGCTTCGTCGGCGCCGCGAAACGCGGGGACATCGCGCTGTACTCCGTCGTGTTCGACAGCACGGATGAGTGGCAGCGCTTCGCCGATACGCAGGAGCTCCTCGACTGGGGCTTCGAGCACTACCGCGTGGCGACGCTGCTCGACACCGAGACGGTCGTCGGCAACGCGGTCGACACCGACTGGCTCGACAAGACCGTGCCCGTCGTGGCGGCCGAGCCCGTCACCCTGACCGTGTTCGACTACGATCCCGACATCACCCAGACCGTCGAGCTTAACAACCGCGGCGGCATCGAGCGCGGCGTCCGCATGGGATCGGTGACGTGGACGCGCGGCGAGGAGGAGCTTGCCTCCGTGAACCTCGTATCGTCCGTCGACATCGCACCGCCCGACATCCTCCAGTCCGCGCAGATCGGCTGGACGCGCTTCGCCAGCATCTTCACCGGCGACAAGATCTCCGTCGAGCAGTCCGTCGACCTCGCCCCGACGTTCCAGCTCATCGACTCCTACGGGAAGGCCGCGTAACGTGGAGGGCACCTCGACCGTGTCGGCTGGCCCCGAGGGGCTCCGGACCCTGCAGCTTCATGACGAGCACGTGCGTCTCGGCGCCCGTTTCGGGAGCTTCGGCGCATGGGAGGTTCCGCTCGATTACGGCATCGCGTTCTCCGAGACGCTCCCGCTCGACCACCCGCTCATCGCCGATGTCTCCTACCAGGGGGCGATCCACGTCACGGGTGCGGACAGCGCGCGTTTCCTCCAGACCATGCTCACCGCCGATATCTGCTCGCTCGAGGTGCTGGGAGCGGGGGCTCCGGCCCTGGCCCTGACGCCGGCCGGTGAGGTGATAGACCTTCTCTACGTCATCCGCACCGGCGACGCCGAGTACCTCATCGTCGCAAGCGCCCCGAACACCGACGAGGTCGTCGAGTGGCTGACGGACCATAGCGCGGTCGCCGATGACGAGGGGAGGCTGTTCCCCGATGTCTCGGTCCACGACCAGACGGGGCAGCTCGCCGCGATCGTCCTCATGGGTCCCGGCTACATCGACATGCTCGCGGAGTTTGCCGCGGCACCCGAACGGGTGCACGGCGGCTGGGAGGCCGGCATGTACCTCGGCTCCGACATCGGGGGCATCCCCCTCATGATGGTGCGCGTGCGCGAATGCGAGGATGCCGCCATTCTCTACGGTGCGCCGGCCGGGCTGCGCGCTCTCTGGGAGGCGCTGCTCGGTTTCCCCGAGTTGCAGGCGGTCGGCTTCGACCAGCTCGTGCTCGCGGCGCGGTACCATGGCCTGTGGCTCGATGGGGTCGAGGAGGGCCGCTACCGCACCGTCGCCGAGGCCGGCCTCGGCCATCTCGTGCGCCCGGAGGGCGGTTTCGTGGGGGCGGCCGCGCTGTAGGCGAACGGGCCCGGCGCCAATCGTCCCACCTCCCCATTTTCGGCTGCCATGCGGCTTGCCGTGCGGTAAGCTATCAATGAGAAAGAATCTTTTTCTTCGAGAGGAGGTGCCCGATGGTTCGAGAAGCGCATTGTCCCGTGTGCGATGGACCCGTCGAGCCCAACGCGACATCATGCGGTACGTGTGGATTCAAGCTCGAGGGACGCACGGAGGAGTTTCCCCAGCTCGAGACGGACGAGAACGGCCGGGCGGTCGCGCCGTCCGCTGTGCACACGGAGAGCCCGACCCTCACCATCGTCAAGGGTCCGCTCGCTGGCGAGACGTTCAAGCTCACGAGCTTCCCGCTCATCGCGGGACGCGATCCGAGGTGCGACCTGTTCCTCAGCGACACGACGGTGAGCCGCAAGCATGCATCGCTCGACATCATCGACGGGGCGGTCGTGATCCGCGACCTGAACTCGCTGAACGGCACCTGGGTCGATGGGCAGATCTGCGACACGGCGACGCTCGCCGACGGCGCGATCGTGCAGATCGGCACGTTCACCATGGTATTCGGGATCTAAAGCGGGAAAACATAGGAAACGAGAGGACGAGTGGGGGAATTGGAACGAACTGAGAAACTGCTGTCGGGCAACGAGGCCGTTGCCCAGGCGGCTTACGAGGCGGGTGCCGTCGTCGGGGTGGGATACCCGGGCACTCCCTCGACGGAGACGCTCGAGGCGTTCGCGAAATTCGAGGACGTCTATGCCGAGTGGGCTCCCAACGAGAAGGTCGCGCTCGAGGTGGCGGCCGGTGCGAGCCTGGCCGGTGCCCGGTGCCTGGTCACGATGAAGCACGTGGGCGTCAACGTCGCCGCCGATCCGCTGTACTCGATCTCGGGTACGGGTGTCAACGGCGGTCTCGTCATTCTGGCTGCGGATGACCCGGGCATGTTCTCGTCTCAAAACGAGCAGGACACCCGCTTCCATGCCCTCGGCGCGCGCATTCCGCTGCTCGAGCCGTCCAACCCGATGGAGGCGCATGAGTTCGCGAAGCTCGCCTTCGACATCTCCGAGGAATTCGACATCCCCGTCATCGTGCGCTCCACCGTGCGCCTGTCGCATACGAAGGCCATGGTGGCGTGCGGGGCGCGCGAGGAGCGCCCGCTGCGTCCCTACGAGAAGGATCCGTCGAAGTGGGTCATGATGCCCGCATTCGCCAAGCCGCGCCGCAGGGTCGCGGACGAGCGCGTCAAGCAGCTCGCGGCCTACGGCGCGCGCGAGGAGCTCGCCCGCGCCGAGATGCGCGAAACGTCGGTCGGCATCATTTGCTCCGGCGTCGTGTACGGTCATGTCCGCGAGGCGCTCCCGAACGCGAGCACGCTCAAGCTCGGCATGACGTATCCGATGCCCCGCGAGGCCATCGAGCGCTTCGCCGAGTCCGTCGACGAGGTCTTCGTGGTCGAGGAGGCCAGCACCTACCTGTCGTCGCAGGTCGCCTCGGTCGGCGTCAAGCTTGCCCAGACACCGGTGCCCATCCCGCCCGATGGCGAGATCAGCCCGCAGATCATCAGACGCGCGTTCGGCGCTCCGGAGGCGGAGTTCGAGGAGTATCCCGGCAACCTGCCCCCGCGCCCGCCGATGCTGTGCGCGGGATGCCCCCACAGGCTCGTCTTCGCCGAGCTCGCCCGCATGGGCGCCGTCGTGAACGGCGACATCGGCTGCTACACGCTCGGCACGCTCCCGCCCCTGTCGGCGATGGACTCGTGCGTCGACATGGGCGCATCGCTGTCCATGTCCCACGGCATGGACCTCGCCCGCACGTATGGAACGGGAGTCGACGAGAAGTTCGCGAAGCGACCCCTCGTGGGCATCATCGGCGACTCGACGTTCGCCCATTCCGGCATCACGTCGCTGCTGGGCACCGTCTACAACCAGGGCGGAGGCATCGCCTGCATCCTCGACAACAGGACGACGGCCATGACCGGCCAGCAGGGCAATCCCGTCAACGGCGTGACGCTGCAGAACAGGCCGAGCAGGGAGCTCGACCTCGTCAAGCTGTGCGAGGCGCTCGGCGTCGAGCACGTGCAGCGCGTCGACCCGCAGGATCTCAAGGCCGTTCGCGCCGCGTTCAAGGAGGCGCGCGAGTTCGAGGGCCTGTCGGTCATCGTCTTCTGCTCGCCATGCCAGCTGCTCATCCGCGAGAAGAAGCCCGCATACGTCGTCTCCGACGAGTGCCGCAAGTGCCGCTCGTGCGTCAAGATCGGCTGCCCGGCCATCGGCACCGGAGCCGAGGGCAAGGCGCAGATCGACCCGACCCAGTGCATCGGCTGCGGTCAGTGCGCCCAGATCTGTCCATTCGATTGCATCGCGCAGGTTTCTGACGATGCCGCGGCGCGATAAGGGGTGGTTGAGATGTCTTACGATTACAGCGCATTGATGCAGGCGGAACAGGGTGCCGGCGCGACGACGACGGTCGTCCTGTGCGGTGTCGGCGGCCAGGGCACGATCCTCGCGGCGGATATCCTCGCGAAGGTCGCAGCCGCGGCCGGCTGCGACGTCCGCCTCTCCGAGATCCACGGCATGTCGCAGCGTGGCGGCAGCGTCATCACGATCGTGAGGTTCGGCGAGGAGGTGAGCTCCCCGGTCACCGACTTCGGCTATGCCGATAGGATCGTGTCCTTCGAGGCGACGGAGGCGCTCCGCTATCTGCCGTATCTGGCCAAGGGTGGCAAGCTGCTCGTGAACAGCGCCGAGATCATCCCCCTGCCTGTCCTCATCGGCAGCGCCGAGATGCCCGGCAACACCGAGGAGTACCTCGGCGAGCACGGTGCGGTCATGATCGACTCGAGCGCGCTGGCCGCGGAGGTCGGCAACCCTCGCGCCACGAACATCGTGCTGCTCGGGGCGCTCTCACGCGACCTCGACTTCGACGAGAAGGTCTGGGAGGACGTCATCGCCAAGCGCGTCCCGCCCAAGACGGTGGAGAGCAACCTCAAGGCGTTCGAGGCCGGAAGGGCCGCGGTCCGCTAGGCGCAACATAGCAAAACCTGACAGACGCGCCAGACGCCATTGTCATGACAAAGGGGTCTGGCGCGTTTGCCATGTCCTCATCCCACCGCCGCCACTTCGCACTTCGACGACAAAAACCGCGGATAACCCGCGCAGTAGGGTATACTTTTCCATGCAATACCTTCAATAAACGCAGCTCAAACACAACAACGGAGGTTTTTCCTTGGCTTCGAGCAAGGCGAAATCCAACAAGAATTCGAAGAGCGCCGCTTCCACGCGCCAGAAGAAGGCCGGGAGCAGCGCGAAGAAGCAGCCCCAGAAGCGGTCGTTGAAGCAGCAGCCGGTTGTGGAGGAGCGCGAGAGCATCCTCACGAACCGCCTCCGCAACGACCTCATCGGTGTGCTCTGCATCGCCATCGCCATCGTGCTGATGATCGCCGCGTGCGTGAACGAGTCCGCCGTGCTCACGCATTGGGTCTCGGTGGGCCTGCACAACGGGTTCGGCGTTGGAGCGTACCTGATTCCGATATTCCTCGCGATCTTCGGCGCGTGCTTCTTCTTCCGCGGGCGCCGCGAGATGGTGATGCCCAGGCTGGCGCTCGGGCTCGTGCTCATGTTCCTCGCCATCATCTCGCTCGTGGCGGTCAATTCGCCCCACGTGGTCACGAACACCGACATATTGTTCCAGCCCGCATACGTCACCCTCTGCGGAGGATATGTGGGCAACGGCATCGCCTTCTGCCTGCTCAAGCTCGTGGGCAAGGCCATCGCCATCGTGATCCTCGTCGCGGTGCTCCTGGGCGGGCTCGTGCTCGTCGGGCTGTCCGTGAGCGGGTTCCTCGAGTGGGCCTTCGGGCGCGGGGAGCGCCAGGAGGAGCAGGGTTACGTGGCTCCGTATAGCCGTGCGCGCGGCCAGCGCTCGACGGGCGGGGGATCGCGCGGCATGGTTCCCGTCCAGCCGCAGGGCACGGGCGGATTCGTGCCCGCCGGCGCAACCGTGATGCTCGACGGCAATGGCAAGCGGGCTGCGAAGACGAAGAAGTTCTCGAAGGGCAAGGCCGCCGAGACGCAGGTGCTCGACGGCGGCGCCCCTGGCAAGACCGCGGTGCTCGACCCCGACGACGAGCTCATGCAGGGCCGTCCGAAGGAGCAGGGACGCACTCCGGGCAAGACGCGCAGCCTCTCTGGTGCGGCCGATGCGTTCGGCGCGAAGGACGCCGCGAAGCCCGAGGGCGAGGAGCGCAAGGTCGAGCTGCTCGCCGATTCCAAGCGCGCGGAGACACCGGAGGGCGCGTTCACGCTTCCCGATCCCAAGATCTTGAAGCGCTCGAGCTCCAAGGCGCATAGCAGGGCGTCCGAGGCCGAGCTCGCGATACTCGGCCAGCGTCTCCAGGACACGTTGCATGAGTTCAACGTCGACGCCAACGTCGTCGGCTGGGTGCATGGCCCCACGGTGACCTTGTTCAAGGTGTCGCTTGCCAGCGGCGTGCGCGTGAACCGCATCACCGCGCTTTCGGACGACATCGCGCTCGCCTTCGCCTCGCCGTCGGTGCGCATCTTCTCGCCCATCGCCGGCACGAGCCTCGTGGGCATCGAGATTCCCAACGACGCGCGCGAGAACGTGCTCCTCGGCGACGTGCTTCCCCCGGCGGGCAGCAAGCCGCTGCTCATGGCGATCGGCAAGGACGTCGAGGGCAACCCGATCACGGCGGATCTCGCGAAGATGCCCCATCTGCTCATCGGTGGAACGACCGGCTCCGGCAAGTCGGTGGCCATCAACTCGTTCATCATGTCGGTTCTCATGCGCGCCACACCCGATGAGGTGCGCATGATCTTGATCGACCCGAAGCGCGTCGAGCTGTCGCTGTACAACGACATCCCGCACCTGTTCGTGCCCGTCGTCACCGACCCGCACAAGGCCGCGAGCACGCTCGCGTGGGCCGTGACCGAGATGGAGAGGCGCCTGAAGCTCTTCGAGGAGGTCGGCGTGCGCAACATCGCGCAGTACCTGCAGATGCGCGAGCAGCGCCTTGCGGAACTCGCCGCCATGAGCGAGGGCTCGGAGGAAGGCGCGGAGGAGTCCGAGGAGGACTGGGAGCGGATGCCGCGCATCATGATCGTCATCGACGAGCTCGCCGACCTCATGATGGTGGCCGGCAAGGAGGTCGAGACCTCGATCAGCCGCATCGCCCAGCTCGCCCGCGCGGCCGGCATCCACATGATCGTGGCCACGCAGCGTCCGTCGACCAACGTCATCACCGGTCTCATCAAGGCGAACATCACCAACCGCATCGCGTTCAACGTCGCCAGCGGCATCGACTCGCGCGTCATCCTCGACTCCACGGGAGCCGAGCACCTCATCGGCAACGGCGACCTGCTGCTGTCCACACCGCAGCTCGGCAAGCCGCAGCGCATCCAGGGCTGCTATGTGGATGAGTCCGAGATCAACGACGTGTGCAAGCTGCTCAAGAAGCAGGGCGCGCCCGAGTACCACGAGGACATCTTCACGACGTCCATCCCCGTGCTCGACGCCAACGGAGGTTCCTACTCGAGTGGCGGTGGGGGAGACGACGACGCCCTTCTGTGGGAGGCGGCCGAGATCGTCGTCACCTCCCAGCTCGGCTCGACATCCGCGCTCCAGCGCCGCCTCAAAGTCGGCTACGCGAGGGCGGGCCGCATCATGGACATGCTCGAGGACAAGGGAATAGTGGGCCCAGCCAACGGAAGCAAGCCCCGAGACGTCTACATAGACGACGTGATGGAGCTAGAAAACATAAAGGCAATGGCCCAAAACGACATGCTATAAAAACAAACGGCACAAGCGAGTGCCCCTTCAAAGAAGGGGCCGAGCGAGTGCCGACTGTTTGTTGTGCATGGCTACAAGCGAAGCGAGTAGCCCCCGGGGAGGGACCCGTCTCCAGGACAATTGCGGAGCAGTGATTTCGCGCAGTCTCTGCGGGAGCGAGGACTAAAGAACGCCGAAGGCGGTCCCTCCGCAGCTGCAGAGACGGAGCGAAATCACGCTTTGCGAAGCCTTGTCCTGG
>JBMNUM010000036.1:0-11850 GCA_050946275.1 Coriobacteriales bacterium
ATCGCAGGTGCGGACGCGGTCATGCGGCCCGTCCGCACCGATATTGCGCGCAAGCGCGCACCGACGCGCCGTGGAACGGCGCTCCGATAATCTGCGGAACACCACACCGAGAAAAATGTAATAGGCACTCCTCGTCGATTCTAGAGAGCATATCCGCTAGCTCTTCCTTGCCGTACGCCATGATCTTCCTTTCGAAAACTATTATTATTGATAAGTAATAATAACATCTTTCCCCCATCAGCGGGCAGGTTCCACAATCGGCATATAAAAGTGGAACGCTCCCTGGGGGAGCGTTCCAATCGATGAGCCATATGTGGACTGTCCTCTTTTGACTCGCTACACCAGCTTCTGGCCGTAGATGTGGTTCATGGCCTCGGCGCGGGTTGCCGGGTTGGACTTGAAGCCGCCGCGCAGGGCCGACGTCGTGGTGGTCGTGCCCGGCTTCTTCACGCCGCGCATCGACATGCACATGTGCTCGCACTCGATGATGACCATGACGCCGTTGGCGTTCAGCAGGTTCATGAGCGTGTCAGCGATCTGCGAGGTCAGCCTCTCCTGGACCTGCGGCCGTTTGGCATAGCAGTCGACGAGCCTGGCGATCTTCGACAGGCCGCAGACCTTGCCGTCCGGGCCGGGGATGTAGGCGACGAACGCCTTGCCGAAGAACGGCACCAGATGGTGCTCGCAGATCGAGTACAGCGGGATGTCCTTCACGAGGACCATCTCCTGATGCTTCTCGTCGAAGAGCACCTCGAAGAACTCGGCCGGATCCTGGTCCATGCCGGCGAGGATCTCCTCGTACATGCGCGCGACGCGCTCCGGCGTCTTCTGCAGGCCCTCTCGCTCCGGGTCCTCGCCCACCGCCTCGAGAAGCATGCGGATCGCCTGCTCTACCTTCGGCTTATCGACTGCCATGTGAATCCCCTCTCCTGCCGGGCACCCACCCGACCCTGCAATTCTCGCTTACTCGTCCTTCTTCGTGTCGTCGATCGTGGGAGCGTCGGCCGCGTCGATCGTCGGCGCGTCTCCAGTCGCATCGACCGTCGGAGCCTCGTCCGGCAGCTCGTACTCCGCCTCGACGACCGTCTCGGCCTCAACCGTCTCCGCCACGTGCGCGCCCGCGTTCTTCTCGAGCGAGTCGAGGAACTCGCGCGTGTCGGCGCTTGCGCCCGCGTCGCCCGCGATCAGCGCGTCGTTCTCGGACGAGCCGCCCTTCTCCACGGAGAACGCGTCGTCCGACACGGGCTTGCCGTCGGCGCTCGGGCCGAACGGCGTGAACGCACCGGCCTCCTCGCGCAGGCGCTTCGCCTGCTCGGCCGCCTTGCGCTCGCGCGGGGGCTTGCGGGCCGACTTGTGGCTGTCGTCCTCGAAGACCTGCGCCTCGGCCAGCGCCTTCTGCTGCTTGCGCTCGGCCTCGCTCGCGAGATACTCGTCCCACTTGTTGTCGAGCAGCGCCTTGACGGCGTCGCCCTCGACGGTCTCGCGCTCGAGCAGCACGTTGGCCATGAGGTCGAGCTGCTCGCGGTTGTCCGTGAGAATCTTGTACGCACGGTCGTGCGCCTCGCGCATGAGACGGGTGACCTCGACGTCGATCGCGTTGGCCGTCTGCTCGGAGTAGTCCGGCGTCGCACCGTAGTCGCGGCCGAGGAAGACCTCGTGGTTCGCCTCGCCGTAGACCTGGTGTCCGAGCGAGTCGGTCATGCCGTAGCGCGTGACCATCTGCTTGGCCATCTTCGTGGCGCGCTCGAGGTCGTTGCTCGCGCCGGTCGTGATGTCGCCCATCGCGATCTCCTCGGCGACGCGTCCGCCCAGGAACATCGCGAGATCGTCGATCATATGGCTCTTCGTCACGAGGAAGTGGTCCTCCTCGGGAATGGACAGCGTGTAACCAAGCGCCTGTCCGCGCGCGATGATCGAGATCTTGTGCACCGGGTCGGCGTGGTCGAGCAGGTGCCCGACGAGCGCGTGACCCGACTCGTGGTAGGCGATCGTCTTCTTCTCGGTCTCCGTGATGATGCGGCTCTTGCGCTCCGGACCGGCGACGACGCGCTCGATCGCCTCGTTGAGCTCGTCGTTGGTGATGGTCTCCTTCTGACGGCGCGCGGCCAGCAGCGCGGCCTCGTTCATGAGGTTCGCGAGGTCGGCGCCGGTGAAGCCCGACGTCAGCTGGGCCAGGCGCGCGAGGTCGATGTTCGACGCGAGCGGCTTGCCCTTCGAGTGCACCTTGAGGATCTGCTCGCGGCCCTTGAGATCCGGCCTGTCGACGACGATCTGGCGGTCGAAGCGGCCCGGGCGCAGCAAAGCGGGGTCGAGGATATCGACGCGGTTCGTGGCCGCGATCAGGATGACGGACTGATGGTCCTCGAAGCCATCCATCTCGACGAGCAGCTGGTTGAGCGTCTGCTCGCGCTCGTCATGACCGCCGCCCAAGCCGGCGCCGCGCTGGCGACCGACGGCGTCGATCTCGTCGATGAAGATGATGGAGGGCGCCGCGGCCTTCGCCTGGTCGAACAGGTCGCGCACGCGCGACGCGCCGACGCCGACGAACATCTCGACGAAGTCCGAACCGGAGATGGAGAAGAACGGCACGCCCGCCTCGCCGGCGATGGCCTTGGCGAGCAGCGTCTTACCGGTGCCCGGAGGGCCGACGAGAATCACGCCGTGCGGGATCTTCGCGCCCATCTTCTCGTACTTCTTCGGGTTGGCGAGGAAGTCGCGGATCTCCTCGAGCTCCTCGACTGCCTCATCGATGCCCGCCACGTCGGAGAACCTGACCTTCGGCCGCTCCTCCGCCGTCTTCTTGGCCTTCGTCTTGCCGAACTGCATCTGCTTGTTGTTGGCGCCCTGCATCTGGCTCATGAAGAACCAGAACACGCCGACGATGATCACGAGCGGCAGAATCGTCGTGAGCAGCGTCATCCAGATGTTGCCGGAGTTGACCTTGACCTCGAACTTCGTGTCCGGATGCTCCTCGATGAGCTGGTTGAGCGCCTCCTCGCCGACGAACGTCGAGTGGAACGTCTCCGGCAGGCCCTTGGCGTCGGCATCCTTGTAATACTCGCCCTCGACGGCGCCCGTGCTCGCGTTGTAATGCACCTCGGTGGCGCGGTCTTCCTTGACGACCTGCACGAACTCGCTCGTGGGCATCTGGTACACGTCGGGCTGACGCACGTTGAAGAACTGGAAGAGCATGATGCCGATGAACACCACCAGCAGGAGGGTGTAGATCATGCGCGTCCGGTTGCCCTGCTGCGGCGGCCGCTGTTGCGGGCGCTGCTGTTGCGGGCGCTTGTTGGGTGTTGGCTTATTGTCCAATTTCACTCTCCATATCGGCGGGGCCGGCTTCTTCCCGCCCCGATCCTACGAGTACACCTTCTCGTCCAGCACGCCCACATAGGGCAGTTGCCGGTACATTTCATTGTAATCGAGCCCATAGCCCACGACGAACTCGTCGGGGCACACCAGGCCGACGTACTTCGGCTCGATCTCGTGCTCGCGCTCGATGTCCTTGATCATGAGGGCGGCGATCTCGACCGACGCGGGGTTGCGCGTCTCGAGCTCCTCCGCGAGCTTGCTGAGCGTCAGGCCCGTGTCGATGATGTCCTCGATGAGGAGGACGTGGCGCCCGGCGATATCGGTGCGCAGGTCGCACTTGATGTCGACCTTGCCGGACGACTGCGCCGCGCTGCCGTAGCTCGAGACGATCATGAAGTCGATGTCCACGTCGACATCGAGCTTGCGGATCAGATCGGCCATGAACACCGAGGAGCCCTTGAGGATCGCCACGACGAGGAGACGCTCTCCCGCGTAGTCGGCGTTGATGCGCGCAGCGATGCCGTCAACGACCTTCGCCAGGTCGTCGGCGGTGTAGAGGATCTTCTTGATATCGCCTGGATTCATCGAGGCGCATCTCCTTCCCCAAGTTCTAGTTACACAAGCTTATATGTTACTGCACGAAACGCACGTAAACGAGGGGGAATGAGTCAAAGGAAGGCCCTCCGACCCAGTGGGACGGTTTTGACCGGGCCAAAGGTGTCCCAGCGCTCACTCGATGGTGAGGCGGGCGATGCGCTTGGTCTGCGGGGTGACGCGGAAGCGCTCGTCGAGACGCACGCCGGCGACCCAGACGACCCGGTCGCCGCTGCGGACGATGGGGACGACAGCACGATGGCGGCGCGAGATCTTGGCCTCGGCCAGCACGTCTGCGACGAGCTTGTGCGAGCCGCCCATGCCGAAGGGGCACATGCGCTCCCCCGCGACGGGCCCGCCCACGGTTAGCCGCTCGCCCAGCGCATCGGCATCCACGACCTCAGACAGCTTATCTGCGGCGAACTCCTGGAACGCTCCCCCGGGGAGCATTCCAATCTCGACGCGGAGGACGAGGCCGTAGGGCAGCTCCGCCTCGCCGGGGACGCCAAGCTCCACGGGCTCGAAGACCGGCGCGATCGCCCCACGCGGGCCGATCGCGAGGTTGCCGAACTCGTGCCATGCCGAGACGCCACCCGGCACGTCCATGGAGAACGCGGGGTCCCCTGCGCGGCGGACGATCTCGAGCACGTGCTGGCTCTCGATGCGCTTCGCGACCGGCAGATGCTCTTTGCACACCTCATGGACGAGCCGTGTTGCCAACGGCACCGGCACCTCCGCGAGCATGCGGGCGTCGATCAGCGTGCAGCCATCGACCTCGCACGCCGCGTGCTCGCGCAGCTCCGCGACCTGCCGCCCAACCATCGCGTTCTCCTCGAGGAGCAGGTCGAGCATGCGGCCCATCGTCGGGCCGAGCGCGGGGTTGCGCTCCTCGGCGAGGGGGACGATGCGGTTGCGGACGAACGCGCGGAAGCCCTCATCCTCACTGTTCGTGCGATCCTCGCGCCAACAGCCGCGAGACACCTGCGCATCCTGCGGGCCGTCGATCTCCCAACCGCGCGCCTCGACCTGCTCGAGGATGTAGGCGCGCAGGCCCTCGCGCGACGCGTGCATGAGGGGGCGAACGATACGGCCGTTGCAGTAGTCCATGCCGGCGAGACCGCCGGGGCCCGTGCCGACGATCGCGCGCATGAGGAAGGTCTCGACGCGGTCGTCCTCCGTGTGAGCGACCCAGATGCGGCCGTCATAGCGCGGGCAGCCGCACGCGTCGCACGCCTTGTCGAGCAACGACTGAGCCTCCTGGTAGCGCAGATGGCGACCGGCGCTCTCGACGTTCCCGTCGAACTCGGAGAGATGGGCGGGGATGTCGATGTCGGCGACCGTGCAGGCAAAACCGCAGAGCCCGGCGAGCCTGCGGACGAACCGCGCGTCGCCGTCGGCATCGTCACCGCGCAGGTGATGGTTCACATGGAGCACGGTGACGCGGGAGGGGTCGAGCAGACCGGCTTCCGCCAGCTCGAGCGCGACGAGCGTCATGGCAGTAGAATCGCTGCCCCCGCTCACCATGAGCACGAGCGGCGCGCCACCGGGAGCGGCGAGACCGTGCTCGGCGATGCAATCGAGCGCGTCCTGCGCCACACTGGTCAGCTTATCCGCCTCACGCATCGTCGCCACCGCCTGGCTGCTCCGCATGCCTGCGATAACGACGCTCGAAGTCCGCACGGCTCATCATGACCTTGTGCCCGCAGCCCGAGCACTCGAGGCGCACATCGGCACCCACGCGGCGCACGATCCACGCGTTGCTCCCGCATGGATGCGCCTTCTTCAACTCGACGACGTCGTCGAGCGCTATGGGAACCCGAGCCTCCATGGCCACCTCGCGCGAATGAGCCAAAGCGCTGTCCTTCGACTCATCGTGATGTCGTATACTGCTACAAGGCATTATCGTCAGATGGAGGAACGCATGCAAACGAACGCAGTCATCTCGGTTCTCGGCAAAGACCGCACCGGCATCATCGCCACCATCTCGGCGACGCTCTACGAATGCGGAGTCAACATCGACGACGTGCGCCAGACCATCCTCGACGACGTCTTCACCATGGTCATGCTCGTCACGCTCGACGAGGAGAAGTGCCCCTTCGGCAAGGTGCAGGAGCTCCTCGAGAAGGACGGCGAGACCCTCGGCATGCAGATTCGCCTCCAGCGCAAGGACGTCTTCGACTTCATGTACAAGATCTAACGAAGCGAAAACCTGCCAAACAAGGCGGGGCTGTTTGACAGGTTCTCAGCAAAAGCCTGCCAATCAGCCCCGCCTTATCTGTCATCATTTAACCCCGACGAGCTCTCCGTGCTTTGCGGCCCTATCGGCTTGCTGCTTCTTGAAGTTCTCCTTGGCCACCGCAATCATCAGCTTGATGCGGTTGAGCTGGTTGACCTCCGACGCGCCCGGATCGTAGTCGACGGCGACGATGTTCGACTCCGGGAACATGCGGCGCAGCTCCTTGATGACGCCCTTGCCCGTCACGTGGTTCGGCAGGCAGGCGAACGGCTGCGTGCACACGATGTTGGGCGTGCCCGTCTTGATGAGCTCGATCATCTCGGCCGTCAGCAGCCAGCCCTCGCCCATCGAGTTGCACAGTGACAGCACGTCGCGCGCGTAATCCGCCAGCTCGTAGATATCCGCGTTGGGATGGAAGCGCTCCGACTTCTCGAGCGCGTCGACCATCGGGGCCTTCAGCATCTCGACGACCTTGAGCGCGGCCTTGGATCCCGTGGCCGACTTCTTCGGGCGCCCGAGCTCGATGTTCTGCCAGATCGAGTTCGAGATGCCGTAGAGGAAGAACTCCGCCAGGCCGGGCACGACGGCCTCGCAGCCCTCGGCCTCGATCACGTCGACGACCTCGTTGTTCGCCGTCGGGTGGAACTTCACGAGGATCTCGCCCACGACGCCGACGCGCGGCTTGCTGCAGTCGTTGACGAGCGGCAGCGCATCGAAGTCGGCGACGATCTCGTGCACGTTCTTGCCGAAACGCACCGGGTTCGTCTTGTGCAGGTCCTCCTTGAGATACTCCATCCACCAGCGGAAGAGCGCATAGGCGGAACCCGGGTCGGCCTCGTAGGGGCGCGTGCGGTAGAGGCACTGCATGAGCAGGTCCCCGTAGAATATCGCCGAGAAACCCTGGTAGAGGTGCGGCAGCGTGATCTTGAAGCCGGGGTTGTTCTCCTCGAGCTTCTTGAACGCGAGCGACAGCACCGGGATGTGCGGGTAGCCGGCCTCCTTGAGCGCCTTGCGGATGAGCGCGATGTAGTTCGTCGCACGGCAGCCGCCGCCGGTCTGCGTGATGATGACGGCGAGGCGGTCGGTGTCGTACTTGCCCGACATCACGGCCTCCATGATCTGGCCCGTGACGAGGATCGACGGATAGCACACGTCGTTGTTCGCGTACTTGAGGCCCGCCTCGACCGCGCCGTGGTCGACCGAGGGCAGCACCTCGAGGTTGTAACCGTGGTCGTTGAAGACGCGCTCGAGCAGCTCGAAGTGGATCGGCGCCATCTGCGGCGAGATGATCGTGTAGCGATCCGCCTTCATCTTCTTGGTGTACTGCACCTTGCGGAAGGACGTCGGCGTCGACTCGCGCAGGTCGATACCGAGCTTCCGCGCGAACTCCTTGATGTTCGTGAGGTCGGCCGTCTTCTCGATCTCGGAGACGGAGACCTCGGGGGCGTCGGCCGCCCCCGCGGCGTCGCACGGCTTGCCCATGATCGGCCCGCCGATGGCGGCACTCGTGCCAGCCCCGGCCGCGTCAAGCGCGGCCAGGCCGCCGATCGCATCGAGCTCGGAGCAGCCGCCGCGCTTCTCGCATGCGGCGCATGCGGACAGCTCCGGCACATGGCCGGAATCCATCGCCGCATCGGCCGAGAGGTCGACGGTCCGCTTCGCGCGCACCCTGCCTGCCTCGGCGCTGACCCGCTTCTCCTCCTTGAGCGCCGCGAGCAGCGAGCGGATGCGGATGCGCGCCGCGCCGAGATTCGAGACCTGGTCGATCTTGAGGACGGTGTAGATCTTGCCCGATGCCTCGAGGATCTCCTGCACCTGGTCGGTCGTGACGGCGTCGAGGCCGCAGCCGAAGGAGTTCAGCTGCACGAGGTCGAGGTTGGGCATGAGCGTCACGAGCTTCGCCGCAGCGTAGAGGCGCGAGTGGTACATCCACTGGTCGATGACGCGGATCGGGCGGTCGGGCTTCACGAGGTGCGAGACGCTGTCCTCCGTGAGCACGGCCAGACCGTAGCTCGCGATGAGCTCGGGGATGGCGTGGTTGATCTCGGGATCCTGGTGGTACGGGCGCCCGGCGAGGACGATGCCATGGCCGCCGTGCTCGACGAGCCACTCGATAGCCTCCTCGCCCTTGGCCTGGATGTCCTTCTTGAAGCGCTCGTCCTCCGCCCACGCGATGTCGGTGGCGCGCTGGATCTCGGCAAGCGTCGGCGGCGTCCCCTTCATGCCGGGGTGCTCGGCCCAGAACTTCTCCGAGATCTCCTCATACATGCGCTGCGGGAACACCTCCTTGTTGTGGTAGGGCACGAACGCCTTGACGAACGGCATCGTCCCGTCGCGCAGCCCATCGATGTTGAGGTGCAGCACCTCGGGGTAGCTCACGACGATCGGGCAGTTGAAGTGGTTCATCGCCCGCTCGTCTTCCTTGCGCTCCCAGCGGATACAGGGCATGAAGATGAAGTCGACGCCCTTCTCGATGAGGTTCATGATGTGGCCGTGGCTGAGCTTGGCCGGGTAGCACACGCTCTCGGACGGCATTGACTCGATGCCGGCCTCGTACGTGTCCTTCGTCGAGCTGTCCGAGACCACGACGCGATAGCCGAGCTCGGTGAAGAACGTGTGCCAGAACGGGTAGTTCTCGTACATGTTGAGCGCGCGCGGCAGACCGACGGTGGGACGCGTGGCATCTTCCTCGCTCAGCGGCTCGTAGTCGAACAGGCGCTTGATCTTGTACGTGAAGACGTTCGGAGCCGACTCGTCGGTGATGCGGCGGCCCGAGCCCTTCTCGCAGCGGTTGCCGGTGATGAAGCGGCGGCGCCGGCCCGTCACCGGGTCCTTGCCGAAGTCGTTGATCGTGAGCAGGCAGTGGTTCGAGCACGCCTGGCAGCGGGTGGTCGCGTGCGAGACCTCGAGCGTATCGAGGTCGTCCGGGCCGAGCAGCGTCGAATGCGCGGTGGCGTCGAGGCTCTTGTGCGCGGCCTCGGCGGCGCGGTCGCGGGCGAGTAGCGCGGCGCCGTATGCGCCCATGAGCCCGGCGATGTCGGGACGCACGGCGTTGCGGCCCGAGAGCAGCTCGAACGCGCGCAGGATGGCATCGTTGAGGAACGTGCCGCCCTGCACGACGACGTGCGAGCCGATCTCGTCGGTCTCGCGCAGCTTGATGACCTTGAACAGCGCGTTCTTGATGACGGAGTACGACAGGCCGGCGGAGATATCGCCCACCGTGGCGCCCTCTTTCTGCGCCTGCTTGACGCGCGAGTTCATGAACACGGTGCAGCGGCTGCCGAGGTCGACCGGGTTGGCCGCCTCGACGGCAGCCTGCGCGAACGCCTCGACGTCCATACCGAGCGACTCGGCGAACGTCTCGATGAACGAGCCGCAGCCCGACGAGCACGCCTCGTTGAGCATGATGTGCTCGATGACACCGTCGTGGATCTGCATGCACTTCATGTCCTGGCCGCCGATGTCGAGGATGAACTCGACGTCGGGGTCGAGCTCGCTCGATCCGCGCAGGTGCGCGACCGTCTCGACCTCGCCGGAGTCGCAGCGCAGGCCCTCGAGCAGAAGGCCCTCGCCGTAGCCGGTGACCGTGGCGTGGCCGATCGTCACAAGCGGGTCGCCATTCTCATCGACGGGCAGCGCAGCGTACATCTCGCGCAGCATGTTCATGGCCGAGCCGAGCACGTCACCGCGGTTGTGGCCGTACCACGACTTGAGGATCTCGCCGTCGGAGCCGATGAGCACCGACTTGAACGTCGTCGAGCCGGCGTCGATGCCCAGATAGGCCTCGCCCTCGTAGTCGGCGAGGTTGCCGCGCTCGATGCGCTCGCTGTCGTGGCGCGCGCGGAACTCCTCGTAGTCCGCCGGCGTGGCGAACAGCGGGTCGAGGCGGACGATCTCGCTGCCCTGCGTCTCGCCGAGGTCGGTGAGGCGCTGGATGATCTCGCCGAGCGTGATGGAGCCGCCCTCGGAACCGGCGATGGCCGCGCCCGAGGCGACGAACAGGTGCGCGTTCTCGGGACGAAGCGCATGCTCGTCGTCGAGGTTGAGCGTGATGCGGAAGCGCTTCTCGAGCTCGGGCAGGTACTGCAGCGGGCCGCCGAGGAAGGCGACGTGGCCCCTGATGGGACGGCCGCATGCGAGGCCCGAGATGGTTTGGGTCACGACGGACTGGAAGATCGACGCCGCGATGTCGGCGCGCTCGGCACCCTCGTTGAGCAGCGGCTGCACGTCCGACTTCGCGAACACGCCGCAACGAGAAGCGATCGGGTAGATGATCTGCGCATCGGCGGCCAGCTCGTTGAGGCCGTCCGCGTCGGTGTTGAGCAGGGCGGCCATCTGGTCGATGAAGGCGCCCGTGCCACCGGCGCACGTGCCGTTCATGCGCTGCTCGATGCCCTGATCGAAGTAGATGATCTTCGCATCCTCGCCGCCGAGCTCGATGGCGACGTCGGTTTGCGGGATGAACGTCTCGACGGCCGTCTTGGAGGCGACGACCTCCTGCACGAACTCGAGGTCAAGCCACTGCGCGAGCAGCAGGCCACCGCTGCCGGTGATGGCGACGGTGAGCGGCTTGCCAGCGAACGCCTCGTTGGCCTCGTTGAGGATCTCGGCGATGGTCGCGCGGATGTCCGTGTGATGGCGGCGGTATTGCGAGAAGAGAAGGTTGTTCTCGTCATCGAGAATCGCGAGCTTGACCGTGGTCGAGCCTACATCGATTCCCAGATGGAAGCTCGTGGTGCTAGTCATTTTCAAGACCTCCCGTATCAATCGGGTCTCCCGGGCGTAGGAACGAGACGCGCATGAGGATGATGGCCATCTCCTTGGATGACTCGCGCATGCCGCCTCCCAGCCAACGGCCGACGACGCCGAGCGCCGCCGACGTGAAGTACGAGACGTAGTAGTCGACGATCAGGCTCTTGTCGCGCGTGTACTTGGGGTCGAGGACGCAGCTCATGAGCGTGTCGCACAGCGTGTCCATGAGGCGATGCTGGAAGGCGATGTCGCCCTTGGGACCGAGCAGCGCGCGCAGCATCGTCCCGTGCTCGCGCAGGAAGTCGAAGAGCCCGACGAGCGTCGGGAGCGGCTCGAACTCGAGGATCGCGTCGGCGAGCTGCTCGGGCGTGACCTCGGCGAGCGTCGCCTCGACCTGGCTCAGCTCGGCGAGGAACTCGTCCTCGTAGCGGCAGATGACGTCGTCCTTGTCCTTGAAGTGGCTGTAGAACGTGCTGCGGTTGAGGTCGGCCCGCTCCGAGAGGTCGCCGACCGTGAAGCCGTCGACGCCGCGTTCCTCGATGAGCGACGCGAGCGCCGTGTAGATCATCTTGCGGGAACGCAGGTAGCGCCTATCGGTGCAGGTGCTTTCCGAAGCGTTCTTGGCCTTGAGGGCTGTGCCCGCCTTCTGTGCCATGAAATCTCCTCCAATAACCCGGCAAGCCGAAGAGGCTATCGTCAACAACTTGCCGACTATCCAACTCAACGAACGTTAACCAACACATTGTTGTTTAACAGCATTGTGCCCTATGGATGCGGGGATTGCAAGATGGAGGGGCGTCCTGGGCTTGTCCGCCCGGCGGGAGGGGGCCGCTTTCCGGGGAAGGCTTCGCAAAACGTGTTTTCGCTCCGGCGATGCAGCTGCGGAGAGAGCGCTTCGCGCTCTGGAAGTCCTCGCTCCCGCATCACCTCCGCGAAAACACTGCTCCGCAATT
>JBMNUM010000037.1:0-8468 GCA_050946275.1 Coriobacteriales bacterium
GCGCACCTTGTGCCGCATGGGCGTCGGGGTGGTGGGTTGGTTTGGGTCCCGACGACTCGGATTCTCTCAGGACGTGTTTCCAACGCGATCGCGATCGCATCCTGCACTGCAAGGCGTTCCGCCGCCTCTCCCATAAGACACAGGTTTTCATCGGAGCGCAGGGAGACCACTATCGGACGCGTCTCACGCACACGCTCGAGGTTCAGCAGATCTCTCGCACCATAGCGCGCGCGTTGCGCCTGAACGAGGATCTGACCGAGGCCATCGCGCTCGGCCACGATCTGGGCCATACGCCATTCGGCCATGTGGGAGAGAAGGCCCTCAACGCCGCACTCCAGCGCTATAACGAGACGCACCCCGATGACATTCGTCCCCCGTTCCACCACAACGAGCAATCGCTTCGCGTGGTGGACGTCATCGAGAAAGGCGGCAGGGGACTCAATCTCACGGCGGAGGTCAGAGACGGCATCGTCCATCACACCGGAGGCGTTGCACCGTCAACGCTCGAGGGTGCCATCGTCGCGACGGCCGATAGGATCGCCTACATCAACCACGACGTGGATGACTCGATCCGCGCGGGGTTGATCAGCGAGGAGGATCTTCCCGAATCCACGAAACGCGTCCTTGGGACGACGCATGCGCAGCGCATCACGACGCTTGTGAACGCCATGGTGAGCGCATCAGATGGGCGAGATGAGATTCGCGTGGAGCCCGAGGCTCAGGCTGCCATGGACGAGCTGCGGGCTTTTCTGTTCGAGAACATCTACGTCACATCGGCCGCCAAAGAGGAGGACCCGAAGGCGAAGGCCATGGTGGCTACGCTCTTCGAGTATTTCGTCGAGCATGTGGAGCGGATACCCGAGGAAAGGCTCAGGGTCGCCAACGGAGACGCCATCACCGCCGCAATCGACTTCGTCGCGGGCATGACGGATCGCTACGCGCTCTCCTGCTACGAGGATATCTTCATCCCGAGGAACTGGAGGGATTAGTCCTCCAGGTCGAAGACGAGCATGGAGGATGCGGCTTCCGCCATCTCCATGTTCATGGCGAGATGATCGAGGTCCATGTCGTATTCGTCCTTGGCCTCGGCGCTCTCGAAGTCGATGGCGATGAAGATGTCGGCCTCCAGCGGATCGAGGGACTCCTCGTCGAGCGTTTTGATGTCGAAGCTCGAGATTCCCGGGAAGATGGTGAGGAACTCGCTGTAACGGGCGGAAATCTCCGCGAGCTGCTCGGAGCGAATCTTGCCTTCGTGTGCAGCATTGAGCTTGATCATCTCGAGATGCCTCATCGTGCGTACCGCCCTTTCGGATCATCTTGTTAATTCCTGCGTCTATGATAGGGGAACATGCAGGACTTTGCAGTCTGAAGGACGCGTGCGGGCGGATGTCAGGGCCCTTCGTGCTCGTCCACGCATTGATGCGTGACGTTTGGCGAGAAAGTTGAACATCTCGCGAATGTTGAAGTATACTTCTCGATTGCTTGCCCTTTGCAGGCGGTTTTTGTACGTAACTAGAAGGAATGATAACGATGGATGTAATCCGTGCAATTGAACAGCAGCAGATGCGCGAGGATATTCCCCAGGTGCTCGTCGGCGACCATGTGAAGGTCCACTACAGGATCACCGAGGGCAACCGCGAGAGGATCCAGGTCTTCCAGGGCGACGTCATCCGCATGTCCGGCGGCATGAACCGCGAGACGTTCACCGTGCGCAAGATTTCGTTCTCCGTCGGTGTCGAGAGGACGTTCCCGCTGCACTCGCCGAAGATCGACAAGATCGAGGTCGTTCGTCATGGCGCTGTCCGCCGCGCGAAGCTGTACTACCTGCGCAACAAGGTCGGCAAGGCCGCCCGTCTGCGCGAGAAGGGCTTCTAGGAACAGAAGTCTGCTTTATATATGAGGCACGGCCTGGCACCCGAGGGGACGCCAGGCCGTTTGCACATGAGGAGAAGGCGGCCGGGATGGGCTATACGAAAAACGTGCGCGAGATCGTGGCGGAGATCAAGCTCGCCGACGCCGAGCAGCTGGCGAGGCTCGAGAGGGAATACGCGCACGATCCCCGGGCCAGCGTCGCGAAGGCCCTTGCCAGCGCACGATCCCATCTGGAGAAGGCGCGAGCCGAGCACGAGCGCGTCGATGCGATGTACGAGATCATGAGGCGTGCGGGTGATGACAAGGTCGTCGTGGGAATCGATGAGGTTGGGCGTGGAGCGCTTGCCGGCCCGCTTACCGTAGCCGCGGTCGTGCTGCCCAACGAGCCAATCATCGAGGGCCTCGACGACTCGAAGAAGCTCACTCCAAAGCAGCGCGAGGAAGTGTGCGCCCGCATCGAGAAGCACGCGCGTGCCATAGGCATCGTTCACATTCCCCCGGCGACAATCGATAAGCAGGGCATGTCCGCCTCCCTGCGCTCGGCCATGGCCAAGGCCATCGAGAAGGTCAAGCTCGAACCCGACCTCGTTCTCATCGACGGCAACCCCGTCCACGTGCATCCGGCCGAGCGCTGCATCGTCAAGGGCGATTCGAAGGTCTCCTGCATCGCAGCGGCATCAATAGTGGCGAAGGTTCGACGCGACAAGCTGATGGAGAAAGCCGACGAGCGATATCCCGGCTATGAGTTCGCCCAAAGCAAGGGGTACGGATCCCCGAAGCACATCGAGGCAATCAAGGAGCACGGCCTCACCGACTATCATCGCGAGACGTTCTGCACCGCCTTCACCCAGGACACGTTGTTCAACCTCTAGAACCCATCGTTTCGCGCAGCGCGATAGCCTTTTAAACATGCCCTCTGAGCGGGGATGTTTAGGTTTTGTTCAGCTTCTGCTCAGCTTTTGTTCAGATCCTGTTTAAATCTGGCTTAGATTTCTCAAGTGGATTCGTAAGGTCCTTGCCCCATCCTTTCTCGGCGTACGGCAACGCTACGAGAAAGGACCGGACCATGGAGGAGCTGCAGGGGCGGGAAACCGTCCAGAACATCAACCACAACATCGAGGTGGGCAGGCGTGGCGAGGAGGTCACGTGCATGTTCATCGAGAACGAGGGCTTCGAGATCCTCGAGCGCAACTGGCGGTGCCCGTCGGGCGAAGCGGACATCATCGCGCTCGATGACGGCTGGCTCGTGTTCATCGAGGTGAAGACGAGGTCGAGCGAGGCGATCGGCCTACCCGAGGAGGCCGTGACCCCCGAGAAGCGCCGAAGGTACGAGGAGATAGCGCTGGCATACCTGCGCACGTGCGCGTTCGGCAGCATGTACATGCGCTTCGATGTCGCCTCGGTCACGATGCTCGATGACAATCGCGGAGTGCTCCGCTATCACCGCAATGCATTCGGAACGGGCGAGTGACGATGGACAGGCAGTGCTTCGTTCCGAGCGCCACGATCAGAGGGGTCGAGGCGCTCCCGGTCAGCGTCGAGGTGAGCGTTGGCGAGGGCTTGCCGGGCATCACGATCGTGGGGATGCCGGACTCGACCGTGCAGGAGTCGAAGATCCGCGTGCGATCCGCCTTGCGCGCCTGCGGGTACTCGGTTCCGCCGGCGCGCATCTCGGTGAATCTCGCGCCGAGCTCCCTCAAGAAGGTTGGCTCGGGGTTCGATCTGCCGATCGCGATCGGCATCCTCGTCTGCACCGGCCAGATTCCGAGGAACATCGTCGAGGAGCGCACGTTCGTGGGCGAGCTGTCACTCGACGGGTCGGTGCATGGTGTCAGCGGGTTGTTCGCCGTCGCCGTCATGGTTGCCGCGGGGGAGGGCGGTTTGGTCACCGGTCTGACAGCCGACGACCTCGAAGTCGCTTTGCCGGGGAGGCACGAGGTGCTGGCGACCTTGGGCGCTTTGCGCCTGGGAGAGTTCCGCGCGCCCGAAAAGGTGGCCTTTGTCGGCGCCGGTGATGAGCTCGACTTCGCGGATATCGCAGCTCAGGATCTGGCGAAGCGGGCCATGCAGATCGCGGCGGTTGGAGGGCATGCGCTGTTCATGATGGGGCCACCGGGTTCTGGAAAGACCATGCTCGCCCGGCGGCTCCCCACGATCATGCCTCCCCTCGCCGATGCGGAGCGCCTCGAGTGCGCGCTCGTGCACTCTGTCTGCGGTCTTGAGTACCAGGACCTGCTCGCGGGCCGCCGTCCGTTCCGCAGGCCTCATCACAGCGCAACGGCCGCAGGCCTTCTCGGAGGAGGGTCCCCGGTGCTCCCCGGGGAGGTCTCCCTAAGCCACAACGGCATACTCTTCCTCGACGAGATGCCGGAATTCGGGGGCAAGAAGCTCCAGCTGCTCCGCCAGCCGATGGAGGACCACGTGGTTCTTCTCGCGCGCGCGGATGGCGTCTATCGCTTTCCCGCGAGGTTTCTGCTCGTGGGCGCGGCCAACCCCTGCCCATGCGGATACCTCGGCGATCCGGAACGCACGTGCTCCTGCACGCCATCCGAGGTCGAGCGCTATCAGTCGCGCATAGGAGGACCGCTCAAGGACCGTTTCGACATGATGATCTCCGTCAAGCGGGCCGATCCGAAGACGGTGCTCGCGACGGGGAGCGGCGTGTCCTCGAGCTCCATGCGCGAGGAGGTTCTCGCGGCGCGGGAATTCGCGCTCTACCGCCTCAAGCCGGCTCGATCACAAGGGCATGACGCCCTTCTCATCGATGAGTGCCGGCTCGACGAGGTGGCGGGGAGATGCATCGAGCACTATGCGCGCGCATTCAACATGAGCGGTAGGGGAATCATGAAGGCGCTTTCCGTCGCCCGGACGATAGCCGACATGCAGGAGAGCGACCGGGTGACGGACGAGCATATCTCGGAAGCGATCGTTTACCGGATGCAGGATAACGAGGAGGGGTAATGGCTGATTTGTACTTGGAGACGGGTGCGCGCATCGAGATTCCCCGCGGTGCGCCGGACTATCCCGAGGGTCTGCTCGACCTCCCGGACCCGCCCGCACGGCTCTACGTGCAGGGCGAACCCGCCGCCCTCAAGCCGGGACTGGCGATCATAGGGGCGAGGAGGGCGACTCCCTATGGGCTCGCCTGCGCTTCGAGGTTCGCGGAGATTGCGGCTGGAATGGGCGTCACGGTCATATCAGGAGGGGCCATAGGATGCGACCAAGCGGCTCATCAAGGCGCGCTTGCCGCGGGCGGCAAGACCGTGGTCGTACTCGGATGCGGGGCCAATGTCGTGTACCCGAAGCGGGGGCGTGCTCTGTTCGAGAGCATTGCCGCCGGCAGGGGAGCGCTCGTGTCGGAACAGCCGTGGGACACACCCCCTTTGAAATGGTGCTTTAGGAACAGGAACCGGATTATAGCCACGCTCGCCCGGGCGGTTCTCATCGTCGAGGCGGGGTTGCCCAGCGGGACGTTCTCGACAGCCGATAGCGCGCTCGAGGCGAGCAGGGACGTTCTCGTTGTCCCCGGGTCCATCTTCTCGCGCGAGTCGCGCGGCTCGAACAAGCTGCTCTCGGAGGGCGCCATCCCCATCGTCGACGATGAGAGCTTCGCCTCCGCGATCAACCAGGTGTTCAACGACGGGGCCGGACTGCTCTTAGAGTGCGGGGAGATGCTGCCGCCGCTTCCCTGCGAGGTCTCCGAGCGCCAAAGGAGGGTGCTCTCCATCGTCGCCGCGCAGCCCACTGCTCCGGAGGACCTTGCCGCCGCATTGGGGTGCAGCGTGATCGAGGCGGTTCGCGACATATCCTATCTCGAGGCCCATGCGGTGCTCGCTCGGTATCCCGATGGAAGCTTCGGCCTCAATCCCCGCATGCGGTAGACTGTAGGAACCATGCGTGGAGAGAGCGGACATACGGTCACCGTCGTTGGAGGAGGCCTCGCTGGATGCGAGGCGGCGTTCCAGCTTGCCGACAGGGGCGTCCACGTCGTCTTGCACGAGATGCGCCCCGGCATGCGCTCCCCGGCGCATTCGACGGACATGCTCGGCGAGCTCGTGTGCTCGAACTCGCTCAAGAGCCTCGACGGCGCGTCTGCCGCGGGAGTTTTGAAATACGAGCTGGGAGCGCTCGGCTCGATGCTCCTCGACCTGGCGATCGATGCGCGCATCCCGGCGGGGCTGGCCTTGGCCGTCGACCGCGACGTGTTCGCGGAGGCCGTGACGAAGAGGATCGACGGGCATCCTTGCATAACCGTCGTTCACGAGGAGGTTCGCGAACTGCCCGACGCCCCGGCGATCATCGCGACGGGCCCCCTTACCTCCGATGCGCTCGCAGCGGCGATCGACGAGGAGCTTGGATCCGGCTCGCTTTCCTTCTACGATGCCGCTGCGCCGATCGTGTCTGCGGCATCGCTCGACCGCACGAAGGTCTTCGCGCAGTCCCGTTATGGCAAGGGCGGCGGAGCGGACTATCTCAACGCCCCGTTCACGCGCGATGAGTACGAGGCTTTCATGGATGCCCTGCTCTCGGCCGAGCGCGTTGTGGCCCGGGACTTTGAGCGCAAGGAGCTGTTCTCCGCATGCCAGCCGGTCGAGGAGATCGCTCGCACGGGGATGGACGCCCTGAGATATGGCCCGCTGAAGCCCGTCGGCCTCGAGGACCCGCGCACGGGCAAAAGGCCCTGGGCCGTTGTCCAGTTGCGTGCGGAGAACGCTGCGCTCACGGCATATAACCTCGTGGGGTTCCAGACGAACCTTCGACATGGGGAGCAGGAGCGCGTGTTCCGGATGATTCCCGGACTCGAGCATGCGGAGTTCGAGCGCTTCGGCGTCATGCACCGCAACACATTCGTCGACTCGCCCCATGTGCTCGGTCCCGGGTTCGAGGTGCCCGGCCGACCTGGCGTGCGCTTTGCCGGCCAGCTCACGGGAACGGAGGGCTATTGCGAGGCGATCGCCTCCGGGTTGCTAGCGGCGCTTGGGACATATGCCGACCTGATCGGCGCCGAGCTTCCCCCGATGCCCACCACGAGCGTGCTCGGCGCGCTCTTCAACTATGCGACAGATCCCGACACGAAGGGCTATCAGCCCATGCACGTCAACTACGGGATCATCGACCCGCTTCCGCAGCGGGTCAAGGGAAAGCAGGCCCGCTACCGCGCCTATGCCGCTCGCGCACGCGAGGCGATACTCTCGTATCGAGGGGAACTCGTGGAGCGCGGCATCGTCACCGGCGATCCCAGCGTGCCCGATGCGGTTCTCGCCGGACTGCCCGATGATGACGGGGATGGGGCACGCTGATGGACGCGCAATCGCGAGCGCGCGAGCTCGCCGACGGGTTTCTCGCATCGTTGGCCCGCGAGGGGAATTACGCGAGCCACACCGTCGACTCCTACGCAAGCGATCTGGATGGCTTTCTCGCCTGGGCCGAGGGCAAGGGGATAGACCCCATTCGCGTGACCCATCGCCAGATGCGCTCGTTCATGAGCCACCTCGACGAGGAGGGCTATGCGCGCAGCAGCATCAACAGGAAACTCTCCGCTGTGAAGCGCTTCAGCAAGTGGCTTGTCGTGGAAGGGGAGATAGAGGCTGACGCGATCTCGGTTGTGAGCGGTCCTAAGAAGGCAAAGACCCTGCCCCATCGCCTTATGCCGGAGGACATCGCGCGCCTGCTCGAGGTGTGGAACGGGGATGAGCCCGTAGATATGCGCAACAGGGCCATCCTGGAGCTGATGTACGCATCCGGCGCCCGAATCGCCGAGATTGCGGGTATGAGAATCCCCGACGTCGACTTCGAGGAGCAGCAGATACGGGTGTTCGGCAAGGGATCGAAGGAGCGCATCATTCCGATTCACCCCATGGCCGCCCACACCCTTCTCTTATATATAAGAGGGGCGCGGGGCGCATTGGCGGCCAAGGCCAAGGGGCTCCCAACCGATGCGCTGTTCGTCTCCGCGCGTGGAAAGGCCATGTCGGCGGATTCCATCAGGAAGATGTTTCGGCAGTCGATCGCGGAGGCCGGGCTCGACGAGAGCCTCACGCCTCACGACCTGAGGCACTCTTTCGCGACGGACTTGGTGGAGGGCGGCGCCGACTTGAGGACCGTGCAGGAGCTGCTCGGTCACGCGAGCCTGTCCACAACCCAGATCTACACCCATCTCTCGGCCTCCCATCTCAAGGATATTCACTCCCGCGCGCACCCGAGAGGCTGAATCGCCAGGCCATCTACCGGGGGTTTTACCGTTCAAAAACTTGGAAAAAAATTTTCCAAAAAAAGTATTGACTCTGGTATTGAAGCGCACTAGTATATTTACCCGCGCTTCTTTTGGGGCACGTTCCCGAGGGGCGCGAACGTGAGGTGAAAACCTCGCGGGCACCTTGAAAACCGGATACCGGAGTTCACGTTCAAGCTTGCGACGTGAACGAGGGGAACCAGATGAATCTCATCTGGATGAAGCAAGCGAAAAACAAGCTTAGAAGCCAAGTCGATTCAGGAGGGCATGTCCCTCCGAAAAACGGATAGCGTCCCGTTCTCGCGAACGGGCAATTTTCGAACTGAGAGTTTGATCCTGGCTCAGGATGAACGCTGGCGGCGTG
>JBMNUM010000038.1:0-6592 GCA_050946275.1 Coriobacteriales bacterium
ACAAGCATCCATGGATAAGATTCATTTCCATCGATAATGTAAGCATAAACGACTTCATTGTTTTTGATTACGAATTTACCTACATGACCTAAAACGTCTTTTACATCTGCTTTAATTTCGTTATCTTTTACTACATTTTTATATTTGTTATCATCATTTAATACATAAACTACTGCGTCGTCTGCAATTTTGTAATCATCATCAAATTTTACAAGGCTTACTTCTGTGATCGCGTCATCTTTGCCTTGGAATTTTTCTACATAATCAAATTTTGCTTTGTCGCTCTTCTTTGATTCTGCATAAACAATTTCATCATCATCATTTAAGTAAAGTGTTACTTCTTCTCCCATCGTAGGCATAAGGTTGATATCTTTTGCGATATCAAATTCTTCTTCATCATTTTTTTCATATTTCTTATCTGATTTGTTTTTGCTTGTAACTGTTGTTTCTTTTAAGAATTTTACTCTAGCTTCATCTGCATCTAAACCGTCATCAATTGCTTTTGTTGCTAGTACTCTTACATTTTCATATTTTTCAATTTCTAATTTGTCTTGTAATAAAGTTTTTTGAGATTCATAATATTTTACAGTACTTCCTTCATAAGTATCTACTTTTACGATTTTTGCATCCAATGTATTGTTTACCATGATGGCTACAGCGCCTCTATCTGCAGAACCGGATGCAGCGAAAGATACCTTATCTGTAATTTTTGCATCAGCAGCTTTTGCTACATAGTTTCCTGGCCAGCTTCCTGGAAGGAAAGAATCTTTATAGCCTAAAGCTCTTACTAACATCGTAGCAGCTTCTGCATAGCTTACTTTAGCATTGGGTTGGAAAGTTCCATCTGGATAACCCTTTACCAAACCTTGGCCTGCAGCTACGTTTACATAACCTACAAACCATTCTGATCCTGCGATATCGCTAAATTGTGTAGAAGCTTTAGCAGCATCTGCAGCACTACCTAATCCTAAAGCTGTTACTAATAATTTTGCAAATTGTGCTCTTGTTACATCTTGTTCTGGATGGTATTTGCCATCTTCCATACCATCTACAATGCCGAATGCGGCTAGTCTTTCAACAGCTTTTACAACTTCTGTATTGTCGATACCTTCTGTTAAAGTACCTGCTGCGAAAGCCATGCCCATTGAACCTAGTACAAGTGAAAGTACTAGTACCAATGACAATAATTTTCTCATTGTGAAAATTCCTCCTTTAAATTTAAATTTATTTTTTCTTTTGAAAGGGTTTGATTAAAAATTCCAGCCAAATCACCTTCCCTTTCTTTAAGACAATTTGACTTTTAAACTATTTATAGAAGTGGAGTGTAGAACCCATGAAGCGATAAGCAAACACCCCACACTCTAAACTTAATTATACTACCGGCTTCCATGCCCGTCAATTGTGTAATTCTAATTGTAATGGAATTGTAATAAAGAAGATTTTCCTTGCCTCACCCTCATTATATACAATTTCATCTAAAAATGCTATTACAGGTTTATTACAATTGGTTACAGAAAGATTACAATTTTATCTTTCTATACGGCATGGCAACCCTTCTTAACCTCCATACCCTACTTCCCAAAATAAGAGAACACGTCTAATAAAATATGTATTCGCTTCCCAATTAAAAATTCCTTCTTTTATTTGTAAAAAAAGTGCGGATTTTTTTGTCGAATTCATTTTTTCCTTGTTGAGAATAGGGATCGAGGGATCACTATCCCTCGATAAAAGATCTCATTTATTCAGCCATCAAATTTTTAGATTTTATAGATGCACTAATAAACTCTCTAAACAAGGGATGTGATCTCGTTGGTCTTGATTTAAACTCTGGATGAAACTGACCCGCTACAAACCATGGATGATCTGAAAGTTCTATAATCTCTACCAGCCTTTCATCAGGAGAAATCCCACTAATGACGAGTCCTGCTGCAGTCAATGCCTCTTTAAACTGGTTATTAAATTCATAACGGTGGCGATGCCTTTCATAGATTAGATCATCGGCATAAGCCTTTTCTGCCCTAGTTCCTTCATATATCTTACAAGGATAAACCCCTAGGCGCATCGTTCCTCCCATATTTTCGACATCCTTTTGATCAGGCATTAAATCGATGACAGGATAAGGTGTATCCGGATCTAGTTCTGAACTATTCGCATCCTTTAATCCTACAACATTTCTTGCAAATTCGATTACGGCTAACTGCATTCCTAAACAGATTCCAAAAAAAGGTACCTTGTTTTCCCTGGCATATTGAATCGCTAAGATTTTTCCATCAATTCCCCGGTCGCCAAATCCGCCTGGCACCAATATGCCATCTATATCTTTTAAATAATTAGCTACATTTTTTTCGGTAATCGCTTCAGAATGAATCCATTCAATCGCTATCCTTGCTTGGTTGGTAATCCCTGCATGTCGCAAGGCTTCTACGACTGATAAATAGGCATCATGAAGCTCTACATATTTCCCTACTAATGCAATTTTTACTTCATATTTTGGATTTTTCTCTTTTTCTACAATCTTTTCCCATTCGGATAAATCGGTAGAATTACATTTCAAATTTAATCGTTCACAGACAATATCTCCAAATCCCTGTCTCTCCAGCATTAAAGGTACTTCATACAGCGTTTCTGCATCTCTATTCTCAATGACATGATTACTGTCGAGGTTACAGAAAAGGCTGATTTTATCTTTTAATTCTTGGGTAAGAGGTTTTTCCGTTCTGCATACAATAGCATCCGGTTGAATACCAATTTCCCGCAGTTGTTTCACACTGTGCTGCGTCGGCTTTGTCTTGACCTCTCCTGCTTTTCCAAGGAAAGGCACCAGTGTTACATGGATATACATCACGTTTTCTTTTCCAATATCATATTTGATTTGCCGAATAGCTTCCAAAAATGGAAGACTTTCAATATCTCCGACGGTTCCTCCAATTTCGGTAATCACTACATCTGCATTGGTCTGCTTTCCTACCCGATAGACTCTTTCCTTGATCTCATTCGTAATATGAGGAATGACTTGAACGGTTCCGCCTAAGTACTCACCTCTTCTTTCCTTATTGATCACAGTCCAGTAAATTTTTCCTGTCGTAACGTTACTATACTTATTGAGATTGACATCAATAAAACGTTCATAATGACCCAAGTCAAGATCTGTCTCCGCACCATCTTCTGTTACAAATACTTCCCCATGTTGATAAGGGCTCATGGTACCGGGATCGATATTAATATAGGGATCAAATTTTTGAATGCTTACCTTTAATCCCCTACTTTTTAACAATTGTCCCAAGGAAGCTGCCGTTATTCCTTTTCCCAAGGATGATACCACACCACCGGTGATAAAAATATACTTTGCCATGATTATTCTCCTCCCTATTCTCTTCTATTTTCTAGCTCGCTGCTCGATTGCATATTGGAATATACATTGTAAAAACGAGAGGCCACCCCCTAAGGGTGACCCACCGATGTCGCTACTCTATATGGCAGGGCACCCGAATCAGGGTGCTCATTTTTATATCTTAGATTATCACTTTAACGTACATCATAACTTAAACAGTATATCCTATCTTCCGGTCTTGGTCAATATAGTTTTTGAATTAACATTTTTTTATCATCTTATTTTATAGATGAATACTTATTTTATCCATAGCTTCCTTTAGCTGTAGATCTTCTGCTGCATGGTTATATACTTCAACCGTTTGTTCATTCAATCGATCCATCGTTGTATAATCTAATACGCCATAAGGATAAAGTCCATTTGCTGCTTGAAATTGCTGAACGGCTTTAAATGTTTTTTCATCCATAATACCTGTAGGTTTGATCTCTTTATAGCCCATAAAGTTTAATCGCTGTTGCGCACCATATATATTGAGTCCTTTGGCTCCCAATGTATGCTTTTCTTCTTCTACCATCGGTACAAAATTCTTGATCACTTCTATATTTTCATTGGAAGGATTGGCAATCATTCTATCGGGTTCAATGCCTATTCCATCGATATTTCTTTCCTTAGATGTCAGATATCTTGCAATGGTAAGTTTCATTCCTCCACCATTTGTCAATGGAATCAGTTTTTGAACGGTACCTTTTCCATATGTTGTTGTCCCCATTACTATACCGGATCCGGTATCTTGTATGGCTCCTGCTACAATCTCCGAAGCACTGGCACTCCCTTCATTGACAAGTACCACCAAAGATGTATCGATCTTATCTTTCTCAGCAAAGTAGGTTTCTTTTTTTTGATTTTTATATTGAATATGGACAATTGGAGATCCTTTAGGTGTAAAACGATCTGCTACACGAACAGCTTCTCCTAATAAGCCTCCAGGGTTATTTCGTAAATCTAATATAATTCCCTTTACATTTTTGCCTTCAAATTCTTCTAAAGCTTTATCTACGTTGTCGCTGGTATTTTCATTAAATTGACTGATCTTAATATAGCCAATATCTCCCTCTAGGATTTCATGCTTTGTAGGATTCACTTTAATTTCTTCTCGGGTAATCGTAAAATATAAAGGATGCGCTTGACCATTTCGTTGAACACCGATTTTTACCTTTGTACCCGGCTCTCCCCGCATCATCTTTACTACCTTTTCTAAGGCATACCCCTGAATATCTTGATCTTCTACAGAAATAATAACATCACCCGGTTTTAAGCCTGCTTTTTCACCCGGCGTTCCTTCTAATGGGCTGATCACCGTTAATTTATCTCCTTTCAATCCTACGGACACACCGATGCCTCCAAAATTTCCAGAGGTCTCTACATGAAAGTTATCATATTCTTCTGGCTTAAAATAAACACTATGGGGATCCAATCCATCAAATAGCCCTTTATAGGCCCCTTCCATGAGTTGTTCTTCAGTTACCTCTTCCAGATAGTAGGCTTCAACAAATTTAACCATGGATTTTAAATAATTTACTCGCTCATCTAAGTTCTCAAATGTACGGCTAGGCGTATTCGCATAGCTAAACGTTGTACATATAAAAATCAAAGTAAATGTACAAATCAATGTACGTATTCTTTTGCTATAAAATCGACGCATGTTTTTTCTCCTCCTATTTTTATTTATTAGTAGTCCATAGATTCAGACTAATAATGGTTGATAATACGTTCTCTATAATCTACGGTAATTTCTTCTCGTATATGTTGAAGAAATCGATCTATAAAGGTTGCTGCCTCTGCTTTGGACATCGTTTGATTGGGCTCCACATAACCATTTGAATCTCCCCTTACCAAACCGATTTCATGAGCTACGTAAATAGCATCTTTTGCCCAATAGGGAATGGCTTCATCATCTATAAATCCTGTTCGATATGGAGGACTAGGAGCCCTTCCTTCTAGTCCAAGTGCCCTAATCATAATAGTAATCGCCTGCGCCCTTGTCAATATTCCATCAGGCATGAAAGCCTCAGGGCTTATCCCTTGCATGATTCCTTTTTCATTTACTTTTTTAATATAGGGATAGCAAACATCCTTCACTTCTACATCTTTAAAAGGAGAGATCTCTTCAGGCTCTTTTCGAGATCGTCTCGGTTTGCGTATATCTTCTTCTGTAATGGTGATCGCTTTGACCATTGCTTTAGCAAATGCTGCTCGAGTCATAGGAAGTTTAGGACCAAAGAAAGGAGAAGCCTCATCAAAAACCTCCAAACTGTAAAGTCGATCAATGCTTTCTTCTGCCCAATGCCCACTGATATCCTTTAAGTTTGGTAATACCAATCTTTGATTGATTGGCACACTATCCATGTGCAGATCACCTTTCCCTTTGATTCTCTTTCGATCCGCCGGTGAACCTTCCTCTTTTACATTCGGCATGTCATAAGTATATTGCAGTATATTTTCTTGCTTTTCTGTTTGTAAAAAACCTCCCCGAAAGCTTATTTCGGTGGGCTTGTTTTCAATATAAGTAATATCCTTTCGATCGGTTGAAGAAAACTTAAGCGTAACCATACCATCCCATTCTACCTCTTTTTCATCTTCCTCTCCACCTGTTTTTCGTTCGGAATGAATTTTTTGCTGAACAATATGTGTTTCCGAAGCCCCCCATTTGTGCTCATACCCTACAAGCGTATCGCTATGCATATCGACGCACACCTGTCCTTGCTTTCCATTGATGGAATATATTTTTTTCCCTTCCATATTCCCAGAGTAAAAGTCTACAGCAGGACAACAATCATACACAATAGATTTTGAGTATTGAAAATCTTCCAAATTATATCGATCGGAGCCTACTACAATTCGTTCGTTAAATCGATCTAAAGAAGTAGTTATGAACCTCTGATTCCTATCTAGTTTATCCTCCACATCCCTTGCAAACGTCAATCTTCTCGTCACTTTTACCTTCTCTTTCGTATTTTCTAGCGTATACGTATAGGTATTGCCTCGAATATCTAGCGTACCTTCAACAAGGATGGGCTTGCCTGTAATAAAAAGGACTTCTTGATACGTATAATCATCTTTTACACCGCCGTCTGCACCTAGTATTTCTCCAAATGAAATCGTAGTCAACAGCAGTATTCCTATAATAAGACAGCAAATTTTTCGCATCTTATCACCTCTCGGTATAAAAGGTCTTGTCCATTCATTGATTCTTAATTTCCA
>JBMNUM010000039.1:0-6469 GCA_050946275.1 Coriobacteriales bacterium
TCGATGCCGACAAACTCACCGCCAGCTTCGGCGAGGTCGAGTTCGACGCCGTGGGGACGTACCGCTACGAGATCGCCGAGGTCGTGCCCGCGGATGCGGGCAGGGTCGCCGGCATCGTGTACGACGAGGACGCCCATCCCGTCGTCGTCACCGTCTCGGCCGGGGAGGACAACGAGCTCGTCGCAACCGCAGACTACGATGGGGCCGATGCGCTCGTCATCATGAACCACTATGCGGAGGCGACCGCCACGCTGCAGGTGACCAAGGCCTTCGACGCCTGGGACAAGGCGGACGGCTTCGACTTCGAATTGACCCCGGTCGACGGCGCGCCGATGCCCGCTGGGACGACGGGTGCTGCCGTCGCGACCGCGACCGTTGACGAGCCGTCGGTCTCGTTCGATCCCATCATCTACAGGGAGGTGGGCACGTTCGAGTACACGATCGCGGAGCGCGACGGGGGCGTGCCGGGCGTGACCTACGATACCGATGCGCACAAGGCGGTCGTCAACGTCACGAGGAACGCCGACGGAGATCTCGATGCGCAGGTTGTCTACGATGATGGCGCGGAGTCGCTGGTGGTCACGAACACGTACACCGAGCCCGAGCCGCAGGTTACGAGCATCGCCGTGACGAAGTCCTGGGACGACGGTGACGACGCCGACGGAATCCGCCCGGCGACCGTGACGATCCACCTGCTCGCCAACGGCGAGGACACCGGCGAGACGCTGGAACTCACGGTGGACGAGGGCTGGACCGGCTCCTTCGCCGACCTTCCGGTTGCCGACGAGTCCGGCGAGGCGATAGCCTACACGGTCTCCGAGGACCCGGTGCCCGGCTACGACGAGCCCGTCATCGCCGGCGACGCCGAGAGCGGCTTCATGGTCACGAACCCGCGCGAGCCCCAGAGCCCCGATGAGCCGGACACCCCGCCGGATGGCGATGAGCCGACCCCGGACAAGGGCACCACGCCCGGCGACGAGCCGAACTCGGCGCCCCCGTCGGGCACGGCATCGGCCACAACCGTCAAGGGTGCGCTGGCCAAGACCGCCGACGAGGCCCCGTTGGCACCGCTGGTCCTCCTGCTCGCAGCCGGAGCCGCCTGTGCCGTGGCCGCGGCGGCCCGCCGACGCAGCCGATGAGTCAAAAGTGGACAGTCCGGAAGCGACTCATTCCCGGATCCCCCGCGACCGAGAGGCCGCGGGGGATCTTCTTTTCCAGCTGGCGAGTCGGCCCGGAACCGGCCTGCTCCGGCGGTTCGCGGCCCTCTCCTGCCGCCCGAAACACCACACTAGATGAGGCCGGAACGCGGAAATCACGCAATCCGGTCATCTAGTGTGGCAAAACTCGCTGGCCGCAGCGGAATGAGTCGAAGGACTGCCCTTCGACTCATTCCCACAAGCGCATGCAGGGTATAATCACCCGCATGGAATGCGTTGCCTGCCACAGTCCCCTCATCGAAGATGCGGCGTTCTGCCCGAGGTGCGGAATGCGGCAGCCTGGCGCGCCCGAAACCGACGCCACGACCGATTTCGCGTACTCCGCCTTCATCAGCTATAGGCACGTTCCGCGTGACACCGAGGTTGCAACAAAGGTGCAGAAGGCCATCGAGACCTACCGGTTCCCGAAGGCCGCAGCCGAGTTCTCCGAGCTAGTGGGGGAGGATCGTCGGCTGCTCAAGGCGTTTCGCGACGAGGACGAGCTGGCCGCGGCCCCGTCTCTTCCCGAGAGCATCAAGACAGCGCTTGCGCGGTCGAGCGCGCTCGTGGTCGTCTGCTCGTCTGATACGGCGAGCAGCCATTGGGTACAGGAGGAGATCGAACTCTTTGCTGCGTTGCACGGTCGCGACCGCATCTTCCCTGTCCTCGCCGAGGGCGCGTCGGCCGAGGTCATCCCGCAGATGCTCCAGGAGCATGTCGTGGTGGGTCAGGATGGCGAGGTCCGAACCGAGCACGCGAGTCCCTTCGCGGCCGACTATCGCCCCAGCGCCGCCAACCAGGAGAAGACCGAGCGCATGCGCCTGCTGGCAGCACTGGCGGACTGCCCCTACGACGCCCTGCGCCAGCGCGACAGGGCAAGGAAGCAACAGCGGATGGGCATGTTTGCGGCAGCCGTCGTGGTAATCGTCCTTGCCATCGGCGGGCTTTCCGCGCATGCGCACAGTCAGCGAATGGATGCGCTTACCAGCCAGTCGAAACAACTCGCAGCCGAATCGCGTGAGCTCTTCGAGCAGGGCGACCGCTACGGTGCCATCGAGAAGGCACTGGCGGCACTTCCGGATTCGGACAATGACAAGAGCCGTCCGCTCGTGACCGAGGCTCGGGAGGCACTAGAGGAAGCGCTCGACGTTTACCCGTCGGGTTCGACTGAGTGGAGCAAGCTTTATATGGTGAGGACGGAGAATCCCATCGTCCAAATCGACGATTCTCCCAAAAACGAATGGTTCGCTCTGTTGGAGGCGGACCACACCCTCAAAACCTATGAACTCGCGACGGGGCGTGAGCTGGCGACCTGCTTCGGTCCCGCAGCGGAAGGGCTCCAGGAGCGCCCCCGAAACGTCCGATTCTTCTTCGAGCCGGCGGGTCGTTTCGTCATTTCATCCGATAGCTACTTCAGGGCGCTCACCTGCTTTCATGCATACACCGGCAAGGTTATGTGGGCCAGGACGGGTATACAGGTCGCCGCCATTGGCGTGGCAGATGACTTCGAGACCATTGCATTTGCCTATCAAGACGACAACGACTTGCTGGTTGCAAGCGTCGAGACCGAGACCGGCGATGAGCTCTACTCGCACCGCTTCGAGAATTGCCAGCTAAATCCAAGCGCTCGTAAAATGGAGTGCTCCATCGGCACCGGGCCCGCCGATGTCTATGTTGCTTCGGATGGTTTCGTTGCTCATGCGAATCTGGATACGGGCGATATAGAGTACGCTCCGCTCTCGCACAAGGATCTGTGGAAGATGGTCTATCGGGATGGCACGGTCGTCGTTTCCTCGTACGATGAAGTTGATCCTGGGGTGGATGTCGCTTGCTCGTTCGAAGGTTTCGATGCCCATGTCAAGCCAATCTGGGCACATGAGGAAATCGCCGAAACCGAGCTCTTGGAAAGCGATCGGGCATCGCACAACGAATATTATTCTGGTGCGTTTCCCCAGATTTATGTAACAACGATCGACACGTATCTTCCCACGTTAGATAGAACGTGCGTGCTTTGCTCCGCCGGTTATTCGGCGATGTTGTACGCGCTCGATGATGGAGAGGAACTGTACCGGTTTGACGAGCAGAGCTACATCGCGGGTGCCTCGATGGGCGCGGACGCAATCTTCCTTGCCCTCGCTGATGGGGAGGTGCGCATGCGGGACCTGGATCTCAAGTTCGACAACAGCGAGAGAATAGCGCGGCGTTACCTGCTCGAAACGCCGTTCCAAATCGCATATGGGAAGGCGCGCGTCTGCACCCCGCTCAAGGATTTCGTTTTCCTGTCCTGGCCCTCGACGACGACAACGAGCGAGGATTGCCTGGTTGCCTACCGATTGAGCGGCTCGAATCGGGAGCAACCAGATCACGAGCCCACCCTCGACGAGCTCATCGCCGAGGCCAATCGCGTTCTCGAGGAGGCTGGCCGCCGCTGAATGAGTCAAAGGACAGTCCTTTGACTCGTTTTTCGGTCAATGTTCTAATCATGGTATTATAATGGCCTTATAAGTCCACGGTTTAAAGGAGCATGCGATGCCCATCTGCGTCCCCATCAAGGATCTCAAAGACACGGCTAAGTTCGCGAAGCTCGTCGAAGAGGCACCAGGTCCCGTCACCGTCACACGCAATGGATACGATGCCTTCGTCGTCATGCGGAGCGCCGATTATGACGAATTGGTGCGAAGCTCGCCTCGTCGCCGGCTGCTCGACCGCATCGCCCTCGCCGACCGCGAGATCGAAGAGGGGCGTTATTGGGATTGTGCCGAAGTATCGGAAGATCTAAGGGGCCGGTATGGCCTATAGCTGCAAGATTCTCGAGACCGCTCGCCTTGAGCTGGAGAACATCGCACGCTATCTCGTTGTGGACGCCGGCTCTCCGAAGGCTGCAGGTGATTTCCTCGATGAGTTCGACCGCTTGGTCGAGGACTTGGCGGTCCACCCGCTTCGGTTCGCCCTGTCCCGTATGCCCGAGCTCGCCGCGCAGGGCTATCGCTGCGCGCTCGTGGGCTCCTATGCGATTCTTTTCAAGGTTGTCGAGGATGTTGTGTACATCGCGCACATCTTCCATCAGCGCCAGGATTATGCACAGCTCGTATAACCCAATGAGTCAAAACCGGACAGCCCATCCTTGGCTCATTGGGCAACGGGTGGGAATTGGTGGCTTACCATGTCGCTAGGGAAGCGATAGGAGGCGACAGCACATGACGAAACCCAAGCCGAGGCCGGCTACTGCGGCCGATGCCGTGCGCGAGGCACTTGCGCGCGAGCAGGGCAAACGCGCTGACGGGCTCAAGCCCATCGAGATCGTGAAGGTCGCCATCAGCGCCTATCAGTCGCATGTCGGTTCGGCCGCCGATGGCGGGGGAGAGCCGGCCTCCAAGTCCGACGCCGCGGCCCCGACCGTCGCCGTTGAGTCGGCCGACCGCATCGGCCTTCGTCGTGGCAAGCAGTCGACCGTCGACGCGCTGCTCTTCAACGCCAACTACTGGCTCGCCGCCTACGAGGACCGCATCATCGCGGCGTGCCCCACGAACGACGACGCCCGCGCGTGCCTCAAGGCCATCGCCGTCTGGAACAACCATGCGCTCAAGCTCAACACGCTCGACGCCGACGAGGTCGTCGAGACCTTCGAGCGCTTCTGCCCGCCCTTCGCCGCCAACAACCGGCGCGGCTCCGTGCGGGGCGGCGCAGGGAGCACCCCGGCCGATGTCCCCGCCAGCCTTGCGCCCGCATCTGGCAAAGGTCCTGTGCCCGATTTCGTCCGCGTCGCCCGCGCCATCGCCGAGCGCATCGCGCCCACCGATCCCGACCGCGCCGATGCGCTTCTCGCCATCGTTGACGACCTCGAGGCCGAGGCTCGCTGCTACGAGGCCCATGGTGCCACCGGCCCGGTCGACGCGCTCTACGACATCCTGCCCGCGTGGTGCCTGCAGGACCGCATCCCGCTCGTCCGCGGCAGCTGGTGGGACGACTGCGACGTCATGGCGGTCATCGTCGCCGCGATGGCCGAGCGCTTCTCGCAGCTCGGATCCGGCGAGGTCGCGTGCGGTTACTTCGTCGACTCCTGCAACGAGGCGGTCGATGCCTACCAGCGCGACATCAGCGCGGATGACGAGCGCTTCTCGAACATCGACATCCCCACACTCGTCGACCTGGTGCACGAGGCGCGCGAGGCCAACAACAACTCCGAGGAGGATGGCTACGGCGCGAGCCTGCCCGAGTGGCTCATCGCCAAGGAGCAGCTCGTCTGGAACATCCTCGTCTGTGCCGTCTACGGTCCGCAGATCGCGCGCCCGCGCCTGGGCGACTCGTTCGACCTGTTGCTAGACGGCGACATGTTCGCCGGACCCAGCGTCATAACCGAGCTCGCGCAGCGTGCCTACGCGAGGTATCTCTCCACGCGCCGCGCCGACGGGGTCGATCCGGGCTTCGGGGACTTCGCCGCCCAGCCCGAGAGCCTGCGCCGCTCCGGCCTCGCGCGCATGGAGGACCTCTTCAACGGCCGCCTCGGCGTGCTCGGCTACCATCTCTCGGCCATCGACGCGTGCTATCCCGGGCAGCGCATCGAGGCGTTCACCCAAAGCGAGGTGGAGGTGCTCGCCATCCTCGAGCATCGCCGCTGGCTCGCCGAGCGCACCGACGGCGGCTGGGTGCACGGCCCCGTCAAGGACGTCGAGGCCAAGGTCAGTCCGTATCTCGTGCCCTGGGAGGAACTGCCGGACCGCGTGCGCGAGTGGAACCGCTCCACCGCCCGTGACATCCCCGCGCTTCTCGCTTCGGCCGGTTTCGCCATCACCCGCTAGCCTGGCAACGGGGATGCATCGTCCCGCCGCCGTCCGAGGCGGCGGCTCGGCCCCTACGCCATCTCGGCCAGCTCACAGAGCTTCGCATTCGTCGCATGCATCCTGAAGACCTGGCCCTCCTTGATGACCGTGTCGTCGGCTACGCTCGGCCTCAGGTTCGCCACCGCCTCGCCGAAGCCGCTGCCGCCGGATGTGGCGAAGAGCACGATGGTCGCGCCCGACAGGTCGTACTTCTCGAGGAAGGTGTTGACGATGGTCGGCGCGATGTACCACCAGATGGGGAAGCCGAGGTAGATGACGTCGTAATCGCCCGCGTGGGCATCCGTCTCCTTGATTGCCGGACGCGATGTCGGGTCGCTCATCTCGATCGAGCTCCGCGACCCGCTGTCATTCCAGTTCAGGTCCGGCTTGGTGTACGGCACGGCCGGCTCGATCTCGTAGAGGTCGGCGCCGGCGACCTCGGCCAGCCGCTCC
>JBMNUM010000040.1:0-5893 GCA_050946275.1 Coriobacteriales bacterium
GGATCGTCACCGGAAGAGAGGTCACCTCGTACAACGTGGGATTCGATTTCGGGAAGTTCCTTTACCACGAACCGTGGAATCTGAAGGAGTTGTGTTCCGTTCCCTACGATATCATGGAGCTGGCGACCAAGATGGTGTACTCCCTGGCGGAGGACGATATAATCCCGGATAAGGTTCTCCAGGAGAGGCTGCTGAGGGAGAGGGAGGAATCGTACTATCCGGAGAAGTGGGTGAGGTCGATCGATGCTTACAGGGCGTTGTGTCCCGAGGATCCGATGGGATTGGAGAGGATGAGGCACCGGGCGATCGATGATGCGGTGATGGAAGGGTGGATTCTAGAGTGTGTTCTAACCTTGCAATCTTAATTCCTGCGCGATTGACACTTGTTTACAAATCTCATTATCGTATCCTTTTCCATCCGTTCAACAAATGTCTTAAAGACAATTATTACTTCATATTCTTCTTTCGTAAAAACTCCCTCAGGTAAATTATCTAAATGTTCTGAAAGACGACATATCTCCATCAGCCTTTCCGTTTCATTTATATCATATAATGACATTGTTGACATTAATGACAACATCACTATTTAATTCATGTCACCATTGACAACAATGGTAATATGGTTCAGATAGGCAATCAAGTGAAATATGATAAATGTGGGAGAATGACGTGTCCATTAGAACTAGCCACTCTACTTCGGTTGCAAAAAGGGATTGATGAATTAACCTGGCACATAGAAAATGGTCAGGTTATAGTGCGTAAGGTAACCAAGTTGTATAACGGTCAATTTGATTTTGAAAGACAAGAAATAGAACAAAGACTGCTAAAGTACGAATCCGAACTTGTTGGCGTAATTGATAATGATGGCTTAACGGAGGATGAGTTAAAAGCTAGGGCTTATGAACTGTATAAGCAGGATCAAAATAGAAAAGAGAATGGTACTAAATACCGATAATGAACTGAGGGAAAGTATGGGTGTTGACAAGATTGCTGTTAGTCTTTTTTCGTCGTCTGGCGTAGGCGATTTGGGTTTGAAAGCCAATTCAATTAAGACTGTTATAGGTTGTGAATTATTAAAGGAAAGGAGCGAATTATTCTCCAACAATTATCCCGATGCAAAAATGTTTCAGGGTGACATCTGGGAATTAAAAACAGACATAATAAAGTATTATCAGAATCATTTTAGCACTTCACCTTATTTGATACTTGCAACACCCCCCTGCCAAGGCATGTCTTCGAATGGCATGGGTACAATGCTGAGTAATATCCGCAAAGGGATTAGGCCAAAAGAAGATTCCAGAAACCTACTGATAATTCCGGCATTGGATATTATTGAGGCCTTGCAACCGGAATGGATTATATTCGAAAATGTTGAGAATATGGTTAATACTGCTATAGTCGTGGATGATGATGTAGTTAACATAATCGATTATATCAAAAACCGTCTTGGGCCCAAATATGTTGGAGGACCAAACGTTATCGATTGTGCGGATTACGGCGTTCCTCAGCATAGAAAAAGATTATTAACAATTTTTTCCAGATCAGAGCGCGGAAGAGAGTATTTCGAGCAGTCGCTTACCTTCATGCCCAATCCAGATCATAGTAAAAATGGACTCGACAAAACTAAAAAATGGGTAACATTAAGAGATGTTATTGCTGATACTGAGCCACTGGAAGCAGTTCCAGGAAAGAATAAATCAAAACAGACACCCTTGCACAGAGTCCCTTTGCTCGATGACAAAAAAATGTTCTGGGTTAAGAATACGCCGGAAGGACAAACGGCATTCAGCAATCAATGTGTGAATCCATCTTGCATGTATCAAGGAAATCCGATACATGGGTGCAAACGTAATAATGAAGGTATTAACCAATCAAAGAAGGACACCCCTATTTATTGTGTAAAATGCGGTTCTCTTTTGCCTCGCCCCTCTGTAGAAAAGGACGGATCTATCAGGTTAATGAATGGATTTACTAGCGCATACAAACGTATGTCCTGGGATGAGCCTGCAAGCACTTTGACTCAGAATTTTCAGTATGCATGTTCTGACAATAAGTTGCATCCCTCTCAAAATCGTGTATTATCTTTACAAGAGGGATTAATAATACAGACCATATCAAACTATGAGTATTCATTTGAGATTAATGGACGTTTGGTAAAGGAAGGCCTGATAAGAGATACTATCGGTGAAAGTGTGCCCCCACTAATCATTGATAAGATATGTGCCCATATTGGAGATATTGAGGAGGGCAATGTAAAAATCCAAGTTAAAAAATCAAAACGGAATGTGACTCTGTTTGATTTTTGACTTTACATTGTATCCTATCCATTTAGGCGCTGAAAACTTGGTAAGGTACTCATCGTCATCCAGTACTGCCACCCACCCTTGGCACATCTTGTGAACTCCCGCACTGGTCATTATAGAAACACTAGTTGTACGCCCACCGCCCTCACGAGGTTGAACAATTTTGCCCCAGTCATCTTCGGTAAGATCATTTCTATAGAAACACGCGACGACTGCAGGGACACCATCAAGAAAATCCCAAAATATAGAGAGAAGATTATTCGTTTGACGGTGATGGGCTTTCCAATCAAATCCGTTTACCAATGAAATCCTTTGTTCTCCTATGCCGAACTTTCTTTTCGTAGAAGGAGTGCTTCCGCAAGTGGCTTTAACTTCTATCCCACCATATTTAAATGGACTGAATGCTTCCTTTTCAAGCGGTATTTTTTTGTTGTTTTTAACCGTATATAGTGTATCAAAATACTTTTTTTTATCAGGTGTATTGACTAATAGCAAATCGGGATACCCGTCTTGATGCAGATTTGATACCAATTTAGAGTTCGAATGCCTTTGGACACTTTTAGCAAAAAATTCTCCAATTAGTCCGCTAAGATTTCTCATCCCCAATGCTTCGAAGATATCAATATCAAATTTTTTTGATTCACGATCCAAAGTTACAAGGGCATTGTTGGCATAAATTATGGATTCTACGATTTGATCAACATCCAACACTAATTCGCCATATGCGATAATTGGATTATTATTGGTGATGTAATTGGCCATGATTGTGGATGTTATTAGTATTATTTAATATCACTAAGTACTATTAACCCGAATGCCATTCTATTTCTTACTAACATGGATAGTCATTTGAAGGATGTTTTTGATTTTGTTTTTAATAGTGGGTATTCTCTAAAAAACGGTGGGTGCATTAAATCTAATCCGCTGGTCCAGTGTGTAACTCGTACATTTCCTGCATCGATATCGCAAATTATTCTACCATACATGGAGAGTTGCAAAATAATAGGATGTGCAGGGCAGGGTCGTGGAGCAGAGTCATGTATGTTGCGATTTTAGATAATACTGAGAATCGTGACCTCAATGGATTCAGTGTTTCGAAAGGAATCTTTCCGGCGTTTTTAATCTCTAACAGTTGCCATCGGATTTACTTGGTGTACATGTTAGGTGTCGGAACAAAGAGTGATCGTGAAATAATGAGAATGGTCAAACATTTGCGTTCAAAAATAAACTATACGTCCTTCTCTGATTGTACGAGTGAACTTGAATTAGGGGAATATAAAGAAAAGTATGCTAAAGCAGTACTTTTTTATAAGTCATACCTGGCACATCAGGAGTATTCCAATGAAGAACTTGCTGCTGATTTGAATATGCTCATGGACATCCACTATAAGCAAGGTCTGCCGAATTACAAAAAATACAATCAACGAGATTCTTTTGATTAATTATCAGGAGCGAAGTTTATGGGGGACGATAATGAAACAATAACTGCTGCTAAAAAAATTGTCCAGACATTTTGTGAACAACGTAATTGGAATCAATTCCACAACCCGAAGGAACTTGCAATTGGGATGTGTACGGAATCTTCTGAGCTATTGCAGATTTTCAGATTCAAAACACCGGAAGAATGTACCGCCATGCTGTCGGATCCAAAAAAGAATCAAGAAATATGTGACGAATTGGCAGACGTTTTCTATTTTGTTCTTAGATTTGCCCAGATGAACGATATTGATCTATACGATGCTCTTGTGAACAAGATTGACAAAAACATTACGAAATACCCTGTATCGCTGGCCAAGGATTGTAATAAGAAATACGACGAATTTTAAAGTTATTTTTAGGTATACACATGTATATCGCTTTTATTATATCGCCAACTCCTATTTACTACGCTTGATGTTTTATATCAAGACCCCGAAACAGATTACCAAGACCGTAAGGAAACAGATTCTTGCTGTATGTACTGAAGTGAAGAACCCGTCTTGATATAGATAATAACAAATTTCGCGGACAGAGAAGGGTTTCACTAGCCACATATGTTCGGTTAACGTCGAAACCAATCAACACGGCTTTCTTTAAAGGTCGGTTAACCGCATTGGTTTAAAGTTAGAATATGGTTGTACAGGTAGTGGAGAAATGTTGAGCGACAAACCGATTTGTAACGTGGATCAAGACCGTCTCAATCGCAGAATATTAGTGGACGAGATTGCTTCAGAAATCGGCTCTCTCGGAAAAGATTGTGCTATAATCGGAATTTGTGGCAAATGGGGGACGGGCAAAACCTCGGTAATGAATATCCTCCTGGACAAATTGTCTTCTGAAAAGTACGAGGCTATAAGATTCAACCCATGGATGGTCAAGGATGATGTCGATATAATCCGGCGTTTTTTCAGTACGCTGGAATCCTCATTGAGCAAATGTTCTCGGTACAAACGTAACGTCAAAAAGGCCGTCAAGGAAATACTGAAAGGCGCTGCCGAAGAATACGGGGGATGGCCCTCCATTCTTGTGAAAGCTTACTACGAAGCTGTGAGTTCAGACGATGATGCCTCGGAAATGATCCGCATAAAAAAGGCGATATGCAACAGCCTTTCGAAATCACAGAAGAAGTATGTGGTTGCAATCGATGATATAGATCGTATGGACAAACATGAGATTGTCCAGATTTTCAAGTTCATCCGTAATGTAGCTGATTTTGACAACATGATCTATCTTCTTGCCTATGACGACCGTGTCGTGTCCGATGCTCTCGCTACAGATGCCTATGACGGACATGAGTACCTTCAGAAAATCGTGGATATGCCGATATTCCTGCCTGATGCATCCAGTAAAAGCATCGAAGCTATATTGAGGGAGGATTTTGCCCATATAACCGGAATAATGCCCTCGGCAAAAGATGTCAAGAACGAAGATCCCTGGTTATTCGATGAGATGGCCCACCTTTTCCCAAACATCATCACCACAATCAGGGAAGAGAAAAGGGTCATCAACCAGTTCAAAACAAAGTACGTCCTGTCTAAAGACGATACATACTGTTACGATCTTTTGGCATTATGCATCCTGGAAATGAAAAAACCGAGCCTGATTGATTGGATAAAGGAGAATTCGTATCTCTTGTGCAGGGATTTAACATCACCCGAGCAATCGTCTGATAGGGAAAAACTATACGAATTATTTACGAGGCTGGAGATTGACAACAGCCTCAAGCAACTTTTGCAGTATATGTTCCCAGCCACAAATAAGGAACCAGAATCTGAGGCTGCAAGGATTGTAACCGCGGGGTTTAATAAGAGGATATGCCACAGCGAATTCTTTGACAACTATTTCATTCAGATTCCTGCAAATATGCATATGCCAGAGTACGAAATAGAACAATTATTGTCGTCCACTTCCCCTGAGGAAATCGAACAGGCCCTGTGCAAATACGAACACGAGTCAGATATGCTATTCGACAAATTAGATATCTGCTACACCCTAAAGAATCATACTGATTTGCCTATGGTGGCAAGATATCTTCTGTGTGATAACGAACTGGTTAGCCGGCCGAGGAACTTCCCACCGCTGATGCACGCAGGAATCAAATCGATTGTTGA
>JBMNUM010000041.1:0-5428 GCA_050946275.1 Coriobacteriales bacterium
AAAACGTGATTGCAAGAAGCCCCTGCACCTCAGGAGGGAACGCCTACGGCGTTCTTTAGCCTTCGGTCCCGCAGGGGCTTCTTGCAATCACTGCTCCGCAATTCGCCGGGAAAGGGTCCTTCCTCCGGGGGCTACTTGCTTCGGTCGTAGCCCACTACAACAGGCGGCAGTTGCTCGGGCCCCTTTCAGGGGCCGTCGCAACTGCCGGAGCTAAAGCTCGAGGTCGGGTTGGGTTGCGGCTTGTTTGGGCTCGCGCTTCGCGCTGCGCTTAGATGCTCCTTGCTAGCTCTGTTAGGTCGTAGGTGCCGCCTGGGTCTTTTTCCTCTTTGCCTGTCGGCTGGAAGCCTTGGGATTTCCAGAACCCCCTTGCCTCTTCGCTTGCTTTGGGGCATTTCAGTTCTAGGTGGTCGTAGCCTTGGGCTTTTAGCGATGCTCTTATGTCTGCGAAGATCTGGGAGCCTATGCCTTGGCCCTGTAGGCTTGCCTCTACCATGAACCAGCCTATGAAGGCGTCGTCGGGTTCCGGGTGGCCGCAGATGAGGTCTAGGACGGCTACCAGCTCCCCGTCTTCTGCGTAGAAGCCCACGAAGAACTTATCGGTCTCCGTCGTTCCATCGGGAATGTCGCTGATGATCTCGGTCAGGCGTGCCATCGATGGCTTTATGCCGAGCGAGCGGTAGTAGCGGCGATTGCGGCGCGCTAGTTGGAAGACGGCCGTGATGTCCGCCTCGGTGATGCGTCGCACGTCGTAGGAGGTGCCGAGCGATTGGACGTCGAGGCCGAGCGATCCGTCCTTGCGCTCGTCGGTACCGAGCACCTGGTCGAACTGCGTGTCGAAGAGCTCGCGGTAGACGCCGCCCTTCGCGAGCAGCTCCTCGTGCGGGCCCTGCTCCGCGATGACGCCGTCTTTCACGACGAGGATGCAGTCGGCCTTGAGGATCGTCGAGAGCCGGTGCGCGATGACGATGCTCGTGCGCCCCACCATCAGCTGCTCGAGCGCCTCCTGGATGGCGTGTTCCGAGATGGAGTCGAGCGCGCTCGTCGCCTCGTCGAGGATGAGGATCTTCGGGTCCTTCAGGATGACGCGCGCGAGCGACAGGCGCTGCTTCTCGCCGTCCGAGAGCTTGAGGCCGCGGTTGCCGACCTCGGTGTCGTATCCCTTCGGCTGGCTGGCGATGTAATCGTGGATGTTCGCGATCCGGCACGCCTCCTCGATCTGCTCCATCGTCGCGTTCTCGTTGGCATAGCGCAGATTCTCGAGGATCGTTCCGTTGAAGAGGTAGGCCTCCTGCGTGACGACGCCGATCTGCTGGCGCAGGTAGGGGAGGTTGAAGTCGCGCACGTCGACGCCGGCCACGCTCACCGAGCCCGAGATGACGTCGTACAGGCGCGGGATGAGGTTCACGACCGTCGACTTGCCCGAACCGCTTGGGCCCACGATCGCGTACATCTTGCCGCCGGGCACCTCGAAGCTCACGTCGGAGAGCACGAGTTGGCCGGGCTCGTATCCGAAGGCCACGTGCTCGTAGCGGATGGGTTTCTGCTCGACATCGGGCTTGGCGCCGTTCTCGGGCGAGACGATTGTGTTCTCGCGGTCGAGGTAGTCGAAGATGCGCGTGAACAGCGCGAGCGAGCGCGTGAAGGTGACCTGCAGGTCGAGCAGCGACTCGACGGGGCGGTACAGCCGGTTCACGAGTGCGACGGACGCGGTGACCGTGCCCACGGTGAGCGTCGGGTCGTACCTCATGATGATGAGCACGCCGCCGGCGAAGTAGATGAGCAGTGGGCCGAGTTGCGTGAACAACCCCATCGCAACGCGGAAGAGCGAGCCGGAGCGCGTCTCCTTCATCGACAGGCGGGTGACCTCCTCGTTGACCTGGTTGAACCTCTCGAACTCCTTCTCCTCGCGCGTGAACATCTTGACGAGCAGCGACCCCGAGGCCGAGAGCGTCTCGTTGATCGACTGGTTCATCTCATCGGTCTTCGCCTGCGTGCGCGAGGCATACTTGAGGCGCGACCGACCGGCCGTGCGCGTGGGCATGATGAGCAGCGGCAGCACCACGAGACCGACGATGGCGAGCTTCCAGCTCATCGTGAACAGCGCGACGAGCGTCGTGATGATGGTGGCGACGTTGCCGACGATCTTCGAGAGCGTGCCGCTGATGACCGAGCTCACACCGGAGATGTCCGTGTCCATGCGCGTGATGATGTCGCCCTGCTTCTCCGTGGTGAAGAACGAATGCGGCATGAACTGCAGGTGCCGGTACATCTGGTTGCGCATATCGTAGATGATCCTTTGCGAGATCCACGCGTTGATGTAGTTCTCGAGCACGCCTATGAGCTGGCTGGTGACCATCGCCGCCAGTGCGATCAGCAGCAGCTTCACGAGGTACTGCAGGTCTTGCCCCACCAGCGCCTCGTCGACGATCTTTCCGGTGATGATCGAGGGGAACAAGCCGACTATCGCCGCAATCACTATCGCTACGAAGACGAAGAGGAACTGGAGCCAGTACGGTTTGAGGTATGACAGGATTCTCAGGAGCAGGCCCTTGGTCACCTTGGGCATGTTGGCCTTTTCCTCGTCCGTTAGGAAGTGGGATTGGGGGCCGAACATGATCGGTGGCGGGGTCATCTTGCTTCCTTCCTCCGGTGCTTATGTTCAGCCTACCACTTTATCGGGTTTGCCCGCCCCCGGGAGGGCCGAGCCAGTCCAGAAGAAGGCTTCGCAAAACGTGATTTCGCTCCGGTGATGCAGCTGCGGAGAGAGCGCTTCGCGCTCTGGAGGTCCTCGCTAAACGCATCACCTGCACGAAATCACTGCTCCGCAATTCTTCTGGCCGGGCCCGGCTCTCCCGGGGGCTACTTGCTTCGCTCGTAGCCCTTGAAACAGTCGGCGGTTGCTCGGGCCCCTTTTCAAGGGGCCGCTCGCAACCGCCGTTTGGGTTGGGGCTACGCTGCCTTCCTCTTCGAGGAAGGGGCGCTGGTGGGGCTTCGGTTGCCCCTTTCTTAGTCATCTAGGTCTTTGTCGGCTTTTAGGATCGCTCCTGTGTTCGGGTCTATGTCATAGTCGTACTCTGTGGTTCCCACGTTGAACTCGACTTCGTACTTTGTCGTTCCGTCGTCGGTGTCCAGATGGACGTTCATCTGGGTTGCGTCTGCTTCGGCAACTCCGGCGTCCGCCAGTGCTATGGCCACTGCGTCGGCGTCGGAGACCTTGGATTGCTGGTCTTTGGGCTGGGTTGCCGGGTCAGTTGTTGGCTCTGCGGTTCCGGTTGCCTGGTCGGCCACGGGTTCCGCGGCCTCGGTTGCCTGCTCCTGTGCGGCTTGCTGCTGGTCGGCTCCCGTGTCCGCTGCGGGCTGGTCGGAGGCCTGTCCAGCGCATCCCGATAGGGCCAGTGCGGCGACGAATGCCGCAGTGGTCAACATGGCGATTGGCAATTTTCTCATGGCTGCTCCTTCCGTCGGTCTTGCGTTGATCATACCTTGCGCCTGGTGTATTGGAAACGCGAGAGCCATCATGGCAACTTCGTTCGAAAAAGGGCGTCGTTTCCGGCCCCACAGACTCGATTCTGGCAATTTCGTTCGAAAAGGGGCGTCTGACACGCCCTTTTCCGTGCAAAGTTGCCAGGGGGCGATCGATCATGTGGAACACCTTCGCACCTCGGCATGGGAGCCAATGCGCCCAACCTGACCATGTTGCCAGGGGGCAATCATGCGGAGCACCTTCGCACGAGGTGCATGCCGGCGCTGGCCTGGCGGGGAGGCGGATGGAAACGGGGCACCACCTTGCGGCGATGCCCCGTTTGATTATCCGTTGTGCCTGTTGCTTCTAGCGGACGTGCTTGCCGGCCTTCTGCTGGCGCTTGCGGGTGGTGGCGACGCCGGAGAGCGCCAGGCCCGCGCCTGCGAGGGTGATCGTCATCAGGACGAGGAGGCCGGGAGCGCTATCGGCGGTCTTGGGGAGGCCGGAGCCCTCGGAAGCGACCTTGGTCGGGGAGGCCTGCTCCTCCTCCGGAGCGGAGATCGGCTCTTCCTCTTCCGCAGGCTCGTCTCCGTTGACCTTCTCGAGCTCGACGGACAGGTACACGCCGCCGCCCTTCGGGACCTCGTAGTAGTAGTTGCCGTCGGCATCCTGGACGAGAGCGACCTTCTCGCCGTCGCCGTTGTAGGCGGCCATCAGCTTGTAGCCGTCCTCGACGTTGACCTTCAGCAGCACCTTGTCGCCCTCATAGGCGATCTCGTAGCCGTGGCTCTTGTCGAGTGCGTTGCCCTCGGCATCTGTGACGGTGACCGTGCCGCCAGCCGTGGGCTGCTCGACCTTCACGATGTACTTGATGGTCTTCTCGAAATTCTCGTTCTGGGTGATCTGGGGCTGGTATCCCGTGTCGTCCGAGGGGGATATGTCGCGCACCGTGCCGGCCGCGATGCCGGTCTCGTTCAAGATGATCTTCCACACGGTGAGCACGACGGTTTTGGGAACGTCTCCCTCGAACGCACCGTTGAGATCCACGCCTAGCGTCTTGCCGTCGATGGTGCCCGTGACGAGGGCGTCGATCGCCGCTTTCTCGGACTCATATGCCAACGCAAGGCCCACCATGTCGCTCGTGAGGTCACCGTCGACCACGAGGTTCACGGTGCTATCCGACGCGGAGATAAGATAGGCGCCTGCCCCGGGAGCCTTCACATCGCCGTTGATGGTGACCGTCGTGGCGCCGTTCTCGAAGGCCATGGCCTGGATGCCGCTTGCGATCTCAAGGCTCGAAACCGCGCCGGATGACGTGACGTTGCCGTTGACCGTGACATCGGCGGTGGCCCCGCCGCCGGACGCGGCCCCGATTCCCATGCCGCCAACCTCGACGTCGCCGTTGATGGTGACGCTGGCAGAGGTGCCCGAACCCTCGGCTTGCGCTACGGCGCCGCTGCCGTTGGGCGCGGTGATGTTTCCTGTGGTGACACTTGCGCTATAGCCGTCAGATGCATTGGCTACGACGGACATGGATCCATTTTCCGCGATGGTCACGTCGCCGACAGTCTCCGATACGTCCTGGTTGTATGCGTCGACCTTGACGGGCTCCGTGACATCGTCGGCCGCAAACGCAACGGCGGGAACCATAAGTGCGACCATGCAGACAGCCAGGAAAACCCGAAATCCTGCCTTGAGGTGGGACGGGCGAGTAGATTTCATGAGAACCCCCAAAAACGCTGAAAAGTACATACAAAAAAATGATACCTAAAATGAGGCGGATTTTGAATGGATAAAGCGCCCGGCTAGAAGCAGGTAGCCCGGGGAGGGAGGACCCTGACCCGGCGAATTGCGGAGCAGTGATTGCAAGAAGCCCCTGCGGGACCGAAGGCTAAAGAACGCCGTAGGCGTTCCCTCCTGAGGTGCAGGGGCTTCTTGCAATCACGTTTTGCGGAGCCTTCGCCG
>JBMNUM010000042.1:0-4219 GCA_050946275.1 Coriobacteriales bacterium
CTGTTTCTTTCACGGTAAAATAAACTGTATCCCCCGGTTCAAAGGGAACAGGATCCCCATTGCTGTCCTTGCAAGAAACAATAATACTCTCGCTGTCTCCTCTAATCATGCTGATTGAATTCCCTGTTATCCGCACCTGCCCACCCTCCTACTTTAATTTATGGTAAGGCTCAAACCCTGTTTTGGCAGCTAAAAACTCCTGTATCTCTTTAACCGCATTGAGTAACTCATTGGACTGTTCCTTTTTACATTTTTTAAGTAGTTCCTTTTTTCGTTTCTCTTGTGCCATTTCATTTATTCCTACCTGTAACCTACCTTTGCTTTTTTGAACGTTCAACCTCATTAAACCACCTCCAGGGTTACAGAGTTAGTTAGGAATAGATTGTCATTCCCCCGAATATTTAGCACTAAACCGGGTTCATTAGAGGTGATAGAAATAATAAAGTTTGCTGTGGTTGGGTCCATTGACTGTTCTGCTTCTACATCTACCAATTCATCATTGATATATAGCTGCAAATTACAGAGATTGTCTTTATCATAAATACAACCAAACTCATCTATAGGGTTTAGCCCATCTATTTGAACATGGAGGGAAACTTCGTTTATTCCATCACCTGCTATGAAAAATTCGTCTGTCTCCTCCTCATCCTCATCCTTAAAATATAACTTCATAGTTGGTTTCTTGGCATAAGTCATAGCCCTGCCGCTAACCACAACGATTCTATAATCTTGGGGTCTTTCCAAGATTATAGAATCATCTTCAAAGATTGCTTCAGCAAGGTTTTCAGCTTCCTTGAAGTTAGCTATTTGACTAATATTTCCAGAGTAGAGGAATTTAATTTGCCCCGTTGTTTTGTCGTAAATAAAAACCATGAGAAGGTCCTCCTAATAAGTAGCAAGGTAGGTAAACTTAATACCAGAAATAGAGTAGCTCCTTGTTTCCTCTAAAGAACCTGACACCAGGCGGTAGGTTCTATCAGAACCTTGTGCATGAGCACGAACCTTGAACCTGCCATTTGCTTTATCAATTTCCAATAATGTTAATTCTATCTTAGATATAGTCAACCATTCCTGGTTAGAGTTGTCGCTGAATGACAGAAATACTTCAAATTCCTTGCCTTTAAAGTCCTCCGGTAACTGTATCCAAATATCAGGAATATCCTCATCATCAGGGAAAAAACCAAATGACGAGGATAAATAAAGACCAAAGGTTGATGCTACACCAACATACGTTCGATAACCGTATGAATAACCTTCCTCTGAATACCCGGTTATTTCTTTGCTTGCCGGGTACATTTCAAAGACAATATCATCAATATACATATAAGAACTGGTTGGAATACTGTCACTCCACCTATTAATAGCCCATTCAAAAACATGTAGCCCTTCCTCTACGGTAGCAGAGAAATAACGCCAAGTATTATCATCAGTTAGTTCATACCGATGCCCATCAAGATTAAACTCGTAAACATCCCCATATGCTACAGAAGTACAGCGATACCAAAAACTCATTGTTGTAGTACCAGTTATTTCTTGAACTGTCCTTGCATATGACTTAATATCCTGAATGCCGGGGTTAAGCCTCAAGCTATAGTTTCCCTCATAACTAACGCTAGAGATTATGGCATTTTTGACTTCCCATCCGGTTGGAATAAACCCCGTTTCAAAGTTTTCTTTATTTGGAATACCTGTTGGCACTTTTGTATAAATCGGCTTTGGCACAAACCGCTCTAAGCCCCGATCGCTAACCTTGGTATACTCACCGCTGCCGTGGCTCATCTTCAGGCTGTGCTCATGGCCAATCACCGGTTGGAGGTTACCGTCAAACCTCATCAAGTACGTTGTATGCTCGTCCCAAACTAAAGGTTGATTATTCTCATATGCTTGCTTGATTTCTTCGTCGGAACGTGCGATGGAGGAAATGCGGAGGTCGTCGTAGAGAGCATTGCCCCAAAATGCAGTACTAAGCGCCCGCCTACCAATGCTACATACGGTAAATGCACTTTCCATATCTATTTGAACGCCAGAAACAATACCTTGAAGTATACCATTCTTATAGAGTTTTACTTCTGCGTCTGCTGAACCACTATTACAATTTTTCCATGTTAAAGCAATCCTGGTAGGCACTCCTTGTTGACCATCATACGGTACGTCAATTTTTCTTACAGTCCAGTTTTTATCAAAAAGGCCACACCGCCAATAACCATCTTCATTAAAGATAAAAACTTGGCTTTTATTAGTAGTACCCGCATTAGCTTCAAAGTGAACTTGGGCAGTCCCGCTATAGTTATTTTGCGGTATGATAACAAGCTCCACTGTCCCCTCCTGCGGGTTCAGCACCCCTTCTGTCAGTATAGTCAAGGTTTCAGGAGAACGAGTGCCATCAATAAAGGTGGTGGGGTAAGGTTTTTGTTCGAGTTGAGCATATTTGAACCAAAATTCATTAACTCCTACAACCCCACGTCCTGGCTGTAAATAAACCCCGTAAGAGCCAGCGGTCGTATAAGTCGCCTGAATCTCTACGAGATGCCAGTTACCATCAGACGGAACAGTGATTGTGCTGCCATCTATCCATTCTCCACCGTCAACTCTAATCTTCACGGTTGGCGAGCCATCAAAATGAGAACCAATTTGATTAGAACCAGATTTATGCTTAACCAAATAGGTAAGCGTATAGGTTGTAGCAGATAAAGAGAGTGTTTGATATACTCCATCCCATTGTGCTTCACAATGTATATAAGGATACTCACCAGACGAATCTACCCATGCAGTAGAGGAATTTGGCGTCCAATCTTGCCCGTTGTTGAGTAATTTGGGGTTGGTAAAGAGGTTCGTCGTCCCTTCCTCCACCAACACCGCCTGTCCAAACTTCCCTGGCTCAAATCTCGGTTGATTAACAGCAACCTTCTGTCCATCGGAGGTATATGCTTCACTGTTCCTGGTGAAAGTAGCCGTCTGCTGGCCAAGTTCATCCACTCGGCCAAGGGCTATTCTGGTTGCACCGGTCCTGTCCTGAACAGTAATACCGTCACCCCTAAACTTGGTATAGCCATCTTGGCTAGCCACGGTAACTTTGGCGGTCAGTAGTTCGCCGCTGGTGATTAGATTGGCAGTTATGCCATCAGCATTAATGTGCTGGCTAGTTATGCTGCCAGCCTGTATTTTCTCAGCAGTAACGGCTCTGGCAGCGATTTTTCCAGCAGTTACAGCCTGGGCATCCAGTTTGTCTGTCGTAACCGCCCCGGCGGCCAAGGCAACGGTGCCTATGGCTCCGGCTTTAATCTTTTCGGCAGTTATTGCTTCCCCAGCAATTTTTTCTTCGGTAACAGCTTCTTGAGCCAATTTTTGTGCAGTCACTGCCGCCTCCGCAATCTTCTCTGCCGTAACTGCATCAATGGCCAGTTTTTTGTTAGTGATGGCTCCAACAGCAATTTTGGCTTCCGTAACTGCTTCGTCAGCAAGCTGCAATTCATGCTCTAAACCGACCAACTTATCATTAAGCATTTGTGCAGGGATAGTGCCGTCTTCATTGATGGCATCTGCCCGGTCCCAAATACTTGCCTTATCTGGAAGGTCCTTAATCCCCCCGCCGGTGGCCTTTTTCACAGCCAACTGCAAAAGAGCAAGCTGCCGCTCCAACTCTTTGAAGTTTCTTTGGACAGCCAAAGCCATTCCTTCAATGTCTTGATGGTCTATAAACCTTACTGGTAATTGAAATACATCTTGCTCCTTTGCCATCTATAACACCCCCACAAAGGGTTTAAAATAAACCTTTAGCCCTCTCACTTCACAGCCGCCTAACAGATTGTGGCTCAATCTCGGTTTCAAATACCGTCCCTCATAATCGGTATAAAATTCAAACCTTCTAACTAAACTATCCTCATCACCTGGAGATAAGCTGTTAAATTCCCCGTAGTCCAGAGAGGCAGACAACTCAACTCCATTAGCCCCCGGCATATCCTGGAGAACCGCCCAGGAAAACAAATTCTTCCTGTCAGCAGTACCTACCGCAAGAGATTTCCCCTCCCAGTATGCTTCTATCGGCTCCCCGAAGTCGTCAGTCCCTGTATCCTGCTCATTCACAAAGCCGGTAACACTGTCACCTGCTAAAAGCTTCCGTCTTACTCCGTCATTAAATATCTCAAAGCAGGAGGCATTAATGCCCCGGAATACCCAAAACCTGCCGCCATTTGGATCGTAGACTATAACCAGGTTGTTA
>JBMNUM010000043.1:0-4066 GCA_050946275.1 Coriobacteriales bacterium
AAACGTGATTTCGCTCCGGTGATGCAGCTGCGGAGGGAACGCCTTCGGCGTTCTTTAGTCCTCGCTAAACGCATCACCTGCGCGAAATCACTGCTCCGCAATTCCCCGGAAACGTGCCTCCTCCTTCCCGGGGGCTACTTGCTTCGCTCGTAGCCGTGCACATAAACAATCGGCACTTGCTCGGCCCCCTCTTTGAGGGGGCACTCGCTCGTGCCGTTGCCTTGCGCTTGGGAATCTCCGGGCTTACAGCTTCGCTATCTCCTCGAAGAGGGCTTCTACTATCTGCTCCTCGGGAACCGTCCTGATCACCTCGCCATGAGAGAAGATGATGCCCTGGCCCTTGCCGGCCGCCATGCCGATGTCGGCGTCGCGCGCCTCGCCGGGACCGTTCACCACGCAGCCCATGACCGCGACGCGGATCGGCTTGGCGATCTTCTCGAGCCTGCGCGTCACCTCGGTGGCGATGGGGATCATGTCGATCTGCGTGCGCCCGCACGTGGGACAGCTGATGATCTCGGGAGAGCGGCGTCGCAGGCCGAGCGATGCGAGGATCTCCCAGGCGACGAGGACCTCCTCCTCGATGCCGGCCGTCAGCGACACGCGCATCGTGTCGCCGATGCCCTCGGCGAGCAGGATGCCAAGTCCCACGGCGGATTTCACCGTGCCCTGCCGGAGCGTGCCGGCCTCGGTGATGCCGATGTGCAGCGGCACCTCGGGAATCTCGCGCGCGAGCACGCGGTACGTCTCGATGGTCGTCGGCACGTCGTGCGCCTTGGCGGACACGACGATGTCGGTGAACCCGCGGGATTCGAAGTGCTCGACGAAGTCCTGCGCGCTCGCCGCGAGCTTCTCGGCGTTCGACATGCCCTGCATGTCGCGGTAGCGCTGCTCGAGCGACCCCCCGTTCACGCCGATGCGGATGGGGATGCCCGCCTCGCCCGCAGCGTCGATCACAGCGTCGACGCGTGCGGTGGAGCCGATGTTGCCCGGATTGATGCGAAGCTTGGCGGCGCCGGCCTTGGCAGCCCCGATGGCGATCTTGTAATCGAAATGGATGTCGGCCACGACGGGCAGCGGCGACAGCTCGCAAATGCGCCCGAACGGCTCGAGCGCGCTTTCCGACGGCACGGCGAGGCGCACGATCTCGCATCCGAGACCCGCAACCTTGCGGATCTTCTCGAGAGACAGGCGGACATCCGATGTCGATGTCGCCAGCATCGTCTGCACCGCGACCGGCTCGCCTCCACCGATGCCGACATCGCCCACCATGACGCGCCTCGTCTGCTTCGCCGTCTCGATACCGTTTTCTACCATGGGAATCCTCCCGTCGCGATGTTGTGTATATCCTGGCCCGTCACCACAACGAAGAGCAGCACGACAAGCGCGATGCCCGCCACCGTGTACGCGTTGACCGCCGCTGGGTTGAGCACCTTGCGACGGATTCGCTGTATCGCTTCGACAATGATACGCCCACCGTCGAGCGGCATGATCGGCAGAAGATTCATGAGCCCGATTGAGATCGAGATCAGCGCCGTAAGCCACATGAAGTTGATGAAGCCGAGCTCGGCAGCCTGCTTGGCAACGACCGAGATGCCGACGAGCGAGGTGGACTGGCTGATCATATCCATGGCCGTTGCGGGATTGATGAGCTTGCAGATGGCGACCACCACCTGCCCGATATAGGAAATGGATTCGCCGAAGGCCCTCGCAGGCGACATCTTCACCTGCTCGACGCCTGCGGTGACCCCGATCGCGACGTTGCCCGTCTGCGGCGAGATGACGGTCTTCATGGCAGCCGTGGATGCCGCGCCGTCGCGTGTGTAGCCGATCTCGACCGTCTGGCCCTCCTCCAGGCCGGAAATCGCCTCGACGAACTCCTCCCATGTGGCGACCTGTGCGCCATCGACGGACGTGATGGTGTCGCCCGCTCGCATGCCGGCCTCGTAGGCGGGCATCCCGGCGGGAACGTCGTCGAGCGTGAGCGTCGCCTGCGCGGTTCCCGAAAGCGAGAGCACGAGCGTGACGACGATGACGGCCGTCAGGATGTTCGCGAAGGGCCCGGCAAACGAGATGACGATCCTCTTCCAGCAAGGCAGCGCGACGTAGGTCTGCTCGCGCTCATGCGCGATGAACGCAACGGGGTTGTGAATCGTCCGGATCTCGCCGCGCTCGAACTCGGCGGTCTCGGGTGCGGCGTATTTCACGGCGCCGCGTCCGAGCTTGACCTTCTCGGCCGTCCCCCACTCGCAGAGTATATCGAGGGACTCGATCAGGTCGAAACCGAGCCTGTCACCCGCTTCGGCAGCATCCTCGTCCGTTATCTCACCGTACTTGTAGAGCAGGGCGGCGGCACGGGGAAGATTCGACTCGTCTTGCCATTCGTCCATGCCCGCGATGCGCGCATAGCCCCCGAGCGGAATCGCCGTGACGCCGAATCGCGTTTGGCCACCATGCTTGCGATAGCCGATGGAGGGACCGGGCAACCCGACCATGAACTCGAGCACGCGCACCTTGAACGCACGGGCGGCGAGAAAATGCCCGCCCTCGTGGATGACCACGACGATGGACAGCAGGACGATGCCCCAGAAGATTGTCAGCAGCGTGTTGACCAAGCAGGTTCTCCCGAACGAATCGAAGGATTGTCCTCCGACTCATTTTACAGCCCGAGCACCCGCCTCGCCTCGGCGCGGGCCCAGGCATCGACGGCCTCGAGCTGCTCGAGAGACTCGACCTGCTGGCGGTCGTGGATCTCGAGCACGCGGGCAACCGACCCCTCGATGTCAAGGTAGCCGCATTGCTTGGCGAGGAACGCCGCGACCGCGACCTCGTTGACGGCGTTGAGCACCGCGGGCGCGGTACCACCCGCACGTCCCGCCTCGATGGCCAATCGCAGGCAGCCGAAGGTGTCGAGGTCCGGCGCGTCGAACGTGAGGTCCTTGAGCGTGCGGAAGTCGAGCGGTTCGCACGGCGCAGTCCACCGCTCCGGATAGCTCAGCGCGAATTGGATCGGGATGCGCATGTCGGTGGCACCGAGATGGGCCTTCACGGAACCGTCGGCGTACTCGACCATCGAGTGGATGCAGCTCTGCGGATGCACGACGACGCAGATGTGGTCGAAGTCGCAGCAGAACAGGTGATAGGCCTCGATGACCTCCAGACCCTTGTTCATGAGGGTGGAGGAGTCGATGGTGATTTTGGGGCCCATGGCCCATGTGGGATGCGCGAGCGCCTGCTCGACGGTGACCTGCGCGAGCTCGTCGCGCGTTCTGCCACGGAATGGACCTCCCGAGGCGGTGACCCAGATGCGGGCGACCTCGTCATCGCGCTCGCCGATCAGGCACTGGTAGATGGCGGAATGCTCGGAATCGACCGGCAGGAGCTGCCCCGGTGCCGCGAGTGGCATCAGCAGCTCGCCGCCCACGACGAGCGATTCCTTGTTGGCGAGCGCGAGGCGACGTCCGGCCGCGAGCGCGGCATGGCTTGCACGGAGCCCGGCGAAGCCGACGAGCGCGTTGAGCACCACGTCGATACGAGAGGGATCCGGATCGGGATTGCGATGCGCGAGCTCCTCCACGCCCTGCGGTCCCCAGAGGATCTCGGTACCCGCGGGAAGCCGGTCGAGCGCCGCATGGCCGCGCTGCGACTCATCGGCGATGGCGAGATGGCGCACATCGAACTCGAGCGCTGCATCGACAAGCTTGTCGACGGACGAGTTCACGGAAAGGGCCACGATGCGCACGGCATCCCCAGCCTGACGGGCAACATCAAGCGTCTGACGACCAATAGACCCAGAAGCACCGAGAACGGCAAGATCAACAGGTTGCATAAGATTCCCTCCCCAGGAGAAAGCCGCAAGGACGGCCAGAGCAAACAAGACCATAATAGCCCAACAAGAAGCCGGGCGAAGCAACGGCGGTTGCAAGCGCCCCCTCAAAGAGGGGGCCGAGCAACCGCCGCCTGTTGTAATGGGGCTACGAGCAAAGCGAGTAGCCCCCGGGGAGGGGCCCGCTTCCAGGACAATTGCGGAGCAGTGATTTCGCGGAGTCTCTGCGGGAGCGAGGACTAA
>JBMNUM010000044.1:0-4039 GCA_050946275.1 Coriobacteriales bacterium
CTATTTAATGCTTCCGAAACGGTTTTTTGACTAGCAATTGACTATTTAAGGATCACCTATTAATATCTATAGGTCAATATACTCGTAGGGAGATGATACTGAGAATGGGTAGACTTACGGAATACGCTGAGAACTGGCTGCGCGATATGGAGATGAGCCATCCAACGGCGTATATGATGGCGGAACGGCTTGTAAACCCCGAATTGGACGAATCTGGTGAAATCAACATCAAAAATTTCGTCATGCTGGGATTCGGGGCCGTAATCGTCGGCGCTTTTGTACCGATGGGCTTAAATGCCCTCAACGGTGCTGAAACGGCGAATTTTACTGCCACGGAACTTGCGCTCTACAGTATTATAGGAGTTGCAATTCTCATCGCGGTGGTTATGACCTTCATCAACATCGCTACTTAAAGAGGGAATTATGCCTTCAGCATTCTCACCCTCATTCCCTCTTTGGGAGGATTCTTTTATGAAAACTTATTACTTCTTAGCCTTAGCGCTGCTCCTATTGGTTATATCTCCTGTGGCGGCGGCGGACATGTACTGCGATATGAACAATTACGATCAACCTACTGATATTTTCGCGGAAACTCAATCCTACATGAGTAACCGCGGATTATCATCAGGTGCATATGTAATTGACATTCCCGGCGGTTCTACGGTCAATAGATATCACCGCCTAATCGAAAGGACGGGTCATACTACTGATGTTATTGAGATGTATACCCGGGTGAAATTTGGCGGCTCGACGTTGGAGGCTGATACTAGTATCCGCTTCGGGCTTACTCAGACTACGAACATTTATGATTCTAATCCCCAGAGCACCGGCGTATCATTAGAGTCAACCTATCAAGGTCTTCGCCTCTCCAATGCCGACGGCTTTGTGAAGGACTACGAAACCGGCCGGTGGAACAACGACGGTAAATATCACGACGTCTGGATACGCCTCCATCGGGATACCGGGAACGTCTATGTGAGAATTGATGATGGTGAATGGGATTTTAACTATGCGATTGCATCCACGACCGGCCAATACCGCGCCTGGGTAGGAGCCTACCATAGCCATGGTAACCATGGTGAGGTGCGATGGGATAGTATCCATGTTGACGAATCACCGCTTAAATCCGGGCCGAGCGTTACCACGCGGCCGGTGGAAGTAGTATTTCATTATGGGCACAATAATGAATTTATTGGAGTGCTTGATAGCGGATACCTCAAATCTATGGATACGGGGGCGACCTATACTCAGAACCTATCCCATAGCACCATGGGTCTTTATGCTGATATCGAGCTCGATGGAGAGCGTGTTACCGTCTGGGACTCAGAACTTGGAGATTACATAACCGTCCCGTCGGTGCTCCTGGAGGTCTCAGCCGGCACTCAGTATACGCACATGCCCGGTGGCCAACCATATTACGTGCGGGTGATGCCTGAGCCATGGACACCCTACAGGATAGGCGATTATGCTCTCATCAGTAATATGGCTGAAAGCGACTTCCCGACGTCGATGGAGGTATACGTAACCGCTAAAGACGGCAACGGCAACCCATTGACGGGGTTTAGCGGTACGTTGGTTAACGTCAATACCGGCTTACAATACCCATTCACTGCCACCGGCAACCGTGGCTATGTAACCGTACCGCTTGATCAGGTCACGGAAGTTGAGCATCCATATAGCGGTGCTATGGTGGAAGGGGTGACGGTCGGTTATTACGACATCTATGTCACGAAACCGGGATACTATCTACCGGGGTCCTACGTGCACGCTACCGTTATGCCTGAACCTTACCGCAACAAGCACATTGGAGAGGTGACGTTACTGGAAGGAGAAGACCCCGGACCGACGCCGACAGCGACTACTCAGCCGACTACTCAGCCGACTACTCAGCCGACTACTCAGCCTACCACTCAGCCGACCACTCAGCCGACGGCCGTTCAGCCGGTCTTCCGCACGGGCTCCGTAATCATGACGGACCACAACGGCACGTCGATCACCGGCTTTGAGGTGACGGCGGTGAATGCGTATACCAACGAAGCCTTTACCGTCGTGACCCAAACCGACGTCGCCGTTATGAACCTGCCCATGGACCGAATGACTGAGATTCGGAATCCACAGACCGGCGTATATGAGGAGGCTCCAGTCGGATATTACAGATTCTATGGACAGAAGCCTGGCTACAAAATGCTCCTTGAGGAGGGTATAAAAGTTTCAGTTCTGCCGGAAAAATACGACTCGTATAAACTCTGTAATATACTGGTAACGAGTGACACCGGTCCCCTTACTGGAAAACATCAGTTCCAGCTCCGCTCATGGTCCGATAACAGTATCCTACAAACCGGCACCATTAGCGCTAAATCCGCAACTACGGGAATTTGGTACAATGCGTCTGTGGTCAACGGTCTGGCTACTCTGATATTGCCTTACGATACGTCGGATGCGTTATCGGAACACGCCGGGCAATACTACGTCTACGCAACGAGCCCCGGATACGAGGATATTGATTACGGCGTGCAGATTACTGTATATCCGCGCACAATATACGAGGTAAGATCGATTCATCTTTATCCCATAGGAGGCGTTCCAACACCTGGTAACGTAACTCTACGAATACAGACGATTTCGGAGACCGGCCAGAGTGTTGATAACGCCGAAATCTTTATCGCCGGCGTGCTTGGCGCAGGGAAGGACATCTGGGATACCTATACTACGTCATGGACCGGATTTATCGAGGTTTCGGTCCCGGGCAACTCTACCTACGATATTGTAGTCCGTGCTGCCGGATACGACGATAGTTCCCGACGTGTTCAGGTGTTTACTGAAGACCCGCCCATAATAGAAATGTATTTATTCCTTTCCGGTCCACCCACCATCGAGCCTACCACAGAACCAACCGGTTGGGTGACTGGACCACCTACCACTCAGCCAACCGGCGGTATCCCTGATGAGGACGACGACTCTTCAGGGTTCTTGATGGAGGCGGTCCGCGGGATCGGAAACGTCTTTGGTGTCGGTTTTGCGACTGCTAAAATAATATTGGGTATGCTTTTAGCGCTCTCCATCGGTTTTGCGACCGCTAAACAGTTACGAGGAGGTGCGGCCGAATTTGGTCTGGGATTGCTAGGCGGAACGATGTTAGGTATCCTTGTCGGTCTCATACCAGTCTGGACAATTGTCGTGCTCTTGCTTGTAGTAGGACTGTATATCGGTAATCGATACGTAGGAGGAGGGGCTAATAATGGCTGATACCCGTCTTTTGGTGGGATTATGCCTATCCCTCCTCATTTCGTCTCTCTGTATCTCCTTGATTGTGGATACTGATGCGGCTAGCCTAGGAGATACTGTATTATATAAGCCCGTCGATGTAGATTTTTCTAATCCATCGGAAACCGAAGCAAACACAACGAAAATCTATGAGGTGGTCACCGGAGGTTGGAAAGGCAGCTCATCAGGACTCGTATCGACTCAGCCTGGCGAAAATGTTGTATATTTAATGGTATTGGATGGTGGTGAAGGACGATACGAAAACGTCTACAGAATTGGAAATCCTGATGGTCGACCATATAAAATTGTTGTTCGAGATACGTCGTTGTGGAGTGATTCCCTACGACTAAAAATAGAATCTAGCCGTGTTACACTAGAGTCTAAAAATTTATTCGGTTCCTACGCATATCGTGCGTCGAAGCCTGTATCTGTTGGCAGTTTCGGTAACGATTATACAGTCAAAACTGTGTTAAATGAAGTTGAAAAAACGGTTGATGTCTGGATAAATAATCAGTATGTTGCACGATTTGTTGATATTCCCGAAGACAGTTTCTGGTCATTCGGTCCGTCAACTTACTCAGGAATTATAGTTGACGGCGCTGGATTTGTGTTTAAAGGTTTCGTCTCTTCGGGGGAAAGATTGGGGGGAGAATCATTTGACCTTTGGGGCTTCATCGGCTCGCTTGCAGGGGTTTTAGGATGGTATACGTCGTCCGGCGTGCCTCTGGTTGATGCGTTTATCAACCTCATCATTAAAATCCAACAACTAGGTATT
>JBMNUM010000045.1:0-3690 GCA_050946275.1 Coriobacteriales bacterium
GAAGTAGAGCGTGCCGTGGTCGTGCTTGTTGAGGATGGATGCGACCGACTCCATGCCCTCGCGCAGCTCGGACGTGCTCCTCTTGTGCTCGGTGTACTCGTCTTCCATGCCGAGGTTCATGCGCGCCTCCGTTCTCGTCCTTTTCAAATGATGATTATATCGCCTGCGGCACCGAAAAAGCGCCCCTCTTTGGGCGATTCCCGGCCCGTGCGCGAGCCTTCGCTGCAAGCGACATGCTCTCCCACGCGGATGCTCCCGTGAAGCGGCAGCTCGCGAAAACCGTCTTATACGGGCTTATACAGGCTTAGCATCCGCCGACGGTTTGCCCCAACCTCCCCACAGCGATATAAGCAGCATCACCGTCGATGAGACGGCGTTGGAACGCAAGAGAGGCACAGAGGTGCCAACAGGTGCCAATGAGGTGCGCTTATGGATGACAAGATCTTCGGAATGAGCAGGGCCGCGGGCCAAGGACAGTTCACCCGCAGACGCGAATCGCGGGATAATGGAACCGTGAACCATTTGAGTTCTGGGACGGTGGCTGCGGATGATGAGGAAGGGCGGCATACAGGTACCGCGCAAGGAGACGGGCGGCTCCTCGACGTGCAGGAAGTCGCCGAGTACCTCCGGGTCTCCCAGTCACTCGTCTACAAGATGATAGAGCGGAAAGAGATCCCGGCTATAAGGATAGGACGTCTCCTGCGCATCGACCCCCGCGACCTCTCGGAGGCGCTGCGCTCGGCAGGCCGGACGAAGTAGGTGCCGGCCGATGGACGAGAAGCAAGCCCGCAAGGGCGGGCCCATGGGCCCCGCGGCCTCCTCCCGATGCTCGGAGGGAAACGAAACTTCGAGCACACGAAGGAGTGAGACGGCGATGACGAACACCAAACACACCACGCCGCAAATTCCTATCAAGGACATCTACAGCGTGCGCGATGCCGCGATACTGCTCTGCACGACCGAGGAACGCGTCCGCGAGCTCGCGACGAGGGAGCACGACCCGCTCCCGTTCAGGTGCTTCTCGGACAGGTCAAGGGGCATGTTCGTGCTCAGGGGCGAATTCGCGGACTGGATCGTGCGCAACACGACCCTCGTGAATCTCAGGAAGCTCAAGGGCACCAAGAATGAGAAACGGTGAGGAGAACCGCGGGAAACGTGGCGAGGACGAGTTCGTGGTCGCGCACCGCTTCATGTGGCGCGACCACGGCCTCTCCGGGGTGACGCTGCTCGTGTACGCGCGCATCTACGGTTTCTGCAGGGACGGCGGCGAGTTCTACGAGTCGCGCGGAGCGACGGCCGAGTTCCTCGGCACGACGCCGCGCACGGTGACCCGCGCGATCGACGAGCTCCTCGAAGCGGGCCTCATCCGCGAGGCCGGGACGCGAGGGACTGCCGGCGGGAGGCGCACACGATGCTATCTCATCGCGCACGGCACGCACCGCCATCCCGTCCATGACGATCAGACACCTGACGACTCGTCACCCGACGAACCGTCATGCCCGGAGCCCCTCAACCCTGACGGATCGTCAGGTCTGCCGGTGACGGGATGTCACCCAATAAGAAAGACCGATAACAAATGGTTCCGATAGCAAAGGGCCGGAAGGACGGCCTCTTCACAGCATCGCAAGCCCGGCAGGCCGGGCTCTCGTTCGATGAGCCGAGGGATGTCGCCTGCGAGTTCTGCGGACGGAGCCTTGAGCCGCTCGGCGCCGCCTTCCAGGGAAGGGTCATGTGGGTCGCGCACGAGCCTTGCGGGTGCGAAGGAGAGCGGACGAGGGCCGAGGAGGAAGAGCACCGGAAGCGCGCGGAGGCCGAGGCCGAGATGGCGAGGAGGGTCGCATCTTCCGGCATCGGGAAGCGGTTCCGCGAAGCGAGGACATCGATACCGGCGGCCATCTCCTTCCTCGAATCGTTCGGGGAGAACCGCGGCCGGGGCCTCTACATCAGGGGCGGCACGGGCGCGGGAAAGACGACGGCCGCCTGCGCCGTCGCTCGCGCGCTCGTCTACTCCGGATACCGCGTCCGCGTCACGACGACACTCGCCATGCTAGACGCCATACACGACGGGTACGAAGCGGGGGCCAGGGGCGCCTCCGCGCTCGGCGCATGGACCTGCTGCGACCTGCTCGTCCTCGACGACCTCGGCAAGGAGAACGCCAACAGCTGGGCGATGACGACGCTCTTCCAGGTGGTCAACGAGCGCTACGAGGCGCTGCTGCCGACGATATTCACATCGCAGTACAGGATCGAGGACATCGAGCGGAGGATGTCGCGGTCCGGCGAGCAGGAGACGGCGGCGGCGATAGCCTCGCGTATCCGCGAGACATGCGAGTCCGTGGACCTCGGGAATCGCGACCGGAGGGGCCGCCGATAGGCAAAACCCGCTTAGAAAGGCTTATACGGGCTTGAGGTGCCCGTCTCAAGAGCATGCCCTCCGACCTGCATGTATAAACGCCACAGCGGGCCGCCGGAGGCAAAAACACAGTCATGAAATGGGGCCGTCGCGGTCCGCGCCAACCGACAAGCACAGGAGGCGCGATCGTGAGGGACACCACCCATCAGGAAGCGGCGGCAATAAAGGCCGCATGCCAGGAAAACCGCTGGCTCGCGGGCAGGGAGATCACGGTCTCACGCGCGGACGACGCAGCGGAGGCCGCACTGTTCGTCTCGTCGAGCAGACGGCTCGGCGAGGGAATCGCATCAGGTGACGTCGCCCTCGTGCAGCAGGTGGACCTCGGCGACGAATGGCTCGCCCTGAAGCGCGACGACGATTCCTGGTTCGCATTCGACAGCCTCTCGCTCGCCTGGGCATCAGGCGACACGGACAGGTTCGAGGACCTGCTCGAATCGATGGACTCGGCGAGCCCCGACGAGTGCCGCCGCCTCATCTACCGCCCTCTCCCCGAGAGGGCACACGGGGCCATGGGGCTCGCAGCGAAGCCCACGCGGGAGCATCCCGCCGAGCGGGAAGCCAGATAGGCATCGGAGGGAGGCACCATGTCAAGCGACTACGGCGACGACTCCGGCGAGAAGATGCTCGATTCAACCGCACGCATCGGCGAACGCTGGGGCGAGAGCGCGCTCAGGCGCCGCGCCTGGAACCTGCAGAACGCCTGCGACAGGGCGTCGGACAAGGCGGAGGCAACGGCGGAGGCGCCCGATCCCGGAGGCGATGACCCCGCGCCAGCGTGGGCCACGCTCAGCATGGACGACTTCCAACAGGCAGGCGACTGGGAAGGCGCGAAGCGGCAGATAGAAGAGGCGCTGAGGGACAACGCGGTCGTACCCGTGTGGGCCGAGGACCCGCAGACGCACCTAACCGACCTCCTCTACAGAATCGAGGACGCGCCCCAGGTCTCCGGGGCCTTCGACGAGCTCGGGGAGCGCATCGGCCGCGAGGCCGCGCACCCGGCAGACGAGCGGCCCCTCGACGAGCGCGCCAGGCAGGCGCGGCAGGCGTCGGCGGCCATCGAGGCCCAGCGGGAGGCGTCCCGCGAGCGCGAGCTCGGCGAGATCACCCGGGAGGTGGGCGCGCGATGAGCGCCCGTCCATCCGGCACCATCGCCGCAGCGGTGCTCTCCGCCGCGGCGTTCGCCGCGGCAGACGCCTACGCAGCGTGCCTGCTGTCGCTTCCCGCCAGCCCGGCCATGAACCTCATGGCGGCGGCCGAGGCTCTCCCCGCATACATCG
>JBMNUM010000046.1:0-3405 GCA_050946275.1 Coriobacteriales bacterium
AGAGGGGGTCGAGGTGCTCACATCAAAAGAACAATCGATTCTCGCCGCGCTCGAGCCGCGTGCGAACGCCGAGGGCATCGAGGTGGTGACGATAGAGGTCGTGGGGTCGCGCAAGGCTCCCACCATCCGCGTGTACCTGGACAAGCCCGACGGCATCGCGTTCGACGACATCACGGCGGCCCAGGTGTGGGTGAACGAGATCATGGACGAGCTCGACCCGTTCCCGGGCGCCTACACCCTTGAGGTGAGTTCGCCGGGCATCGACCGCCCGCTGCGCACGCCCGAACATTTCGAGCGTTTCGCGGGCGAGGACGTCTATGTGATGACCGCACATCCCATCGACGGGCAGAGCCGCTTCAACGCGGTGCTCGCAGGCTTCGACGCCGCATCGGGCGAGGTGCTGCTCGACGCCGAATCGGGCCGGGTGGCCGTGCCGCTCGATGATGTGAAGAAGGCCCACGTTAAGGGCAAGATCGAATTCAATTAACCGCGCCCCCTGCGGCGCAACGCTTGTAACTTAAGAAACAACAACCAAGACGATACAAGGAGGACGATCATGGCATCCGAACTGATGGAGGCTTTGCAGGCCCTGGCGCACGAGAAGAAGATCGACGAGTTCTATCTGCTCGAGCGTCTGGAAGCCTCTCTGGCCAAGAGCTACCAGAACATTCTCGACCTGGAGTGGGACGCGCGCGTGACCATCGACCGCGCCACCGGCCGCATCTACGTGTACGAGATGGTGCCCGTCGAGGAGTCCTATGACGAGGAAACCGACGAGTACACCGAGTTCACCGAGCGCGACGTGACCCCCAGCGACGTGAGCCGCATCGCCGCCCAGAACGCCAAGGGCGTCATCGCCGCCATGGTGCGCGAGGCCGGCCGCCAGAGCATCTACGAGGAGTTCTCCGACCGCGTAGGCGACATCGTGACCGGCACGGTGCTGCAGGTCACCCCCGACTTCACCATCATCAAGATTCGCGACGGCGTCGAGGCTGAGCTTCCTCATTACGACCAGAAGCGCAACCCCAACGAGCGCAACGAGCGCCCCGCCGGCGAGCATTACCGCCACAACCAGCGCCTGAAGGTGCTGATCATCGAGGTGCGCGACCCCAACTCGCTCGAGCCCCGCGCCCGCGGCGAAGCGGCCCGTCCCGCCATCGTGGTGTCCCGTACGCACCCCGACCTGATCAGCCGTCTGTTCGAACTCGAAGTGCCCGAGATCTACGATGGCATGGTGGAGATCAAGAACGTGGCCCGCGAGCCCGGCGCCCGCTCCAAGGTGGCCGTTGCCAGCCGCGAGCCCAAGCTCGATCCCGTGGGAGCATGCGTGGGCCCCAAGGGCAGCCGCGTGCGCATGGTGGTCGAGGAGCTGCGCAACGAGCGCGTCGACGTCATCCAGTGGGATGCCGATCCGGCGGTGTACGTGGCGCATGCGCTGTCTCCCGCCCGCGTGAACCGCGTGCTGGTGGACGAGGAGAACCACTACGCTACCGTCATCGTGCCCGACGACCAGCTGTCGCTGGCCATCGGCAAGGAGGGCCAGAACGCCCGCCTCGCCGCCCGTCTGACCGGCTGGCACATCGACATCAAATCCACGAGCTTTGGCGTCGCGCCTGCTCCTGAGGAGAATATGCTTATCGACGAGGAGCCCGAGGACGAGAGCGAGTTCTGCGCGTTCGTGTCCGAGGACGGCACGCCTTGCCGCAACCACGCGCGTCCCGGCAGCCGCTACTGCGGCGTCCATGCCGATTGCGAGTAAGTAGGAAGAAGGAAGACGAGGAGTACCGTATGGCCAGCATGAGAGTTCATGAATTGGCGAAAGAGTTCGGCATGGACAGCAAAGAGCTGCTTTCTCGCATCCAGGGCATGAAGATTCCCGCGAAAAGTCACGCGAGCATGCTAACCGATGCCCATGTCGATCAGATTCGCAAGGCGATCGCGCCCGAATTGAGCGTGAAGGTCGCCGCCAAGATAGATCCTAAGGCCGCCGAGGCGGCCAAGGCCGAGGCCGAGAAGAAGGCCGAGGAAAAGGCCGAGGTCGAGCGCGCCCGCCGCGAGGCCGTCGAGCGCGAGCGTGCCCAGCGCGACGCCGAGCGCGCCCGCCGCGGCAAGGGTGCCGCCGCATCCGAGCATCATGAGGCTGCGCACACACGCGAGCAGCACAAGAAGGCCGCGCCCGCACCTGCGACGTCGTCCGGGCTTTCCAGCCTCGCCAAGCAGATAGAAGAGCAGAAGGCCGCCGAGGCCGAGCGCCGCAAGAAGGCTGCCGCCGAGGCCCGCGCCGCCAAGCTTGCCGCCGAGGTCGCCAAGAAGAAGGCCGTGGCCGAGGCGCTCGCCAACCGCGGCTCCAAGAAGTCCTCGAAGCCGGCCGCCGCGCCCGAGCGTCAGCCCAAGAAGCCCGCTCCCACCGTGGCCGCCAAGTCGTCGTTCAGCTCGCTGCTTTCGCAGATCGAGGCCGAGAACGCGCGCATCAGCGCCGAGAAGGAGGCCGCCAAGCAGCAGCCTCGTGGGCCCAAGAAGCACGGCAATAAACAGGGCCAGAAGGGACATGCCGCCCATCGCTTCGAGCCCGAGGTTCCCGAGCTCGCGAACGCGTCGGGCGAGGACCGCTACGCCCAGATGGCCGTTCAGGCCGAGAAGCTTCAGCGCGACAAGGTGCTGGCAGACGCCCGCGCCGCCGTCGCCGCGGCGAACACCGGCGAGGGCGAAGGCCGCCGCAAGAAGCGCAAGGAGAAGCGCGAGAAGCAGCAGCGCGAGCGCATGGCCATGGAGGCCATGGAGCGCGGCATCGACCCCGATCTGGTGCTCGACGACAGCGTGGTCGAGGTGCCGCAGGGCGCGACCGTCGGCGAGTTCGCCGAGCTTCTGGGCGTGAACTCCAGCGAGATCATCAAGAAGCTGTTCATGCTGGGTCAGGTGCTCACCGTCACCCAGACCATGAGCGACGAGCTCATCGAGCTCATCGCCGACGACATGGGCCGCAAGGTGCGCGTCGTGTCGCCCGAAGAGGAATACGCCGTCGTGTACAACGACACCGAGGCCGACCTCAAGTCGCGTCCTCCTGTGGTCACGGTCATGGGACATGTCGACCACGGCAAGACCAGCTTGCTCGACGCCATCCGCCACACCGGCGTGGCAGCGGGCGAGGCCGGTGGCATCACCCAGCACATCGGCGCTTCGGTGGTCAACATCAACGGACGTCAGATTACCTTTATCGACACGCCCGGCCATGAGGCGTTTACCGCCATGCGCGCCCGCGGCGCCCAGGTGACCGACGTCATCGTGCTGGTCGTGGCCGCTGACGACGGCGTCATGCCGCAGACCATTGAGGCCATCAACCACGCCAAGGCCGCCAAGGTGCCTATTGTGGTTGCCGTGAATAAGATCGACAAGCCTGGTGCGCAG
>JBMNUM010000047.1:0-3233 GCA_050946275.1 Coriobacteriales bacterium
CGCTGCTTGCAGACCTCGGCAGCCTCTCCATCAAGGAAGGCGGCTCGCTCATCGCCGTGAACGAGGAAGTCGTCGAGTTCTCGCGCCAGATTCTCGGTCGCGAGATCGTGAACACGACGTTGCTCTCTCTTCTCGCGCTCGAGCTGGGCGACCTCTCCGCCGATGACGTAGTCCGCGGAATCGAGGAGACGATGCCGCCACGTATCCAGGCAAAGAACATCGAGCTCGTGCGCGCCGTGTTCGAGCGTGCCGACGAGTTGCAAAGTGCCGTGCACGTCGCGCGCGCACCGCAGCGGCAGACGCGCCCGCACGAGAGGAACGTCCTCATCGGCGGCGCAGAGTACATGGACATCATGACCGCCGACGTCTTCGGGGGTTCCAATACGCCGCAGCAGGAGTACCGCCCGGCCGGCGAGGGGGAGGAAGGCCAGCAGTGAAGCCGACTATTCGCGAGCAGAAGACCTTCGACTTCTACACTTGCCCGTCCGTCCCCACCTACGAGGCCGGCTATCTGGTCGGAGGCAACGGGGACTGGCGCAGCGAGCGCCCGGTCGTGACGCCCGAAGCCTGCACGGGCTGCCAGCAGTGCTACCTGTACTGTCCCGACGGCGCCATCTCGCCGCTTGATGCGCACGAGAAGCGCTCCAAGATCCAGATCGACTACGACTTCTGCAAAGGATGCGGCATCTGCGTGCGCATGTGCCACTTCGATGCACTGCATATGGAGGCTGAGCCCCGTGACTAAGAAGTTCCTCTCGGGAGACGAGGCGCTGGCGGAAGGCGTGCGCCTCGCACGCCCCGACGTCATCAGCGCGTACCCCATCACCCCACAGACCGTCGTCGTGGAAAAGCTCTCCGAGATGGTTGCCGACGGGTCGCTCGACGCCGACTTCATCCACGTCGAGTCCGAGCACTCCGCGCTCTCGGCTGCGCTCGGCGTGTCCGCGACGGGCTGCCGCGCGTTCACGGCGACCTCGAGCCAGGGCCTGCTCTATATGGCCGAGCTGCTCACCTATACGTCGGGCGGCGGTTTTCCCGTCGTCATGATGAACGCCGATCGCGCGACGGCGCTGCCGTGGAACATCTACGGTGACCAGCGCGACTCAATCGGACTGCTCGACCACGGCTGGATTCAGTCGTATGCGAAAGACGCGCAAGAGGCGCTCGACTTCGCGCTCATGGCGTTTCGCATCGCCGAGGACGAGCGCGTGCAGACGCCGTTCATGATCAACCTCGACGGATTTGCCCTGACGCACACCTACGAGACGGTCGACGTGCCCGATCAGGAGCTCGCAGACGCGTTCTTGCCACCGTACCGGACCGCGAACAAGTTCGACTTCGCGCGCCCCGTGAGCATCGGGTTTACCGCCGGCCCTGCCACGAACGACATCTTCAAATTCAACGAGCACGTGCACATGATGAACGTGTTCGACGTGCTGCCCGAGGTCGAAGACGACTTTGCGCGCATTTTCGGGCGCCGCTACACCGGTCCGCTCGAGGCATACCGGGCAGACGATGCGGATTTCGTCGTCATCACGCTCGGCACCATCGCGGGGCTGTGCCACGACGTGGTCGACGAGCTGCGCGAAAGCGGCATCAAGGCGGGCTGCCTGCGCATCCGCTACCTGCGCCCGTTCCCTGATGAGCAGCTCGTGGCGGCGTTGCGCGGCAAGAAGGCCGCGGCCGTCCTCGAGAAGGATATCTCGTTTGGCTACGAGGGGACGGTGTTCAGCAACGTCAACTCGGCGCTCTACACCGCGTCACAGCACGACGGCCTTGCCGGCCAGCTGCCCAAGACCTTCAGCTACGTCGGAGGCCTGGGCGGGCGCGACATCACGGCAGACGATATCCACACGATGTTCGCGACGATGGTCGACGGCGGCGATGCCGCGAGCCACGCGTTTCTGGGAATGGGGATGTGACATGGCGCGAGCACTCAACCTGATCAACAGCGACGAGCCGTTCTTCGGCCACAAGGCATGCGCCGGGTGCGGCGGCTCGCTTGCCGTGCGCATCGCGCTCAAGGTGCTGGGGGACCGCGCCATCGCGATACTGCCGGCAGGCTGCATGTCCGCCGTCGGCTTCAACTTTCCGCAGCTGGCATTTGGCTGCAACGCGATGATCTCGACGTTTGCCGGTACGGCGAGCCTCATGACGGGCGTCGCGGCGGGCATGAAGCGAAAAGGAGAGAAGGACTTCACGGTGGTCGGTTTCGCGGGCGACGGCGGGACGGCCGACATCGGCATCCAGGCGCTGTCCGGCGCCATCGACCGCAACGACGACATCCTCTACATCTGCTACGACAACGAGGCGTACATGAACACGGGCATCCAGCAGAGCTCGCTGACCCCGTACGGCGCCTCCACGACGACGAGCCCGGTCGACAGAAACGGGCAGGCGACGCTCACGCAGAAAAAGGACATGTTCCGCATCGTTTCGGCGATGGGGGCGCCCTATGTGGCGACCGCGAGCGTGGGGTACCTGGACGATTACGCGACGAAGGTCGAGAAGGCGAGCCATATCCACGGGACGAAGTTCATCCACGTGCTCGCTCCATGCCCGACCGGGTGGGGAAGCCCGGTCGACGCGACGGTGGAGCTCGCGCGCGAGGCGGTCGACTGCGGTCTGTGGCGGCTGGCGGAATGCGAGGGCGGCGTGGTGACGGTCAACCGCGACCCGCGCAAGAAGACGGGCGAGTTCGCCTCGGTGGAGCACTACCTCAAGTCTCAGCGGCGCTTCAAGCACATGAGCGACGAGGACATCCGCCTGGTCGAAGCGCATCGCGACGCCCAGTGGTCCTGACGGCAACGCCGCGATGACACGAGGGGCCGTGGGTATCGGTTCGCTTTGACACGAGGGGCCGTGGGTATCGTGTCATTTTGCGATGCTGCGCCGTTGGCGTGCCATACAGTCTTCACGTTTTAAACGCGTGCGTTTGCTAGAATCTCCCGAAACGAAAACTGACCTCAGAAAGGGGTTTCATCTATGTGCGGAATTGTCGGCTACATCGGTCGGGAAAAGGCATCCGACATCCTGATCGAGGGGTTGCACAGGCTCGAGTACCGCGGATACGACTCCGCGGGCATCGCCGTGCCCACGGGCGACGGCGCGCTCGAGGTCATCCGCCGCGAGGGCAAGGTCGAGGAGCTGGAGCGTGCCTGCGCCGCCCGTGAGCTGCCCGCCACGATGGGCATCGGCCACACGCGCTGGGCAACTCACGGGCGCCCGAGCGA
>JBMNUM010000048.1:0-3166 GCA_050946275.1 Coriobacteriales bacterium
GACACCTGTGGCGCGGAAATCCGGAATCGAGCAGAAGTACTGCCAGATATCGAGACCGGCGGCCTCGATCTCCTCGCGGACGATGGCATCGGCCTCGCGAAGCGCCTCGAGACGGTCGCGCGTGATGTTCCGGAGGCGGCGAAAACGAGCAGACCGCGCTCAAGGACATGCGCGAGGTGACCTACGAGGACAACGTGCTCACGGTCAATCTCGGTGCCAACAAGTCGACGGGCTGCGAGTGGACCGCCGAGATTGGCGATGACTCCATCATCGGTTACGGAACCAAGCGCGTATTCCACCTCTCCGACGAAATTGCCAAAGAGGGAGAGGCCGTCGGCTATTCAGAGATAACGTTCGAGGGCAAGGGAGCCGGCCAGACAACGCTCGAGTTCTCCACGCCGGTCGACTGGGAAGGCAACGAACCCGGATACACGTACAACGTCACGGTCCTTGTTAATGACGACGGCACATTCGCCCTTGCCGAACCCGTAGAGCAATAAGCTGCGAGCGCGCACTGCGAGACGGTTGACGCCTGATTCACCCATTTGGCTCTACCACCGAGACGCGGGCCACGACGTTGGGTCGTGGCCCGCTTGCACGCTATGCCTTGTGGGCTAGTTGGCCTTGATGGCCTTGAAGTCCTCGGTCTGCTGCTTGATGGCGCGCTCCGTGGCGAGGCGCTCGATCGAGGTGGCACCGAAGAAGCCGTCGAGGCCCTTCACCTTGTCGATCACGTATGCCGCATCCGCCGGTGCGGAGATCGGACCGCCGTGGCAGATGACCATGGCATCCGGATTCTCGTTCTTGACGACCTCCTGGATGCCGGCGATGATCTCGCAGCAATCATCGAGGCTGCGCGCGGTTTCGGCGCCGATCGTGCCGCCCGTGGTCAGACCCATGTGGGCGACGATGATATCGGCGCCGGCCTTCGTCATCGCAAGGGCATCCTCGTTGGTGAAGACGTACGGGCAGGTCAGCATATCGAGCTTATGCGCCTCGGCGACGGCATCGATCTCGAGCTGGTAACCCATGCCCGTCTCCTCGAGATTCTTGCGGAAAACGCCATCGATAAGGCCGACCGTCGGGAAGTTCTGGATGCCGTTGAAACCCTGGTCCTTGAGCTGGGCCAGGAACTTGGGCATCACGCGAAACGGGTCAGTGCCGTTGACGCCCGCAAGGACCGGCGTGTTCTTCACGACCGGCAGAACCTCATAGCCCATCTCCTGCACGATAGCGTTAGCATCGCCATAGGCCAACAGCCCCGCAAGAGAGCCGCGTCCCGCCATGCGGAAACGTCCTGAGTTGTAGATGACGAAGATATCCGCACCGCCAGCCTCGGACGACTTGGCGGTGATGCCGGTTCCGGCTCCCACACCCAGCAGGATCTCGCCCTTTGCGCGCTTCTCACGAAAGCCTTCCAGAATCTCCTCACGTGACTTGTACAGCATCTCGAATGCCCCTTTCAATGCTCGCACGGCGTCCCTGTGGCGCCGCTTTTGCCAATTAATACGTGCCGCCCTTGCGCGTCCGGCGGCTAATACAACCTTGAACTATTTCTTCTGCTCCATGAGTTCGAGGAGCTTGTCGACGGCCGCCTCGGCGAAGGCATCGTCGTTGATGTTGTTGTCCATCTCGACCAGTTCAATCCTGTCGACGTCGAGATCCTCGCGGATCGCCTCGAACAGCGCCGCATCCTCCTCGGGCCCGTAGAACGGCTGGCCCTCGTCGTCGATCATGGAAACGCCCTTGAGGGGCAGCAGCACAGCGCACGGGCCGACAGACTGGTTGACCTTCTCCGCCAGCTTGGCGCCAAGCTTCGCGTTCTCGTCGGCCGTAGTACGCATGAGCGTCACGGTCGGGTTGTGCTTGTAGAGGTTGCGCTCCGCATGCTCGGGCGGCACGGTATCCCAGGGCCCGAAGTTCACCATATCCATGGCGCCCACGGAGACGACCGCGGGCACGCCGCCCAGCGCAGCGGCATCGCAGCGGGCGGGACCGGCGTTCAGCACGCCGCCGAAGAGCTCGTCGCACCACTCGGTGGTCGTCAGGTCGAGGACGCCGTCGATGAAACCGCCGTTGATCAGCGCCTCCATGCACTTTCCGCCAGTGCCAGTCGCATGGAACACGAGCGGCTCGTAGCCTCGCTCCTGCAGCAGCTCGGTAGCGCGTGTCACGCAGGGTGTCGTGACGCCGAACATCGTGCATGCGACCAGCGGCTTGTGGCCCTCCCCTTCCGGAGCGTCGTAGGACAGCATACCAACCATGGCGTGCACCGCATTGCTGTAGATAATCTGCGAGAACGAGTTGATACCCGAAACATCGACGATGGACGGGAACATGTTGATGTCCGCTGCGCCAACATAAGGCGAGGTGTCTCCCGATGCCATGGTCGAGACCATGATCTTCGGCACGCCTATGGGAAGCTCCTGCATGGCGGCGGTGGCGATGGAGGTGCCACCGGATCCGCCCATGGAGAAGATGCCGTCGAATCTACCGGCCTCGTACAGGGCGGGGACGAGCTTCTTGACGCCGTCCGTCATCGTCTGCGTCGCCAGCGCGCGATCCTTCTTCTCGACGATGACGGAGAGGTCGATGTCGATCGCGCCGGTCACCTCGTCGTTGCCGACATCGGGTTCGAATGCCGAGTCGAACACGCCGCAATGGATGGTGAGCGTGTTCACCCCCAATTCCTCGAACCTCTGCTTCACATAGGCGAACTCATCGCCCTTCGTGTCGAATGTTCCTAGGATTGCAACAGTTTTCGCCATAACAGCCTTCTTCCTCGAAACGAGTTCCACGTGCTCGAGCCATGCGCGAACATGGCTCCATTATCCTCCTTCGCGAGGAGCATGGGGGCGACAATCCGATGCGTTTACCATGCCCCGTGCTCAAATGTGGCGCGCAATGAAAGGGGTGATTGCCCATGCAACAGCCAAGCCGCGTCATGCATGCACGATCGCGGCTTGGCTGTATTGGGTGGTTCCTGTCAGAACTCGCGTAAATCCGGCTATTACTCCCACTCGATGGTGCCGATGGGCTTGGGCGTGAGGTCGTAGCACACGCGGCAGATACCCGGCACCTCGGCGCAGATGCGATCGGTGATCTTCTTGAGCAGCGCCCAATCGAGCTCCGGAACGGTCGCGGTCATGGCATCGACCGTGTTGAC
>JBMNUM010000049.1:0-2926 GCA_050946275.1 Coriobacteriales bacterium
GGCACACGGCGCTCATCGTCTGGGGAATGCCGTGCACCGGCACGATCGACTTGCCAGCGCGCCGCATGAGGCTGAGGGGGTCGAAATTGTCGGTCAGCACGACGATTCCCTGAGGATAGTCCCCAATCCAGTCTGTGTCCTGTTCGAGGGTCTCGGTGAGCGCCGTGTAGCGCACACCGAGGTCGCGCAGCGAGTGGCGGATGCTTTCCCAGTAGTATCCGGAGAGGTTGCGGTAGGAATCCGAGTGCAGAAGCACGGCGCCGTCGAGATCGGCGACGCGGATCTCCTTCTTCGACGCAAGCGGGTGGGTGGGCTCGACGCGCGCGACGTGCCCGACCTCGAAAAGCGGCTCACGGTGAAATTTTTCGGGGTCTTCGGCGTCGAACAGGCCGCTGTTGTCGAAGTCCACGAAGATGCGAGCCTCTCCCGTCTCGAGCATCTTGGCGGCGGAGGTCTCGGCGAGCGCCTCGTCGGGCAGAACGTCGAGCCTGAGCCCTCCTCCCTTGCCCCCGACGCGTGCGACGGCGTCGCGGAACTCATCGCGCAGGTCGCGAAAGCTCATGATTCCGTACACGCTGATCCTGCCGACGTTGCGCATCTTGGAGGTGTGGTACGAGACGTCGTCCGCGATGCCGACGATGTCGGCCGCCCGGTTGGCGACATAGCGTCCCTCCGGCGTGAGCTCGATGCCGTTCGCGGTGCGAGAGAACAGCCTGACGCCGAGCTGCGTCTCGAGCGTGCGCATGTGTCGGCTCAGGCTCGAGTGGGACACCGAAAGCTCGAGCGCCGCTTTCGAGAGGCTGCCGAGCCGGGCAACCGCGGCAAACTCCGCCATATAGTCGTAGGGGAACATCGGTATGTCTCCTCCCGAAACCCAACGGGACACTGCTTCATGATAGCAATACAAGAGGAGACGTGCCGAAGAGCGCCCGGAAAAAGGCGCGCTCGCCCCCGCGGCAAAGCTTCCGCGAAGGCGAGCCGAATGACGGCGTATCTGTAATTGGGGTTTTCGCGTGTCCGGTCTTTCTTGCGCGTGGCGCAGGGCGCGGGGCGCTGAATCCGACCCGGGACCTTTAGACGGCGGCGAGCGCCTCGCGGCTTTCCTGAGCGCCCTGTTTGCCTGCGGCGGACGGGGTCACGGGCGCGGCCATGACCCGCTCGATCCGAAACTCCATGCCCGAGAGGATGTCGTAGTTGCGCACCGAGCCGCAGGAGGGGCAGGGGAACGTGGAATGGTCGTGCACGTCGATGCGGTGGATGTTGCTGCAGCTCCTGCACTTGACCATGTACGGCGTGCGGATGACCGTAAGGCTTGCGCCCTCCACGATGGTGCCCTTGGCGAGGTAACCGAAGACGTCGTTCAGCAGATCCTCGATGACGTCGCGCGCGTCGCCGATAGTCATGACCACCTCTGTCACGCGCCCGGCGCCCGCTTTTGTAGCCGACGCGAGCACTATGTCCATCGCCCTGCTCATCAGCGCCATCTCATGCATCTCGATCTCCCGCTTTCGTCTCGTGTCCCATCGATACGCCGTGTTCCTCCGCAGCCGCGCGTGCCGAACATGCCGAGCGCGGCCCGCTGCCCGAAGTCATGCGCGCTTTGGTGCGATCTTCGGGCCGCGCAAAGACCGCTACGCCGGCTGGCCGACGAAGCCGTTCTCGAAGCGGTATCCGGCGACTTCGTTGTAGTAGTCGAGGATATCGACGGGTAGGTCGGGCCGCTCGGAGGCGTCCTTGAGCGTCAGCGTGCGCGCGCTGACGGGGCAGGTCACGCCGCACTCGCCGCAGCGCATGCAGATGCCGGTGACCTCGGGGTACCCGTCGGCGTCCATCTCGATGGCGCCCATCGGGCAGCGCTCCACGCAGGCGCCGCACTGGATGCAAGCGTCCTTGTCGTAGTTCAGCTCGTAGTGGCTCAGGTTCTGGTAGATCGGGGACTGCTTCATGAGGTCCGGGCCAATGGCGAGGTAATTTCCAAGAATGCCGCAGCAGTCTCCGTGGCAGCTGCAGATCCATGCGGTGTTCTTGGTGGTGATGTTCTGGATGATCATGCCGAGGTCGACGCTGCGCTGGATGATGGCGAGCGCCTCCTCCTTTGTGAGCTGCCTGCCGATGCCGCGGTCGATCATGTACTGCGCCTCGTCACCGAAGCCCATGCAGGTCTCGAGCGGGTGGCCGCAGCTCTCGGTGTAGGCGTCAGGCAGATCCTCGGCCGCGGGCTTGTCGGTGTAGCCGTCAAGGACGCGCCGCATCGCGCGGCACGAGCAGGGAATGACGCAGATGACGTCGCTGTTGTTGATGATCTCGCGATAGTCGTCGCTCAGAAGGATCTTCTCGTCCGCCACGACGTCCTGGGTGCAGGGGACAGCGTACTCGATGGGGAGGCCGGTCTTGAGCCAGCCGCCTTCCTGAGCGAGCGGGATGTTCCAGGAGTTGACGAAGTTGTCGATCCATCCGGGCTCATACAGGTCATCGACGCAGAACTCGAAAGTGCCGATGACGACCGGCGCGTGGTGGTAGAAGTCGATTCCATTGTGGATAACGTGCATGATCAGGCCGCGACCCGCCATGTCGTCGAGGATGTCCTTGCACTCCTCGACCGTGCGGTCGGTCTTCTCAGCGAAGTCGATCGCCGTGAAATAGATGCCCCAGGGCATGTCGATGTACTCCTGGCAGTCCTGCTCGGAGAAGAGCATCTGCACGAAGTCGATGGAGCCCTCGGGGTTGCTGCCCGTGCCCAGGCCGAACGTGTCCATCAGCGCGCGGCACTTGGCGTAGATCTCGGGGACGACGGTTCCGTCTTCGCGCGTGTACTCGTGCGCGGCGTCAAGCACCTGCTGGCGCAGGCGGTTGACCTCGGCGAGCGGCATGGTCGAAATGCCCTGCGCGACAAGCGCGGGGTCGGTGGCGTAGGTCGTTTCGAACG
>JBMNUM010000050.1:0-2851 GCA_050946275.1 Coriobacteriales bacterium
TTGGATCCGATTGCCGATAAAATGACCCTGGTTTTTTCCTTTCTCTCGTTGATGATCTGGTATAAGCTGCCCCGTTGGTTTGGGGTAATCTATATCACCAAGGAATTGCTCCAACTCACCGGCGGCCTCGTCTTAATCAAGAAAAAGCGGAAGATTATTCCGAGCAACTATTGGGGGAAAACCAGTACTTTTCTCTTTTTTGTCGGCCTCTTCCTCTTTAGTATCGATTTAGAAGGAACCGGGATTCACGGTTTGAGCCTCATCATCCTCTCTCTGGGTCTCTTCCTTTCCTTGGTTGCTTTTTTTACCTATTCCCGGAATATCCTCAAAAAGTAAGAATGCGGCGGCTGTGGAGGCCTCCTAATTGAACGATGCCACAGGCGAAATGAAAATGGTCGGACCGGCCATTTTCTTTTGTTTTGGGAATAATAAGCCCATGTTTGTCAAAGGAGGAACTTAAGATGCCGCTTGCTTTACTCTTGGTCTCAATCATCCCGGGCCTGCTCTGGTTGGCCTATTTTTACCGACGGGATAAATACGAACCGGAACCGAAGAAATTAATCGCCAAAACCTTTCTCGGGGGAATGCTGATGGTGATACCGGCTGGCAGCCTTGAACTCCTCGGCAAGGAAGGACTCGCGGCAGCAAGAAGCGGAGGGAACAGCTTAGCGCTTTTGTTTTATTCCTTCTTCTTTGTGGGGCTGATCGAAGAGGGATTAAAGTTTCTGCTTTTAGCCTTCGTGGTTTACCCCAAGAATGAATTGAATGAACCTGTCGACGGGATCATTTATGGGGTAACGGTTGGGTTGGGTTTCTCGGTTGTAGAAAACCTCTTTTATACGGAGGCGTTAGGTTTTGAAGTCGGGATTTGGCGGGCGGTGATCGCTTGCTTAGCCCATGCCGCCTTCTCCGGTTGGGGCGGATCTTTTTTGACGGCCGGATTACCAGGGAGGCGGATGGTGGGCCGTTTCCTCATCGCTGCGGGGGTAGCAGTTTTCTGGCATGGCCTCTACGACTTCTTATTATTTTTGGAGGAGCCGGTGCTGGCCCTCCTCGCCTACCTGCTTATTGGTCTCTTGGTCTACCTGTTACTAAAAAAAATGGCCACCCTGGCGGCTTCCTCGCCCTTCCGTAACTAAGGAAGGGCTTCGTTTTCCCGCCGGAAACTGCTCGTGACCGCTTCGCAATAAACCTACTTTGCATTCTCCGGAACTATTGATATAATAAATATTGAAACCAAGCAGATGGATTGAACGGTCTTATAACAAGCGTTATTGGATAAGTTTGGATAAGTATGCCTAGTGTTGGCCGTTCATTAAAGGCAGACAAATGTTTTGAGGTGAAGTTAATGGCTGGACATTCGAAATGGGCGAATATTAAGCGGAAGAAAGAAAAGACGGATGCACAGAAAGCAAAGGCGTTTACGAAGGTGACGCGGGAGATTATCGTTGCCACCAAAGCCGGGGGCGGAGACCCGGAACTCAATTTCCGCCTGCGGCTGGCGATCCAAAAGGCGAAAGAGGTCAATATGCCGAATGATAATATTATGCGGGCGATTAAACGCGGTGTGGGCGCCAGTGACAGCGAACAATATGAAGAGATTATGTATGAAGGGTACGGCGCCGGTGGGGTGGCGGTCTTAGTTGAAACCTTGACCGACAACCGGAACCGGACGGCCAGTGAAATGCGGTATATCTTTTCCCGTAACAATGGTAACTTGGGGGAAAGCGGCTGTGTGGCCTGGCTTTTTGAGCCCAAAGGCCTGATTATTATCCAGAAAGAAGCCGTTGAACTTGATGAAGAGCAGCTGTTTGAGTTGGCTCTCGAAGCCGGAGCGGAAGACTTAAGTATCGAAGATGATTATTTTGAAATTATTACCGAACCGGCAGAACTGGAGAAGGTCCGGAATTATTTGGAGGGGCGGCTGACAATGGAAAGCGCCGAGATGGTCTATCTTCCGAAAAATACAGTGGAAGTCAGCGGCGAAACAGCCGAAAGTCTCCTCAAACTCGTCGAGACCCTGGAAGAGCATGATGATGTGCAAAATGTCTATGCCAACTTTGAACTGATTGAAGCGTGATCAGTGGTCCTCAGAAGCGAGTTTGTTGGAGCGGAAGCCCTAACCACTAATTCTTTCCGAAGCGCGAAGCAAACGGTTGCAGTTAAAAAGCAAAATGACGCTTAAGGCATTTTGCTTTTTTTATGGTTAGATGCGCATTACCGGTCTTCGTATAAGAAAAGGGGAAGATGGGTAAATTAACATAAAATGGGAAGGAGAAAGGATTAACCGTGAAAAGACTGTGGTTGATACTGTTGATCGGTTTCATCCTGGGCACCCTTTATGTGGTGTATGATTCCGGCAGAAATCCGTTCCTTCCGTTGCTAGGAAAAAATAAAGCACCGCTTAGCATAAGACTCACTTCTACTTACGCCAGCTGTCGCCATGAAGAAGTAGTTGAGGAAACGATCGCCCATGACCAATGGGAGGCCGGATTAGATAGTTTAATTGCCGACGGATGGGAACTAAAAAGAATCTCACCGGTTAGGGTTGAACTCGGCAAGGAACTGTTTGCCCTCTGTACCGACTGCCGGGAAAAGGAGTTTATTGGTATCTACGGCGATGAAATCGGCGTATACGCCGGAAGCCCGGAACGTCCAGGCCCGCTTAAACAGGTGATTCCGGTCAAAATCGGCAAGCTGCCCGCAGAAGAAGTTGCTGATCTACGAGCGGGCATCGTTTGTGAAGAAACGAAGGAAAAACTATTAATCCTTGAAAGCTACCAAAATTAACCCGGAGGAGATCCTCCGGGCCTCAAGGGTGATGATCCCGACCTTAACGCCGGCTAACCAG
>JBMNUM010000051.1:0-2799 GCA_050946275.1 Coriobacteriales bacterium
CGTCCGCGACCACGACCCTCGGCGAGCGCGCCGAGACCTTGATGAAACCGTCCCGCATGATGACCCCTCCCCGACGGGCGCGGGCTCGCCGCGCCCGCGCCTCGCGTCTCGTCGACGACGGACCCCGGCGTCCGGGCGCGCACGTCCGGCCGCCGGGGTCGACCTCGGGGTATAGCTTATCGCACGGGCGCCCGCAGGCGCACGCGGGCGTGTGCGGGCGCTACTCGACGCCCACGTCCTCCAGGTAGCGCGAGAGGAAGGCGCGCGTGCGGGGCTGCCGGGGGTTGGTGAAGAGCTGCTTGGGGTCGCCCTCCTCGGCGATGACGCCCTTGTCCATGAAGACGACCTTGTCCGAGACGTTCTTGGCGAAGTCCATCTCGTGCGTGACGACGACCATGGTCATGCCCCCGGACGCGAGGTCGCGCATGACGTTCAGGACCTCCCCGACGATCTCGGGGTCGAGCGCGGAGGTCGGCTCGTCGAAGAGCATGAGGTCGGGCTGCATGCACAGGGCGCGCGCGATGGCGACGCGCTGCTTCTGGCCGCCGGAGAGCGAGGTGGACGGCGCGTCGACGAAGTCGGCGAGCCCGACGGCCGCGAGGTTCTCGCGGGCGCGCCTCTCCGCCTCCGCCTTGTCGCACTTGTGCAGCATCACGGGCGCGAGCGTGCAGTTGTCCAGCACGTTCTTGTTGTTGAACAGGTTGAAGGTCTGGAACACCATGCCGATGCTCTCGCGCAGCTTGTTCACGTTGGCGCGCGAGTTGGCGAGGTCCTCGCCGTGGAACCACACGTGACCGGAGTCCGGCGTCTCGAGCAGGTTGATGCAGCGCAGGAGCGTCGACTTGCCGGAGCCGGACGCGCCGATGATGGTGACGACCTCCCCCCGGTTCACCTCGAAGTTGATTCCCTTGAGCACCTCGAGCGAGCCGAAGGACTTGCGGAGGCCCTCGACGCGAACGAGCGGCTCCCCGCTCGCAGCGCCCCGCGCACTCTCGTTTTCAGCCATTTGGGGACCTCCCTAGTTAGAGCTCGTGACGCCGTCAGAGGGCTTGGCGCCCAGGCGCACGGCCAGGACGTTCAGCAGCTTGGTGGCGAGCATGGTGAGGACGAGGTAGCAGACGGCCGTCACGACGTACACGGGGAGCTGCTTGTAGTACACGCCGGTGATGGTGCGCGAGGCGAACATGAGCTCCACCACGCCGATGACCATGAGGACCGACGAGTCCTTGATGTTGATGACGAGCTCGTTGGAGAGCGCGGGGACGGCGTTCAGGATGCCCTGCGGGAACACGACGGAGCGCATGGCCTGCCACTGCGAGAGCCCCAGCGAGCGCGCGGCCTCCGCCTGGCCGGGGTCGACGGCGCCGATGCCCGAGCGCAGCACCTCCATCATGTAGGCCGTGGAGTTGAGCGCGATGGTGACCATGGCCGCCGTGAACGGGGGCCACACGCCCAGGATCTGCGTGGCGGACATGCCGCGGGCGGTGAGCAGCGAGGTGCCGCCGTAGTAGATGATGAGGCCCTGGACCATCATCGGCGTGCCGCGCACCACGGCGGAGTACACGCGCGCGAAGCCCGAGCCGACGGTCTTGAGGAAGCGCACGAAGTCGTCGTCGGTGCGCTCGATGGTCTGCAGGCGCAGGAACACCAGGAGGATGGCGAGGAAGAACGCGATGACCGTGCCGACGACGGCCAGGATGACCGTGTTCACGATGCCCGTGGCGAACTCGTCGCGCATGCTGTAGATCATGTACACGGCCGACGAGAAGAAGTCGGTGGGGTTCTTTGACTGCGCGATGCTCGAGGAGACGAGGTCGGCGGCGCCCACCACCACGCGGTCGACGACGAACGCGGCGACGATGGCCCACACCACGTACGAGCAGATGCGCTCGGCCCTGACCGCCTGGGGCCGCTTGAAGGGCGACGTCTTGGCGTACTCGTCGCCCCTCCACTTCGCCAGCTTGTTCACGAGGGCGACGAGCGACACCACGATCCACGCCACGAGCACGTAGTACAGGACGACCTCGACCGCGTAGGAGCGGGCGAGGAAGCTCGAAGCCGAGTGTGGCTGGTTGGCGAGCGCGAGGCCGACGAGGGCCAGGGCGCTCGTGCCCAGGAACACGTAGCGGTGGTCGCTGGCGACGAACCCCACGAGGCCCCCGCGCCCCTTCGTCTTGCTGCTGCTGGGCGGGTCCTTGGGCCGCGTCCCTTCCATCTCAGGTTCCGTGCTCATGACGTACTCTCCTAGCCTCCATCATCAAGACGGGCGCCTCGTAGCGCGCTTCGGGGTCGCGTCCGCGACGGCGCGGCGCCGAGCCCCCGACGGGCCCTCGCTACGAGACGCCCCTTCGGGCGAACGAATATGGGCGACTACTCCGGCAGGCGCTGCTGGACGGCGTCCCAGTACGCCTGGCGGTCATCCTGCGAGACTGCGTTGATGCAGTCGTTGATCTTCTTGAGGACGTCATCCTGCCCCTTGGCGATGCCCGCGTTGATGGGCGCGTCCTCGCTGAACAGGATGGGGCTGCCGTTGAACTCGACCTGTACGAGGTCGGGGTTGGACGCGAGGAGCCCCTTGGCGTTCTCGACGTCGTAGGTGACGGCGTCGCAGGCGCCGTTGCTGATGGCGGAGAGCTGCGCGGGCACCGAGTCCACGGGCTCGAGGTGGTTGACGTTGGGGATCTCGTCGATGACGTCGTCCAGCAGCGTGTCGCGCTGGCCGAGGACGGCGGCGCCGGCGAAGTCGGCGAAGCTCGTGGCGCTCGCGAGCGGCGAGCCCTTCTTGACCAGGAGGCCGTA
>JBMNUM010000052.1:0-2796 GCA_050946275.1 Coriobacteriales bacterium
CCTGCACGAGCGCCGTCCCTTGACCCATGGCAGCCTCCTTCCGTAAAATGGACACGGTGTCCGATTCCATTGTGCGGGCCGCCCAGCGCCCGTTCAAGAGACAAAGCAAGCGGATATGTCCGATTTTCACGAGGAGGACCCGTGGGGGAAAGCGATTCCAGGACCGTGGCGGCGACCAAGCGGCGCATAACCGACGGCCTGTTCGAGATCATGAGGGACGACCCGATCGAGCGTGTGACCGTCCGCGAGGTATGCGCGAGGGCGCACATCACGCGCTCCACGTTCTACACGCACTTCTCGAGCGTCTACGACGTGCGCGACCGGTGCGAGGCCGAGATAGCGGAGCGGGTCGAGCAGGTGTTCTTCCCGGAAATCCTCGGCGCCTTCGCGCAGGGAGGGCGCCGTGGCTGCGCTCGGGCCGCACGGCGAGTCGAGGAGGCGCTCGGGGACCACTTCGACCACCTCGCGGTGCTCCTCAACGGGGGCGACCGCGCCTTCGTCGAGCGCGCCCGCACGGCGGCCATGGACGCGGTCTGCTCGCACCTCGGCATCCGCAGCATGTCCGAGCGCCAGGCCCTCGTCTTCTACGGGACGTCGAGCATGCTTCTGGGCATGTACGCGCGCTGGCTCTCGTCGGAACGCGCCATGCCGCTTGAGGAGCTGGTCGCGACGGCCCGCACCGCCGTCCTGCGCGGCCCGGCCAGGGCGATGTTCGGCTGAGCGGCTGGGCGCGCGCCGGCTCCGCGAGCTGCAGCCGCTGAAGCGAGCGGCCTGAAAGGCCCGCTGCATCGGCCCCGCGTTTCAGGGCCGGGGACGAGAAGCCTGCGCCCAACGCAGTTAAACTTCTCTAGCGGTCGTCATGCGCCAAAGGGCGCGGGTCGGCTCCCTCGCGCTCTATCGCCTCGCTCGCCTCGCGGGCATGTTGCGCGCGCTCGTCGAGTCCGGGCGCCTCCCTGGCGCGCTCTTCCGCGTAGCGCTTCCGTGACTCGGCGAGCGCCTCCTTGATCTGGGCGGGCATGACCTTCACGGTGTCCCGCTCGCGCTTGCCGTCCTCGCCGATGATGGGGTTGCCCTCTGCGTCGAGCACGCTCTTTTGCAGCCAGACCTCGCGGTCGGCCAGCAGCGGGATGTCGCGCCAGTGCTCGCCGCGGAACCTGGACGGGTTCACGAACAGCGGGCTGAACTCGTAGCCGCCCACGTCTACGCCGTCGATGACGGTGCCCTTGGGCAGCGTCGCGCGGTTGAAGCTCTTCTCCTCCCCGGTCTGTCTGTCTGTGTACTTGATGCCCTCGCGCACGAACCCCTCGTGCAGCGAGATGTATACGTTTTTCTTGGGTTTTGCAGCCTCTTCTGCCATTTCGGTTCTCCTTCGTGTCGGGTTCCAACTGTTGCGGCCTCGTTCGTTGGAAGCGGCCGCTTGCCGCTCCCCTTCGGCTTACGGTGGCGGCATGGTCCGGTCCTCCCTTCTCCGTTGGGACGGAGCTAGCCGCCCATGATGTTGCGTGCCCACGACCCGCTCTTGACGAGCGCGAGTATGAGCAGGATGCACATCGCGAGGTACTGCAGCGCGTAGCTGAGGCCCCCCACGATGGAGTCGATGGCCGGCACGCCGACACTCGCCGCGTTCAGGCCGCCGAGCACGATGGGGAAGCTCACGAGCAGCACGAGGATGACGATCCCGGCCAGGCACACCGAGACGAAGTTCCTGATGTAGTTGACGCCCATCGCGCGGGTCTCGTCGAGAGCCATCAGCGACAGGGGGATCGGCGCGAAGGCCGCCATGATGTAGAGCTGGATGGCCCGCGCCCAGCAGACGACGAGCGCCACGACATAGGCGATGAGCACGACGAGCCAGCTGACGAGCGCGATCACCGTCATGCCGATGAGGGCGGCGACGTCGTCCTCTTTCGTCGCGATGCTGACCTGGGAGAGGTCGACGGCCCCTCCGGCCCCGAACATCCCCGCCACGCGGTCTATCGCGAGCTTCGTGACCTCGTAGATTGCCTGCATGATGTCGAAGCTGTTCTGGATGATGAACAGGAACACCGCGAAGAAGACGAGCAGGAAGACGACCTCCTTGACGCCGGGCATGCTGGCGTTGCCGTCCATCTTCTGCGATATCTTGATGAGCTGGACGGTGAACACGAACGAGAGCACGCCGCAGCCTATCGGCAGGATCGCGACCTCCCACACGCCCCTCGCCACCGAGTACATCGTCACGGTCCCGGCGTTGCCGAGCATCTGCTCGAAACCGGCCGACAGCACGCCGTCGACGCCGATGGAGGACAGCACGCCCACCTGGCTCGCGAAGATCCAGTTGCAGCAGTCCCTCAGCACCCCGCAGATCCAGGAGTTGATGTCCTCCGCGATGCCGGCCCAGGCGAGCTCGGGCACGGCGAGAAGGCACGTCGCCAGGAGGAACGCCCCCGCGAAGGGAAGCGCGAACCTCCTCGATTTGATTGCATCCACCATCGCCGCGCTCCTAGCCGGAGACGGCGAACTTGCCGTCGGCGTACGCGACCGAGACGACGCTCGCCGCCGAGTCGTTCAGGTGGAACGTCGCCGTCGCCCTTCCGGCCTTGAGGTCGAGGTAGACCTCCCCGTCGAAGGAGGCCTCGGTTGCCGCGGGCGCGTTCTTCGCGGCCCAGCCGCCTATGGCCGACTCGAGTTCGGCCGTATTCCCGTCGATCAGGTCCGCGTACCCGTCGTCGAGGCCGGTGATCGCGAGCTCGGCGTCGGGGGCCTTTCCCTGCACGTACGTCTTGTGAATCTGGAACGCGTCGCACGTGACGGTGT
>JBMNUM010000053.1:0-2714 GCA_050946275.1 Coriobacteriales bacterium
CAAAACCACGATGCCGATACTTAATGGTTTATTGTTAGAGACGAGAAATGATCAGCTTTTCTGTTTGGGCAGTGATTTGGAGATAGGGATCGAAGTTCAAATTCCGGAAGTGACGATTATTACACCTGGGCGGGTTGTGGTTGCTGGTCGCACCCTCTATGATATAATTAGACACCTGCCTGCTGGTCGGGTTGAAATGGGACTTGACCCTGAGAGCAATACATTCAAAATAAACACCGCCCACTCTAAATTTGAGCTTAATACTTATCCGGCGGAAGAGTATCCGGTTTTGCCGGAAGGAATTATGACAATCCGCCAGGTCCGTGAGGATAAAACCAAGGGATCGGAGTATCCTCTTTTCTCCTTATCGGCAGCAGCTTTTAGCACTGCCGTTAAACAGAGTATTTATGCGACCGCCCCAAACGATTCCCGTCCTTTTCTCTCCAGTGTTCTCTGGGAGATCAACCAAGCGAAACTCCGCTTGGTCGCGACGGATATTAATCGTTTGGTGATCAAAGATCTACCGGTAAACGGTGACTTTGTTGAGGAGTTTCTGGTTCCAGTGAAATCACTCAAAGAAATGGCGGTCATCTTTGGTGATGACCCCGAGGAAGAGATTAATTTCTTACTACTCAACCGGCAATTATACGCCACCGGTCGCGGTGTGGTCTTTTATACGAGACTGATCAATGCGCAATTTCCCCGTTATGAACAGGTGATTCCGGAAGAATTTGACGGTCAAATCCAGTGCGATCGCACCTCGATCTTAACGGCTTTAACCAGAAGTTCACTGGTGGACAGTGCGGTCAAACTCAGTTTATCCCCCGACTGTCTTAATATTTATGCGATGTCCCCGGATTTAGGGCAGTTTTCGGAGGATCTAAACTGTTCATATCAGGATCAACCGCTCGAGATAGGGTTTAATGTCTATTATTTAATGGATTTTTTGAAAGTGATCGAACCGGAGCAGCAGGTTGTTCTTAACCTTTCACAAGGGATGAAAGCCTCTGTTTTGAAGGTTGAAGGAAGCGAAGACTACACTTATGTGATTATGCCCCTGAGGCTCAATTACTGATTAGTCACCCCGGTTAAAAAAGCAAGATCAAGCATAGGATGAAGAATTGGTCCAGGAGCGTATTCAAAAGCGCAGGCAGGCCCTTCTGCGGGTAAGGCGCGGCGAGTCGTCTTTTCTCGGGAGGGTAGAGATAAAAACGATTTAAGGTGGGCGTGATGAGGGAAGTTGCGATCAAAGGACGGACAATCCGTCTTGAACAGTTTCTCAAGCTTGCGGGGATGGTGATGACCGGTGGGGAAGCGAAAACCATCATCCAAAGCGGGATGATTAAGGTGAACGGAGAGATCGAGAAGCGACGCGGGTGCCAGTTAACGGCCGGTGACCGCGTGGCTATGCCCGATGGCGAAGAATTAACGGTGGTAAGTAGGGAAGAAGAAATTGTATCTAGAGAAGATCAAGCTTAGAAATTTTCGGAACTACTGCTCGGCAGAAGTGGTTTTATCGCCGCGGATTAATGTTTTGTATGGGAAGAATGGACAAGGTAAAACCAATTTTCTGGAAGCAGTCTCTTTCTTAACCCTGGGCAGTTCCTTTCGGACGAAACGGGATGAGGAATTGCCGAAACATGAAGAAAATGGTTTTTATCTAAAAGGAGAATTTCTGGATGATGAAGAATCTCTAATTCTTGAAGTCGGAACCGATCTCAACCGGATTCTGGTAAAGATCAACGGGGTAGTATACAAAAGTAAGCGCAGTCTGTTCGGGCGGGTCCGGACCGTAATTTTTACCCCGGAAGATCTACAATTGATTAAAGGCGGTCCGGAAAAACGCCGCGAATACTTAGATCTATATTTAGCCCAGGTTTATCCGGAATATCGACAGCATTATCGGGATTATTACCGGGCTTTATACCAGAGGAATTCGCTGTTAAAAAGGTTTCGGGAAGGTGTTCGCGACTTCCGGGAGCTTGAGATCTGGACCGAACAAATGATCGCGGAGGGAAGCTGGGTTATTTATCTCCGCTTAAAAGCGATCGAGGAAATAAGCCCCTGGGTTAACCGTTATCATCAGTTGATGAGTCAAGAGCAGGAAAGCTTGTCAATCTATTATAAACTGGCCGGTGAGCGGGTACCGCTTTTACCGGTTAGTACTGTTCAAGAAAAACTAAGCACCGCGCTTCGACGTCTAAAAAATGAAGAAATCCTCCGCGGATATGCCTTAGCAGGCCCCCATCGTGATGATTTGGACTTGCATCTGAACCAAGCATGGGAGATGCGTGTATACGGTTCGCAAGGACAGCAAAGAACCGCCGCTTTAGCCATGAAATTAGCGATGGTCGATCTGATCAAAAAGACGCATGGTGTTCCCCCCCTATTGCTTTTGGATGATGTTTTTTCCGAATTTGATAATAACCGCAAAAAAGAATTGCTAAGCGTTTTAACCGAGGGAACACAGACGATTATTAGTACAGCGGAGGAGCGTGATTTCTCAAGCTTCAGAGCAGAGCTTAAATCATTCCGGGTCGAGAATGGAGTGATTTACGATTAATAAAGTAAGCGCCTTAGGAGAGATTGTCCAGGGAATGCTCTCTACGTGGACGCGGAATAACCGGGTAAAATCGGGATTGGTCTTTTATTATTGGCCAAAGGTCATCGGCGAACAGTTAACAACCAAAACCGAAGCAGTGCGGCTCAGTAAT
>JBMNUM010000054.1:0-2675 GCA_050946275.1 Coriobacteriales bacterium
GAGTCGGTATCACAATATACGGCGGTCTCAGCATTATGACAGAGTGCGGAAAGCATTTTGGCGCGTGCGTAGGCGGTTATTGTCGAGCAAACGACCGGGAACGTATGCCAGGAATCCTCATAGCCGGTTACAGGGAGTTCGACCCAATAATCGCCAGCCCCGGGAACGATTCGAAGACCTTTTAAATCCCCTTTAAACTGGGAAAGGCGGACGTATTGTCCCCCTTTGGTGTTTCTCTGTCCAAATTTACCGTAAAGTCCGTTCCCGTAGTATTTGTAGAGTTGCTCTTCGGCGGCGTCACCGTGCATTTTTGCCCGCTTACGGCCGTCTATTGTCATTTGTGCGTAATCCCGGAAATATCTATCCGACTCAGGATACCAGAGCGCACGGTATACTTTTACAATTTCCGCGCCCCATTTCATAGCCTCCCGGAGTTCGACCGAATTATAGGTCCCCCGCCATTCGCCCCAGGGAAATATCAGTTTGCCCGTATCAGGACATCGATATGGTAGTAAGCCGATACGGGTTTTTGGTATCCTTATCCTACAGTCAACGGTGAGAAATTCGGTATCAATCATACCTATAATCTGTTCAGGATTTTTGAGGTATTTTGTGATAGAGGGATTCGGGATTAATTCGTCTCTCATTATCGCAACATACATTGAATTGACGTCATACGAGGTAACGGACTGCAATCCGCGCCTAAATACTTCACATCGACCGCCATAGTAGGACTCACGTTCGAAATCGTTTTTCCATTGTTCAGAGCCGGACCGCGCCCATTTCCCCTTAAAATATCGCGATTGAAATATTTTGAGTGCCGCACCAAATTTCGTAGGAGTTAGACCGATACCAAACTTCTTTATCAGGTTAGACTCTACCCACTTTGTCAAGATATGGGTTGCCCGGGCATCATCGAGCACTTGAGCCCGTTTCCCCTCCTCCGTATCAAGGTAATTTTCCCGTTTGCAGATACCGTATCGTTCAGGCATTTTCAATCGTTCAATCCAATCTTCGAGCCTACCAATTACGTGGTTACTAATATCCAATATTTTTGTGCCGTTTACGGTCCGTGCTTGAATAAACCGGGAACCGGCATCAAGGCGTAGTGCGGAATCTACGATATTACCTAAATAGGTAATATCGTAAGCCGTATTGAAGCCTATCAACGTAAACGAGCGTTTTTGCGATTTTGCGAGTTGTTCTATGTGTAAAAACCTCTCACGAAATGACTCCAAATCAGCGCAATATTCCGATACGACTGTATCCTCTCGTCGGCCGGGAATTACGCCGTAGTAAGCCCCACAGATAAATGAGCCATCGTCCCGGGTTTCCGTATCGAATGCGACGTAGTAACGCGGTTTTGGAATTGCAGCCTGCCGTTGGGCGAAATGGAATTTTGCACGAGATTTTACCATACTAACCAATTCTCATCAATAACGCCAATATATTTCCATTCGTAACCGTCGAGTTTGGCGACGGCGTTCATAATCGCTTGTCGTCGAAGGATTAGGTAATTAGGCGACCCGTAGGAGTGTTTTACGTCGTCGGCCGTTGAATAACCGGTAGAATCAGCGTAGGACCGGAATTTGGGATGGTAAAACCGATACTTCCCCTGAAGTTGGTAATAACCCCGCTCTCCTCCGGTCGGCATGAATCTTTGACGAATCCCACGATCTTCATCGCCCCAAACTTCTGTAGCGGGCTTTTTGATATCCTTACGAGTCTTTTTCTTACGTTGATATTTTTTGACAGTAACCCCGGCTTTGCTTTTGCCTTCCTCATACCGGCGGACCGCCTTCTGTTCCGGGGTCAATCCTTCGGTGATTTTAATATATTGTCGTCGAGATATTATTTCGCCGGACGGTAACACGTATCGGCGTCTACTATCCCGTTTGCCGTTGACGTAGAGCGGTCGTATATCGGTCACGAGCGAGCCCTCCGCGCGCGGCAATACTCAGCGTTTCGAGCGAGCGCTCGTTGTGATTTGTAAAACTCCTCAGCAATCTCAAGCGCCTCCAGGATGGAAATACGACGAGTAGGCGCTCCCGGCGGCGGAAATCGTGTAGGTATGATCTCGGTAAAATCCTCATCACGGGTTAGAAGGTTAACTCCAGGTGCGCGTGCCATCACGCCACCTCCGTTAGCATTACGTCGCTCCAACAGAGGGATACTCTGGTATTACCAGTCTGTAGGGAGGGATGATAGATCTGTGTAGCCGGGAGGCATGAGGCCTCAGTTGGTGTTTGCTGTTCGTCGAGGAGGATAAACAGATAGTAGCCTCCAGCGGCACAGAGCGCGCGGTGCTGATGTCCTGCGAGATTGAAACGACCGCGGCGGCGATGTTTACTCGTATGCTCGGTTCTTACCCATGTCTGGCAGGTTTTGACCTCTATGGGAGGTCCCCGGGGCGGGTTGATGTCGAGGATAGCGGAAGAGTTTACAGGGAGTTGTAGAATGGATTCCGCTATGCGCTCTCCAACGTTACCGTTATCGTAGGCGCGGGAATAAGGATTGATGGCTTGCATGATAATCTCTCTGTTCGATGTGTTTATATAGATGTTGATTTAGTTATGGGTAGAGTTATATAAAAGGTGGTGAATGGTTATTTCACCAAAATTTTTGAAGATGCCGTCGCGAGGAGTAACCAACCGCACCGGGTCATGTTGCCCCAA
>JBMNUM010000055.1:0-2596 GCA_050946275.1 Coriobacteriales bacterium
ATTTACCATTCCTGCTCTCTCATGTCAATACGAAATTGTTAACCTTTTGTTAAAGAAACGGCTGAATAGGTTACAACGCCGGATTTTAGAGTATAATAAGAGCAACATCCCGGAGGGTATAATACGGGTGAAAAGTTGAAAGGAGAAACTTCTATGGCCGGATTGACTATTCATAACTTTGATTTTGGAAAGCTGATTGAATTTGCCTCAACGGCAAAGGGTGATGTTTTTCTCAAAACAGCCGACGGCGATATCCTCAACCTCAAAAGTAAGCTTACGCAATTACTTGCACTGTCTAACACATTGGACTGGGGTAAAATAGGCGAGGCAGAAGTCATATGCAAGAACCCTGAAGACGAAAGCAGGCTGTTTCGCATTAATCTTTACGGTCGCGACAGCCGCGACAGCAAAGACTAATCTTACTTAATTCTGCGGTTTAAACTTTAATTTTTTACTGTCTATTAGCGGCTAAATACCCGCACACCTTTTTGGGCGGGTATTTAGCTGCTTTGTACTTATATTTGCAGGTTTAATAATTTTGCAAATTAGCTGTATTGTATTCATTAAATGTTTTATGCTATACTAACGTTGCCGTAGGTGCCCGCAATATCAACCTTGGGGCAAGGAAGTATATCACACAGATGAGGTGTTTCTTTTGTCATCCCGCGACAGAATTCGCAATTTTTGTATAATAGCGCATATCGACCATGGCAAATCCACGCTTGCAGACCGTATTCTTGAAATAACGCAGGCGGTTGCAGTGCGCGATATGGAAGAACAGCTTCTTGATAGTATGGATTTGGAGCGTGAGCGAGGCATTACAATAAAGGCACACGCAGTAACCCTTTCATATAGAGCTGACGACGGACAAGATTATATATTTAATCTTATTGATACGCCGGGTCATGTGGACTTTAATTATGAGGTTTCGCGATCGCTTGCCGCCTGTGAGGGCGCCGTGCTAATAGTTGATGCGTCGCAGGGAATTGAAGCCCAAACATTGGCCAACACCTATCTTGCGGTGGATCACGGACTTGAAATTGTACCGGTGATTAACAAAATAGATTTGCCGTCTGCGCGCCCGGACGAAATAAGGCAGGAAATTGAGGATATTATCGGCATCGACGCATCGGATGCCCCCGCAATTTCGGCTAAGCAGGGAATCAATATTAAGTCGGTGCTCGAAGCCATAATAAATCATATTCCTCCTCCGGAGGGCAGCAATGACGACCCGCTTAAAGCATTAATTTTTGACAGCTATTACGACAGCTACCGCGGAGTAATCGTATTTTTCAGAGTAGTATCGGGCGTAATTCGTACAGGCGACATAATACGTATGATGGCGACCGGCGCTGAGTATAACGTGGTCGAAACCGGCATTATGCGACCCGGCAAGCTTGAACCGCGCGACATGCTGCATGCCGGCGAGGTCGGTTATCTTGCGGCATCAATCAGAACTGTCAGCGATGCGCGCGTCGGAGACACCATCACACTGGCAAGCCGCCCTGCTCAAGACCCACTGCCCGGTTACCGAAAGGTAAACCCGATGGTGTACTGCGGCATTTTCCCGGCAGACGGTGCCCATTATCAGGATCTGCGCGAAGCACTTGAACGGCTGCAACTAAATGATGCGGCATTAAGCTATCAACCTGAAACCTCGGTTGCTTTAGGCTTCGGCTTTAGGTGCGGTTTTCTGGGGCTTTTACACATGGAAATTGTACAGGAGAGGCTTGAACGCGAATACAACATCGATATTATTACAACGGCACCCAGCGTTATATACAAAATAACAATGAACGACGGCACGGTGCTTCATATCGACAATCCGACAAATTATCCCGACCCTGCGCAAATAGCGTTTGCTGAGGAGCCGGTCACTGATGCACACATATACACGCCCAATGAATATGTTGGTAACATTATGGAGCTTTGTCAGCAGCGGCGCGGTGTTTTTTTGGACATGAAGTATCTTGATGCCACGCGAGTGGACATCCATTATGAGCTGCCTTTAAATGAAATTATATATGATTTTTTTGATGCATTAAAATCCAGAACAAAAGGATATGCAAGCTTTGACTATGAGCTTAAAGGCTATGTTAAATCAAAGCTTATTAAGCTTGATATACTGCTAAACGGCGATATTGTGGACGCGCTGAGCTTTATTGTGTTTGAGGGCAATGCATATTCTCGCGGCCGTAAAATCTGTGAGCGGCTGCGCGACAACATTCCGCGCCAAATGTTCGAGGTGCCTATACAAGCTGCAATCGGCGGCAAAATAATCGCACGCGAAACTGTGCGCGCACTGCGCAAGGATGTGCTCTCGAAATGTTATGGCGGCGATATTACCCGAAAGAAAAAGCTGCTTGAAAAGCAGCGTGAAGGCAAAAAGCGCATGCGCCGGCTGGGCAGCGTGGAAGTGCCTCAAGAGGCATTTATGGCAGTGCTCAAGCTCGGTGATGACTAAGAAATATACCATTTATTATTAAACAAAATTTTGTCCTTATCTTTGCCAATATTTGCGGTCAAGGCTGCGATACTGCACAGCCTCGGCTATGTGCGGTGTGTCTATAATGTCCGAACCATCTAAATCTGCAAT
>JBMNUM010000056.1:0-2588 GCA_050946275.1 Coriobacteriales bacterium
TAAGTCGTGTCAAATTGACATCGCTTGTCGTTGTGATTTTTGCATCTTCAGCTGATCTAAATGGACGCTTTACGGTATATAAACTGTCCAATGCTAATGAAGTATATCCATCATCAGACGATTTTGAAAGCGGAAACAGCATTGTTTTAAGGTCGCCCGCAGATTTTGTTTCAACAGTGGCCACATTTTTTGAATCATTAAAATTAAATTCCGGCAGCAGTTTTTTTATATCCTGCATAATGCTGTTTGCCGCCACTCTGGCGCCCAAATCGTTCCAGTGTGTATCAGTTTTGTGATACAGATATTTGTGCGTGTTTTCGGATAATAACGCCTTTTTTAAGTCGGAATAATGAATTTGCCTTATAGTAAGTGCATCAGCTAATTTGTCGAGCACCGACGGGCGAGATGATTTTACAAACCTTGTGGGCATAAATTGCGGATAAATTGTATTTTTGTTTGGTGCAACCGTGAAAATATACTGCACACCTTTTGATTTAAGATACTCACTTTGCAGTGTCAAAACGGTTGCAATGCGTTCAACTTGTCCGTCGGACAGTGCTGTCATGCCGGTATAATCGGCAATAGTTTCATTAAAATATAGCCAGCCGCTTTTGCCGAATATAACCTGTTCGTTTGTTGAATGTTTTAGGGCGACGGTATAAATCAGTTCATTTATGTGAACCATCTCGAGCCTGAAAGCAAAGTTATCAGAAAAATAATCATTAAGCTGGGTAAAAAAATTGAGATTAGGTTTGCCGTCTTCAAAAAGCTTAGGTTTCTTGGTCAAAACTCTTTTTTCGCTGTTTGCCGGTGTTTGATAAAAAGGCATTGAAAGAAAAGGAATTAGCGAAATTGCAAAAAATGCGATAAGAAAGATAATTGAAAATAATCTTTTCAAAACTAATACCCGCTTTCAACTGTTCTCCGTCTATTATTTCAAGTTAAAACGCGCTCAATTATTGTAGGGTCGAACTGCGTTCGCCCGCAAACCTGTATATTCGACTAAAAGCGAAAATATATAAAAGGATTGTAGCTTGAAGTGGACAGACTTAATGCACAAAGGATATAAAGGCACAATGAAACCATATTTGCTGCTGCATTTTTATATCCTTTAATTTTTTCTGTTTTTCGTGACAATATACCGGCGACAGGCGTTGAAAAAATAACCGCAGGAAAAAAGCATGCTATCAACAGCGGGTTAAGTAAAAGCCTAACTGTCAAAGCCGTGTTATGTGAAAAATCAAATCCCGCAATCATGTTTTTCAAAAAATATCCGGCATGCGTTAGCGTGTCGGCACGAAAAACAACAAACCCAATTGTGACAACAAGCATTGTATATAAATGACCTAAAGGTCTTAGCCTCGCGCGCGGCTTTTTGATAACACCAAATGTTTCGAGCATAAGAAAAAAGCCGTGGAACAAACCCCATATAACAAACGTATAGTTAGCGCCGTGCCAAAGGCCGGTGCAGAAAAATACGATAATTCTGTTAAGTGCTGTACGAAATTTGCCTTTCCTGTTGCCGCCGAGAGGGAAATACAGATATTCTTTAAACCACGCTGACAGTGAAATGTGCCAGCGTTTCCAAAAATCATGTATGCTTGTCGAGATATATGGGTAATTAAAATTTATCGGAAAATCAAAGCCAAACATTTTGCCCATTCCAATTGCCATGTCCGAATATCCCGAAAAATCATAGTATATCTGAATTACATAAGATAATGCGCCAATCCAGGCAATCGTTATGTTAAGCTCGCCTTTAGTCATTGCAAAAATTTTGTCGGCGGCCAATGCAAAAACATTGGCTATCAGCACTTTTTTTGAAAGCCCCCATATAAAGCGGCGTACTCCCTCGGTTGTTGAGTAAAGCGTTACTTTACGATTTGTAAGGCGGGGTGCAATATCCTTGTATTTGACTATCGGTCCCGCAATAAGCTGTGGGAAAAAGGATATATATAAAAGCAGCTTTAAAAAGCTTTTTTGAATGTTTACGGTTCCTTTATATAAATCGATAACATATGACAGCATCTGAAAAGTATAAAACGAGATGCCAAGCGGCAGACGAATGTTAGGTACAGCCAAATTAAGACCCAACGCTGAATTTAATACCTGCACGAAAAAGCCGGCATATTTAAAAACAATAAGCAGGCTAAGGTTAAAAATAATGCTAAAAGCGAAAGCTGACTTTTTATGTGATTTTATCATAAACAAGGTAAGAAGATAATTCACCGCCACGCTGAAAAGCAGCAAAAAAATATATACCGGCTCTCCCCAAGCATAAAAAAACAGGCTTGCAACAAGCAAAACAGCATTGCTTAATTTAACAGAGCATTTTAAATTTATTAGGTAAACAATCGGCAAAAAAGCAAATAGAAAAACAGGACTACTGAACAGCATAATTTATACCCCAATATAAATTTTACGAAAAGTAACTGCTTGAAAAGAAATCAATTGCCGTCACTTTTTCGTTTTTTAAAATAAAAGTCAGCCGAGGGGATTGCGTGTCGCTGCTGTCGTTGGTTTTGTTATATATCATCGCATCATCTTCAATAAAATATTTGTCGCCGTATGCTTTTATTATATCGTCC